>JAJZYT010000025.1 GCA_021797915.1 Thermoplasmata archaeon | reverse complement strand
TCCTCAAAATTTTCACAACATTTCTTAAGGAGAGGAAATGGAATCTTCTTACCCTATTAGGTGCCATTTCAATTGAAATTGTTTCAAATATCTCCGCAAGGATGGATTTACTGTTAGGCAAGGATCATATAAGATGGACAATGGTAAAAAGGAGTAACAATTCATGAATATTTGTAACAGCCTCTCATGAGGAAGTTTAAGGTCTCCAGACATTCCTGAATCAACCTGTTCGGCTTTGCTAAAACTCACTTCTTCACATTCCCAACTCGTCCGTTTTGAAAAGAATTAATACAGATTTAACTATGTGATCATATGGACCAGAATGCAGGTCAGGATACTGCAGCAAGAACATCATCTGAGATCAATGCGCTTTGAAATATCAGGACATTCTCCCTTCTATCGATCTTTGGTTTCGCACTGGATGCTGTCGCGATAATATTCGCATTTACTATGTTCTCGAAGCTCATCTCATCATTTGCCACCACATCAACCGCATCACCCGCCGCATATGCAAATCTGGGAGTCGAGTTGCCCAGGGTGTTCTTGGATTAGTATCTGCAATACTTATGCTACTATCATTCGTCTTCCTCAGGAGGAGCTACAGGGTCCTCAAGGGGATGTCTGAAGAATTTTCATCACCTTACACAGGGGTGAACCTGTTCTTCATCGGCCTTCTTGTCATAATAGTAGGTTCAATTGCACTCATCCCGTTGATTATGGTTCATGTATCAGCAGTTGCTGTTTCAATTGGTATCATAGTAGTACTGATAGTTGGTGTGATAATGACTTTCATAGGGGAGATACTTGCCATCATAGTCGGCCCCTTCAAGCTCAGGACTTATTTTAACAAACCCACATTTGGCACTGCTGGAGTAATGATGATAATAGGGATATTCATACCTTTCATCTCAATGGTTGGCGTTGTGCTGATCTACGTGGGAGCAAATTCGTTGCTGAAAAGTTCACCCACAGTGGTTTAAAAATTCCTTAGCTTCAATTTCCTGTGCCTGATAAGCTGGAAAGAAGCGCAATACATCAAGAATCAAAGAATAGATAGGTATGCCGGGAACGGGGTTCGAACCCGCGACCTCCGGATGTCTCAGTGTTTCAATCCCTATGAGTCCGGTGCTCCACCAGCTAAGCCATCCCGGCTTCAGATTCCTCTTCCTGTTCTTCCACCGGCTCAGTGTCTATCTTCGCTTCTACTCTACCTTTCCCTGGCAGTTCGAAAACTTCCGAACTCCTGATCTCTATTTTCTTGGCCGGATAAATTACCTTGATTTGCTCGTAAAGATCATTGTAAATCTGGGTGGAAAACATGTAGACGATGAACTGGCTAATCGGTTGCTCCTTGACTTTGGCCCTCAGGAATTCAGCGACTCTGTTTCTGATCCCCGTTTCGATATTGTTTATGACCTTTCTGTCCACCACTATCAGTGGCTTGATCCTGATGCTGCTGTTGTCTGAGGTTACAGCATCCACTACCAGGTCAATTCTTGTTTTCCTCCTCCTTATCATCCTTCTTATGTAATCCTGGTTAATTTCGTGACCCTCAAACTCCGTATAGGCTTTGTCACCTTCCGTCTTGGTAATTCTGAAATACAGTTTTACGTGACTCTGCTTGTAGTCCCCCGTTATATCCGAGAGTGACGCTTCGGAAACTCTTCCCACCATCTCCTCCGGGGAGGATGCGGGTGAGCTACCTATTTCCTTCTTCCCAAATGATTCGTTTGCGAGTATCGTATACCATTTCTTTGCCTTCCACTTATCCTTCACTTTCTTCGAGGCAACTCTGCTTGCTTTCTCCTTAGCCAAACACTACCATCTCTTCTTTCGGAAAGGTTTGAGTTAATAAATACTTTTTTGAGGTCGTCTAGTTGGACTTGATAAGATGATCCTCAGTCTTTCTGGTCTCTTATTGCTTCTATTAGTTTATCAACCAACGTGAGAGGATTGCTCTTCCTGCAGACATATTCTCCCATACCTTCTCTGTATGCTCTCCTGATAATATGCGCATTGGAAATTGCAACGGGAATTCTTTTTCTAGTCTTCAAATAAATGTTTGGATCTGCTTTTCGATAATTAGGTAGGTGTTTCCTTAACTGAACCACAATTTCATCGCCTTCACTTTGCTTCTTATAAAGAGAGTAATGTAACAACAACCACAATTCAAAGGAAGGATTTGAATATATTATTTCAATACCTCCTCCTGACGCTATTTTCTTCGCCTCGGTCAGTTGCTTGTCAGTGTTGCGGTCTCTGTCAAATACGCAAAATACTCGATCTCCTTTCTCGAAATCCCCTGAACTTTTTCTGAAAGTATCAGCTATTTTCACAATATTTATACAATTCGTTTTGCTTGATGACTTAATATTGATTCTTGATATTCTCTCGACCTTCTTAAGCATCTGAAAATAATTCCATTCCGTTCCACCTTCGCAAAAAATCCAAAGTGTTTTGGTTGACTTATACCGCTTGTTGGGTTTCATTTCATTCCAAGATTGATTCGTCTATGAACGGTATACCCCCGACTCTTCCATTCAGATATGCCCGCTCGAAATCAATCCCCTCCCTTAGGTTGAAATTTGAAAGCGGATAAATTCTAGTCCCCTCGTTTGGTTTTCTTTGAGTTATAAGTATTTGATCCCTCCTGAGTATTCCCCTGTTCAGAAGATTAGTATTGTGAGATACAAATAAGAGTTGAGCATTTTTCTTATTGAGTTTACTGTGAAAGAGCTTGACGACAAACTCGGCTACATTTGGATGGAGACTAGATTCTAATTCATCTATGATCAACATTTTTCCATTTTCCAGAATGTCTAGTATTGGACCTAACATTGAAAACATTTTCAACGTTCCTGCCGATTCTTCAAATTCTTCGAACGCAACTTTTCTTCCGTTTGAATCTTTGTGTGTGAATTTGGTGACATAAACTTCCGAATCTACTATGGGGGTCGTATCTATTTTTGGTTCGTTATTTGAAAAATCTGCATGAAATCCAATGCTCTTACCTTTATGTTTTTCGACTGAGAGATCATCAATTCCGCCAAAATCGGATCTCTGCATAATTTCTACAATTTTATCTCTAATATCTTTTTTTGTCGCAATAGCTATCTTTGTATAATTACCCCACGCGTTCCAGGGATTGTTGAAAGTTATGACTAAATCACTGGTTATGAATTCGTAAACGTCTCGAACCTTTTCATAATTGAGAGCGGTCGATCTAGAGAGGTATAGTACATTCTCTGGAACCTGAGATCTGATCAATTCCTGTCTACTCTTGTCAGTCTTAAAATCAAATTCGTTAGAATTTCTCCTTATAAAAATTGTCGATTTTCTGGGTTTCTTATAACTGTCGTCCCACCTGTATAGATATTCGTCCACTATTTTGGAGTTGAGACACGAAAACCCATATTCATAAGTGTATCCGTTCTTGGTAAAGGTAAGTTCGAACCTGCTTGGTTCATCTACCCTTTTGGTCGAAAGCTTAAATTGCGTTGGGCGAATTTTTGAATCAAAATTATATGAGTGAGAAAATTTCGTTAGTTCCCAGACAAAATGAAACGCCTTAATAATGTTTGATTTCCCTGACGCGTTGGGACCGTATATTCCTATAGATTTTAGAATATGACTCTTCTTGTATTTTTGTAAGTTTTTAGGCAATTGTTTGCTCCCTGACGCTCTAAAATCAATGAATATTTCGTTCTCGATTGATAGAAAATTCTTGACTTTAAAACTTATTAGCACAAGCTGATATGGAATTGAAGTTGAAATATTTATCTATTAAATATGAACCTGATAAGCATTTTTGTGAGATAAAAATGGAATTTGGCAGTTTAACATCAAGAAATTCCTCTTCAACATAGGTGTGATTTGGGTGAATACAAAATTTCCGCATTTATAAATATGAAGTCCCTATCCCTCAATAAATGGTATTGGTCAGGTTTGATGAAAAGAAACTAATGGATTTCTCAGGTTTGTCTGAGGATCAGCTATTGAAAGTACCTTGGCTCCTGGGAGGAGAAGCAAGGGAGGATGGCGAAGAAGTAGTCATGGAGTTTAATCCAGACAGGCCTGACTTGTACTCCATCCAGGGAATAACCAGGGCAATTCGGACATTTGAAGGTATTGAAAAATTCTCAGTCCAGGCGATCAATAATGAAAATCTGATTGTGAGTTCTTTTCCACCAAATTACAGGCCTTATTTCACCGTGGGAATAGTGAGGGGATGCAAGGTCAGGAACTTGATTCCTGAAATCATAGATTATCAGGAAAAGATACACCTGACCATCGGAAGAAACAGGAAGCTGTCTTCGATAGGTCTCCACGATCTCAAGAAGGTTAAATTCCCCATATCGTACGAGGAGGTTACAAGGGAAGAGAAGTTCGTTCCCCTCGGAGAGACCGAAGAGGTGATGATTTCCGAATTCATGAAGCAGCATCAAAAGGCCATTGATTATGGGGACCTGGTGCCGGAAAGGATACCGGGAATTATTGACGCAGATGGGAAAATAATATCGCTCCCCCCAATTCTCAACTCGGCGGTCACCACGGTCACTGAAGACACGGAAGACCTGCTCGTGGACGTGGAGGGCACGAACCTGAATGCCGTGGAGAGGACGATGGTCCTCATGCTGACCGCTCTTTCATATCCTTCCGGTGCAATATCAACCCTGATGCTGAATGGTGCAGTGGCACCCAGGCTGGAGTACCAAACAAGGGAAATTTCAAGAAAATCCGTAAAGAATCTCCTAGGCTACGACCTGCCTGAAGAGGAGATAGCTTCTTCTCTCGTCAAGATGGGATATGGGTTCAGCGAAGGGAAGGCAACCGTTCCACTGTACAGGACCGACATAATAGCGGATGTGGACGTCCTGGAAGACGTGTTCAAGGGAGTTGGATACGAGAAGATCCGGAGAATGAAGGAGGGTTTCGTAAGCTACGGGAAAGCAAATCCACTGAGATCGATGGAGAGCAAGCTGCGAGAGCTTATGGTGGGTTATGATCTCAACGAAACAGTGAGCAGCGTTCTCGTCAACAGCAAGTACAATTCCGTTTATGGCTTCGGAGACGCAAGAACAGACATCATAAATCCAGTCAGTCAGGAGCAGGATTCCGTCAGGACCAGGCTTTCCCCCTCCCTGATGCAGACTTTCAAGAACAATTTCAGACACCCCTATCCCCAGAGAATATTCGAAATAGGGAGTGTGTACATTGACGGAATGGAAAAGGAGGTACTGGGGATCGGAATAGCAGACAGGGCATCATCCTTTTCAGTGATTAAGGGTATTTTTGTCGGTATTCTGGAGGATCTTGGAATCGAGAAATACGAGATCTCGAGGGATGAGCAGACCATGTACGTGCCTGGCAGAATAGCTGGAATTTCGGTGCTTGACAAGAAGGTTGGATTCTTCGGAGAGGTTCATCCGAGAATTTTGAAGAGCATGGGCATCAAGATGCCTGTCTCCCTGGGAGAACTGGATATCCAAGAGGTAGTCTCTTGATACCCGACAAGATCCCTACCGTTCCGGATGCGAAGGAGATCATCGAGAGGAGTTTCAAGGACATCAAGAAAGTTCAGAACATATACCTGCCAAGCTTCGTTGGCAAATTGAAATCCGTTTCCATACAGAAGATCAAGCTGATGGAAGCGACCGCAAAGAAGGCCGTCGGAAGGGTCTACGATGGATTCCCGAAATTCGATGATCTCGACAGGTTCGAGAGGGACGTGCTGTTCATAATGGTCAACGGCAGAGAGTACGAGAGGTCGCTGAACAATCTCAAGTGGGCAAACAGCAAGATAACGGAGTTCGCGACCAACTCGATAAGGGGAATAAAGAAGGCACCAAACCTGACCGTAATTGCCAGATACAGGTCCGCTTTCTACGGTAGATTTTCGTCAGTGATTGAGGATCTGGACGAGTCCCTTGTCTTCCTCAGGGGGGCGAGGGAAGCGCTGAAGAAAGTACCACAGGTGAGCAGGCAGATGAGGATAGTCATAATAGCGGGTTTCCCGAACGTTGGAAAATCATCCCTCATATCGAAGCTCACAAATCTCTCCCCAGAAATAGCAGATTATCCGTTCACCACCAAGGACATCAATGTTGGAATGATGAAGATGGGAAACGGCATCTACGAAGTGCTGGATGTGCCTGGACTTCTTAACAGGAGGGACCACAACGCTATAGAGAGAGTGGCTCTCGCAGCTATAAACAATATCGGTGACGTTGTAGTCTGCATGCTTGATCCATCGGAAGAATGCGGCTTCAGGTTGGAAGACCAGAAGAAACTTTGCGATTCAATAAAGGAGCTTGGGAAAAATGTTCTCGTTGTTGAGAACAAGATGGATCTGGAAAGGGTTGAAAGTGACAATCTTAAGATATCGTGCGCAACGGGAGAGGGGATTGAAGAATTGAAAAAGAGGATGGAGGCGAGCATTCGTGAAGGACAAAATAAGGGCGATAGCGTCTTTCAACGCACTGGGGCATGAGGGGAAGGCAGAACTCAATTCAGTAATTTCGAAGACCGTATCACTGTTCCCCGAAGAGCGAAAGAATCTGAAGACTCTGATGCCACTAATCAAAGAGATAGTGGACGAAGTGAATTCCCTTTCTGCAGAAGAAATGAAGGCAATTATTGAGAGGGATTTCCCGGAACTTCTTGCTACGACTTCAAAGGAGGAGGAAAAGAGATTACCGGACCTGCCAGGCGTTGGCAAGGAAGGAGTGGTGATGAGGATGGCTCCTTCTGCCTCGGGACCTCTTCACATTGGGCATGCAAGGATGGCCATTCTGAACGACGAATACTTCAGGAGATATGGTGGAAAGCTGGTATTGAGGATTGAGGACACAAACCCGACCAACAACGAACCAGAAGCTTACCAGATGATACAGGATGACCTGCACTGGCTGGATGTGAATTTTACAGACCTGGTTATTCAGTCTAAGAGGTTCGAACTCTACTACAGCGAGATGAAGAGTCTCATTGAAATGAGAAAAGCATATGTTGCAACTTCCCCAACAGAAGAATTCAAATCGAGAAAACAGCAGGGAATGCCAATAAAGGAAAGAGATGAAACGCCGGAAGAAAATTTGGAACGGTGGGACAAGATGGTCTCCGGCGAGTATGCGAAAGGAGAAGCATATGCTGTCGTCAAGACAGACTTGACCCATCCAAATCCAGCGATAAGAGATTTTATCGCCTTCAGGATTGTTGACACCCCGCACCCACTGGAAGGAGACAGGTACAAGGCTTATCCTATGATGAATTTCTCCGTGGCAGTGGACGATCACTACAACGGACTGACCCACGTCATAAGGGGTAAGGATCACACTGCGAACACAGAGAAACAGAAGTACATCTTCGGTTACAGAAACTGGAAACTCCCTTTCTACCTTCACTACGGCAAGGTTTCAATAGAGCACACGATCCTCAAGACCTCTCTGATAAAGAAGGGCATAAGGAGCGGTGAGTTCACCGGATGGGACGATCCCAAGCTGGGAACTCTCGTTGCTCTAAAGAAGAGAGGATTCAGTCCCCTTGCTATCAGGAAATATTACGTTGAATCGGGGATAGGGAGCGTTGATACTACCTTCTCGTGGGAGATATTTTACTCATTCAACAGGAAGATAATTGACAACATCTCTCCTAGGCACTTCTTCGTCAACCAACCGGTGTCTCTTAAGTTTGAATTCGAGGGAAAGCTCAAAGCTTCCATCCCATTGTATCCTCAGACCGGCAATTCTGCGACTCAGGAGAAGAGAGAGTATTTAGTTGGGAAAGGATCGATCTCAATCACGTCCCAGGACTACCAGAAATTCAAGGGTGAGTTGGTGAGACTGAAGGATCTTGGGTACTTCAAGATTGGAGAAGAGAATATCCAGTACATTGGACAGGAAATACTGGAGGATGTACAAAAGTGGAATCCCGGTCGCCCTCTAGGAAAGGTCCCGATAATCCACTGGTTGTCGGGCAACGAAGTGCCTTTCAAGGTAATCAGGCCAGACGGAACTTCAGAAGAAGGACTACTGGAGAAAGATGCACTCAGATTCACTGGGAAAGTGAACCAGTTTGAGAGATATGGTTACGTTAACGTGCTTAATGAAAAGGAAGGATACTTCACTCATCCCTGAGAGGACGCACTACAAGTAGGGTGCCTTTTGAAGAAACAAAACAGAAAAGGATAGATTATTCTGAAGCTGACACCGAGACGAATGTCGGGAACCTTTTGAGGATTATGACATCCCCAACAGCTCTTACCCATCTGTATGGGACTAGAACTGAAACACCGTCTTCCACTAGCCCGTCATTTGTTCTCTCGACATAAAGTCCATAGATTGTTTGAGCGTCAAAATCGACGATAACGTCGTTGACTGTGCCTAATCTGTATCCCCTATCGCTGAAAATATCAAGTCCAACTAGGTTGGTGACGTCAGTCTCCATATTGTATCCGTTAAATATTTATCGCGAGTATATAATCTTTCTAGCCTGAGCGACCTTGGAATAATGTTTTATTTCGCTGAACACCTCAGAATTAAGTCTTTCATTGCCATAAATAAGAACAACTTGAACCCTGAATTCCAAGGAGTGAAGAATTTCTCTGAAGAGAATAATGTGGAAATCATCGGAAGAATTCCCTATGACAAGACCGTCGCAAGGTTGATGGCTCACAGAAGGCCTCTAGCGGAATACTATCTAAATAATCTGGAGCCTAAAGCCATAAAGGATATTGCTTCCTTTGTAGAAAGTTTGATGACTTAATCTGACAGTTGATAATATTTAAGTAGTTATTATGAATATATATTCATAACTAGAGGTGAAAAAATGCCATATGGAGATGGAACGGGGCCCCTTGGACATGGGCCAAGAACAGGAAGAGGAGCAGGATTCTGTGGAGGGTACAACTCGCCTGGGTCCATGAATAACACGGTACCAAGGATGGGACTGGGAAGGAGATCATTTGGAGGATGGGGGAATTATGAAGGAAGAAGGCTTTACAGGAGAAGGTCGCACTGCGACCCATATTATGAAGACCCCTATATTACCCCTCCCACAGCCAATGTTGCAAGCCTTACCAAAGATGAGCAGAAGAGAATACTGGAGGAGGAATTAAAAGAAGTGGAAAAGGAAAAGGAAGGAATTGAAAAGAGTTTAAAGGAATTACAGTGATGAAAAACGCCAAGACCCAGAAGATTTAGGAACGTAAACAGGTTACCCACGATCGATCATTTCCTTCCTGCAGGAGGGAAACTAGGAGGACCGGATGAGATTGTTTTGGCTGTCGAAGAATATGAGGCCATCAGGCTTAAAGATCTGATGCAGATGGATCAAAGGGATGCCGCCGACATGATGGGAATTTCTCAGGCGACTTTTCATAGACTGGTCTCTGGGGCAAGGAGAAAGGTTGCGAATGCCATAGTGCAAGGGAAGGCAATAAGGATTGCGGGGGGGTCTTATCGTTTAGGCAATCCACCTGGAAGGGGGGGGAGGCGGATATAATTTTTTTCTTATTTTTGACGAATTAAGGGGGTAAAGAGGTTTGAATATTGTTCTGGTCCTGACTGATTTTTCGAAACATTATGAAAGTGCAATAATTAAAGCCATTTATATGCTTCAGGATGACGAGAGATTTCTATTAGCCCCAATTATAGCTTTGGCGGTATAACTTTGGTGTAGATTTTGCAGTCAGTAGAAAAATTCCAATTGTCACTTTTTCTCAAACAACTGGAGGTAGTGAAATGGAAGTTCGGTGTCTTTTTTCAGTTTGTATCCTATGGATTCCATATCTGCAATTACTTCGTGTTTTTCGAGTTTTACGGAAGTAGGTGGGCCAAATTCAAGTTCTCTTTTCACAAAATCTAGATGGCCGATATGAATCGGCGATATCTCTCTTAGATTTTCCAGAGTTTTTTCCTTGCAGTTAAGGACAAGGTCATGGTAAACGTGTGCCATGAAAACCATATCAAAAGTCCCTTCGCTGTAGTTACAGAAATTTTGAATGATCGTTTTGATTCCCATTGAATTCATTGTACTGAATTCGTAATCATAATTGTCTATCACGGTGACTCTTGCCCCTCGTGCTGCAAATTTCTTGGCATAGAATCCGTCCGCACCCCCTACGTCCAGAACGCTAATCTCATTCTCTATTCCAAGAAAATCCATGATCGCCTCGTCATCTAAAGTGAACG
>JAJZYT010000024.1 GCA_021797915.1 Thermoplasmata archaeon | reverse complement strand
AATCTGCTCGTACCCATTCCCTTCACTAATCTGTTTCACACTTATGCCTTTAATCGTCGACAACTTTTCTAGGATTGAGTTATAAAATTGATATCCAAATATAGAGAAATAAGTAAGCGTAAAATTTCCACTGAGCAGGTAAGAGTTTTCAGATGCATCAGTTAATGAAAGACTGATCGGTGATTGAGAACTTATGGTTAGAGGACCGCCCATCAGATTTACGAGATTAAGCTGAAGATTTGTGGATCCGTTTGATGGAGGTTCAACCTGCAAGATATTTGACTCAAGCGACGTATTGACGAATGGATTGCTTCCGTACTGTTCATAGAAGAGAGATGACATTTCATAAGAAAAGGCCTCGTTAACGAAATATCTATTATTCGTATACACCGACAGAGTTCCTCCAGATCTAACCTGCATTGTAGAATTGTTTACAAGCACATACCCGGCAGACCCCTCAGATGATTGTGTGAGTGAAAGTTCACCGACTGTAGGAGATGCAAACAGGGGAACATATCCGGACTGGAGTTCGAATGTGACAGAAGTCGTTTCTCCCTGCTGGTAATTCAGGGATAACAAACTCACTGCGCTTATGAACTGCATCATGTCATTGTTCAGGCCAGAAGTGTATTGTTCCTCGTAGGAGGTCATTTCTGCCGGAACATAGCTGGTTATGAACAAGCTAAGCAGGAATATAAAAATGAGAATCGCAAATATGGCCCCAACAGCAGTTGCTACCCCATCTTCTTCATAATTAACACTCTTCATTTTAGGAGCTGCTCCTTTCTTTGTTCTCACTTTTAGACTGCGAACTCTGTTTTTCAATCATTCTGTGAATTTCGTCTGCAAAATTGGAGAACTTAACACTATTTTCTACACCCAACCTGACCAAAAGATTTCGTCTCTTTATCAATTCCATTTCAAATTGCTCTGAAGTGAGGCCCCCATTCTTGAGCAGTTTATTTTGGAAGTAAGAGTGTCCGCTAAAAGTAAACTTATCGGTATCCGGATCCCATTCGAAGACCGTGTTAGTCACTACCTCGTTCGATGTTTTCTCTAAGTCGACTATCTCAACTATCTTCTTTATCCTTCTGACCGTATCCTTTCCGACCTTAGTTAGAGTTTGGAGTATAACTATGTCCAGTGAAGATATCATTGCTCTCGGTATATTTAGCGGTTCCCCCTCTAGCCTGTGGACAAAGGAAGATAGGTCGTTCGCGTGGAAAGTACTGATTACGCTTTGACCGGTGGACATAGCCTGAAAAACAGTGTACGCTTCGCGTCCCCTCACCTCCCCCACAATGATGTAATCAGGTCTCTGTCTGAGACTGTTTACAAGAAGATTGAACATGTCGAGCTCTCCAACCCGTTTCTTTGTGGCGAGATTCACATCGCCCGTACCCGGCCTCGTCAGCATCTGGATCCAGTTTTCGTGTGGTGTGTTCAGCTCTCTTGTATCCTCTATGCTAACCAGTTTCTTTTCAGGCGGAACGAATAAGAGAATTGAGTTGAGAGTTGTTGTCTTGCCAGTAGCAGTGCCTCCGATGACGAACATGTTTTGTCCTGCCTCAACTGCCTGCCACAGGTATACAGCAATTTCAGGGCTCATTGTTCCTATTTTGATGAGTTCAAGCGGAGTGAAAGGTTGTTCTCTGAATCTTCTTATCGTGAATGATGATCCGTTCTTGGTGACCTCCCTTCCTAACGTTGCCTGCAATCTTGCTCCATTAGGCATAGTGCAATCCACCATTGGAACCGCTATCGAAATGTGTTTCCCTGAGCGTTGAACTATACGTCTCACGAAATCATCTAATTCGTCTTCATTTTCAAATTCTATATTTGTTGATATGGACCCAAATTTTCTGTGCACCACATAAATTTGGGCGTTGGGACCAACGCATGAAATGTCTTCTACGTTGTCATCAAGAACTGGAACTTGAACTGGTCCATAACCCTGTAGTTCTCTTTGAAGCAGATAGAATATTTTCTCGAGATCAATCTTGGATAGCACACCTTCCCTTGACTTCTTGAAATCAGCGAGGAACTTTCTCAAATAATTGAGTCGCTCTTGCTCTGTTCGAGGAAACGACTTCAGGTTAGATATCAGTATTTGTCTTGCAATTCTTGTCATTTCTGCTACTTCTCTTCCCACATCTGGTTCGTTTACAATGTAGGAGACAGTGCCAGTCCGTATATCCTTGACTATCTTGACAGAACTGAATGGGGGTTCTACCCCATATTCAACTACCAGCTCGAGATTCGCTTCCATTGCTGTTTCCTTGTGCAAATCAGAGAAATTGAGATCATTCAGAGACTCGTTTGCAGTTCGAATCTGATTCACCGACCCATCAACACTCGTCCTCAAACACCTCCGACTAGAAGAATCGAAAGATATCCTATTGCAGCCAATATAGCTGAATAGAATAATCCGCTCCGCATTCTGCCATCAGCCAAGACCCCAGCCATTAAACCACTACCAACACCTTCGAGTATTATCACTCCGGTAAAAATTACCTTTATCAGAGGTATGGAGCTCAGGTTAAGGAAAGTGAGAAAAGATCCAGAACTTCCTGAGTTGAGCTGTTTTGACATTGCAGGAAAGAACCGTAAGTCGAGGATGATTACTGTCAGCAGGAAGACTGCATACGCAATAAGGATTACAATCATATAGCTGCTCAATTGTGAATACTTCTCCTTGGTGAGAAGTTGGGTCTCCTTTGAATTCTCAGCCACAAGGTTTAGCACTTCTGAAACATTTCCGCCAGATCTATTACATTCTATCAACGTACTTATCAGCTTCAAGATGAAATCAGATCTATACTTTTTTTCGAATTGTTCTAGGGTCTCGTCAACTGAAACCCCCCACTCGATTTGGGCTGCAATTTGCTTAATATCTTCAGTGAGGACTCCGTATTCTCCCTCAGACGCTACCACTATAGAATCCGCCAAATTGGAACCAAATTTTGATGCCTCAGCAACATCTCTCAGAAAGTCCGGAAGCCTGCTCTCTATAGCATTCACTTTGCTTCTGGTCATATGATCCTGGATTCCGGCAGGCGCGAGCATCAAGAATATTCCAATTACTACGAAGTCAAATAGAATAACAAAGTTGTCGTGAAAAGATGCAAAGAGATAAACAGCTATTAGCAGAGCAACTACGCCTCCAACCAGGCCGGACCAAACAAACAATCTCAAGAGATCCTTACCTCCCTATTCACGCTGGACATGATCAGGACAAAGGTAGCAATCATCACCGGCATTACAAGAAATGAAATTAGGATAAGGAACAACATAGACATCCCGCTGGTGTTTTGTGCGATAACCGCCATAACAGCAAGTATTACAATCAGAAACAGCGGAAATGCAACGCCAATAGTGATATAAGTCTCGGCGAATATCAATACACTCTCTGCGTTTTTCTTGAGTGATACCCTTAGTTTGTTCTGGTACTCTGTAGCCTTAGCGACAAAGTAAGGTTTCAACCTGGAACCTGCGGAAGACGTTGCAACTGCGCCCTGCAGAAATTTTTGCCACTCTACAGAAGGGCTCATTCTTGCCACCTGCTGCATTGCTGTAAAAATATCTAGACCCAGAAGTTCAGTTCTGGTCGCAATCTTCATTGCCTCTCTACTAACCTCTCCATATTCTCTCTTTTTTGACAACTTTAGTATTATTGAATTGATTGGTACGTCAGCGCTTGACATGGCTGAGATGAACGCGAATGCGGATCCGAGATTCTCGTCTATCTTCTTTCCTCGTTGCGACGATTTGAAGCTCGGAAAAAACGTCCCGATTCCAATCACGACTACAATAGAAATTGGGACTGATATAGTAAACAGAATATAGGGTCCTTTAGCCAGGTAAGCAACAATGGCAGACACGGAAAACATGAGTCCAAAAATCAATGCCACGAACAATATGCCGCTAATGTAAGTTCTCGAAGACTCTCCCATCTCTGCCTTGGAAAGTTCTGTTTGAACATTATCCAGGAATACCGAATTGTCATTTGTAAAAAAGGGTGAAAAGATTTTAGTAGACACTATTAGGAATCCTATTCTGAATTGCCCATAATGAGCTGCAGCCTTGGTGTTTTTCAGACCATCTCTAGATGACTGATTATCTCTGAACAGATGAGACCCCCCTTTCATCTTTATATTCATTCAGCTCAATGGAGATTTTTTCAGGCTCCTCGGAATATCTCCTAAGGTATTCCCAAATGTCAGTATAATTTGTTATGTTCATGTCTGCCAGATACTTGATCAGCTTACTTCTCTTGTTGAAATCTTCTCTGACTATTTCGCTGCTTACATTCCTCTTATCTGCAATTTCCTTCAGTAACTCTGGTTCTCCCGTGAACGTAATCATATCCTTGGATTTATCCCAGCTGAAGATGGTGTTGAATGTGAGTTCGTTCGACTCTGGATCCAGTCTCAGAACTTCAGATACCTCCGTTATCCTCCTTTCTACGCCTTCATTAATCCTGACCATCGATTGCTTGACGACACAGTTTACAGATGTGAGCATTGTTCTTGGAATATTGAGTGGATGATTTTCCAGTCTCATTATCATGTCATCTATGGATTCGGCGTGAATCGTCGTTATGGTAGTCTGCCCCATCGACATTGCCTGGAAGAGGTTGTAAGATTCCATACCCCTTACTTCACCGACTATGAGATAGTCTGGTCGCTGTCTTAGCGCACTCACGAGAAGGTCAAACATGTCTATTTCTCCAGAATTTTTCCCCATAACGAATCTTCCTTCGCCGACTCCACTTCTCGTGACAGCAGAAATCCAGTTCTTATGAGGGATCTTGATTTCCCTTGTATCTTCGATGCTTACAATCTTTGATGTAGAAGGCACGAATAGTATAATGGCATTTAGAGTGGAAGTCTTGCCAACTCCAGTGCCTCCTAGGACAACTATGTTCTTGCCGTTTTCGACCGAGAGCCAGAGGTACGACATTAGATCTTGACTTGCTGTTCCAAGCTTAACTAGATCCACCGCGGAGAATGGAACTTTATTGAAGATACGAATACTGAATGTTCCCCCCTTTGCAGTAACTTCTTTTCCATATGTTGCGTTAATTCTGTTCCCCTCTGGGGTCGAGGTGTCAAGGATCGGGTCCGAGACTGAGATCTGCTTATTCCCCTTCTGTGCAAGGTAAACGATGAAATTGTTCAATTCCTGTGTCCCGTCGAAAACTATGTTTGTACGCAGGTTCTGGTATTTCTTATGATATACGTAGAGAGGAATGCCCACTCCGTCGCAAGAAATGTCTTCCACATTTCCATCACTTAGCAGAGCATCAATCTTCCCGTAGCCTAGATAATCCCTCTTGGCAAAATATTTCAGACGGGAAAGAGAAACTTCTTCAGGATTCACTCCATCTTCGGCAAGTATCCTCTTCAAGATCTGATTGATGTACTCTTCCCTCTCAGAGAAAGAGCCGAAGTTGATCGAGTTATCAGAACCATTGGAGAGAGACTCCTTCATCTTTTCGAGCGTTTTAATCTCCCTCTCTTTTAACTGTTCTGTGGTAACTGAGTAAAAAATCCTTGAAGTTTCAAGGTCTTTTCTGATATCTACCTTTACAAATTCGTTGATGAAGTATGAGTCCAGTACTTCAATACTTGTGCCATCCATCACTTTCTCTTCCACTTTGGTCGTGTAGGAGTGATTTTCGGGGATTTCATCGTTGTGGTGAATCTGGGGCACATAGTAGATTTACACCTTGAATAAAAAATGTATCGAAGTTCAGAAGAAATCCTCTAGAGTGCTCTTCTTCCTAACTTCAGTTGACTTAAGGGTAGATTCATCCATGTTGAATACTTCTGTTATTCTCGAGAGCGTCTGGGCGACCCTGTCAGCATAGTATTCGTAGTCTGGTTTGAAATCGAAAGCAACGTTCGGTAAGTACGGTTCAACTACTTGTGGCCGCCTCTTACTGTCGACCACCACCCACGAAACCTTCATACCCGGAACAAATTCTCTTCCCTTCTGCATCATCTTCTTTGCTGCCTGTACGTTAGCCAGCGAGTCCATTGCTTTGTAGAACTCAAAGTCCTTGACTGTTCTTGAGATAACGAGTTTGTCTGTCTCCACTCTTCCGCTTTTGATATCTGAGACAATTTCCTTTGCCCTCCTAAGTGCTCCGTTGACGTCTCTATCAAGTATGAAATTGAAAATTTCCATCAGCGCTTCTGACTGAAGATCGAAAGAATCGGTCCTTCTAATCTCGTAACCCCTAACCACTATATTTCCAGAATCCTGCTTAGGAAACAATATCTTGCCTGCGTACCTCTTCTTTGCACCGTGAGAGAAGAGTGGATCAAGTACTCTTTCAACTTCAATTATGATACCCAGTTTCTTGGAAACCTCGTCCGTCAACCCGTTGGAAAGATCAACCGCCTCGTCCACTGTTGCCCTACCTGTCTTTATGAAGATTGAATCGGTGTCCCCATATACCACCTGAATGCCATTTGAGGTGAAATCTGCGATTATCCCTTTGATTGTTTCCCTTGCGAACGCAGTTATGCTCGAACCTATATTCTGATCTGTAAACCTGTAGAAACTGGATGCAAATACACCGTAGAAGGAGTTCATCAATATTTTGACCTGGCTCTGCATGCTATCTAGGTACCTCTTCTTGTCTGGATCCGTTTCCTTCCTCATCATTGCCTTGTAATTGTCCCTGGTTTTCATCAACCTTTCCAGCAGTTCAGGTATCAATCCTCTCTTTATTTTTGCAGAAACAAACTTGGTGCCGTTCGGTGATATTACGTCCCCATCTGGAGAAATTGTTGTAAAACAAATATTGTACTTTATCATCAGGCTGGGATACATGCTCTTGAAGTCCATTACAGCAACCATGTCGTAGAGACCTGCTTCGATCGAGTGAACGTATCCGCCCTCGATCTTGTCAGCGTTCTGGTTCGTGAAATTGTTCATGGGCACTGCAATGTTCTTCCTGTCTGCCTCCCTTATTACGAGGGAGTCTATGAGAGTGGAGTTGCCCGAGTTCCAGACATCGTCGAGCGGAATCATCGACACGGTGCTCATATTTTCATATTTCTCTATAACGCCTATTTTTTCGAGTATCTTGAGGGCCAACAGAGCGTCTTTGATACAGTATTTGACCACCCTGTCCCTGTCTTTCTGCCATTCCTGGTCAATACTCAGCCTGTCGACATCACCCTTTGATTCATTTAACAACTCCTGTGAAACATAGGCCAGGGACTCTTGTTTGGGGTGTATTTCCCTCTTCACATTCCACCACGCATCTGCGACTACACGGCCATGAATCCTCCAAAATTGGTCCTGTATTCTCTGTGGTGCGCTGTTATCCCTCCCTAGATACATGGATATGTTCTCCTTATCCGCGAGCTTTTCCAAGAAGGGAAGGTCGTATCCGTCTATATTGTATCCTGTTATGATATCTGGATCCTCTTTCCTTACTAGCTGTATGAATTTATCGAGGATGTCTCTGGGTTCCCCATATATCGCACCATCGGTGTATTTTCCCTTGAAACTGAATGTGTATCCGATCACGTACAGCTGCTGTGTCTTAATGCTGTTCTCTATGTCGAAACTCAGTACCTTCAGTGGGGGCAGAAAGTCCTGAACCTTTTCAACGCTATCTATATTGACAACGTGGTCAACTGCAAATTTGTCGCTCTTGATTTCTTCCCCGCTGAACTTGACACAACTCCCTAGGTCCAAATCATAGAAGAACCTGAAATGGAAAGGTATGTCAGCTGCCAGAATCCGATTCATCTCTGAGATATTCCTTCTGAACTCAGGCACTCTCCATGGAGACTTGACGGTGAACTTGACGGCCCTCCTCTCCTTCCCCTTGTACCATAGTTTCTTCTCTTCGATACTGACCATTTCCTCAACAGACTTCAGCCTTCTTAGTTCGTCTTCCGTGGGATCAATGGCATAGAAGTAAGGGAGAAATTTTCTATACAGAAGCACGAATGATTCTCCTTCCAGGTTTCTCCCAAAAATCTCGATAACAGGTAACCCGTTTTCGTTAAAATAAGATGAAGTGATTACCCTTATCTGGTCTTGCATTGTCTTAGCATGATATTATTTCAAATATACTTTTTTGGATTGTTTTTCCTCAAAATTTTCAATAGACGAAGTCGTTTTAAATAGTGAACTCGAGACATTTCAAAAAAGATTAATAATGTATTAGAAATAAGAGATGTGCGTTTTGTAGTTATTACTGGTGGAGTAATTTCTGGTATTGGAAAAGGAACAATCACTTCTTCATTGGCATACATACTCAGGCAGAGAAATTACAAGGTTGATATTGTAAAGATAGATCCTTATATCAACTATGATGCGGGCACCATGAATCCATATCAGCACGGTGAAGTTTTTGTGCTGAGCGATGGAACTGAAGCCGATCTTGACCTTGGGAATTATGAAAGATTCCTGAGCAGGGATCTGAAGAGTGGAAACAATCTCACTACAGGAAAAGTTTACAGGTGGGTCATAGAGAAGGAAAGGAAGGGTGATTTTCTGGGAAGCACAGTTCAGATCATACCGCATGTCACGGACGAGATCAAGAGAAGGATCAGGATGATCGGTTCTGAAGATAAGTCGGATATTGTGCTGGTAGAGGTAGGCGGGGTGGTTGGAGATATTGAATCGATGCCTTTCCTGGAAGCGCTGCGACAGATGAAACTGGAGGAAGATGGAAAGATATTCTTCATTCACGTCACCTATGTACCAACTCTTAGAAGCGTAGGGGAGCCGAAAACTAAACCTACACAGCACAGTGTGAAGGAACTCAGATCCATCGGTATCCAGCCGGATGCAATTATCGCGAGGAGTGAGATCGAGCTGGACAGGGAGCTAAAGGAAAAAATTGCCTTGTTCACACAGGTTGACGAGAAGGCAGTGATAAGCATTCCAGATGTGGGGGATATTTTCACAATGCCTCTTCTTCTTAATGATACCGTCTTGCCCAACTATATCCTGGACCGTATTGGTCTGAAATCCAACGAGTCAACCATGGAATTCTGGAGAGGAATAGTTGAGAACATTAAGAATCCTTCACAGTGGATCACAATAGGAGTCGTGGGAAAATATGTACAGATAAAGGACTCATACATATCCAATGAACACGCATTCATGCACGTAACAGGGAAAACAGGAATAGGGGTCAAGCTAAAGTGGATCAATTCAGAGAAAGAAGATCGGATAGAAGAATCACTCAAGGACTTGGATGGAATCCTGATTCCTTGGGGTTACGGGCCAAGGGGCACTGAGGGGAAGATTAGGGCAATAAAATATGCAAGGGAAAATAAGATTCCACTCCTTGGAATCTGTTTCGGATTCCAGTTGACCGTTGTTGAGTTTGCGAGAAATGTACTGGGCCTCAGTGGAGCCAACTCCAGTGAACTGAATCCCGACACCAAATATCCTGTAATAGATCTTCTTCCTGAGCAGGTGGGTGTGAACGACAAAGGTGGAACTATGAGATTGGGTGACAAGAAAATAAAAGTCAAGAAAGGAAGCCTAGCCTATGCTCTTTATGGCAAAGAAGAAATCGAAGAGAGGCACAGACACAGGTGGGAGGTCAATCCAAAATTCATAGATGACATCGAGAGGAATGGAATGCATTTCTCAGCGACGGACGAAAGTGGCACTAGGATGGAGATACTGGAACTTGATAATCATCCTTTCTTCGTCGGTTCCCAATTCCACTGTGAGTTCAGGAGTCGGCCAGAAAAACCGTCAATACTGCACGAGGCATTGGTGCTGGCCGCATCGAGATATAGCAAAAATCGCAGAAACAATTTTATAGAACAGGAGAAAATTGCGAAATAATTAAATACCTAGAACTTATCTCTCTGACCTATGCCTAATTCTCTTAAGAAAGTAGGTACTGTTTTAGGAGTGAGGGAAGGAAAGCTCATAGCGAAATTGAACAGGGAGGTTCAGTTATCCACAAAGATTTTCGCAAAGGAGGGTAAACCGCTAGGCAAGATTTCGAGAATATTCGGCCCTGTCAGCGCTCCTTATGTTGCTATTGATTCGAAGGGAGTTGTGGTGAAGGAGATTTACGTGAGGTGAAAGAATGGTTGAAGAAGAGAGAAAAAAAAACAAGAGGGACCTTTTCGAAGAAGTGACGAAGTGTCCCGAGTGCGGTTCTACCCATCTCGTCAGAGACTATGAGAGAGGAGAACTAGTTTGCCAGGACTGCGGCCTTGTGATCGATGACAGCTTCATAGATCAGGGACCTGACTGGAGAGCCTTCGATTCGGAACAATCGGAAGCCAGAGCGAGGACTGGTGCTCCGATGACATACACTATTCACGACAAGGGACTCAGCACTGAAATTTCATGGAAGAACAAGGACTCGTACGGGAAGAGCATCCCAACCAAGAGCAGGGCTCAGCTATACAGACTAAGGAAATGGCAGAGAAGGATTAAAGTTTCAAACGCAGCTGAAAGAAATCTGGCTCAGGCTTTGCAAGAACTTGAGAGGATGGCATCCAATCTGAGTTTACCAAAGGATGTCAGGGAAACTGCTGCTGTAATTTACAGAAGAGCAGTCAAGGAAAACATGATCAGAGGAAGATCAATCGAGGGAGTTGTTGCGGGCTCAATCTATGGCGCATGTAGGCAAATGGGTGTACCAAGGACGCTAGAAGAAATTGCATCAGTAACCAGGATCAAGAAGAAGGAGATAGGAAGAACTTATAGGATGATGAGCAGAATTCTCCAGCTCGGAATATTCCCATCAAGACCCGAAGACTACATCAACAGGTTCTGTAACAGGTTGAGACTCTCCAACGAGGCAAAGAAGAAAGCAATGGAAATTCTGAAAATGGCGGAGAACAGGGACCTGACATCTGGAAGGGGACCAACTGGAGTTGCAGCAGCCGCAATCTACATCGCGAGCATTTCTCTTAACGAAAGAAGGACACAGAGAGAGGTAGCCGAAGTAGCGGGGGTTACAGAAGTCACCATAAGAAACAGATACAAAGAACTCACAGAAAAGCTCGGGATAAACGTAGAAGTCTAATCGACATTCTTATATTTTTTAAACCATTACCGCCTGGGGCCCGTAGCTCAGCTCGGTAGAGCATCTGGCTTTTAACCAGGTGGTCGTGGGTTCGATTCCCACTGGGCCCGT
>JAJZYT010000013.1 GCA_021797915.1 Thermoplasmata archaeon | reverse complement strand
TGGTTCCCGGAATCATACCACCAAGGTGAATACATTTTTGGAATAAGATTTAATTTCTAGCGGATTCTAAGGTTGTGAAATTATTATTCATTGTAAACCCCTCTGCAGGAAACGGGAATGCCGGGAAAGAATGGCCAGAGATTGAAAAGGAGATTGAATCAAATTTTCCAGAACACGAATGCGTACTGACTGAGCGACCTGGACACGCCACCGAGCTTGCAAGGAATGGGGCGCTCAAGGGGTTCGATACGATAGTATCCTGTGGCGGAGACGGAACACTGAATGAGGTCATAAATGGAGTGGCAGGATCTGAGATTAGAGTTGCCCTGATACCGCTAGGTACAGGCTCTGATTTCGGGAAGAGCGTGGGTATAAGAAGCGTCCAAGATGCGCTCAAGGTTCTGAAGTCAGGCAGGACGGAGAAAGTCGATCTTGCAAATGTTACTTTTGATGAAACTCGAACTTCACGTACTTTCATAAATATCTTGGAGATTGGATTCGGTGCAGAGGTAATGAAGTATGTCAACTCACACAGCAAGGCTGGAAAAAACTCGTTCCTGATAGGAGTCCTGTCTGCGTTAATGAAGCTCAAGAGGTTCAGCGTGAAATTCGAGTTGGATAAACTTCAGGAAATTGACACAATAGAAGTCATTGTGGCGAATGGAAAATATTTTGGCGGTGGAATGCTCGCATCCCCTGGTTCAATTATTAGCGATGGTAATCTAGACGTCCATATCCTGAAACCAGTTTCAAAGTTAACAACGCTCTTGCGTTTAAAGGACCTCATGAACGGAACTTATATAGAAAAGAATTTTTCTTACGAGTTCAGGGGAAAGGCATTCCATTTCTTGGGAAAAGGAAACCTGGTAGAAATGGACGGTGAAGTGGTGGGAGATACTCCGATTACCATTTCTCTTCTTGAAAAAGGAGTAAACTTCGTGGTTCCTTAAGAGTTCAATAATTGTTTACAAAAATTTTCTTCAGGTCCTCTTCCCCGGCCAGGACAGGATTGAACGCGAGCTCACTATCCCTCATGGACAGAGCTACAAGCTGTTCCAGCTTAGAAATATAGACTTGTTCCTCTATTCCGAGTTCTCTGACACGATATGGCTGTCCCACTTTTCTGAAGAACTCTTCGATCTTCCCGATTAGCGAATCTATATCATCAACTCCAAACAGTTTGCAGATTCTCAGATACTTCCTCCTTGTTTCAGGGTCCTGCGAGTTAAATACAATTGATGGAATCAGGAACAGGCCCACTGAGGTACCATGAGTGACGTGAAAGGTTGCACCGAAACTGTGCCCAAGAGCATGAGCAGATGCTGTACCGCTGTTCGAAAATGCAAGGCCTGCCATCGTCGCGGCTATGTGCATAAGGTCCTTCGCCTGCTCCTCATTTCTTATTGCTCCGTCTAAATTGAATCGTATAGTCTCTATAGCTCTCTCCGCAAGTGCATCTGTCATCACGTTAGAAGTGTTGGACGCGATGGCTTCAAAGGAGTGGACAAGTGCGTCTATTCCAGTTGGAACTATTATATTCCTGTCGATTGGAGTCAAAGAGGGATCTAGAATGTCTATTTCCGGAACTAGTTCATAATTTCCCATCGCAAGTTTCCCATTATCATCCGATAGTACTACCCCAAACGAAACATCGCTCCCGGTCCCAGAAGTTGTAGGAATCGCTACCAGCTTAGTTTTGAGATCAAGGCTCTCGAAAGGACTTATGCTTCCGATGTCCGCCTGAGGGTTCGATACGATCAACGCCATAGCCTTTGAAAAATCAATCACGCTCCCTCCACCTATTGCTATGACAGCATCGTACTCCCTTCCCTTGAGCTTCAAAAAGGCAGCCTGTATCTGCTTGATGGATGGTTCTGGTAGAACTTCTGTGAAGTACTCTCTTTCGATTGTGCCAAGAGCAGTTTCAATCCTTTTGCCATTTTTGTTCAGTACATTCCTGTCAGTAATTACTAGAACTTTTTTTATGCCCTCCTTCAACAGAATGTCTTGGAGGCTGTCGATAATGTCCCTCTGGAAGTAAAGGGTTCGAGGAAACTTGAATAAACTCATTCTTGCCCAACATACTTCGTCGGAATCGTTTGGGCCGTTTTTACCATTGCAATTGCCGCGGACGCGTATCTCAATAGAAGGGCGATGTTTCCTCTTACCTTCATCTGCCCTGTCAGCATAGCCTGAGTTGGATTTATCTTTCCCCCAATTATCTTCTTCCAGTTCGTGTATGTGGCAGTCAGCTCGTACGAAGCGGTCTTGTTCGGATCCGATACCATTTCCGATCCATCACATTTTCCGTCGTGAAGACTCAGAATGAAGGAATCATAGGGTATGCTGTTCTTCAAGTCGCCGAGTTCCGTCATCTTGAATTTAATCGGATCCTTCCACCCTTTTCCAGTCTTGTTATAATCAGGAGATTCAGTCAATCGTTTGCAGTATTCCTTTACCCAATCTTCTGATGGGAACAAAAGAACTTCTGACATTGATAAAGATATTTCTGTTGTTAATAAATTCAACCCAAGGAGTCAATATCCAGTGTTAGATCCTTCACAAGAGCCTAAACTCCCATACTTAGGAACTCTTCTCCTAGAGAACTAGTAAGCATCAATCCACCCTCTTCCATATGCACACGTATTTTCTAAGTGCATTTCGCCACGATAGAGAGTTCTTAACCCCTGTCAATTCTGCTTTACTCATAATAATTGGTCTACCAAAATGTTTAACGGTCACAAAACATCAGCGTTGTGGACCAGTTCTACTATGACAGTTCTGCAGGAAAGATCTCGTACACAAGAAGAACTGGAAGAAACTGTCTGCTGCTCATTCATGGCTTCACTGCTTCCTCAGAAGTATGGGGAGGGCTATTGAATTTTTTAGACGACAGTTTTGATCTAATCAACGTCGATCTCTTCGGACACGGTAGATCGGAAATGCCGAAAATACGATCCGAAAATCTTAGACTGAACCAACTCTTAGATGTTCAGGCAAGATCCTTAATGGAACTCTTAAACCATCTAGGGTTACAAGAATACTCAGTCGTCGGCAGCTCTTTTGGGGGACTCGTCGCAATGAGACTTGCACTATCCGGAATGAAACCGAACAGAATGGTGCTAATTGATTCTGCTGGAACTATTCCAAAAGATGACGCGAAATTCAGGACCGGACTAAACTCTGTTCTCGACAAGAACGCTTCTTACAATCCCTTTTTCCCGTTTCCGATACATGACATCCTGAGTGTGGTGAGCAACGATGGTGTGAGCGTTGACGACAGACTCCTCAGGGGCATCAAAGTACCTGTATCAGTAATCTGGGGATCTGAAGATTACATCTTTGACGCAAGATGGGGAAAGGTCTTATCGGAAAAACTGCCGCATTCCGAATTCCATAGAATCGAGGGTGCGAATCACACTCCATTTACCAGTCATCCCAAACTGGTCGCCGATATAATAAACAGATTCTTGTTGCCTTGATCCTGAAATCCAAGAAAGGATTCTGTTCTCTTTTTGTCACTGATTATTCAGTCTGGATATTCTGTCCTCAATAGATTTGACTTGAGGTTTTCCCTGATCTTCTTTGTTGTAGTAATATCCTAATCTTCTCTTCAAAACATCTTCAACAGTGAGTGCACACTCTTTCATTAGGGCTGATTCGAGGGGGTCCTCATTCCCTCTTTTGTAGACTATTTTCGGCAGATCGGTCACTCTGATATTAGTCTGAAGCATTGTTCCTATTTGTTTACAGATCTTCCGGGAGGCTGCCCTGTAATTGGTTATCTTTACCCCCACTATACTTATCATTTTTCCAGTGATGTCAATATGGAAATCTCTGGTTACTCTGCCTGGGTCATCCCCGCTTCCATACAGGGGTCTTATGCCTGAATAGCTACCTATGATCTCTTTTTGGTCCAGCGATGGAACAATCTTCCTCACAGAATCTAGGATGTAATTTCTTTCTTCTTCGCTCATTTCCGATTCGCCAGGATTGTCGATGAATCTGTCAGTTGTTCCAACAATCACTACTTCTCCTTTTGGGATGATGAACATCTGGCGTCGGTCCAGGTGGGACCTGAATGCGACCGCATTGTTCAACCCGAATTTATCTCTCTTAAAAATGATGTGTGATCCCTTTGACAGCTTCATGTTTTCTATCTGTCTAGATGTGTAGTCTCGGTATGCGACATTTACCCAAGGGCCGGATGCATTTACCACTATCTTGCTGGTTACTTTGTACGCTCCATTTCCAAACTTATCAATCAGCTCTGTTTCGACCTTTTCGTCTTTATCTTTGAAAGAGGTAGCCTCCAGATAATTTATGGCAGTGGAACCTTGGATTACTGAAGACACTACATTGTGGATAACAAGAAGTGCATCGTCAGTAGAGGCGTCGTCATAGGTGAACTTACCTTTGAATCCCGGATAAGAATAACCCTCAGTCTGGAAGTGTGGAAGTTTAAATTTACCACCAAGAAGGTTGTAAAGGAATAGACCGAAATAGAGCGATGGTCTGCTCCAGGACCCGTCGTCTATAAGTATGTCAAATTTCATCTTTTTGACAAAGTCCAGATTATTCAATAGATAGTTTCTCTCCTTCAAGAGTTCTCGCGTCAAAAGCAGGTGACCCTGCGCCAGATATCTGAGACCTCCGTGAATCAACTTTGATGAATTGCTGCTAGTCCCGGATGCAAAATCACCCTTATCGACTAATAGGATTCTCAATCCGTTCGCACTTAGGATATTTGTTATACCTGCCCCAACAATCCCCCCACCAACGACTAGGACATCAAACTCTTTTCCATCCAATTTTTCCAGATCGCTCTTCCTAGTGGCGCAAGAAAATTCCATTCACTGAATTAGTTCTTAACTAAATATTAATCTATGCTTTGGTATTTAGAATTCCCAAGAAGGTAGGGATGAATTCTAACTAATATTTCTTCAAAGAAAGGAAAAATTATTTACTAAGAGTTAATTATTTTAGTTAAGTAAGAGACAAAAGATTAAAGTAGTGTAAGTTACGAAAATACATCCAAATTCCAATTGATTACCGCATCTATTTTTAAGTTAAATAACATAGCCAAATGGTGACCTATATTGGACAAACCGAATTATATAAACTTCTTAACTGACACAAGGAAGAATGTTCTCGCGACGACTGTCTTCATTCTGCTGTTCCTGCTGATCAGTCCGGTGTTCCCAGGTGTCAAGTGGTTCAGACTCGGAGACTTCACTCTATACACGGTCAACTTCTACCATACGATAATGATTCCTCTTGCATTCATCTTGATACTTGTAGCAACAAGTGTGTTTTCTTCAGTAAACTGGATCAAGAAGGCAATAAATCTGACAACCTACCCCATTCTGATATTCTCATTCCTTGGACTTGTTCTATTCTATCCTCCATCCGCAGCCACTGTAGATGAAATCATGCAGGCAATAAGAGATATCTTGATGGTGGTTGATGCAATCGGCCTGATACTGCTCTTGCTGGTCTTTCCCTTCAAGGCAAAGACACAGTTCAAATCTATTTACGGTGGATATGCACTTACTTTATTGGCCACAATTTCTGCAACGATAGCTGCGATCTTTGGAATGCTGCTAGAATATGGGAACCTGTACGGTTTTGCATCCTTTGGACCGATCAACTCGTACATCAACTCTATTGGAGGACTTTCCACGTTTCTTGGTAATGCATGGACATTGCACAGCCACCAGATGCTGCCTGCCGTTATGGGCGGAATAGTCGGTCTGACAGCCGTTGTGCTAGGTTACAACAAACTGTCCAAAGGGATGAGAAACTTGGTGAACATCGGCATGTTGATCTCAGTATTTGGCGTGATTAGCATGACTGCTATGTATTTCATTGCAGCCGTAGGAACATGGGTCATTCCAGCAATATTCGTATCGGGCGCAGGAGGGGCGAACGGACTAGCACTTGATGACAGTCAAACTGGGATCATCGGTATTGGTGCCATCATAGCACTCTTCGGACTGGTTAAAGCAGTAGATGTTGCGAAGGGAAGGAAATACATACAACTTAGCTCACTCGGAACATGGGTGGCAGCTATGGCCACTATGGTCGGAGTTGGATATGTAATCGAATTCAACGAAGTGTACTACGGATTTGGGGATCCAACACAAGGGGCTGGAGCACTCTACGATCAGGCATACACTGATGGACACCTAATGTTCGCTTTCTTCTTCCTAGTGGTTGTTGCTGGTATTCTCCTAGCATCCTTTTATTTGAACAAAGGGGATCACAAGTATTTCAAGCTGGCCTCATACTTCGCAGTCGGAGGAATGATAATTGCTTTTGAGGGCCTCCTAGTTTATGTGATGACACTAAACTGGGTAACCGAGGCTATCGGAATAGTGCTGCTGTTCATTTCCCTGGCTATGGCAACGATTCCAATAGCAAGTGCCGAACCCCCAAGACCTATGGTGGACACAAACAAGGAAAATTCTAGGACTTTACCACAGGGAAAATTCTGAACTCAGGACACTTTCCCTTATTTTACTTTATTTTCTTTTTCATTCTTCAAAGTGTGTTCTCAGATTGGTTTTGTTTTTATTCCTTTTCCCATCCTTCATTCATGATCTTTCTAATCTGAGGATGAGGCTGACCGAATCTTGTGTTCATGTCCGAGGACAAACCTGAGTTGATAAATACTACTTCAGTTTTGTTCTCTCCGATGGCCCGAAGTTCAAACACCAAGTGCCAGTCCTTATCCCAATCGAATTCCAGATGAGTCGGAGCGATCACCTCTTGGTAACCAGACAGGGAGAATCTCCAAATGCATAATCGTGGATCATGAACTTGTACCCTTCAATAGTCTTGAAATCGTTTTGTAACTACCAAACACTAATTCCTTTGGATGTGGCTATTGCCTATCAAACAGTCAAAATAGGAGCGTTTATCGTCACTATTTTTCTTATCTCCGGTAATGAATCAAAATCTTTCGCGCTCATTTTTTCACCTTATTGATATAACACCTTGTGGTGTCATAACATTAGACTTTTTGGTTCAAAGATTCTTGAATCATAATGCATTGCACTTAACTTCTTGAAACAGTGTTCACGTTTAGTTACTCCGTCCAGCAGGTCCTTAGATTACTTAGGCTGATTAGACATCTGAAAACGTATTTGCGATGTGCCAGAGTTTTGATGGATTAGAATAAAAGATATATTTGACACGAAAGAACTTGAGTGTTTGGGGCAACTTCTTAGCAAAGTAAAGTTAATGGCCAGAACTATTTAGTAACCCGATTAGGTCAACTCTCCTAGGTGGAATCAAGTGAACTCTATTGTCATATTTCATTAGCGTCAACATATGACTATTTCTTCGAATTCTTACTTGCTTCTAAATTGGTGACCCTCTCTTTGAGCTTGTAGAGTTGTTCCTTCATCTCTTTGAAATCCTGAGGTATCGGAGCACCCTTCAATTCCAATGCCTCTCTCATGATTCTCTTGACAAACCCCTCGTGTTCCTTTTCTAGGTATGGCAAGATTCTTGTTATTAGTTGGAGATCTCCAGTATCTCTTATCCCACTCGCTGCGCTTTGTCTCACTATAAAGAATTCGTCTTCTAATCCTTTGAGTAGAATTTCTGCCACAGCTCTGTCCTTCCAGTAAAACTTTGAAATTGCTGAAATGGCAGCAGAGCGTGTTTGCCAGTCGAAATCTTTCCCCAAGTACTTTTTTACAGTACCTATTGTAGTAATGTCTGCAAGATCCCCAAGTGCATTTATTGAAGCTACGCGGATTATGCTATCATAAGACTCCGTTTCCAGTCCTTTCAAAAGGAGGTCTTTGGATTTATCTTTCCCGATTTTTTGAGCGCTCATCAGCAGATTGGCACGCAGAATATAACCATCTTCATTGCCGAACATTTCTGTCAACTTGTCAAGGAGCTTGTCATCGTTTAGATTTGCAACAGACTTTGCTACCTCCCTCCTTACTTTGTAATCACTATCTTCAAGCATCTTCCGCATTGCCGCAGAAACTCTTTTTCCGCCTATTTTCGAGATAGCCTCTGCAATCTTACCTTTGACGTACCAGAATTTTTCTAATTCAAATGAATCGAAGAGGAAGGAAATCTCAGATAAGCCGAAGTTTCCTAACTCTCTCGCGGCCCTTGCACGTTCTATAACGCTCTCTCCGTTCCTGAGTAAGAATCTTGAAGATTCTCTCGGGCGCTGGCACGTAATTGTTCCCAGGACCTTACTCTCGGGATCCAAAGAAAAACCTTTGAAATCTTTCCTGTCAAATTCCAGCCTTGTTAACTTATCCTCGATTTGAATTTCCAGCTCCTCACTTTTGTCCGCAGTGTAGAGTCTTGCAGGTACTCTCAAATTGAAGATTCTGCCTGATTGGGTTATCCTTATCTGTACTTTTCCTCTTGAAACGGACTCCTCTACATTGAATTCTGGGTGGCCAGGCTCTTCGAGGAATTGATGGTAAAGTGCCTCTAGCGAGAATCCGGAAACATTAGAGAGTGCCTTGCGGAAGTCATAGGTTGTCACTCCGCTCATTTTGTTATTTTCGAGATATTCCTTCACTCCTTGCCAGAACACCTTGTCTCCAAGGTAATAGTTTAGGTATCTCAGGAACAATGAAGCCTTTTGATAAAGATGCCGGTCAAACAGTTCTTCAGGCTCTTTGTACTTCCTCTCAACAATTGGTCTGCCATAACTACCAGCGAATTCCCGCAGGTAGACATCCTTTGTATTCTCGACGTCTACGAGAAACTCGTCCTTCCCATTGAGCTTCTCCCTATAGATCAATGCGATGTAGGTGGCGAACCCTTCATTCAACCACGCCTGAGACCAATCCCTGCACGTTACATAATCACCAAACCACTGATGTGCCATTTCGTGGCAAACCAAAGGTTCAGACTGATAGTCTAGATGGGCTATTTCGTCGTGCAATGTCCTGTCTGTCAGAGTGGTTGCGCTCAGGTTTTCCATCCCGCCAATTTCGAATAGGGAAACGCAGGTCTGATCGTATTTGGAGTACGGATACTTGACCCCTGTCTTCTCGCTTATGAATTCCATTATCTCTGGGGAATTTTTGAATGATCTTTCTGCCAGAGTTTCAAATTTAGGGAGGTAGTAAGAAGTTATGGGGATACCTTGCCACTCTTGTTTGAAAGAACTAAATTTGCCTGCTATCACGCTGACAAGATATGCGGGGAATCTAAAGTCTTCCCTGAAGATGAAAGTTGAAAAATCTCCATCAACTCGGTTGACGAGCTTCCCATTGCTGATCACAGAGTAGTCGCTCGGAACAGTAACTCTGATCTCATACTGACTCCTTGTGTTCGGGTAATCAAAGCAGGGGAACCATGAATGGGCATCTGTGCTCTCTCCGTGGGTCCAGAATTGCATACCGCCCTCATCCTCAACGAAGTATCCACCCCTCTTTGGATATGACTTGTAGGTAACAGTCAAGATGTGTTCGGAGAAAGCCCTGAAGTCACCATAAACCACAATTTTGTCCTTGTACGTATCAAAACTGGATGGAACACCTTTGACCGAGACATTGTAAATTTCCATATCTGTGGCATCTATGTCGAGATGATCCTGCGGAAGGCTGTTCATTTTGATGTTCAGTTCAACCTTACCCTCAACAGCCCTCTCCTCGAAATTGATCTTTATGTCGATAACAGTTCTCTTCAGGTCAAATTGTTTTTCCCTTTCAAGCTTCTCTTCATAACCAGTAAGTGCAAAAGGTTTGAACTCCTGATCAAACATATCTCGGTATGCCCACATCTACTTTATGGTTTCTTTAGTTGAAACGGAGAAATGCGCTTCCTAGATTATCACCATCGAGTTCAAGACTTTTTTATCAAATCGACTATGGCATTTATGACCACGTCGGAGTCGTTTGGCAAGGAGACTCTTTCATAGTCTATTCCATCCCTTTTCGCATCGTTCTTCAATTTGTAGTCTAGGTCGTAGAGAACCTCGAGATGGTCATATATAAACCCGATGGGGACTACTTCAATTTTCTTGTAACCGTTTTCCTTGGCAAAAGAAATTGAATATTCCTGGTGGGGTGTTAACCACTTCGGCCGAAATGGTCCCTGACTATGGTATATGTTTATGAATTTCTGATCCCCTGCTATCTCCTTGGACATTTTTTGTATCGATTCAGAATATGGGTCATAACCCTCCAGGGGTATGCTGTGTGCAGAGAATGTGATAATTGAACCCTTTTCCGCTCTTATCTTCCTTTGATAGAATTCTATAATTCCTTTGTCAAATCCTATGTTCTCTATTCTCACGAATTTCCTGTTCTTCAAACTGGATTCTAGTGGTTCGAAGTATCCATCAAATATGAATCTTGAATATACAGGGAATAGTGGTATTTCGAAGACCTGTTCTTCGCCTACCAGATCCGATGCATCCGTGATCGAGGGTATGTAGTGTTTGGATAGCAGGTAAACATTGTATCCCTCCCCTTCCAACTTTACTTCCAACTTGTCTCTGATGCTATTAACAATCCTTGTCGAGGGAGTTTCCCCTCCTACGACGTCAAGTTTGAACAGATTTTCCCTTATCAGTGACTCAGGAGGTTCCCTTCCATGAAGTATGCCTCTGAGATAATCTCGCATTTCCTCTCTCTTCTCTGGAAATCCATAGTACATCAGAACTACAGCCTTATCTTTCATAGCCATGCACCGTGTCTGTTATGAGTGCTATTTTTTTCCAGTCAGCCCAGGGAGGAACTCCATGACCAAGGTTGAAAATGTGCCCTGAGAACTCTCTCCCCTGATCCAATATCCGCCTCGTTTCATTCACGAGATAATTATCTTCTGTCCCCAGCAAGTAAGGATCCATATTGCCCTGGACGACGCAATCATCGCAAAGTTGTTTGAAATCACTCAGGTCCATCCTCCAATCGATCGAAAAGACGTCAGACTTCAGCCTGAGTAGTTTGCTGTAAAGATGTGATGAACCTTCACTGAAGAAAATCACCGGTTTACCGATCTCCTTCACCTTTTCAACAAAATAACTTTCATTTACTGATAGATGTTTTTCGTAATAGGCTTCAGACACATTCCCGATCCAGCTGTCAAATATCTGTATCATGTCTGCACCGGACCGAACCTGAAGTCTTGCAAATTCAATTATTTCATCCGTCATTGTCTTCAATAGACTGTTACCCTCCGTTGCAAGCGCTTCCTTCGACCTATGATATCCATTCTTTCCACCATCGTACAGATAAGAGAGTGTAGTGAATGGCCCGCCGACAACACCAATTATTGTCTTGTCTGATCTTTCCTCAGAGATTTTCTTCAAACCTGTCGAAAGAGGTGCATAGTAGTCGAAATCCTCGCTTCTACCCTCTTTCACCGAAATCCCATTTTCATAAGATAGCTGGTAGTCCAGCTTGGTGAAAGGCAGTAGAATGTCTGTAAAGATCACTATCGCATCGGTATCGAAATATTTCAACGGAAGAAGTGACACCTTTTCAACGGTATCAGGATCTTTGATAAACTCCAAAAAAGGTTTTCCAAATTTTAGAGATTCATACTCCGGGAGAAATCTGCCGGCCTGCCTCATAAACCAGGCAGCATTTTCCTGCAGTTCCAGTTTAGCAATCTTGAGGACCTTCTTCGTCCGTTCCACTCATCTGAAACCTCTGGGAGTATAAATTGTTTTGAAATCAGACAATAAACTGGAACTACATTGGTTTGGTCACAAAAGTGCCAATCGTGACTGACGCTGATATATTCATTCGCAGATTCTAACTTTCGCTGGCCATCGCCTAAAATAAAGTCGTAGGATTAAGAGAGCCAATGTAATGATCTTGAAAAACCAGAACTGGGAAGGTACATTTTATCCTTGAAAAGTTACATTCCTATTATATAGAATTTACAACTTTACCGGTAGTGACTCCTCGCCCTATCGATTACAATTTAAAACCAATTCTAATATTCTGGGAGACGACAAAGGCTTGCGACCTTGCCTGCAAACACTGCAGGGCATCTGCTCTCTTGGAAGCCCTCCCCGATGAAATGAACATAGATCAATCTTTATCATTTGTCGAGCAGATCAAGCAATTCGGGGCTCCCTATCCTGTCCTGATACTAACAGGAGGAGACATCATGAAAAAGAGAGGATTAGAGCAAATTCTTCAGAGGGCAAAGGAACTAGGCATTCCTGCCTCGATGTCTCCGAGCGCAACTCCATTATTGAACGAGGAGTCTTTTTCGATGATGAAGAGTAAAGGAGTGAAATCGCTTTCTCTGAGTCTTGATGGTGCATCTTCAGAAACGCACGATTGGCTGAGGGGCTATATTGGGACGTTCGACAAAACGGTCGAATTAGCTCGCAGGATTATTTCAGAAGGTTTCATACTCCAAATAAATACAACCGTTTTCAAGAAAAACGTCCACGAACTTCCGCAACTATTAAAAATTCTTCTCGAAACAAAGGTGAAAACGTGGGAAGTATTCTCCCTGATCAAGACAGGAAGAGGGATAGACAGAGAGGATCTCGATACGGAAGCATATGAAGATGTTTTCAACTATCTCGAATTTGCGTCCAGATACGGCATTTCAATAAGGACGGTAGAAGCACCATTCTTCAGGCGAATTCTCATTGAACGTGAGAAAAAAGAATACAAAGGTGGCACCCTGTACAACAAACTCATAGAAGAAACGGTTAATTTACTAGGAACACCTGGTGATAGACCAAAGGGTCACACCAGCCAGACGAGGGACGGCAAAGGAATAATCTTCGTTGCGCACAACGGAGACGTAAATCCTTCAGGGTTTCTACCTATAAATCTTGGCAACGTGAAAGAGAACTCAATTGTCGACATCTACAGGAACAACGAGACGCTGATCAAATTGAGGGATTCAAAGAACTTTAAGGGTAGATGTGGGGCGTGTGAATATGCAGATATCTGTGGCGGGTCTAGATCCAGGGCTTACTCCTACTTCGAAGACATTTTTCAGGAGGATCCACGTTGCAAGTATGTCCCGGAAAGCATGAAAGCTTTGAATAGCGCAAGGTGATTTACCGCAAGCATGTATGGTCTATTGCTCATCACCTTACTGTTCATTCACGTGATAAGTGCGGTTTTTCTTGTCGGTTCATCCATATTCGTGTGGGTCATAGTCTGGCCTGCCAGCAGCATAGCAATGCCTGACGAAAAACAGAGGACAAGGTTCATGTCCATCATGGGCAAGAAGTATGCACTCTTGACCAACATAGTGATAATACTCCTGACTCTCACAGGTATAGCTTTGGTGTATCTCGTACGCCGAGATTACATTACGAATTTCTCAGGCGCCATAACTCAACAGTGGGGATACGTGCTCACAGTCAAGATAGTTGCAGTTGCACTCATGTACCTGATACTCTATGGTAACAATCTTTGGCATGGTAAGATGTTTCCGAAACTGGCGGAAAGTGGAAAGTTTGACGACTTGAAAAGATTGAGAAAAATTTCCCATATGCTATCCTTCATAACTGTTGGTCTGATGGTAGCGATAGTCTTAATTGCCGAGATTTTAGCTGGGGTGTTTTTCTGAGCAAGAGTGAAAAGCTGTTTGAGAGGGCATCGAAAGTATTTCCGAAGGGAGTAAACAGTCCGGTACGTTTCTATCCTCCATATCCCAAGTTCATTAAACGCGGGAAAGGCTCGAAAATTTGGGACGTAGATGGTAAGGAATACATCGATTTCTTACTCGCATACGGTCCCCTCATTTTGGGGCACTCCCCAGAGAGAGTGGTGGAAAGAATCAAGGAAGTCGCTGAGCAAGGCTCCATTTTTGGGGCTCCAACCGAACTGGAAGTTAAGTTGGGCGAGACGCTCACCAGATCTGCTTCCCTAGACAAGTTAAGAATGGTCAATACAGGAACAGAGGCGACAATGCACGCTATCCGACTTGCAATTCATCACACCGGGAGAAAGAAGGTTTTGAAGATAGAAGGTGGGTATCACGGTACTCACCCATTCAATTTTCCCTCGGAACTCGTTGATTCTGTTCATTTCAACTCCGTTGATGCGGTAAGTGATAAACTTTCAAGCAAGGAATACGCCTGTCTTATCATTGAACCGGCAATGGGAAATATTGGAGTTATCAATCCAAATGATGGGTATCTTGAATCTGTGAGAGATATCACAGAAAGAACAGGGACACTGATGATTGCTGATGAGGTGATCACCGGGTACAGGACGGGCTTCTTTCCATATTATGCCTCTAAGAAAATAGAACCAGACCTGGCCACTTTCGCAAAGATAATCGGAGGGGGGCTTCCGCTCGCTGCATATGGTGGAAGAGAGGATATTATGAAGAAAGTAAGACCCTCTGGCCAGTTCCCCCAGGCTGGAACATTTTCCGGTAATCCCCTTTCTGTTGCAGCCGGCTTTGAAACCCTAAATATCCTTTCAAAAGGAGACTATACTCGTCTGAAAATGCTCACAGAGACAGCCGTCAAAGAACTTTCAGAATCCGGTTTAACTGTTAATTCAAACACAGGAATGCTCTCATTGTTCTTCTCAAAAAGCAGAATCGAAAGCGCTGTCGGCGCTATGAAATCGGACAAAGGGCTTTACTTCCGTTTCTTTGAAAAGGCAATGAGTGCAGGCATTTTCCTTGCACCTTCTTTTGACGAAACGATTTTTATCAGCTTTGCACATAACGAAAAGGAAGTGAAAGAAACCTTCAGTTTCCTGGCTGAGGAAGCGAAAAAATTATGGAAGGCACGCTGAAGTTCGCTACACGTGGATCAAGACTTGCTCTAAGACAGTTTGACATTATATCCAAGGCACTGGTACCGTTTGATATGGACATTGAACCCTTCCTCGTGGAATCTCACGGAGAAAGGGACGCTGAAACACCACTGTACGACATGAAAGAACAGGGTATTTTCGTCAGGAGGTTGAATGACATGATACTCGATGGAGAAGTGGAGGCAGCAGTACACTCTGCTAAGGACATTCCAAACGAAATTGATCCCAGGTTGGACATATCATTTTTTTCAAAGAGGGCAGATCCTAGGGACTATTTCATTTCAAGAGAATCTCTCAAGTATTTCGCCGGGACGACAGGTTCAAGCTCTATCAGAAGGAAGTCATTCCTTAACCTCTATAACAGGAATCTCAGATTCGTCAATATCAGAGGTAATATTGACACAAGGATAAGGAAGTGGGAGAACGGGGAAGTCGATTCAATAGTAGTCGCAAAGGCCGCTCTTGATAGACTTAATATTAGTCCGATGGGTGAAATTATAAGCGAAGATATTTGCCCGCCAGATCCAAATCAAGGGTTCGTGGCAATCGTTACCGAAAAGGGAAGTGAAGTTGAAAACAAGTTGAAGAAAATTCAGGACGAAGCATCACTCTGGGAGGCCAAAAATGAAAGAGAACTGATGGTCAGGCTACAGCTAGGATGCAATGTTGCAGCAAGTATCAGAGCAATCTACCCCGAAAAAAGGATCAAATTTGCATACGCGAACGACGAAAAGAGGTTCGATTTTTCTTACGTCAAAAGCATTGAAGAATCCGACATCAAGAAGTTGAGGGATATCATTGGCTCATAACATTGCTTATGTTGGCGCTCCGCTGGATAGGGAAGTGAAGGGAGTTGAACAGCTACCTGTACTGAAAATAGTCTATCAAGATCTTTCCGGATTGGGCCAGATCGAGGGGGTGCTTGTTTTCACTTCCAAGAGGGGAATCATTTCACTAAGAATGTCGAATGTTTCGATTCGGAGCAATAGAATTTACTGTATCGGGGAACAGACTGCACATTACTTGAAAAAAATCTTTTCTCTCGACTGCAATGTACCGCAAGAACAGAACACGGAGGGGTTAGCTGCATTGATGATAGGCACAGAAAAATCTATCACGATTGTTGGGAGCGATAACATCTCAAAAAAATTCATCGATAAGATCAAAGAGAACGGAATAAATGTCAAGCACATTATTGCATACAAGATTGAAGAGAATACGTCCATAGATTATGGAATCCTGGATCGCACAGGCGTAATACTCGTTGGGTCGTCGAAATCTTTCGAACTATTGCAGAGAAGGCTGGGGGAGAAATTGAAGGAGAAGAGCATCTATGCCATCGGAAAACCGACAGCAAAAAAGATTCGCTCCTTAGGTTACGAGCCTAAAGAGATATTTGACACACCCAACATCGAAACCATCGTGACAATCTTAGCCACGAAAAGGTAATTATATTGTCCGTGTTTCAGAACAAGGTGCTATAATTGGAAAAGGGAGGTATGTTCCTCATAAAGGTCACTTACGGTGACCTGGGGTCTCTTTATTTCTCGTCGGTAAAAGATTTACAGATCGACGAGGTTTATGATTATATCAAGAAGAATGAGAGGATAGAAGAAGCACTTGTTTTATGGACTTGCAACAGGTTTGAGATATATTTCTACCCGGGAGACAGGGAAACCGTAGAATTTCTGGAAGATTACATCTATGAAAAGTCACTCAAGCACAGCGTCGTTCACGGACTGGATGCAATAAAACATCTATTCTTGGTCTCAGCGGGAATGGATTCAATGGTCATCGGTGAAAACGAGATCCTTGGCCAGGTGAGGGACGCATGGGAAGTATCCAAAAGAAAGGGATTCTCAGGTGCAAATCTGAATGAGCTCCTCAAGAAGTCTCTCGAAATTGGTAGGAAGGCAAGGAGAGAAAATGGGAACGGAAAGAGGGCTAGAAGCGTTGCTGGTGAGGCCCTCGACCAGATAAAGATCTTGCCAGGACAGAAGGTCCTCGTTATCGGAGCAGGCGACCTAGGTACTCAGGTGTCCAGTTTCCTATCTAGAAAGGGAATTCCATTCTCCATCAGTAATAGATCCACTGAAAGGGCGAAGGAGATCTCAAAGGCGTTCGGTGTCAGAATAGAAGACTTCGACAAGAAGAAGTGGAAGTCATATGACGTGATTATTACAGCAACCAAGTCTGCGGAGATAATACTCGAAAGAAAGGATGTAATGAACTCGAAGATCAAGACGGTGCTTGATCTGGGGGTCCCGCCGAACGTATCACAAGAGTTACCAGATTCAGTAAAGCTGGTGAACATGGAACTCCTGTCCAGGACAATATCTGCCAACAACGATGAAGCCGGGGATTATGCTACCAGGAGTCTCAAGATTGTGAACGACGAATTTGAGAAATTCTCACAGAAGATCATGAATGTCGACAGAGAAGAGTTTCTCAAGAGAATATACGATTATTCGAACAAGGTCATAGAAGAGGAGATGAAGTATTTCGAGAAGAAGCCCTATAACAGGGAGAACAAAGCCCAGATAAAGAAGGGACTGGAGTCCACCAGGAATAAACTCTTGGGGTTTGTCGTCAATGGTATAAAGAATGCGAAGGACATCAGATCATCAGAGACAGTTACAAAGATGGAGATGATATTGAACGAGAACTTTTCCAGATATGAGACTAAGAAGACTAAGAAAGTCTCCTAAGATCAGAGAGATATTTGCAGATTCAAAGATAAGAAAAGACAAACTCGTTATGCCCATGTTCGTGGATGAAAACATCACCAAACGAGAGGAAATTAAGAACATGCCTGACATCTACAGATTTCCTCAAGAACAGCTTGTTGAGAAGGCAAAGGAGTACGAGGAGATGGGAGTGAAATCAATTCTGTTGTTCGGTGTACCGAAACACAAAGACGCAAGTGGTTCTGCCTCATACGACAATCACGGAATCGTCCAAAGAACGATAAGGGAGATTAAGGAGGAAACGGATCTTGCAATTTTTTCGGACCTGTGTCTGTGTGAATACACAGATCATGGCCACTGTGGTCTGATCAAAGGTGCGAAGATTGACAACGATTCAACGCTAGATGTTTACGCGAAGATCGCCACGAGTTATGCAGAGGCCGGAGCTGACGGTGTGGCTCCATCCGGAATGATGGACGGACAGGTCAGACGGATAAGGAAGGGGCTAGATGATGCTGGTTTTGAGGAAACACTCATTCTGGCATACAGCGCCAAGTTCGCGAGCGCGATGTATTCTCCATTCAGGGACGCAGTACATTCCACTCCCTCATTCGGAGACAGACGGACCTATCAGATGAATTATTTGAGTACGAGGGAGGCAATCCGTGAGGTCGAATTGGATGTAGAAGAAGGTGCAGACGTTGTCATGGTAAAACCGGCCCTGTTCTATCTTGATATAATAAAAGAAGTAAGGAACAGATTCCTTCTTCCAATCGCGGCTTATAACGTCAGTGCAGAGTATTCGATAATCAGATCAGCCGCCAAGAACGGAATAATCGACCTCGACTCAGTTATTGATGAATCTCTGAGTTCAATATTCAGAGCAGGAGCGGACTTAGTGATAAGCTATTTCACAGAGTATTTGTTAAAAACGGAAAAAAATTAGTCGCTTTCAAAACTCAAATTTATTTATATCTTAAAATCATTTCAACGAACGATGAGGACAGTCATCTGGAACATAGATTTTAAGTGTAATCTCCTCTGTAAGGGTTGTAACGCTTTCGAGGGTAACGTTCTCTTTCCAAAAGACAAGATAGAAGAATTTGTTGATGAGATGAAGTACAACAAGGTGAAGATTGTCTCCGTAACAGGAGGCGAACCTACCCTTCATCCCGACCTGCCAAGAATCCTGAAAACGCTAAAGGAACACAAGTTCAAGACTCACATAGCTACGAACGGAACGAACAAGTACGTTCTGAGCAAGATTTACCCTTATCTTGACGCAGCAACAATCAGTCTCGATAGTCACATTCCCGATCTCCACAATGAATATAGAGGGAGGAAGATATTCGACGTAGTCGTCGAGAGCATGAAGTACCTCAGGCCGCGAGTCAAGGTCCTGACCTCCAACATACTCGTTACGGACTTCAGTTACAACAAGATGGGGGAATATGCAACTTTTGTGAACAACGAACTCGGTCTTCCCGTATCGATGTGCTTCCCAGACAACACCGCCTATTACTACGAGAAGGTACCAGTGCAAAATAGCCAGATTAAGGAAGCATTCAATTTTGCTTACGAGAACTACAAGGAGTACAAGTTTGGCAACACAAGGACCTACTACAAGGAGGCGGTGGATTGGCTGGATAAGAAAGATGTTCAGAGGTGCAGGGCTGGAGAAGAGGTGTTCTATGCGGACTATCACGGGGACGTCTACCCCTGCTTCTACAAGACCACAAAAAAGCTGAACACCAACAGAAAGTGGGACGATTACACAAACACGTGCAATGACTGCTTCATTCAGTGCTTCAGGGAGCCATCAGAGAAGAATTTCCTTGAACAGGCAGCGCTTGTGAGTAAGATATATCTTTATAATCGTAGAAATATCGGTCACTCGACTCCCAATGCGAATAGCCCTATGCAGCGATACGTACCACCCGATAGCTGATGGCGTAGCAAATCACTTAGCCGACTACAAGGCAGAGTTGGAGAAACGAGGGCACTCTGTTAGGGTATACACAGTATTTTCCGACAACGACGGAGTCTTCGGCCTGCCCGCTTACCGCTTCCCGCTGTACAAGGAATACAAAGTTGCAATTCCTGTGTACGAGATGTACAGGGACCTGGAAAGGTTCAATCCCGATGTGATACACATCCACACGCCCTTCACACTGGGTACTATGGGATACCGTTACGCAAGAAAGAGGAACATACCGACGATTGGGACATACCACACTGATTTCGTAAATATGGATAATACGATAAATTTTCCATTCATCAAGAGCATCCTCAACATTGGGTTCCAGTACAACATGCACCTCTACGCAAGGCTGGATCTCATTATCTCTCCCTCAAAGCTGGTGGCGGATTATCTTGACACTTTTGGCAATACGTCCAAAATCGTGCCAGTAGGAATAGATCTCAGTCGATTTGTTTACAGCAGCAAGAAGGAAGATTATTACTTCTTTGTTGGAAGACTGACACAGGACAAGGGTGTTTTGGAGATACTTGAAGCAGCCTTAAAACTTCCGGAACGGAAGTTCAAGATTGCAGGGACCGGTCCCCTCAAAGCAAGTGTGATCGATTTTGCAGAGCATCACGATAACATTGAGTATCTAGGATACGTTTCGGAAGCAGAGAAGATAGGTCTCCTGACGAATGCAAAACTGCTGGTGGTCCCATCGAGGGCCGAGACATTTGGGGTGGTGTTTATTGAGGCTATGGCCTCTGGAACACCAGTAATAGGTTCTCACGAGACAAGGGAAATTGGTATCCTGAGAGAGAATTACAACGGCTGGTTTGTGGACTACGGAGACTCTGATGCACTGGTCAACAAGATCCGTGAACTGGATGGAAGGGATCTCGGAAGTTATTCTGAGAACGCTCGCAAATCCAGTCTTGAGTATTCAATTCAATCGACTGCAGAGCAGCTGGAGAAAATGTATGGTGAACTAATTGAACTTAAAGGCAGGAAGTAAGTACATCGGCATCGCCATCTCAGCAGTCACCCTCCTGATTTTCGCCCTGATCTATGGGTTTGGAAACCTAGTTCGGGCCATATCTGCTCTTCCTTCTACGTTCTATTTGTTCTTTCTTGCAGCTATCTCACTTCACATACTCTCCTTCGTTTTCTGGTCCTTCCGAATAAAGTTACTGTCCCGGTCGAATGGCTACAAGATATCTTTTTCAAAAGCATTCATCGCAGTAATTTCCTCACTATTTGCTGCCTCCATAACGCCAGGATATGTAGGAGGAGAGCCGGTAAGGATCAAGAAATTGACTGATTATGGGGAACCGGTAGGAACTGCAACAGCAATCGCGCTAGGAGAGAGAGGATTTGACTCCATATTCTTCGTGGGCATCTTCGCCTTCGTCATCATGATGGGTCTAGAGGTACTTTCAGGCGATTTGAAGCTGATTGCTATCATTGGCGTCATAATGCTAGTTCTCTTTCTCTTTTTCCTTCTTGCATCGATGGGTGCAAACACCCTGATGATTAGGATAAAAGGATGGCTGGAGAGAACAGCCAGGCGTTTTGATAGAAAGGGTAAAGGTTATGAGGAGCGCCTCCCCAAGCTTTTCGAGCACGTGGAGACGTATGCCTCGTCCACAAAGGAGATATTTCTGAAACATCCCGGAGCACTTGTCTTGGGGTTAGCGGTCACTTCTTTGCTGTGGCTCTCAGATTTCATGGTGCCAGCGGTGCTCATACTCGGTTTTGGTTATCCCCCGAATCTGATAGATGTGATTTTCATTCAGGTGCTGCTCGTTCTGGTTTCCCTTCTTCCCGTGACGCCTGGATCTGCAGGAATAATGGAAGTCTTAATGATTGCAACTTTCTCTGCCTTCTTTCCCAATGGCGGAATAGTGGCATTCGTTCTTATCTGGAGATTTATAACGTTCTATCTTAACTTGATCATAGGCTCTCTATCTTTGCACTTTGTTGTGGCAAAATAAATAATAAAGTCCTCATTTACCTACGATTCGGGTGAATGAAAGTCAGAGACTGAGGAGATTCGCCTTTCGTGCTCCTAAATTCTACCTAGTATTGCCTCTCATAGTCGTTCTGATCCCCCTTTTCTACTTCACCTCTCTCGACCTGAGATTTACCTTTATCTATACACTCTCAATTGCGAGTCTCATAATCTGGGACTTGCTGTCTCCAAGAATATTTAAATTTAAATTCCCCCCTCAGAGGGTCCTATTTCTGAACGTTGTCAGCCTCTACTTCGCGACAATCTTTTATTTGATAGTCATTGCCTTTCATTTCCTTAAGCCGCCCCTTGCACTGCTCGTCTCGATTACATCCATCCCATTCCTACGCACAATGGTCTACATAACATTCACCAACAAGAATGTAGTTTTGATTCACACGATCGCGATATCATTTTCTCTTTTATTCTCCTTCTACATCGGCCTGCTCGACCCGAAATACACGATCTTCATTCTACCGCTGGTTCTATCGTCGATAGTATATGCACTTACGTCTCACCTCTTCGTCAAGCTGTCAGTTTCCAGGTTCGTCAAGGAATTCTCCACAGATCCGATAAAAATACTCAGAGAGTTTGTCAATACCGTCACCACGGAGATATCTTATAATGTCATTCTCAAGAAGTTCTTTGAGGACATGTATGCAACACTAGCACCACGTGAGATCTCACTTCTCAGGATGAAATCTGAGAGTCAGAATCTGACAATGGTCTTTCCATACGTACACCCTGGACCACTTGGTGATCTAGGGAGTTCCAACATCTCGGCAAAACTCCAGAAAAATCACGAGGACCAGAAGCTTATGGTGTTCCACACAACCACCACCCATGATGATAACTGTGCGGGGGATTCTGAAATAGATAAAATCTCAAAGGTGATAGACGAAAGTGGAAAAGAGTCCACTTACTGTTACGAACCGTACTTTGGAAAGTATCTTACTTTCTTACCTCTCGGAGACGGAGGTATCTTCTTCATCTCCCCTGACGACCCAAGGTTTGATGATGTAAAGATTACAGAAGGAAGAAAAATTGTCCGAAAAGCAAAATTGCTAGGGCTCAAGTGGGCCGTCACCATAGACCAGCACAACAACAATATGGACGAACCGAAAGAACTTGAAGACATTTCGTACCTTCTTAAAGAAGTTGAACAGGCTGTCAAGAGCAGGAAGAGCAAGAAAACTATATCGGTGGCCTACAGCAGATCCGTCCCGGAGTACAAAGATATCGGGCCTGGTGGAATCGCTTTTGTTTCCATTTCTATCGGTTCGAAGAAAATTGCAATCATTCTGTTCGATGGAAATAACATGGAATATGAGTTCAGGCAAAAAGTGGAGAGTTCACTGGATGGATATGACAAGATACTGGTTTGCACAACTGACAATCACATCGTCAACACAAATGGCCTCAACGTGAACCCAGTTGGAAGATTCTCAGACCACGACGAAATAGTGAAAATCGTGAAGAAGCTTGAGGAGGATACACTGAATCAGAAGGAAGTAAGAATGGAATACGTGAAAAGAGACATCTGGCTAAAAGTGGCTGGAGAGAATCAATGGGCCAAGATAAATTCCATAATCAAAAGCTCGGTGAACAAGGCAAAGGTGCTCAGCGTTGCCTCCATAGTTGTTTCCATTGCGCTTTCGCTTATCATTTTCAAGATAATACCGCTTCCTTGAAAGTCTGTTTTTGGAGACAGCCTCTTACGGGTCGAAATTTCTGCCTAACAGACAAACCATTTTTTATAAGTCATTAATATTGAGGCTCAGTGGGAAGCTTAATTATTGCTGAGAAGTCAAACGTCGCTTTAAGGATAGCAACGGCCTTGAGCGATGGGGGGATTAGCAGGGTGAAAGTGGGCTCATCTACCATACTGAAGTTCAAGAGAGGCGAGAGCGAGTATTCAGTTCTCTCGCTAAGGGGTCACATAATAGAACTAGACTATCCGAAAGAATACAGTAGCTGGAAGTTGGACAATCTTAAACAGCTGGTCAACGTGAAACCTATCGAGAATGTCAAAATCAAGGGTCTTGATGGTGTGCTGAGAAAGCTAGATCAGGAAAATGCTGAAGTGATAGTTGCGACCGATTACGACCGAGAAGGAGAACTGATTGGAGCTGAGACGCTAAGACTAATGGAAAGGAGCACTGGAATCAGGAGAGCGAGATTTAGTGCCCTCACAAAATATGATCTGGTTCAATCTTTTGAAAACCTAGCGGAGGTGGACTATAACCTTGCTGGATCAGCAGAAGCGAGACAGTACATTGATCTGATGTGGGGAGCTGCACTCACCAGATTTTTCAGTATTGCAACTAACAGACTTGGAGCGGAATTCATATCTGTCGGAAGGGTGCAGAGTCCTACACTCACGATCCTTGTTGAGAGGGAGATGGAAATCAGAACATTTGTTCCGGAGAAATACTATGAACTGAGCATACTGGTCAACGGCGTCAAATTCAGCTATGAAGGAAATCCGATCAAGAACAAAGAAGAAGCAGAAAAATTGCTAGAAATTGTCAAGAAAAACAAAAGCGTTTTGGTAAATGTAAGGAATGACAAAGATAGGAAAATATACAGACCAGTTCCTTTTTCAACCACAGAATTTCTGAGAGATGCAAACAGGCTTGGAATACCGGTTGAACGAGCGATGGCTATCGCCGAGACACTTTATCAGCACGGCAAGATATCTTATCCGAGGACTGACAACACTGTCTATCCGCGAACCCTTAGCATCAAGTCTATTCTCTCGAATCTTTCTGACTCTTACTTGAAGAAGGAAGTGGACCATTTGATGACTCACAGCAAACTCTTTCCATCCAGAGGAAGGGTGGAGACGACTGATCACCCGCCTATATATCCCACGTCTTCACTCAAGAAGAGCGAGCTGAAGGGAGATTACTTCAAGATTTACGATCTGGTTGCAAGAAGATTCATGGCTACGGTGGCCGAGAATGCGGATGTCCTAGACACAGAATATGTAGTTGAGACAGAGGGATTGAAGTTCTTTTATACGGCTTCTAAAGCAATAAATAGAGGATGGATGGAGTATTACCCTATAGTTTACTATCAGGAGAAGAAGAATCCAGAATTAACTGTTGGTGAAGAGGTCAGTTTCGTAGATCCGAATGTTGACGAAAAGAACACAAATCCTCCGCCAAGATATTCCCAGGGCTCGCTACTCGAAAAGATGGAAAAGGAGCTCCTGGGGACTAAGAGTACGAGGCACGAGATCATTCAGAAACTCTATGATAGGGGTTTCATAGATGGAAATCCAATCAGGGTGAGACCTCTGGGGATGGCAATGGGAGAATCTCTGATCATAAATTCTGAATCGGTCGCAAGACCAGAAATGACGGCAAAACTTGAACAAGAAATGGATCAAATTGCTTCAGGCGCCAAGAAAAAAGACGAAGTCGTAGACGACAGCCGAAAAATATTAACTGGACTCTTGGACGAACTCGTCAACAAATCCGACAAAATAAATGAGAAATTCTACGAAACTCTGAGACTTGAGAAAGTCGTGGGAAAATGTCCAAAGTGCGGCTCAGACCTCATAATGGACTATGGGGAAAATGCAAGATACATTAAATGCACTGGATCCTCTAACGATTTCTTCCAATTCCTTCCAAGGACTGGAAAGGTAGAAGTTACGGACGAAAAATGTCCCGCATGTGGACTGTTCTTAATAAAGGTGATAAGGAAAGGAGAGCGACCGGAAACCAGGTGTGTAGACAATAAGTGTGATTACAACACCAGCAGGGAGAATTTCGGAAAGTGTCCGTCAGATGGAGGAAATCTGGTGCTGAGAAGAAGCAGGATGAACACCAGATTCATCGGATGCTCGAATTATCCAAACTGCAAGGTGACACTTTCTATCCCTCAGAAGGTCGATCTGATTCCAACGGACAAGAAGTGTCCAGTGGACGGTTTCCCAATCGCAATTTTCAAGTTTACTCGAAATGAAACTGAGCAGTGTCTGAATTCAAGATGCTCTTCCAGAGCCGGTAAATGAAGGACAAATCAATCCTCAACTTCATTCGACGTATAACAAATTTATAATTATCCCAAATATCAACTATTTGTCTGCCAGATAGAAAAATAATTAGATTAGAGTGGTAAATTTCGTTTTAAAAAGTGTAGACGTGTCCTGTAGGAAAACTCAATTTGGTCTTCATTTTGGTAACAGAAAAATATATATATAAAGTATGACATATTGATGCCATATAACAGACAACTGTCATACGGTGATTAAAATGTTCTTAAAAAGAATTGAAATGGAGAATTTCAAGTCATTTGGAAGAAAGACAGTCATAGACTTTAGATCAGGTTATACATCTGTAACTGGACCGAATGCTTCTGGAAAGAGCAACATCGGCGATGCATTATTGTTTGTTCTCGGAACTAAGAGCAACAAATCACTTAGAGCCCAGAAGTTGACGGATCTTATTCACAGGAACCAGTCCGGAAAACCTTCTCCGTATCTAAAGGCAAGCGTCACTTTTGATAACACTGATAAGTTAGTGCCTCTCGACACCAACGAAGTCACCTTCACACGAATGGTGAAACTTTCTGAAAACAACGATCAGGATTATTCATCATATTACTACATCAATGATGACCGGGCAAGACTGCAGGATTTCGAATACCTCCTCGAGAAGGTCAAGATTTTCGCGGACGGTTATAATTTCGTTAGACAGGGAGACATAACGGGTATAGTGGAAATGACCCCCCTGGAGAGACGAGAGATCCTCGAAGAAGTAGGTGGAATTTCAGTTTACAATACTGAAATCGATAGAGCCAACAACGAGAAAGATAAAACCAGAGAAAACATGGTAACAGTTCAAGCTCTTGTTGTAGAGTTGTCTGGACGAGTGGAACTGTTGACGAAAGAAAAGGAACAGGCAGAAGCCTATCTTACTAAGAAGAAGGAAATTGAGAAGGACGAATCAATAATTCTCTTCCGGAAGAAGGCTGATACAGAAAGTGAAATCACCACAATAAAAGAGCAGATGGAAAAGATAAGCCAGGAAGTAAAAACAGCTGACGAGAAAGTGAAAGAATTGATCGCAAAGGGGGACGATCTGGACAAGAAGATTGAATCCCTCAAAGAAAGCAATAAGGAACTCGAAGAGTTCCAGAAGATCAAGAATGATCTTGACGCAAGCAAGATCAATTATGCAAAAATAAACATGGAACACGAGAATCTTCAAGGGACAATATCGCAGATCAAGAAGGAAATTTCAGAACTCTCTACTAGAAAAAAGAAACTGGAGAGCGACGTCAAGCAAAGTGAATCAAAGGTAAAATCCCTTGAAGTCGAACTGAAGACGAAGAGTGACGAATTGAGGGAGCTAGAACTGAGCATCCAGGACATGGAGAACAGATCAGCAACCTCTGTTGACAAGTTCGAGGATCTTACTAAAGCAATGAACGATATCAACAAGCAAAAGGAAGATACCCTCAATGAACTTGCAAAACACCAATCAAATCTTTCATCCATCCAGGCAAGGAACACCGGAGTGATGGAGGAGATTTCGAAAATAGAGGAAGAGATTGCAAACCTTGATTTTTCGATAAAAGATGCAGACTGGAGATCCAAGAATCTCAAGAAGGGAACTCCCCAGGGGGAAGACTTCAACAAGGCATACCTCGAAACGAAAAACAAGATCGAAAAGTTGCGGAGAGACGAGGTAGATATCACAACCCAGATTGAGAAAGTGGAGAGCGAAGTCGGCAAGGTACAGGGAGTCAAACTCTCTGGGGTCTCAGAGAGCATAAATTTCATCAATATTGAATCAGCAAACGGAAATCTGAAGGGAATAAAAGGCACAGTGGATTCCCTAATTTCCTATTCCCCAGAAAATGAAAAGGCGGTGAGGGCAGCTGGAGGCGGAAGATTATCCAGCATAGTCGTGGAGAGGGATGAAGACGCACAATCTGCCATCGAGCTACTCAAGAGGAAGGGAAAGGGGAGACTCACATTCCTACCTCTCAACAAGATCATCCCCCTGAGACCGAGGGGTAAGGCGGTCATGCTATCCCAAGACAAGTCTACAATGGGCTTCCTTTCCGAAAAGATAAGCGCAAGCGACTCTTTAAAAGACATAGTCAGTTACGTTTTCTCCGATACTTTACTTGTCAGTGATATGAAGGTCGCAAGAGAGGTTATGGGAGGGGTGAGGATAGTAACTTTGGACGGCGATCTCATAGATCCTAGCAATGCAATGACAGGCGGGACGCTTCCAAAGAGGGAGATAGGGAAAGATCTGGAAGGTCTCACCTCTAAACTTTCAGCACTGAAGGGTACAAGGGTAGAGATAAGAAACGAATTGTCCCTCCTAGATAATGAACTCAGAAGTCTTGCAGAGAAAATAAACAAGGCTCATGTTGAGGTTGGAAAGAACGAGGGAGAATACACTCAAATAGTTAACAGAAAGAAGGAACTTGAAGAGCAACTTAGAAAAAAGAGGGGTTATCTAGATGAGAGAAAGAAACTGCTTGAGTTGGGTTCTAAGGATGAGCAGATAGAAAACAGTGCAATCGAGCAGATAAATTCCGAATTAGTTACCATAGGTTCAAAGGTAGACAAGATAAATTCCGACAAGGACAAGGCAATGGACAAGAAGACCAGGGAAGAAATTAGATTGATGAAGCAGAAATTGGGAGAATTGAAGACAATCGTGGAGGAGAAGTTGAAATTCCTCAACGAGCAGAAGATGGTCCTCAGTGGACTGAAGGCAAACCACGATTCAGTTGAAGAATCCATTGAAACAAAACAGGACGAACTCTCGACCAACAAGAAATCATCAGACTCAATGGAGGAATCGCTAGACAAGGTGAAGTCAGAACTAGACACTCTGTCATCAATGTTCCAGGCAAAGGAAGGGAAATTGAAGAAGAGAGGCGACGAAATCGAAAGCATCACAAACGAGAGGTTCAAGATTAGGTCAGAGGTTGATTCAAAAATCACCATAAAGAAGACGAAGATGGATTTCCTGCTGTCCCTACAAGCTAAGATGGAGGATGCATCCCAGCGGGTAGGAGAGATCAGCAAGACGATAGAGGAGAAGAAATACGAAATAATCGAAGACAAGAGATCACTTGAGGAAATAAAGAAGGAAATAAGTGTTCTAGAGAACCAACTGCACGAGATGGAACCGATCAATCTCAAGAGCATCAATGATTATGCAGAGGAGAAGGGAAGACTCGACGAATTACTGGGCAAGAGGGAACGCCTGGATGAGGAAATGAAGAAACTGGGCGAGCTCGAAGCAAAACTCGAGGAGCAAAAGAAGGTGGTATTCCTCGAAGTGTTCGAAGCGGTCAATAAGAACTTCATCTCAATCTATAAGGAACTCACGAACGGTGGAGATGGCTATCTCCTCCTTGAAAATATTACAAACCCATTCCAGGGTGGCCTAATGATCAAGGCTTCATCCAAGGGTAAGAAGGTGGATAACCTTGCGTCCCTCAGTGGTGGGGAAAAGAGCATCGCTGCGCTGTCGTTGATTATAGCGATCCAGAACTACGATCCTTCTCCAATCTACTTCATGGATGAAGTGGATATGTTCCTGGATGGAGTTAATGCAGAGAACGTCGGAAGGCTGTTCCGTAGAAATTCTGAGAGCGCACAGATCATTGCAGTCACGCTAAGAAAAGCTACGATGAAGTACGCCCACCAAATCATAGGTGTAACGTTCCAGGACAAGAACAGTACAGTGTTTATGAAGGAACTTGAGGCAGAGGAGGTGACTCCTGCATGAGCACAGAACTTGTTTCCGAGATATTGGACAATAAAAAGGATCAAGCTGTGATTGAAAAGATCATGGAGGAAGAGATCTCTCCAGAAATCGAGAACAAGAGAGGAGAGGTGATCTTGAAGGTACTAGAGGTCGTCGACAAATACGGGCTCGACCCGTGGAACATAGATCTCGATAAATTTACCACCATTTTCCTGAGTGAGATAAATCAGTACTTCAGGGATTTCCCTGTGGCAGGAAAGATAGTCTACTTTGCCTGGATCAACATAAGGAACAAGAGTGAACTGCTGTTGCCGCAGCCGGAAGAACCGCAAGAACTCCTTGATGAGCAGATAGAGACGGGAGAAGAGGAGCTTCCGATTCCGGATCTGGCACTAGGCTATCTACCCGTAGAAAAACGAAACGTAACAATCGAAGACATACTTGACGCTATTAAGAACACTCCACTGAGCTTGCTCAGAAACACGGTCAGGACAGCCAAGAAAATCATATTCCAGGAGACAGCGCATCCTGAAGACTTCCAGGTGATTATCGGTGAAATCTGGGGAAGGATGCTGCTCTCGAAAAAGGATCATTTCACAATGGAATCAATTGTGAAAAAATCGACCGACGATCTAATAAACGTATTCCAGTCTTCGCTCTTCCTTGCGTACTATAAGAGGATTGAGTTGAATCAAGAAGTACCATTCGGCAACATCTGGATTAAAATGTTAACGAAAGACAAGACAACGTCCCCCGTACCTGAGGTCAAGCTGGAGGAAGATGATTTCGTAGTTTAATCTAAGTTGAAAGTTAAAGAAAATAGAGATAAAAGGAAACGGGATTTATGTATCAGTAGCCATAATCAGGTCTGGTTCAGAAGTTTCTCCATGGTATAGGCGTCCGAACCGTCGTTGTAGTAGGAAGGTAGGAGGTTGGATACGGAGTAACCGTGATTCTTGTAGAAATTGATTGCTTCCATATTGTCCGTTCTGACCTCAAGCTTGACCTTGTTAGCCTTGACTTTCAGTGCCTCCTGCTCAAAGAGAGACATCAGGCCCGTTCCGATTCCATTCTTCCTGAATGATGTGTCTACTGCAAGCATGAGAATTCTCGCTTCTTTCTCTCCCGACAGTCCTCCACAAATGAATCCAGCGATCGTTTGATCCGACATTCCCAAAATGAATGCCGAAGGCCACGACCTTTGGATGTCCAGAAAAACGAAGTCGTTGTACCTTTCAGTTAGATTATTCCTTGTGAGCTCAATTATAGAATTGAGCTCCGAAGGTCTGAACAATCTGAACTGGACAAACATGAGTTTCAGAATGTATTGATTTCCCCTGCTACCAGCATCTTGGTTATTCTGTTCAGATTTGCCAGCCAGTCGTCTGCAACTCCTGCGAAATCTTTGGCGTATTTCTTGGCAGTCTGCTCGCTCGTGCCTATTATCTGCAGGTTTGCGACGTGTGGATCATCTATAGGTCTTCCAATCTGTGAAACTATTCTGACGTGAATCTCAGGAACCTCTCCTCCAGACTCCTTTATGCACTGCTCTGCAATCTTCATGGCAGCCAGATTGTAGAGTTTTCCAACGTGAGTTACCGGGTTCTTACCAGCAGCAGCTTCCATACTCATTGGCCTGTAGGGTGTGATGAGTCCTGTGACTCTATTGCCTCTACCAACGGATCCATCATCTCCGTTTTCCATGGATAAGCCCGTGACTGTTAGATAATATAGATTATCTTTCGGATTGTCTGCGGTATTTATAGAGACCTTCACCTCGCGCTTTGCCTCTTTTTGGACATGTTTCTCGACTAATTCTCTTGCTTTTTCTTTCTTGTCATTATAGTCCTCCCCGTCCTTTATGTACTTTCCAACCATTGCAGCTGCAACAGTCAAGTTGATTTTGTCCTTCTTCCTGAACCCCATGACTTTTACGTCATATCCTAGCGCAGGAATGGTTTTCTTTAGATCAGAATTGATGAAATTCTCTGCCCTCATTACCGTTTTCTCTAGCTCTGAGAGCGGAGCAAAGCCTACTCCGAATGAGGTATCATTAGATAGAAGTTTGGTAGTGTCATACAATGATCTGAGGTCGACCGAACCGTGTCCGATCCTGCAATCTATCATAACGTCGCTCTCGATGTCGAGTGTATCAAATCTATTCTTCAAGTAGTCGGAAGCTGCCTTAATTGCGATACTCCTGTAAGGTATTCGCTTACCGTTTACGGTAGTGGTGGCCCTTCCCGACAATAATATGTAAACTGGATCAAGAATTATTCCACCGTTAAATTCCGGTTGGGATTGACCTCCAACTACTTCCACTTGATCTGTATTGTGGTGCAGAATCCTACCATAGTTCTCGATGTAGTACTTAGATAGTGTTCTGCTAACCGCCTCAGCGATCCCATCAGATACGGAATCAGGATGACCGATTCCCTTTCGTTCAACTATTTCAACTTCTCTTTGCTCGACCATTGCCTGAGGCAAAGATTCGACGACAATGTTCCTTTGCATAACGGATTCCTCCATATTCGGTAAAATTTCTTTAATGATTAAAATCTTTGCGAAGTGAGCTTAAATACAAATCGATTCGAAAAACAGTTTAATAAGTTTAATCAATTTAGATTCTGTGGGAATTTTAAAAGAGAGAAATGCAGTCATTTCTGTTTCCAACAAGGAAGGTCTGGACAGAATTGGAAATTTTCTGATCTCTAACAATTTCAAAATTTTCGGTACTTTGGGTACGAAATCATTTCTCGAAAGTCACGGAGTGCAATGCGAAAGTGTTGAGAAAATAACGGGGAACCCGGAGATTCTGGGGGGAAGAGTTAAAACACTCTCTGCCTCCCTGTCTGCGGGTATTTTAGCCAAGGATCGTGACGACGGTGATTTGAAGAAATTCGGTTATATTCCAATCGATCTCATTTACGTCGAACTCTACGACTTCATAGGTGCATACCTAAATTCAAAGGAGGATCTTGTGGAATTCATTGACATAGGGGGCGTCACTCTGCTGAGGGGAGGGGCAAAGAATTTCCAGCGGGTAATAACAGTAGCTGGTAAATCAGCAATGGAACGAGTGATGTCAGAAATGAAGGAGGGAGAAGTATCTCTCGAACTCAGGAAATCACTTGCTGCGGATGTTTTCAGGATGACATCTGTCTATGACTACGCTATATCTCAGTGGTTGGATGGCAAAGGAAGTGCGTTTTCAATTGGCGGGATGGAGTTCACCAAGCTTCGATATGGGGAGAATCCCCATCAGGACGCTCATTCATACAATCTTTTTTTACCATTCTTTGACATCCTAAAGGTAGGAAAAGAAGTAAGTTTTAATAACATCTTGGACGCGTGGGGGGCGTGGGAACTGGCATTGAGACTTGGAAAAGGGTCAAGTACTGTCGTCAAACACACAGCGCCATGCGGCGCAGCAATTGGGGCTAACTCTATTGAAAGAGCGTATGAAACAGATTCTATCTCGGCATATGGAGGAATCCTTGCATATAATGGTGTCATCGATTCGAATCACGTTTCGTTCTTGAAAGACAAGTATCTGGAAGTGATCATAGCAACGGATTACGATAGAGCAGCTTTCGAACAACTGGACAAGAAGAAAAACCTGAGGCTGCTCAGGGGGAAAGAGGAAGTTTACACAATCCCAGACATCAGAAGTGTGGGAAACATCATTCTAGTGCAGGATTGGAACAAGAAATCTGAACTCCAGGTGGAACCAAAGACTGGTTCTCCTACCGATGAGATTTTAGCGGACGTTAGATTCGGCTGGGAAGTTGTAAAATCGATAAAGAGCAACGCGGTTGCAATCGTGAAAGATGGGTGGCTCCTCTCATCTGGTGGGGGACAGCCTAATCGAGTTGATTCAGTAAAGTTGGCACTCTCAAGGGCAAAGAATCTTGGTAGAATAGATGAATCGGCCACTCTGGTATCTGATGGTTTCTTTCCATTCGCTGATTCCGTGGAACTGATAAGGGAAAGTGGAATTACTAATGTGGCTGCACCCCTAGGTTCGATTAGGGACAGCGAAGTTCTAGAACACGCACAGAAGAGCGGGATGAAATTCATCGGCATCAGGGAGAGAGCTTTCAGACACTAAGTTTAAGGGACGTACCTGTAGATACCCGTTTTGATCTCCATTATCTCGCCGTCATTCATGAGATTCCTGATCTCATCTTCCAGTTCTTCTCTTGGAATCTTCCCTTCGAATTTGTCTATAATTTCGTTGAGCGATATCTCCCTGAAATTCTTGATCTCCTTCAGTATGCTTTCCTTGTTCCCCTTGTTCACTCCAGCTAGGAAGGTGTCGACTTGATCTCTAAACTTCTCGATATCCACCGAACCCTTGCTTTCAAATCTCTTGAAAATTCCCAAGCCATTTTTCTCAGAATTCATAAGTGCCGCCAGTTCTTCTTTTTCTCTTACACCAGACGAAATTGCTCTCGATATCTTCTTGACTCTATCGCTAAGGAATTGGACAGATCTAGCTTCAAAGTATTTTCTTTCAAGTTCGGATATTTTTCTGATGTTTTCAAGATAGAATCTTTTTGAAAACTGGGATTGAGAGTTGGAGATGGAAACTTTGCCTATTACCAGAACGTTGTCGTCTTCCCCGAGTTCCTCAAGGAGTTCTAGACTGTCAGAGTAGTATGAGCCTACATAAAGGGATACGTCATTGAAACTGTCCTTTATTCTGATGATTGATCTCTCGTCCTCGTTCATTTTGCCTACGAACTTGCCAGAAACGAGAAACCTGCTGACCAAAAGACCAAGCTCGGTGAGGCCAAAGGTTGTTCCATCTTCTCCAGACTCTTGATAAGACTCGTCGATCCCCAGCAGTTCAGGAGTTGTCATCCTGAGTGCAGGTTCTCTCTGCTTCATCTCACGACCTCCATCATTTTTTGATATTGCTCTCCTAAAGCGATATCGTCCAGCAGGGTCATTTCTTGAAATTCCATGTATGTTCCAGACGTTCCTCTAAAACCGTATATGACAAACTGCAGTGGTTTTAGGACTATTTTACCCTTCAACTCTTCCAAGATCTCAGTTTCCTTTCCTGCCTCGATTGCCTTCTTTATCTTATCTTTTCCACCAGCTACATAGTTTTCCAGCACCTTTTGGTAGGCATAGACAAGTGGAGATGAAAAACCATCATCAACGATCATAGACAGTCTAAGTATTCTTTCAACTGGTGCTTCCGGGTGATTGGCACACTTTCCTTCCTTGACGACCCTCTGGCATTCCGTGCATACAGTTACTGCCAGGTTCTTGTCTAATATTTTCAGTACAATTCCGTCACCCTTTACAGTTCCGTTCTGAGCGTTTGAGAGCCGCTCCAGGTTTTCAAAATCCCCACTCTCTTTTGAGACTACATTGATCCTAGTACCCTTTCCTATCTGGAGATAGAGTTTTTCCTTGAATTGCTTTACGGAGGCTCCATTAATTTCTACGACTCCATCAGTTAGTGGAGTCCCCCAGCTTTGAACCGAAACGTTACCTGACTCGTCATTCAATATACCAGAGTACAGAGTAACTGAGTCCCTACCAACGTTTTCCTTGGACCTAACAGATCGCAGTGTCCCCTTGATGGTGACGTCATACATATCCGGCTTAAGATCTCTAATCTTGAGGTTTTCACCCACTGCACTCTTCATGTTTGACTTCTCAAGAACGTTTACCTCCAGTTTGGAAGATATGGTAAGGTAGGGATGTTCGTTATAGCTTCCAACTGAGGCATTTACCAGCAGGACTAAATCTCCCCTCGAAATCCTACTCGTGCCATCAGGAAACTCCGTGAACGGCAGTTTCCCGGTCTTATCTTCAAGGGTACCGACACACCTTATTTTCTTGTTCCCTTCTTTCTCATATTCAATACACCTGATTGAGCTTATACTCCCAAGCAGGTTGCCTTGGTACCCATCCCTGACGTCCTTAAGCTGGATTGCTTGGAAGAAAGAATTCATGTCCCCGGAGTACTTTCTGAGAAGTTCCAGAGCAAGTTTAATGGGAACTGCTGACCCTGATCCAATCTTGTTCTTGAACTCGGTAGTAGCTTCCTCGTTTTTCTGAACTGCATCACTGAATCTCTTCACATATTGATCTATAAAATCGCTGCCGGCCAAATCTCTTCTACCTCGCTTCTTTAATGTTTACTGGAAAAAAAGGTTATCCTATTGCCTTTTTTCGTTACTATAATTTTTTCATAGTAGTTTGGTCTTGTGACAAGCTGATAGGCAGTGAGTATCTCGTTGGGGAAAAACAGGTACTTTTGAAGACTCATTTTCATCCCGAATCCAGAAATTACCTTCCTTGGGTTATCGATGACGATTGAAAGAATCTCCTCTGGTGTCAGTCGATTGATACTTCTTTGATATCTATACAAGAATTCTACTTCCTCCATTATGCTTGGTTCCGTTATGAAAGCATTATCCGTTCCTAGAAGAACGGTCAGTCCAGATCGAATGAGTCTCGCATAGTCCGGTCTTTTTCCGTGAAAAATATTAGACTTGGGGGTTATGCTGACTGGAATGTTGTGCTTTTTGATGAGCCTGATGTCGCTCTCCCTCATTTCTATACCATGAACAATAAAATCGGGGTCTAGCTCTGTCAGCTTGTTCACATCTTCCCGTTTATCTTCAGAGAAATGTATCGCGAATAATTTATTTCTCTCGTGGGCTTTTTGTGACAAATATCTGAGATATTCAAAATCGTAATCAGAAATTGCACTCATTCCAAATCCTGCTGATTTGTCTAGCAGCGGCAAAATTTCTGTTTTTTTATTTGGCCTAGTAAGAAAGTAACCTTGAATATCGCTAGTCTTAGGGGCTAGCTCAAGTCCCTTTATACCTGACTCGCGAAAGTCAAAGAAGGCTTGGGTCCCAACATTATTCATAAATCTGATCGATTTTCCTATTGATCTCTTCACGGTGGAGGAAGCAGCATCTTCTAGTGCCCTGATCTTAAATCCATTCGGGCCAACTATCTCTCCAATGGTTCCTACCGGTTCGGTACCGATGAAAGAATCTCCGAGGTGAGTATGAAAGTTCACAGGTGCCTCAATCAGAGTGCCTTCAAAATCTGCATCAGATGTACTGTGTACAAACTTATCCTCTAAAATGCTGAAGCTACCCCTTCTCATCTTCCCTTTATTGAAAACAGCACCTCTTACAACCAGGTCTTTCACGGTTTGCAATAGCGCAGACGGTTAAATATTTTTAATCCATTTGAATGGTACTTCGTGGAATTCCTTGATAATTTGGAAGGATTCAGGAAGACTGCGATAAGGGACACTCTTGTGTCTGCTCTAGACTATTCCTTTCTCAAGAATTCACCCCAGGAGCGAGTGAGATCATTTCTGGAAAGAGAAAACTTAGCAGATTTTAAAGGAAAAATCCGCGTGGTTGGATTTGGAAAAGCAGGAAAAGGGATGTACGAAGGAGCTAGACAATTCTTTGGTCATAGAATTTCAAGTGCAGTTATAATAGTCCCAGTGAAAGAGGGGGAACAGTTGACCTACCCTTTCTTGCCTGGAAACCATCCTCTACCCTCGACCGAATCTATAAGAAGCTCCAAGATTCTAATAGATTCCCTGGCTGGAATGAATGAAGAAGATCTCGTTCTGGTACTCGTTTCCGGTGGAGGTTCTGCTCTATTTGAGAATTTGAGGCAAGGTGTTGAACTCGAAAAATACAATGAAATCATTGACTGTGTCATGAGGCACGGAGCAAATATTTCAGAGTTGAATTCAGTTCGTTACCTTTTCTCAATGACCAAGGGGGGATCCTTGCTAAACTTCACTTATCCTGCCAGAGTCCTCAGTCTAATAGTTTCTGACGTGCCAGGTGATTCTGTGAATACAGTTTCATCAGGTCCGACCGGCGATCCTCCAAGCAGTTCTACAATTGATTCTGCGGTTGCAAAGTACGGAGAGCAATGCGGAATTCACAAAGTTGACGTTCGGAATTCTAAAAAGGGGTACAAGGCTGAGAACCATATTGTTTTGAAAAATCAAGATTTCGTCAAGTCCATATTGGAGAATATTCATGCGAGAGGGTTCAGAACGAAGAATATCGGCTCAGGGATCCAGGGTGACACAACTGTTGTCTCTGAACTGATTGTAAATGAGATGAGATCTAGCTATAACAGTGACGGGACACCATTGTACATTGCAGGAGGTGGAGAAACATCCACCAATTTTACACACAACGGGATCGGTGGGCGTAATCTTGAGCTGGCATTAAAGGTGTTGTTGCGGATGGAGAGGGAAGAAGTGTTCACATTCGGTAGCATAGGAACAGACGGGATTGATGGAACCAGCAAGGCCATGGGTGCTATCGTTGACAATAAGTCTCTAATGTACGTGGATGAGAATTTCATAAGAGAAAAGCTCTCCACTAGTGACAGTCTGGCCCCTCTTGTTAGATCGAAAGATGTTCTATTAACTGGCCCAACTGGCAATAATGTATCAGATATTTTCATTGGTTACTATGCAGGTAAGGATTGAGAAATTTCAATTAATTCTCTCTACTGTATCTTGTGACCCCCCCAACTACCGTTTCCAACACCGCAACGCTCTTCAAATCCGAAGTCTTGAAAGGGTCCCTGTCAAGTATGACGAAATCCGCAAATTTTCCAACTTCTAGTGTTCCAAATTCGTTACACATCAGTAATGCAGCAGACCCGGCAGTATAGAGCTCTAGAGCGGTGGCGAGGTCCACCTTTTCATCCATTGAATATTTCAGTATTTCCCTCTTTTCCTTTTCTCCTCTGTTAACCGCAGCATCTATCGTGAACCAAGGGTCAGGAATTGATACTGGTGAATCGGTGGATATTCCTACCTTTATTCCTCTTCTGTGGAGAGTTCCTAGAGGGTATGAAAATCTGCTTCTTTCTTTCCCTATGCGTTTGACTGCCCACCAGTCGTCAATGACGAATGCAGGTTGAACCGAGACTCCTATCTCAAACTCAGCGAGTTTAGATATTTGGTCTTCGCGTAGCACAGTGCAGTGTTCAATTCTCGGTTCAACAAGCTTCTTCCTCCCCGTCAATTCGACTGCACGGATGACAGCATCTATCCCCCGATCACCGATCGCATGTACAGCAAATTGGACTCTCTTTCCTTCAAATCTTTCAAAAATCTTCTCCAACTTCCTTTCATCCAGATAAAGAATACCCTTGTTGTTTGGATCGTCAGAATATGATTCATTCAGGGAGGCTGTCCCTGCCCCCAGTGCACCATCTGCGAATAGTTTGATTCCGTTGATTTGCAGGAAGGAATTCTCTCCCACTCTCTCTCGCAGCTCATCAACCCTTCCCATTGAATCTTCTCTTAAATATGCCATAACCCTTAGTCCTAGACTCTTTCCTTCTTTGGCAAAGAATTCAACCGACTCAGGTGAGCAGAATACGAAACCCACTGATGTGATCCCCAGGGAGAGCAGGTAATGAGCAGCGCTTACTAGGTTTCTCTCAAGGCTTCCCGCAATTTCAAGAGCCTTTTCCTTGAAGAATCCTGAGGCCTCCTCCTTTACTACGCCACTCAGATCGCCAGCGGTTGATCGAGGGAAAATAGAATCTGGGAAAGTATTAGACCTCAATAACTCAAGCATTTTCGTGTTTATAACTCCGGCATGCTCGCAAAACCTCTCTAGGTAGACTGGGACTGAATTTTCAACCTGGTCTAGATCCCATCTGTTGGGCCACCTCCCCTCAGAAAACGCTTCCTGATCCCAACCAGTTCCTATGATCACGCTAATGTCCGGGTTCATGAGATGGTAGTCATGAACACGGTGTTTCATCTCTTCAATGGAGCATATGCCTCGGAGATTCAGGAAGTTCAATGAACCACCCACATCATCAGGGTGTATATGGGAATCGACGAAACCCGGTCCTACTGTTTTTCCTTTTAAATTGACGATTGAAACAGCACTCTTTCCATAGAGTTTCATCGCTTCGTCTGAGCTGCCAACAAACTCAATCTTTTCGTCCTTTGTAACAATCGATTCGGATACGGTTAGGGGAACATATTTAGAATAAATAATTCCATTGTAGAATATCTTGATACCGCTCTTTTCTCCCATGGCAGAAAATCAAAAGGAAATGTAAAGATTTTTGGATTGTAATCATTGTTGACTCCTTTGTAAAATTTTATTTTACAAGACTCGATGGTTGGAGCAAATGTCAAAAGAGAAAATAGTGCTTTCATGGAGCGGCGGAAAGGACAGCTCATTTTCATTGCATACTCTAAGAATTCAAAATAGATACGATATCCGTTATCTGCTCACTACTGTGACAAGGGATTATGGTAGGATCAGCATGCATGGTGTAAGGGAAAACCTGCTCCTGGAACAAGCAAAACAGGTATCAATAGAATCTGATATTGCTTACATCTCGAAGGGGTCGAACAACGAAGAGTATGAGAAAGTCATAAGCACTAAAATCGAGAAATACAAAATGGAAGGAATATCGAGAGTCGCCTTTGGTGACTTGTTTCTGGAAGACATTAGGAAGTATAGGGAGGAAAAGATGTCCAACACTGGAGTCAAATGCATATTTCCAATCTGGGGTGAGAATACAACCAAGTTAGCCCAAGATTTTATCAAGGCAGGATTCAAGGCCATAGTCTGTACGGTGGATCCTAGAAAGTTAGGAAAGGAAAATGCAGGAAGAGAATTCGATGAAGAGTTTCTTGGCTCGCTTCCCACTGAGGTTGATCCGTGCGGGGAAAACGGGGAATTCCACACCTTCGTTTATGATGGTCCTATATTCAACCGATCAATACCAGTCAGGAAAGGAGAGACCGTGTTGAGAGATAATTTCTACTTTACCGATATTCTGTTAGAAGAATAAGGAAATAGTTTTGTTTGGCTTTGTTTTGAGTTATTTGGGAACATATCAAAACACGAAGATGGTGACACAATGAGGAAGACCAAGATAATCGCGACGTTAGGGCCAGCATGCTCAGATAGCAAAATCCTTCAGGAAATGTTCAAGATTGGACTTTCAGCCGTTAGAATAAACACGGCTCACATCTCTCCCGGAGATGTGAAAAGGTCGAGACGAAGAGTAGACTCCATCAATGCTCCGGAGGGGACTCACGTTGGGTTGATTGTTGATCTAAAAGGTCCTGAACTGAGGACTGGAGAATTTAGAGGAGGGGCATTCAAGGTGTCGAAGGGAAAGAGGTACAAATTGTCATCCAGTTCTAAGGGTTCGGATATTAGTTTGAACAACGGGAGCGTCTTCAATATGATTAAGGAAAACGATGTCGTCCTAATGAGTGATGGGATGGTGCAATTCAAGACAATTGAGAGTGATGGAAATTCCGCGGTAGTTTTGGCCGTGAACAGTGGGACTTTGAGAGACAGGAGCCGGGTGAACATTCCGGGTCGGATTCTCAATCTGGGGACCGTCACCAACCGAGACAAGCTCTTCATCGACGAAGGAATAAAGGCAGGAGTGGAATTCTTTGCACTCTCTTTCGTGCAAAACCGGAGTAACGTCCTTGAACTCCAAAAAATGGTTCTTGAAAGTGGTGGAAATTCGGAAATAGTATCTAAAATCGAGACGAAGAGTGGTCTGCAGAATATCAAGGAAATTGCTAAGGCCTCGGCGTTTGTCATGGTGGCAAGAGGGGATCTTGGTGTAGAATTGCCCCTGGAGGAAGTGAGTCTTGCTCAGAAGAAGATAATCTTTGAATCACACAACGAGGGGGTTCCAACCATAGTTGCCACACAGATTCTCGAATCAATGATCTACAACACATCGCCCACCAGGGCTGAAGTCTCTGACGTCACAAATGCCATTATGGACAATGTGGACGCCCTGATGCTTTCAGAGGAAACCGCGATTGGAAAGAATCCAATCGAGGCGGTGAAATATCTCACAGAAATTTCCGAGTATGTCGACCCCCGAGCATTGAAGTTCCTGGAACCTAGGTCATTTTACGGGAATAAGGTTGCATTCTCTATCTCCATGGCATCAAAGGTAGTCGCAACTGAGATTGACGCTGACGGAATCTTGGTATTCACCAAGTCCGGAAATACTGCCAGGATGATCTCTCAAATGAGGCCACAGGTTCCAATATATGCTGCTGTGACTAACGGAAACTTGGCCAACAAACTGAATCTTCTGAGAGGTGTGACTCCGATAATTGTACCGACAAAATTTTCAAAATCGAAAGATCTTCTTTCAGCTATCGAGTACTTCAATTCTATTAATTTCTTTTCAAGGAAAGCAAGACTTGTCGTTGTATCCGGAGCCCCTTACTTCTTGTTCGGTGGAACAAATGATGTTAGAATTGTTACAATGGGGAAATTCTTGGGGAGGGGTTACCCATCTGGGAAAAACGTGGAAGGCCGCATTACCAACGAAATTGGAGGAAAGGGGGAGATTCTCATCGTAAATTCTGATGGTTCAGATTTCAAAGTACCAAAAAGAAAGTTCAAGGCGGTCATTTTTACCAACGGCATCTCAATAGAAATCCGAGAGACACTCATCAACTCGGGGACTACAGTACTCACTAATACAAGCCTAATAACGAATCTTAAGGAAGGTCACGCTGTATCGATAGACGGAGAAACGGGAGTGATCACGGGCTAGACGTACCTTTCAATTTCTCGTGATACAGTGAATTTCTTATGCAAGAAACCCGAAACTACGCAATCGAAGAAAAGCAGTCCATGATAGACTAAGTTAGAGCAAAAAGATTGATTATCTAATAGTCATCTTACACTGAATTTCACAGCAATTTGAAGAGATGGCTTGAATGGATTCGACAGCAAAGGATAAAACAAGGTGTGGGTGGTCTTCAAACGATCCAACTATGATGCTATATCACGACAGAGAGTGGGGGGTCCCGATACACGATGACAGAACCTTGTTCGAGTTCTTAGTGTTGGAAGGAGCCCAGGCTGGACTGAGCTGGTTAACGATTCTCAAGAGAAGGGGCGCATACAGGAAAGCATTTGACAACTTTGATTTTAAAAAGATAGCCAAGTACGACAAAAGCAAGATCGATAAACTGGTTCAAGACCAATCAATAATCAGAAACAGGTTGAAGATAGAAGCGACAGTAGCAAACGCTAAAGCATTCATCGCAGTAAGAAGGGAATTTTATTCTTTTGATAAATACATATGGAAGTTCGTTGACGACAGACCAATAAGGAACGAGTGGGTCTCCCTGAAGTCGATTCCCGCCAAAACAGAAATTTCGGACAAATTGAGCAAGGATTTGATAAAGAGGGGCTTCAAGTTTGTAGGTTCGACGATATGTTATGCTCATATGCAAGCAACTGGAATGGTGAATGATCATCTCGTGACCTGCTTCAGACACAATGAGGTCTAAGCCACGGACGATATTGCTAAGATATTCAGACAACAAATTAGGGGAATCAAAAGGAAATGTAATAAAACAAGTGAACGATACCTCGGTCATGAGAAAGATACTGATGATTCCAGGGCCGATTGAATACGAAAGCAAGGTTCTGAATGCAATGTCTTTGCCGACTATGTCTCACTCTTCAAAGGAATTTGTCTCAATTTTCAGGGATTCGCTTCTGGACCTCTCCACGATATTCGGTGCCTCACCTAGCGACAGTTTACCTTTCATAATCTCGGGGTCTGGGACTCTGGGAATGGAATTGTCAACTGTGAATTTTATCAATAGGAATTCAAAAGTTCTAGTAGTCAACAATGGCTATTTTGGTGACCGCTTTGTCGACCTATTCTCAAGATTCACTGCAAGAGTTGATCAGCTTAAACCATCTCTGGGAGAATCTGTCGATCCCAGAGTTGTCAAAGAGAAGATAGACACAAACGAGTATGAACTAATGACTGTCACTCATGTCGACACAAGCACCGGAGTCAGGAACGATGTCAAGAAGATCGCTGAAATAACGGGAAAGTCAGAAACACTGCTTGTGGTAGATGCAGTGTGTGCAGCGGGGGGAGAATACCTGGATATGAAATGGGGAGTGGATGTAGCTTTCTCCGCATCTCAGAAGGCCTTGGGGGCACCCCCGGGTCTGGCAGTGGGAGTTGCTGGGAAGAGGGCAATAGAAAGAATGGAGAAAGTGCAGCCACTGTCTTTCTTCTCAGATCTTAGGAAGTGGAATTCGGTGTCGAGAGGAGTTCTTGAATCTAAAGGTAGTTACTTCGGAACTCCAAATACCAATCTAATTCTGGCGCTCAGTATAAGTTTGGCTAACATCCTGGACGAAGGAATGGATGCCAGAATACGGAGGCACGAGAAAATGGCAGGAGCAATTAGAGCTGGCATCGATGCACTCGGACTGGAATTCATCCCTAAGAAAGCTTTTGCAAATACAGTATCGGCTGTTTATCTGCCCGACGGAATGGACTCGAAGAAATTCCTAGCAGATTCAGAGAACTACGGGGCAGTGTTTGCTTCAGGGTTGATCAAAGATATAGCTTCCACTTATTTCAGAATAGGTCACATGGGTACAATATCCGCAACAGAGGTGATGTTGGCGATTGGAGCGATTGAGGGGGCGCTCAAATCCAATGGTTACAATGTCAAGGTGGGAACTGGTCTTAGCGCTTCTCAGGAGTACTTGACAGAGAACAGTTAGAGCTCAAGAAGAGCTCTTTATCTCGTCTCGTCAAGATATTTCTTGAGCTTAATTGACTCCATTAGTGCTGGAGTACCGCCCATGAGTAATGCTATGTAAGCTACCTCATTCAATTCATCCTCGGTGACCCCGCTCTCCCTTGCGATTCTCAAGTGATAGGCAACGCACCAATCGCACTTTTGAACGAGAGAGAGGGAAATAAAAATTAGTTCCTTATATTTCACTGGTATGTTGCCAGTTTTCATCACTTTCTCAATAAGATCCATGTATGCTTTAGTTGGTTCTGGTATTGCGGTTGACAGATCCCCAAATAAGTGCTGTATTTCGGTTAATTTTTCCTTGAATTCCATGCAAAATTAAGAATCGGCTCGAATTGATACTTTTTGTCTTGTCCTGTGCTAACTATATACCCTATATTGTAAATGACTCAATCGATCCAAAAAGTTCCTTTTCGAATTTCTTTATGAGTGCAGAGGCGTTCGGATATACTTGATTGGTAATCTGAGAAACGCTCAGCACACGGATGCTAGTGACTTTTCCCACTTGAAAAATTATCATCTTGCATGGCACAAAGAGGCCATTTAAGTCATCTTGTTCAATGATTTCTTTGGCAGCTGCAGGTTTGCATATCTCCAAGATATGGTAGTCCTTGAACTCAAAATTCAATGCGTTCTTCAAAATGTTCGTCACATTCACATCGGCTATTATGACAAAACCATCTTTTTTGATGTGTACAAGGAAGGAAGACATTACGTCTTCTAAATCAGCATTAAATTCTCTTGAGGCATAGAACATAATTGATCTATCCAAGTTTAGATAAGAATCTTTTGTAATGATGAACAAGTGGATTTAGAGAAACGATCTAACTCAGGCAAGGAAAAGTAATCAAAAAACAAAAGAAAATAAAATTCTGGAGCAATTTTAGCAAAGTTTACTGTCGTTTTTGCAACAGACTAGATATTACAGTGTGAGCGTGGGTCCATGTGGGTACATGAGATAGGGCATTTGTGAGCCCAACCATATGAGCGGTCGCTACCGTTGTGCCTACGACTCCTGCTGCAATTGCCAGTCCCTTTGCTACTGCCAATCCTGTAACTGTCATACAGAAATGATTCTAACAGAGGTTTAAAGATTCTGGTACAAAACTCAAAAGATTAGAAAAATGCACTAGTTGGCTCAATTAATCACAATATTCGAATAATTCAATCGGGTGAGGTTCCTTTCCTTAAAGGAAACCGCTCTTATTTGCAATAGTCTCTCTCCGAATTCAATTATTCATTTATTTCATTTTGCAATTTGGAAAGAAAGTTTATATAACCACGTCAAAATCTTAATCGAAAACCATGAAGGAGGGGAACTTAGACAAAGAATATTCCACTGGTAGGCGGGATCAGTTTGATCTGGACCTGACTACTTTTTGGGAAAGCGTAAAGGAAACAAAGTCAAGAGAGGATCTTATTAGAGCCTTCAAAGATAAGATGTCTCTGATCATTTCTCGCCTTGCATTCGAAAGGGCGAAGATTCTGCAGATGGAAATCGAGTTGATAGATCAGTACTATCATGGAGATTAGTTCACGGCTCTTTTAGAAGTGTTTCGATCTCCTTAACCTTCTGTGCAACTAGTTTCCCCTTGTTGGTAAGGGTAATGATGTTCCGTTTGGGATAGGTTGAACTGTCCACTTTTTTCTGAATGAGTTTCAAATCCAACAAAAGGTTCACCGATCTCAGCAGTTGAATATTGGGGATATCTGTCTCTTTGAGTATCAAGGTGACATACGAAGGGCCCTTCATTAAATACATCAAAAGTCGCATTGCGCCAGACTGAGTTTCCAGCGCCTTGACCAAAGCCATGATTCATTATTAATTAAGCACTACATAACGAGTCATCTTTTCTTATAGATTACATAACCAATAATGTTAAAATACTCCGGTACGTTACATTGCACATAGGAGGGATATTATGGGTATGGTAATCCAGAGTTTTTCCGATAAGCCTCTAAGAATACTGAAGAAGCTTCAAAGTAAGAACAGGCGAAGTTTTAAAGCAGAAACAAAAGACTCTTCGGTTAAAAGAACTCGGAAAATAAAGAGAAAGCAGTAAAGTTTTTCTCGAGGTTCTTGGGGAACTTTATTTTTCCTTTACAATGAATCCAGGTTAAGCGTTTCAGTTTCATTTACAATTGCAGTCATAACCGGTATCTGACGACTTCACCATTTAAACATCCCATTGTATTTGTCCGATCATGAGTAGAAATCTGGATTATCTTGCATAATCATGCGTACTATTTGTTCCTGAGATTTTGAAGTTGTATCCAGATAATTTCTTGGCTTAGGTTTCAGGGAGGAGAATTCTTCCAGTAAAACCAGACATCGTTCTCCCATAGATTCTGTCCTTCCACCGTCTCTTTGTAACAAAGAACTCCTATCGGCAAGAAGTATGACATACTTTGAGATGACATTTCTTCTTCCAATCGAATCTAGCAGAGACTTCACTTTGTCTGGGAAAACAACGGCATCAATGACAACATCAAGATCAAAATCTAAAAAATTCTTTGTGAGTTCAGCGATATTCTTCCAAGTCAAATTGTCCTGATTCTCGTCTTTCCAAGGAGGTAAATGTCCTCCAACGATCATATGATGCACTTGGTCTCCGGAAATCAGTGCACTTCTAGGAAGCGCATTTGCTATCAGTTTTGAAATTGTTGACTTTCCAACTGCCGGTGGACCAGATATAATATAAATTAAACTCACGTTGTAGATGATTGCCTGGGCTTTAATAACTATATTGGGCGACCCGGTTCACAAGCTTGAATTGAACCTATGGGCGCACTGGGATTTGAACCCAGATCTGCGGGTATCTCTTAGGGTCATCGCTCCAGTTTATCATCAACATCAGATGACCCACATTTAATCAAACCCTAACTGGAGCCCGCTAGGATGCCT
>JAJZYT010000012.1 GCA_021797915.1 Thermoplasmata archaeon | reverse complement strand
GAAATGAGGCTATGAGGGAGCTCGAGAGAACCGCCAGGAAAGAAGGAGCAGGGAGGATCCAGCTCAACGTCTTCGGGTTCAACTCCACAGCGAGAAATATGTACCTGAAGATGGGGTATCGGGACGCGGCGATCACAATGATGAAACATCTTTGAGACATCGCCACTGGCACTCTTCACTCATTCGGGAGACGAATACCGTAGAAGCAATATACGACCAGCATCAACTCCTTCAGCACTCTTCCGTTTGCCCTGAAATTGGAAGGGGGCGACTGTGCCCTCCCTCCCAAACGTCGGATGTCCACCAGACATTGCTGGCTCTGCAGCAACCGCCAGCGCCAGGCGAAGTGACTTCGCCAGTGGACCATCCAACGGTGATATACAAGAGGTCTGGCCGGAGGGAAGCCCCTGTTGCTCATTCACTCCCCTTCAACCTCCATGCTCTCCCATCCTTCCACCGTAATCTCTACTCAAGCCTCAGTCCGAGATTTTAAAGGTCTTCAAGATCACCTATGAGCAGGTTGTGGATCAGGAACCCCACCTGGACCACCACGTTCTGTATTATAGTCACGACCATTCCGTTCAACTCTTCCCGTGTCATCTCACCCTCAGGTGATCTTTCCTCTTCAACAACATCAGCTATGGTCTTCCTTGGAAGACTGTCAATGAATGCAGCAGCCTCCTTCATCTCTTCCAGATGAGCGCCCAGTACATCAACGTCCAATTCAGACAGTGGTTTCTTCAGTTCCCTGGCGGTCTTTGTAACTGCCAGTGCCAGTCTTATGTATTCATCCCTTGCCTCCCTACTGATTGTCTTCAATCCATTATCGTCCATCATACATATCATCTCGCTCTTGGAATATAGTACTTCTTGTCAACGCCGGACTATTGAATCTCAGGACCGAATCAAGAGACAGCACCGTAGTGTAGGAGTGAAGAACGACGCTCTCTGAGAGCGTAAACGGACGTTCGAATCATCCCGGTGCCATTACTTCCGTGGTGTAGCGGATAAGCATACTGGGCTTTGAACCCAGAGACTACAAGGTGAATCTGTCCAGGGGCACCTTCCTGAGGAATTTGGCAAGAAAACTTATTCTCTCCCCGGAATGCTCCGATCAATAAGAGACATCGCATCTTCTTCAGGGTTTGGGTCTCCCTGACCCTTTCCAGAGCGAATTGCCTGTCTCCGTCAAGGTGATCACTCCTATCTTATTTCTTTTACTTCCTATTTCCACAACTGCCCACAGAATCATAGTTCAGAAAATGGAATGGATGGACGGGGGAATCCGGCCATCGCCACCCCCCGTCCCCTGTTCTCTCAAACCCGGGCTCTACATGTGCCCTGAGGTTTGTTAACACGATCCAGATGCTTTTCCCCGCCGCCAGGCGACGACCTATTATCCATCTGGTAGTGGTATTTAAACCATCGGTCGAATTTTCAAGGGATGTTTGTGCACTTCGAAAAATCAGCGATAGCATTCCCTAAGGATTCTTGAAACATGTGGTACCCAGCACACTAGGCTATAATTGAGGGTTCCATACATCAGTATCCACCATTCATACATTCTCCGGCGAACTGAAGGACTATGGCATACTCACGATACTCATAGTCATCGACCGAGGGTTCTACAGCGTAGATAATCTCAATGACCTGAAGGGCTACAGTGTCATTGGGGCTCTCCCTTCTTCGCTCTCCGTCCATGAATGAACTGATCCACAGATCAAGGGACATTGAGAACTCTCGCAACTACATACAGTACCAGAGCGAGATTGTTCCTCACAATACTTGGGTATACGATGATAGCAATCATGGCAGCCAAGTGCACCATCACATACAATCAGGCGCTGAAGACTATATCAGGCATCAGGGAAGTTGTTTACGCGAATGGATCGCATGCACATGTGGAATACACCAAGGAGCAGGGAGAGTTGATAGAAAAGCTCAAGATTGGATTGTAGTAGTACAAAAGGGCGAAGATAGGTTTGAGGGGTCCATGTCATTCTGTATCTTTGATTCCACTGTGCGTTCCCTTCTTTTTGTTCAATTCATAATAATATTCCTCATACATTTCAATTACCCGAATTAAGAGTGGAAGAGATTATATCAGCGCATTGCCATTATTCTATGCATGGATACGTAGCGGAATGTTTGTCATAACATGTATAGACAATATATGCATCAAGACTATGTTCCCCTGATGATGGCGCAATTATGAGCAGTAGTGAGATGAAAGGAAGCTCTGTTTTTGGCACTCTGGATGATGCTCCACCAAACAGGACACACTTTCGAATAACAGCTCTTTCTGTTGCGGGAACTTTTCTAGATGGATATGATATTTCAATAATCGGTGTTGCACTCACAATCATAACGGCGATTTCAGCATTCAGTTATGCATCGACTCCGCTGGGAAAGGGTTTGATGGCGGCTTCCACAGTCATAGGGATGCTATTCGGTGCGCTTTCCATAGGTTATGTGACTGACCTGAGAGGCAGGAAGTTCATGTACATGTGGGATATGGTAATATTCATCATCTTCACGGCACTGATAACAGTATCTTTCAACTTTTGGTCCCTCTTCATTTTTAGGTTGATTCTAGGTCTTGCGATAGGTGCTGATTATGCGATAGGCGCAACGATAATTTCTGAATTTTCTCCGAAGAAATCTAGAGGCAAGTTCCTTGCAAGCGATGGACTGTCTTGATGGGTCGGCGCTGCTTTTGCATACACCGTCGGTTATTTGCTTCTCCCATTTGGGGTAAATTCGTGGCGATGGATGTTTGCTATAGGCATAATCCCGGCAGTTGTCGTGCTTGTGTTGAGGAGAAAGGTACCTGAATCGGCCAGGTGGCTTGCAAATCAAGGGAATGCATCAAAAGCCAAAGAAATAGAGAAGCTGGTGGTTGGAAAGTCAGATGACCTTGGGTCTTCTAAGCAGAAGGTTTCGTTTCTGACATTATTCAGTAAAAGGTACATCAAGAACACTGTATATTTCGGCACAGCATGGTTCTTCTACGACGTTGCATTCTACGGAATAGGCATATTTACGCCAACAATACTTGCGCTGCTAGGTTTGACCCACAGCCTTTCAATCCTGGGATCTGCAGTCTTTTCGTCAATCGCTATAATCGGGTCAGTTATGTGCATTTTAACAGTCGACAGGTGGGGCAGAAAGCCCGTTACAGTTCTAGGTTTCTCAGGCATGTTCATATCGCTGCTTATATTAGCATTTATCGCAGCAAGGACGCCCAAGGATGCATTTGCAGTTGGTATCACGGGTGTCTTGATAGCGTCGATGTACATACTGTTCGAACTCACTCAGTCATGGGGCATGGGAAGCACGGACTTCGTATACGGTCAGGAACTCTTCCCAACGTCTATACGTGCCACTGGACAGGGATGGGGAACATCAATCAGCAGGATAGGAGCGATACTGGGCCTCACCACTTTTCCGACTATTGTTACGCTTTATGGATTGGGTTACGGCCTTTTGTTCTTCGCAATAGCTGGGCTCATCGGGATGATGCTGACAATATTTCTTGCACCCGAAACTAAAAACAAGAGCCTCGAGGAGCTCACAGAAAAATAGGGATGAGGAAATGAAAATAAAATTCCTTGGCATCTGGTCCTCTCATCTGATCGACTTTCAGAGGAATGTTTCAATCTCCATAGATGACAAAATTGTGATCGAATTCGGACCTCACACGATGGACTCATTATTTGAGAACCACATAGACCCAAGGAAAATAGAGATTGTCCTTATATCTCATATGCATCTTGACCACTTCTCAGGCCTCCCAGAACTGCTGTGGTACAGGGCGGAGGAAAAGGTGAAAAATGAGATGACGATCATGGGTCCGAAGGGAATAAAGGAAGCTACTGAAAAAATGCTTGACCTATTGAACACACCGTCTACCTACATATCCGCAGTAAACGTGAATTTCGTGGAAGGGAATAGACTCGATTTCATAAGTTCCTCTAATGGAGATCACATAATCACTGATAACGTTTATTTGATTGATCATCGGGACGGCTCATTAGTCTATAGCGGGGACACGTCTTATTCTGAAAGCGTAGTCAGAGCAGCATCAGGAGTAGAATATCTCATACACGAGATGACCTATGCAGACAGTAATAGGGAATTGGCAAATTTCTGGAAGCATTCCACATATTCCTCTGTGATGAAAGTGGCAGAAGAAAGTAATTGCAAAAAGGTTGTTCCCGTTCATTTCACTTCAGAATCACTACAGCAGGTTTGGGAACAAGGGAAGAAAAACCCAAGGATTATATTCCCATTTCGAGAGATTGACATTTGATCATCTGGGTGGCTGGATTTTTTATGTTCTTTATGGCTTTTCTGAGTTTCAACCAAATAAATTTTCTACAAGATGCATCTCAGTCTGATTGAGGTTACAAGAAATACTGTTATTGCACTGTATTTACCTCAATTTCTTGCACATTGCCTTGACCCTCACCCTCGGAACAGTTGTGACGAAAGTGTGCTCTCCATGGAAAGTTCTCTTCATGACGGAATATGGTCTCTCTCCCCTTGACCTCTTCCTTGTTATCCTGAGATTCCTGTCTATGGATTAGATGGTAAGTTTGGGTCCTTTGGTAGCTTTCCCCATAGTTGCGTCTGTCCCCCCTCTCCCGTTTGGTGCAATCCGGAGGCTGGTTAGAACCTTTAGGGAAAGGAAGTGCAAAGGGTGAGCTCCATAACGAGAGCCGGGGGGGAAAGCAATTAGACTACAGAAGAGCAGACCTAACAATATAAATCTGTCAACACATGAACCATTAACATGCTTGTCTGCCTCGGTTTCTCCCATTGTTTCTAACCACTATACTAGTAACACGGAGTAGGTCTCTTGGAAAGGTCAATTTACTATAAAATAGAGACAATAAAAAAATCAAAGAGTGCATACAGATCCCCGGCAGTGACCAATCTTAAACCAGAAAGAAGACGTTTTAACCTTCCCGATCTGTTGAACTGTCCTTCTTATCTGATAAGTCTGTCTGCCATAACTCTCTCGGAGTAAAGATAGAAACTCCGTCTATTCCCTGATATTTACTTTTGAGGTCTTGGCTAGAAACTATCACCATGACGGTATAACCATCCTGCTTCTCCCGTTCTATTCTCCTTCTCACTTTTTCAAAATTTTCTCCCCTTTTGTCTGTCGTTTCTACCTCTATTGCCATCTTCCCTGCAATGATATCTGGGACGCTTTCCCCATGGTGCATCACCCTGCAATCTATTCCTCTATGTGTGAGAATGGAAGCAACCATCGAGACGACGAAATCATGGAAATCATATGTGCCTGTTCTGAAGTAGTATGTCGCTTCTGTGTCGGCGAAGTACGTTCTGTTGTTTACGAATTTCACGAAATCCAGCTTAAGGGAAGATATCTTCCCCTGTCTCATCAGTCTATCGATGGCCCCGTTCGTGGCAGTTATCCGGAATCTCACTGTGTTGACATCCTCCCCTGTTTTTTCTGCTATTCTTTTGGCGATCTCCTGGGCATTTCTTGGTTGTGCGAGTTGTTCAAATACTTCCTTCTCGAGTTCAAGGATAGTGCTGTCGGGTCCCGCCTGAGTTTTCCTGGAAAACACATCATTCGTATTGTCAGAATATCTGTCAGGCTTCCATTCTCTGATTTCTGAAAATTCGAGATTGGGAGCAATCAGTTTGAAGATGTAGATTCCCAGATGACTCTCGTGTTGTGCAAGATCAACGAACTCATATGCATGCAATCTCTGGACTGTCCACCTGAACTCCTCAGATAACGACCTTATCCTCTGCAGGTCCTCCGATTCCGTCTGCCTGAACACGAACTGTGAAGCCGCATTGCCCACTATCCCCTGCAGATCAGAAAGTCTTTGAGTTGAAAGAAGGAAAGCCCCTCTGGACCTTATCATGCTACTCATCTCCCGTAAGATTGTGTTCTTTGCTCTGAGGAACCGTTCAGCTTCGTCACAAAAGATCATCGTCCCGGTCCTGGAGCCATCCTTTATCTGCCGGTAAATGCTTCTCAGCAGATACTCCGCATTGAAGGTGAATGCGTTCTCGTTCAGGCCAGAGAAATCTATTGTGATTTCGTCAGGCAAATCCAGGGAATACATCTTCTCATTGTATACGCTCTCCAATTTGCTCTGTATGTCGGCGAGTGCTCCACTCGTAACATAGTTGTCTCCCGCCCTCCTGAGTCTCCTCTCCACCTCATCTGAGAACTCCTGCCAGTTGCTGCACTTTGAGACGATGCTTCTAACAAGAGGTTCTATGGCAGACGCTGTTATCCCTTGAGAACTTGGGACAAATGCTGTAACCCATGCCTGCACGAAGCTTTCCTTGTCAAGAAATACGTTGGGGCTAAAATTTCTGATATATAATACGGGAAAACCCAGCTGTACGTACATATCTGAATTCTTGTAACTGAAGATGATGTGCTTGAAGGGCATCTTACGGATTAGCCAGTATGTTAGAATACTCTTCCCGCTTCCTGACTGTCCAGCAATGGCAATGTTGAAGTTGTGCTCCTTCCCTTCCATATAGGAGGCCAAGTGAGCTGAAAAGGGATATACCTGTTCTCTTGCTATTTCGTAACGAACGTGTTCTCCACGACTGGTCCTGATGGGCTGATACACCTTTCTCACTACACCGACCACTGCCAGGTCATCCTTAAGTTTGTATCCTCTTGACCTGTTTATCTCGTGTGCAGCAGTGGCAAGGGTTATACCGATCCAGAAGGCAAGAAATGTTGCATACTTCATCACTTCACTGAATGACGACTCGCCTAAAGCGGACCCAACACCGAGTCCCAGAATGGTTCCTGCAACCAAACCAACTATGGACAGTAACGTCACGTTCAGCATTTCATGCTTCAGAAGTTGATATTCCGTCACACCTCTCCCTCTTTCTTGTCGGGTTTGAAGAATGACTGGAATTCATACCAGGATTTCATCTCATAGAGGATCCATGCGTATCCCAGTTCCGGCCCATACTTCTTCAGTACGTAGTCCAGGAACTCTCGCACCGTCATTCCTCCTTCTACGTCTAGGAATCTGCTCCTTTCCACCAATTCTACGAACTCATTTCCGATTTGTCTTACGATCTGTTCCGGATAATGCTTCAGCTTCGTTTCTATCTCTCTTTCCACATCCTTCATTGCGTTTACCCGCTTCTCATATGGCACTATTCCAAATTCATCACTCATTCACATCACCTCTCTTAACCTAGCCTTAATTTTCTTATATTCATCTATAAGTTCTCGATACTTTTTCTCATGTTCAGGGCTGCTACCAATAACGTCCGGATGCGACTCTCGGAGCTTTCTTGTAATGTCTTGCATTCTCCTATTCAAGTTAGGATATTTTTGCTTTCCTTCTCTTTGATCTCTGAGCTTTCTTTCTGCTTCTTCTTTTTTCCGTCTTCTCTCTTCTTCCTCTAGTTTGCGAATTCTTTCTGACTCCCGGCTCTCTTCTTCGATTTGTTTTTTCGATTTGATAAGCACGAAATAGGCATACGGGTAGCCTTTACTGGAGACCTTAAACGCGACCCTTACGGTATCGCCCACATTAATAGTTCCATCTTCCCACTGTTTTGTGGTTACTTTCCCAGGGGGAAATCTAACGATTTCTCCGGTACTCTTATCCCTTCCCGTAAAGAACTTCTCGTCTCTAATACTTGCACCTTTCCATAGCAGGGATGGGTCGCTATCTTCAATTTTTATATCTTCGATATAATGGCCGTCGAGATTGGCCACTGCCATCGTGTAAATCATATCATCTCGACCTCCTTTCAGTTGAATCTATGGGTTGTTTCCTAACATTTGAAATAGTACGTGTGTTCGACGCGTCTTGTGAATTTTCTTTATTTCTAGCTTTATTTCTGACCCGCAAAGTTTCTTGGTAACTGAGCTTACCGGCATTCCTAATGCTCCAGATCACAGAAATGAGAAACATGATGAGGAAAATCAGCGTAAACATTTGGCCAAAGGATACGATCACGAGTGATTGCTGGCCGCTTTTACCTATCCCAAGAATTTTGGGCAACCAGCTGATACTTTCGACCTTGAAGATGAACAATGTATGATTGAAAAACTGCACGATTGGCGGTGTTTTAGTGAAAAAGAAACTCATTGATGAAATGAAGTCAACGCCTGCAGTAATGAATGCTCCAACACTGCTCGCTATAAGCATGCAAATAAGAGTTTTTCGCAATTACTCTAGCACCCCCTGAATTAACTCAGCAAGGTTCTTGGGTTCATAGCCGTGACCCTTGTTCCATTCTCTCAATAGTTTATTCAAAAGTGGAGCACCAAATTTGGAGAATTTGTACGTATCGGGAAATTTCTCGTGCATATCATCACTTCTCCTTTTTTATTTTCAGAAGTTTTTCAAGTATTGCTATATCTGCTAGAAATGTCTCTAAATCCATTTCGTCAGGCTCTTGTTGGATCAAGGTTGCAACGGGTTCCGTGAATTCATTCGAGTGTTGTTTCATGAACCTAAAGCTAATTCTAATGTTCATAATCAGTGCTCATTCCGCAATCAGATATTATTACATTTTGTTTCAGCATCATTATCGACGGGGCGTATAATGAATATTAGCCTTTAATATGTTCTCTAAAGCTTTATTTTATATTAATTAGCATCAGTTAATAATTATTTTTTAATAAGATTCAAGTAGTTTAAACAAATATCAATCCACGGCGCATGTAAATGAGGAAGGATAGAGCACGAAACGAAGCGCTAATCCTGATGTCAATAGCAATGGGGATAAACACGTGGTCTGAGATCGCAAAGGAAGTGAACATGCACAAGAGACCGGTTCATGCAATACTTCAATCCCTAGAAAAAGAGGGGTTGATAAAAGGCATACGTAGTGGACACCTCCGTGGTGTTCCCAATACTAAGAAGGTCTTTTATGAGCTTCCAGTAGAAGACTCCCTAAAATTTGCGTTAATCTCTTCCAAGATATTCGATCTAACGAAGTATGCAAAAACGGAACTCACAAAGAAATTGAAAGAGTATATGCGGACTGACGCCTATTACAGAGGCTGTCAAGAACTATCGACGTCACTCCAAGAAAAGTTGGGGTCTACGCCTTCAAAATTTATTTGGCAGGAAGGCGTCGATACAGCAGTTCCAAAGGAAGTTCAGGATAAGGCTGCCAGGGCGGATGATGACCTGATCTTAGCTGGGCAAAAGGCAGCTTCTTCTCGGAAATATGTCGCGGAGAATGGGCAGAATGGGTCAATTGAAGGCCCTGAATTTTCCTCCGCTAAAGAAGAACTGCTTCGTAGTCAACTGAAATATGTGGAATCCATGATTGAAAAGCTTGAATTGAATCCGTATTCGTTGACGGTCCAAAGGTATATGGAATTGTGGGAAACGCACAATGTTTTTAACAACTTGGTTAATCTTTTCAACGAGAAAAGTAGGCAAGGAGATAGCGATGAAGAAGAACCAGGAAAACTGAAGGAATCCATACAGAGGCTTGACCAAAGATTGGCAGGTCTGTTTTTTCCTTTCTTGATACCTTTCAGTCTTTACGGTGGCATTGAGAGCAAAATCAAAGAAAAAGCCAAATATTCTGAGTACCTTGTTCAAATTTTGCTTTCTTTTCCGGACTCCGCGAAGCGGGTTCTAGATGACTTTGCTGCTCGTGGTGGATTGGACAACTCATTCGATCACGCTGAAGTAGTCATAAAATCTGAAGGCAAGGAAAGAGGCAAATTAATTGTCTATGATTTAGCAAGATATATTCTTGCCTCAGCTATTATGAATATAGATATTTCAAATGTAATAATTCCAGAGGGGTTTCTACTGAAATATTTCGACGTGCCAATGTTTGCCTTTATGAACCAATAAACGCATTACCCTAGACAGCAAATCTCCTGCTGACAGGGAAATACCATTGAATTTGCAAACAAGGTGCATTGTTAATTTAACATTCCAATTTCCAATATTTACATTGAATAATGAAGGAATGTCTTCAGTCAAATGAAGTTGTTCTTATTTCTAAATTAGATGCTTGAATTGACTGATTTGATTACAAATGTAGATGCGGGGGAGGGGATTTGAACCCCCGAATCCCTACGGAACCAGATCTTAAGTCTGGTACCTTTAACCTGGCTCGGCAACCCCCGCATTGGGGCAAATGTTTCTTCTGAATTTAACTTCTTGCGCATTACTACATAGTTTTGATTTCGCGGTGCCAAAAAAATTGAGGTTTCACTCCAATAATTAAGGAATCTAGGCCATAATGTGGAGGAAAATTGCCGTTTCCATGCATTCAAGAACTAGAACTAGTATAAGTTGGGATGCACGTGTACGTGCACGATAAAAGATACCCAACGATGTAATTCTTTAATGGGGATTAAATTGAAATCAAACATCTCTAATGCCCTTGCGGTTGCAGCCGTAGTTGCGATAATCGCAGTGGGAATAGGTACGGGTCTTTTTGCAGGCTATTTTATGACAAATGCCCCAATAGAACACTCCCAAGGAAACGTGAACACGGGACCGGCAAACGCTGCCCCATACTCGGTGGTAATGGTGATCACTACAAATAACATATACAATAGTACGGTAGGGGCACAACCTGCATTCTTTTTGCTAAACAATGGAACTCTCGAATCTACTTCTAACATATCTCTCCCAGCAAATAGACAGATTGACCTTACAATAATCAACTATGATGACGGAAATGGATCCATTGCTTCGATATACGCCAATGTAACTGGAACATTGAATGGAAAAGAGACTATTTACAACAACACCAACATCAATTCCACGAACGGTGGAAGTCAGATTGCAGTTAACGGCAGCCAGCAGGTCACATCTGTTAACCCTAACATAATAGCTCATACATTCACGGTATTCAATGGTAGCAAGGAAGTATTGAACTTACCCATAGTCGAGTCAAGCGTGATTCAGGCATCATTCACTCTTGCTCCAGGGACATACTCCTGGCAATGCGAAGTTGCTTGTGGTACAGGTTCGAGTGGATGGGAAGGCGCGATGAACACAAATGGGTGGATGGCAGGAACGGTATCTGTTCACTGAACAAACTGACACAGAGAAAATCAGAATCAGCAAAAGCTAAATGATCCTACTGGGTCGGGGGAAAAGATTCCTATCTAAGATCTCTTCCTCCACGATCTAAAACCTCCCCTGTAGGATTTGATTTTTTTTTCTGAATTAATGATAAAAGTATAACAAATTTCTAAACAGTTTCATTTTGAAGTTTAGAATTAAAATATTTAGAATCAATCACTAATGGATAACAATGGACTTTGGCACTTCAGAAGAAGATCGACTTATAAGGGAAAATGCGAAGGAGTTCGTCCAGAAATATGTGACTCCCAAGAGAGACAAGATTTCCTACACCAACAATATTCCAGAAGATATAATTCAAAAGGCGGCAGATGCAGGTTTTATCGGATTCACTGTATCTGAGAAATACGGGGGAGCAGGCGGCTCCATTTCTCAAATGGCTGCAATTGTTGAGGAATTAGCTAGGGGGGATGTATCCATGGCCCTCCCAGTCTATGTGCTTCTTTTGAACGGATGGCCTGCAATGCTTGAAAAATATGGATCAGAGGAGATCAAGGAAGAAATGCTTCCTTCTATAGTAAAAGGAAGGACGTTCATGGGAATAGGGTCGACTGAACCATCGGGCGGCTCTGACGTGATGAACGAGAAATCAAATGCGGTGAGAAAGGGAAATAGTTGGTCTGTATCTGGAGAAAAGGTATACATCAGTGGAGTTAGGGAAGCACTTAATCTCTCAGGCGGAGGCGGCTTCCTGACGCTTCTAAGAACAGGAGATAAGAATGCTGGGTCAAAGGCATTCACTACATTTGCATTAATGATCAAGGGCACTGACGGAAAACTGAAAAGCGAAATATCAACTACTATTTTCAATAATATTGCCAGGGAAGGCCTTTCAACCGGTGGTTTTTCTTTTAACAATTTGGATTTGGATGATAAGTACAGGGTGGGAGAGATCGGACAGGGATTCCGCATAATAATGGAAGGGTTCAATATCGCAAGAATATATGTTGCAGCAGCGTGCAATGGTGCCGCACTAGAAGCTCTGGACATGGGGAGGGAGCATCTGAAGTCGAAGATGCTATTTGACCAGCCCCTGGGGAAGCAGGAGGGGTTGCAGTTTGAACTATCTGAACTCTACGGTAAACTGGAATCTTCAAGACTGCTAACGCAGAAAGCTTCGTGGATATTGGATAGGGTATACAAGAACAAAGAGAAGGTACCACTTTCTGAGCAGAACCTTGCCGTATCGCTTGCAAAGATGACCGGGCCCCCGACTGCACACGAGATTATCACAAAAGTGATGGTATGGCATGGAGCGATGGCATATACAAAGGATCTTCCGCTCGGTGCAGCACAGGGCGGTGTAATGTCGTACTATGTAGGAGCAGAAGGCGGCATAAACATAATGAAACTGATAATAGCCAGAGAGCTTCTTGGAAAGGAGTTTCTCAGTTACAAATCAGGATAGATTTTTAATCGCAGAGAAATAGAGTAGCCGAAGCCCCGTGGTGTAGTGGACAAGCATTTCGGACTTTGAATCCGACGACGGCAGTTCGAATCTGCCCGGGGCTATAGTGACTTAGCAGAGCCGTATTTTCCAAGGTAGCGAAGCACCAGAGTATGAATCTGAGATAGATGTAGTTGACCACAGAATGAATCTCACGAACTCTTAGTAGGGAGATGACCCTGAGGTGAAGAAAGGATCTGGCCTTGCAGAACAACACTTCCACATTCAATCCTGCCTGCTGAAACAAAAGTTCAAGACAAAGTATGGGTTGCTGAATACTTCCTTTTGGCATCACAGGTATTTATCAATCAGACTATGACACTGTCACAAAGAAATAAAAGATAAAGACACTACTTAACTATCAGGAAAAATAATCGCTGAAACTTAAGAGCCGACCACACGGAGCATTAAGTACAATGCAGCTATCAGGAAAGCGTTCAGCAGCATAACCATAGAAGCTAGGCTCAGACCGAACCTTGCCGAGAGGAAGTACGTAAGGTAGACAAGAAGTGATTCAAACACGACCATGAACACTGAGAACAGAATGAGCTTAAGCATCACACCCTGTCCATTTCTCCTGTAGGTATCAACGAATGAAAGAAGGATGGCCATAAATATGGCTATTTCAGCTCCCTCCATCACAAGGTTCACAAGCCATGGTATTCCAATCATTCCGTTTTGCCCCCAATGAGTTTGTCAATTATTTTCTTCAATTCCACTTCCAACATGCTATTCACGTAAACCAATCCTCCATATCTCTGATCCTCACGTATTAGGTTGTTCTCTGAAAGCACGCTAAGGTGATGGGTCACAGTCCTGTAGTTCAGGCTAAGACTTTTACTCAGCTCATTCCTGTTCGTGGGGTTATTCAGGAGAAGGCCGAGAATCTTGATTCTCGTGTCGCCTCCCCGAGAGGCTATGAGAAGCCAGAAGAGCGACTTCTTCAGCTCAATATCATCGATCTCTATGTCCTGGAAGTTTACCCTGTACCTCAACGCTAGTGTGAATGAATAGTCTTTATAAAAAAGTATAGAAGAAAAGTAAATATGTTCAGGCAAACGTGGACACCTGTGAGAGAGGACCAATGCCGACATTATCGAATATCTCATGGGTTATTATGAAACTCCCGTTGATCACAACGAAGTCTGTGGTATAAACTACGTTGATGTATTCAAAGGCACTGGTGTTCGATGAACTCTGAACAACGAACTGTATGTCTGCAGTTACCGTCCCTGAAGCAGCACTGCCCTGCGTGAAGTTCACGGTTATCAAGGGGGGCGCCTCTGAATAGAACCATACAGCATTCCAGAGTCCGAAGAATTTTGTCCACACAGACTGTATCTGCGAATAATTTGTGTAGTTTCCGGCAAGTTTGCCTCCAATCCACTGCAGTGATGAGTTCTGCATGTACTGTGACATAACAAGTGAAATGTTCTCAATGGCTATATTGTTCCAGTGCGAAAACGAAGCATTCATCATGGCCTCCGTTTGAAGACTCTCAACCTCTTTTGCTGGATAGGATACAACTCCAACACCAACTATATGCCATACTTCCATGACTATCAACGGTTTCCCGCCGAAATAATGCATCTCAATTGTATAGTTTGTTACAATGGTATTCACCTGCTGTGGGGTGGCGAAGGATGTCAATCCCCATTGCACTGTGGCATTCACTGTATAGGTTCCCCCATCAATGGTGACCACTGGTGGCGATTCCGTATAGAACCATACTGCGCTCCACAGTCCGAAGAACTTGTTCCATGTAGACTCTATGGAATTCAGACCGCTGTAGGTTCCCGCGAGTGGACCGCCTATCCACATGAGAGTTGCATTGGGCGTATACTGGGGTGCAAGGAGCGTTTTGTTTTCAATGGCTATGTAATCCCAGTGAGCAAACGCCTGGTCCAGGACAACGTTAGTTTGGTTGTTTTGGAGATCGGCATTCAGCTGAGATATGTTACCGTTAAGCTGTGAGACCTCACTCTGCAGTGCTACGTAGCTTGACTTGAGTGACGTGTAATTGGATGTTAGTGCAGAAACCTGCGTGCTTAGCCCAGTTACCTTCTGATCTAGAGAACTGTTGCTACTCCTGAGGGCGTCAGACTGTTCCACTTCAGCTGCGTACGCATAGCCCAGTACGGCAGCCACTATCACCACAACCAATATCACTCCTATTGCTGCTTTTCCGTTCAATCAATCACCTGATCAATGAATATGCCATGCATAAATACAGTTATTCAGATTTGTATACAAATCTTGCAAAAAACTTCAAAAGTAGCGTCAGTCGCAAGGTGGTCCTAGTCTTATGCCCTGACTTTCAGAGAGGAGTCCAACCGGGGCATTATCTAGATTGAGGAATAACCTCCATCTATGACTATCTCGCTTCCAGTCACAAAGATGAACTTTCAAATGTTGGTAAAGCAGCCAACCTCAGGAAAGGCATTTAGGAATGCGTCATAGGCTATTTCCTTAAGGTAATTTCACTTAACGGAGCAGAATTAAATAGTTCCAGCGGATCGGCGTAACAGAATAGAGAATGCCCATACCTTCAGGGGTTTTAGGATGAAACTAACCAATGCCTGATGAAGCCGAAAGCCAAAGCGGGCCGCAATGTATATTCACTTTGCAATCACAGCACCTGACCTTCTTTCCGCTCTGAAGTTTAAATTGAGAGCTATCATGAGGATGAGAATGAGAACAAGTATGCCGGCAAAAGTCGAATCAAATCCATATCCTTGTATAACCGTCCCTCCGACAAGTGGGAGAGCAACCCCCATTGCTGTCATAATTGAGAAGAAGTAACTGTTTGCAATATTTCGTTCCTTTGGTTCAAAAGACCTTGCTATCGAAAGTATAGAAAGGGGATATGTAAACCCATGAGGAATTCCAAGTATGACCAGAGACAGAATAAATGTAAAAATATTCCTTGAAAGCACCATAATTGTAATTCCAATTATAGAGAGTGTCATCGCGAGAACCATCTGCCTCTTGATGCTTTTCGGAGGGACAAAAAAGAGAAACATTCTAGATATGAAGGACGAGAGGAAGAAGAGGGAGAAGAACAGTGTTACAAGTGAAAGGGAGATGCCATATGTGTCATGTTCGTAAATCCCTCCAAAGGCTATTAAAAGAGCGAAAGGGATGTTATAGGCCATTATGTTCAGGATGGAGGACCTAAAACCATAATTACTGAATACTCTGACTTTCCCTTTTATCCTATTTTCCTCTGGAAACTTAATGAATGGAGAAATGGAAACTGAAACAACAGCAAAAGAGGAAAAGATCAAGAACGCAGTCTTTAGAGTATAGAATTTCAAGACATAGGATTCAAGGGCGGGGCCAGCTACAAGCGAAAGACTGAGAGCTACAGTGTATAAAGACAAAACCCTCTCTCTCACTTTTGGGTCTTTGAACAGGCTCGCAGCTGTTATTATGTTTGGCATTATCAGTCCGAGAACCCCCCCTCCAATCGCTGAAAGAATCCATACTGAAATAAAATTCGATCTCCAAAATCCAATAAACACAACAGCATAAATCAGGTTAGAGAGGATGAAAGCAATTCTCCTTTTTTCAGCATTAAGCCTAACGTTCAAGATAGATGTTGTCAGAAAAGTACTAAAATAACTTAATGCGGAAATCATTCCAATTTCCGTTTGAGAAAAATTAAGGTAGTACTTTGCCAACAGAGGGACCGATGTAACCATCATATTGTTACTGGCCCTTATAAAAAAAGTGGTGGATAAAATAACCAAGATGGTTACGAGTACTGACTCTTTAGATACTTTATTACCTATTTCGCCAGCACTCCTCAAAAAGTGATTACCTCATAGCCGTTATTTACATAATGTGCCAACCTTTCACCGAACGGTAGGAGATCAACACTCATGGATTTAAGCTTCAATTCAAGGTCGAATTTCTTGGCAATAAAGACACAGGCAGAGTCCACCGCTCCGGCTTTTACTATTTCGTTAAAAGTGTCCTTCCCCTCTCCTTCTAAATTTGCAACAAACTCTTCACTCGGTCCATACAGTAGAACCTTGGCATCTTCATACCTCTTTGCCTTTATTTGCCTCGATACAGTCATAAGTGACAGATACGCCTTCTCCGGCGCCTCTTTTCCTGTCATCAATAGAAACAAAACTTTTGTCATATTTCCAGAAAGCGTTTAAAGTATATTAAATAAACTTACATACACCAAGTAACTAATTTACATGGGGCGAATCAACATTACAATACTTCTCGCATGACATCTCCTAAAAGACATTTCTGGTCAGAATCAATAATTTTTACGTGTATAGAAAAGTCCATAATCGACGTGTATTGCCGAAGTGGAAAATATTGATGATTAAGCAATCTTTTTGACCATCAATGTTACGTTATCATCCAATATCCCAACAACCTCCACTGTATCCCCTTTGTTCGTGATTGAGTCGCATATGAAACTCCATTCCTCATTCGAAATGTTTGCAGATCCCTTGATACCGACCCCTGACTCCTTTGAGACTCTTCCGCTCTTATTTATTAAGGTTTCGTTATGAAAATATTTCTTGTGAATCCTGTCAACTACAGTGAGTCTGAAACCAACAAAGAGAATGATAGTTATGGGATAAAATATAATAGAAAGAGCAAGCAAGAAAGTATTTTTTTCGCCGGATAGAAAATATTCTGTTAGGAGATATGTAGAGAAGATAGCCAGTAGAATTAGTATAGCTAGAGTTCTGTACCCATATTTTACTATAAGGGGCGAAACTTCTCTACGCATAAGGTTCATCAATCGTATTCTTCATTTAAGCTTAATGACGCGGGGAATGCTTGTGCATTCTCCAAAACTCAATCCAGTCGAAGTAGCGGGGAACGTTCTCAGCTACCGGAAATTGCCAAACTTCTGTTCATCAAGTAAGGACTGACTCCTATGGTCACAAATACAATGACAACGCTGAAGAATGATACTTGAAGGCTCAGGAGAGGGAGTAGGGGATCCAGTTTCATCTCCTGCCTCAGTCTTTTAACCTTCTCTAAATGATTGGCAGCATAAAACCCATTTCCTGCAGCAATGGAAGTCATAATCTATGATTACCTGCCTTTAATTGCCTGCGTTCAACTCATTCACGAAACATTGTCGTAAAAAGGTAGTAGTACTCATCTTTGTTAATTTACCAAAGAGAATCGGTCCGGGGTTATTTTGCCTTCAGGGACCATTTATTTGGAAGGAGGCAAACTTACATGTGACGAATCAAAGAGTGCATTCACTGATCGAAGGATCTACTCTCCACCCTGGTTCAACCTCAATCTAAGAGAGCAATATCCTTGTCCTTTAATCTCCAGCCAGTTGAGCCGAGTATCTCCTTTATGTGTTCCAAATTTTCTGATTTTGGAATCGGTAATACGCTTGTATATCGCATCAGGAAATTTAGGGAGATTTGAATAGAGGTCTTACCCGTGCTAATCGACACATCCTTCATTCCCTTGTACATGTTAGGGGTCCCTTTTTCAATAGGCGTATATGCTACCACACTCATTTCATTCTTTTCACAATATGGTATCACGTCTTTTTCAACATCCCTTTTTGACATATTGTACTCGACTTGGTTGCACACAATTTCTGAAGACTTTGTGGAACTCCTGGCTTCTTCCATCTGCTTGACCGAAAAGTTGCTGACACCTATGTATCTTGTCAGTCCTTCCTTCTGGACTGACTCTATGTTTTTCACTTGTTCAGAGATGCTCATCGTATCGTGGGGCCAATGAATCAGAATAAGATCTACTGTCTTGATGCCCAACTTTTTAAGTGATCCTCTGGCTGATCTGAGAGTGCTTTCCTTGGAGGTCAGGTTCTTGGGGGCAACCTTAGTGGTTATGAACAAATTTTCCCTTCCCACCTTTCTTATTACGTTGCCAACAAAATCTTCAGTGTTGTAGATCTCGGCGGTATCAATCAGGTTCACTCCCCTCTCTACTGCATAAGCAAATGCCTCCTCTCCTTTCTTGTAATTGCTTATTCCATAAGTTCCAAGCCCTATTGCAGAGACTTTCTCTCCAGTAGAACCCATTTCCCTTGTATCTATTTTCGGGAAGTCACTTTCCATGACTAAGGCAACCAATCATCAATTAAGAATTTTGGTAGAGTCTAAAATGACAAGGGAAGTAGCATCCTAACAGTTCTACGGCAAGATAGATTAAAGGAATATTTAACTAAATTAAAGAAACTTAATTACATAGTTTAAATCTGGGTGCATGAACCGAGAGAACAAGGTAGTCATAGCGGGGATCGGGGGAAGCCTGAGAAACGGCTCCTTTAGCAAAAAGGTGTTGGAAAAGGCAAGAAAATTGATGCCGGAAGGCTCGAGCCTTCAGTTAGCCGATATATCCAGTATCCCGATTTTCAACGCAGATCACTTGAGGGAACCCAGTGCACCCGTCGTAGATTTCAGGAATCTCATAGACCATTCCGATGGATTCCTAATAGTTACTCCAGAATACAATTATTCTGTTCCGGGCTACCTGAAGAACGCGATTGACTGGGCATCCGTTCCAAACAATGTGTTTGCAAAGAAAATTGGGGCGATAATGAGCTCCTCAACAGGCATGATAGGGGGAGCCAGAGCCCAATACCACCTACGGCAATCGTTCGTGTTCCTTGATGCAAGGATCTTAAACAGACCGGAAGTTATCATAAATTTCGTCGACAAGAAGATTAATGAAATGGGAGAGTTCGTGGATGAAATTGCGGAGAAGTTCATGAGAGACTTACTAAACAATCTCGTGTTTGAGGTCAAAAATCAAAAGTCATTGGCAAGATGACCTGTTCTTGAACTGACGTCAAGGGAGATGTAGTGTCGGGAAAAAGTAAATTATTGCAAGGAAGACCGCGAGGAACACCACAGAGAAATAGATGTGAAGAGATGTAAAGTTTGCAGTCAGCATATCTAGAAGATTTCTTTTCATGTTTTTTGCGTTCCTTGCTATTCTAGTAAGTCTTATTGCCCACGGAATCGTCAGAAGAGCCCCCAGTATAGGAAATAGTCTGGGTTCCAGTATTACTGCAATGATGAATAGAGGATAGGAAAGCCAGATAAGGGATACATAGTAGATTAGGGAGCCTCTGTCTCCCAGATAGAGTGCCACTGTCTTGACCCCAGCTTCTCTGTCGTCCTTGATGTCTCTCCAGTTGTTCCCGTGAAGGATTGCAACTATTATCATCCCCAGTGACAGTGAGATCAGAAGTTGAGGGATCCCAACAACTCCTCCCTGGAGAACGAGCGATCCTAGGAAGATTCCAGGTCCGAATGCAAGAAAGACTGCGAGATCTCCCAGTGCGATCCTTTTGAATCCAAATTTTGGTAGCCCGTAGACGAGGCCAGCAATCAGGCCGATAACAACGTAAGGAATAATTACAGGTCTCAGTACAATCAGGTAGACGCCCAGTGCGAGTCCCAGTAAAAAAATCCCCGTTGTGAAATAGAGGAATTTGCCAGTTGGAATGAGTCTGTCTATGAGTACTCTGGCTCCAGCAGATCCCATTCCTTCAGGTTTATCCGTCTTCAAAGTAAAATCGAAATAATCGCTGTAAGCGTTGAAAGCCCCGTGAACAAGGATGATCGCTGCAACTGAAAGGAAGAGGAGATAGAGATTGATCCGATAAGAAAAGCTGACCTGGAATGCAAGCAAGGCACCGAATATCAGAGAGGTGACGCTCTGCTGGAATGACCATGGTCTTAGAGCTCTCCAGTACCTGAATGTTTTATTTTCGGTGAGTTCCTCCGGCTTGAATTTGTTATCCGTTTTCTTCGGCTGTGCGGTAAAATCGCTGAATCTCACGTTATCTGGTAATAATTTAGCAATCAGGACGTGTCCTGATTTCACAAACAGGGTATCTTCCGGGACCTTGTACAACAACGTCCCTCTCTCTTTATGGAAGTCCTTCGGTTCCCCAAGAACCGTGACCTTGCCAGTTCCCTGGATGAACAGGTCTGGAGTTTCAAAATCGATCGTGAAAACGACGCTATCATTTTTCTGTATATTCTTAAGGGTCAAACTGCCCTTCTCTACCAAGAAAACTAGTCCTCCCTCAAGAGCATAAAACACCTTCGCAGACCAAAGGGCCACCCCTTCGGTCGAAAGTACCATGGTTCTACCCTTTCGCAGAAGGCTCAGAACCTCGTTTTCCATTGGTTAGCAAATGCGAAATCAATATTTATAAATTAACCAAATCAAGCTACTCCATCAAGAAAAAACGATTGATCTTCAGATGCTCTTCGCTCATTGTGCTCAAGTGCAGGTTTATCTAAGTTCTTCTTTGAATATCTTGTCGTAGATGTTTTCTTCGTCCTCTTTCCTGCTGTTTAGGATCGTCTTGATTTTCGGGTCGTTGATGTGCCAGTAGTGTATTCTCCAGGTCTTCCCTTTCATAAGGGTAATGTCCTCGCTACTCGTTGAAAGTATTCCAGTCTCTTCAAGGGTGTAAAAGACATCTCTGTCCTGTTGTGACAGGATGTTATCTACCAATGTGTCCTCAAAACCAAAGAAGCTCAGTACATAGTCTGCCAATTCTTCAATCTCTTTTTGGTTCATTCCAGACGGTTTGAATATGACGTTCAGGGCAGTTACCAGCTCCTCCCTTTTTATAACCGTCATCTCGATTTCATGGTTTAAGTTGGCGTTATATTAATAATTATGTCAATCACTGTTTGATAACTGCATGTATTATTGGATTCGCTGTTACTTTAGAGCACGCTAAGACTCTGCAAGCTCCCTCTTGAGATTTTCAATAATCGCGACGTCTCTGGGATCAACCCCTCTCTTCTTTGCAAGGAAGTACGAGATGTAGTCTCCCTTGTGTATCAGGGTAAATGTGTTGGCAAACACGGTGTTCCCCTCGCCCTCAACCTTATGCATTTCAATGTTGCAGAGTTCAGAAGTTATCCTTATCCTATTGGATATTTCCTTTTCAAGCATTCTAGAGGTGAGAACAAAGAAGTAGAACTCATCCTTTCTGTATGTGTTTTCCAGAGCCATGGTGTCGTTATGATTTAGTTCAGGGAAAGAAGTTGAATAAGCGAGTACCTTCGCGTTCTCATTAAATTGGGTTTTCCATCTGTAGGCGATCGCGTTGAGTCCAGGGGTGCCAAAGATCACAGGGATGCTCTTGTTCTGGAAAATATCATTTCCGAATTTCTCAAACTGAGACTGGTGTGTATCCAGGTCGTTCAGCAAATTCTTTGTAAGTTCAACATCCTTATCGTCCAGCAGTCCAAAACCTCTCAGTAGGGGTACGCTGAGATAGCCCACAGCCGATCTCGGTTGGAATCCCCTTGGCACTATGACCGTATTCTCGACTAATTCTGCAAGTTTACCGCCAGACGAGATGGCTCTAATTTGTGCCCCCCTCTTCTTTGCCTTATTCACGGCCTGAATGGTCTCTTCCGTATTTCCAGAATAGCTTATTGCTACAAACAGGGTCTTCTGGCCAATGAACTCAGGAACGTCATACGAGGTGACAAGACTTACAGGCTTCTTTGTGTAAAGTTCCTGAAATATCTTGCCAGCAATGCCTGAACCACCCATCCCTGCTATTACCACATTCTCAATACCTTCGGGGGCCTCCAAGGTCCCTCGAAACGATACCTGATTCTTCAGGGAGGTAATTTCTTCAATGTATTCCATCGATCGTCATGGAATTTTTAAATATTAATAGGTAACCAAGCAGTTTTCTCCCTCTGAAATTCAAAATTTCAATTTATTGACTCTGTAACCCTTATTATCCATTTCCCGACTGAGTGCCTTCAAAGATTCTACTTCTTCATCAGAAATCGACAGAGTATTCTTGTTGATGAACTGAAACATCACTCGCTTAAGCATCTCAACATTTTCTATGCCGTACATCGTCGCAATGTCTTTGATTATTGAAGGGGAGTTGTCCAGTGCATATTTAATAGATGAATGGACCGCCTCCTCGACTATCTCCTTCAGGTTTCTCAGGGTTCTCCTGATCATACCAGAATAGAGTGGGAAAGGGAGATTGGATGCTGCGTCATTCCACTTCCCGTACAGGTCTATTTTAGGATAACCCGGCTGGTAGTTGAGCAACGCAATCCTGGGTTCCATGATTTTTGGAAAACCGTCACCCTTCCTGACACTTACGTTCCCCAAGAGTATCTTTGCGTAGTATTCCGAAACAAAGTCCTTTTCGTTGACAAAGAGTTCGTGGTTTTCTGGTTCTTTTGAATATATTTGCGGACCCGAGAAGTAGGAGAAGATATTTCCTGTCTTGAGAAAGACATAATCGTCTGAATTCAGGATCGCCACGGGGGAAGGCACAAAGGCGACATCCGCCTCCAAAGTGGTCCCGAAATCAGTAACTGGTTCGCAATGGAATTTCGGATATGAAGCGAACTGGTCAGTGTACAGACCTTTGAGTATGAAGTGGTATTCCGGTATGTCAGGAAACACTATTTCCATCGCGCATCACCATACTTTTTTGGAGCTTATAACCTTTCTTTTCAGGAAATATTTTAACTCGGTTAAAGATAATGAACTTGAATAATCATGGATTTCAATCTTCCAGAGAACACGGTTGCGATTAGAGATATGGTCAGAGAATTTTCACAAAAAAAGATAGAACCGATAGCAGCGAAAATCGACAAGGACGACGACTTTCCCATGGAGGTATTCAGGGAGATGGGCAAACTCGGTATGTTGGGGTTGACCATCTCACAGGAGTACGGAGGTGCCGGACTAGATTACCTGACTGAAGGGGTAGCGCTGGAAGAGATTTCATACTTCTCAGGTTCTCTTGGTCTTTCATACGGTGCCCATAATAACTTGGTAGCGGACAACCTGTTCAGAAACGCAAACAAGGAGCAGAGGGAGAAATATCTCCCGGGCCTCGTGTCGGGAGAAAAAATCGGATCCCTATGCCTGACAGAATCAGGGGCGGGTTCTGATGCACTAGGGGGTATGAGGACAAAGTATGAAAAGGAGGGCGAAAAGTACACAATCAACGGATCAAAGACATTCATAACCAATGCTCCACTCGCTAGTGTTTTTCTTGTCTACGCGAAGAATGGAAAATCATATACTGCCTTTATTCTAGAGCGTGACGATGGGGTTGAGACGCCGAAGAAGATAAAGAAAATGGGTATGAGGGGCTCCCCTACTGGTGAAATAGTTTTCAGGAATGTACAAGTTGGGGGGAACAGGATATTGAAGGGGGAAGGGCAAGCCAGAAATATCATTTATAATGGACTGAACGCGGAGCGAGCCGTTTTGGCCTTTGGCCCCATAGGGATAGCTAGACGGGCACTTGATGAGGCAATAAACTACAGCAACCAGAGGGAACAGTTCGGTAGGAAGATCGGGGAGTTCGAGCTGATTCAAGAAAAACTGGCTTACATGTTTACTAGACTGGAGGCAGCTAGACTTCTCGCATACAAGGCAGCTTCATTAGTAGGCGAGACGATATCTGACCCTTCCTACGCCGCTGCATCGATCATGATGGCCTCCGAAACAGCAACCCAGATAGCAAAGGAAGCCCTTCAGATATTCGGCGGTTATGGGTACACGGAAGATTATCCCCTGGAGCGATACTTGCGTGATGCAATATTGTATGAGATAGGAGCAGGAACTACTGAGATAAGAAAAATAGTCATCGCGAAGGCTCTTCTTAAGAGATAGATGTTTGATCGAATAATCAATCCAAAATAGTCACGAGAAGTTTAGGATGAAACCTACGCTTTCGTGTGGACTTCAGGCAACAACGTGACAAATAAGATATACTTCAGACGGATTTTCAAAATTTTGAATGTATCTGCGGGATTAGGAATGTAGTGAGCAATGACCGACTGCATGTCTATGAGGTTCACCTTTTAAAGAGTGAGAAATCCCTCCATAACCCACTTTCTCCATCTGCAACCAAAATTCACCTAAGAGCTGTATTTAGGTGCTATATTTTTTCGAGGGGCACAAAGAGATTCAAAAGGCATTTCCAAGTATCCTAACAAAAGTATTAAAACGAACTTTCATATCTTATTGCGGTGATTTAATGGTGGAATTTAAGGGATTGAAGAAATACGAGCTACCCCAGTTGCCGTACCGAATTGACGGACTAGAACCCCACATTAACAAGGACATAGTGGATGTTCATTACAACGGCCACCACAAAGGATACGTAAATACAGCCAACACTCTTATTGACCGGCTCAACGGCATTATAAAGGAGGAGGTAAAAAGCTACGACATTCATGGGGTCTTGAGAAATCTCACATTCAACATTAACGGTGACAAGCTCCATACGCTATACTGGAACAACATGGCGCCAGAAGGCAAAGGTGGGGACAAACCCGGCGGAAAGCTTGGAGACATGATAGAGCAGCAATATGGTAGCTATGAAAAGTTCAGGAAGATATTCACCGAGGCTGCAAACTCAAATCCCGGTACAGGATGGGCAGTCCTAGCGTATGACAAGGAGAATAGCAATCTAAACATAATGACAGTAGAAAATCATTTCATGAACCATCTCGCAGAGATGCCAATTGTCCTGATTTTGGATGAGTTTGAGCACGCATATTATCTCCAATACAAGAACAAGAGAGCAGACTACGTAGGTGCTTGGTGGCACATAGTCAACTGGGATGAGGCGAACAAGAAACTTGAGAAGTTGCTTTGACTGAAAACCATACACACCAGAGCTTCAAAGTTGGGGGATATGGGGATAGATTCAGGAGATTGAAACACGGGTCTCCACTATCCCTGGTTTTGCATTACTAAGTTAACCTACCTTTTGTATTACTTCTCCAATCTGGGAAGTGGTTATGACGGGTATGAACCCGGGGACTAAAAGACATACAAATGTCAATTCAAATGGGCTGAAAAGATTTGCAATTTCCATTCAAGGGAGTTTAACTCGCAAATGGACGTGAGCGGGAAGGCAGCAATAAGTCATGGAGCTACAGTTTCGGAACTGAACTTACAGCATCGGGATTCAGCAGGATGAATTTAAACTCACTGCCCGATAGGAGGGGCCAAGGGGCAGTGAGCTATTACCTAACTTAACTTAATATATTTACATTTCTGATATTGAAAAACACAATTCAACTTGCAAATAACAGCTTCTTTGCGTTTCCTTACTTGCTCCTCGAAATATTCACATCTCCGACTTCTACAAACGGAGACTTCGTGTGCATAGTTTCGTCCCACCATTTTACTTTCTTCGTTTCCCGGCTTAGCCCCTCTATGTTCTTGTACATATTCAGCAAAGAATCTGAAATCCTGATTCCTCCCCAACTCTCCTTTATTTCTCCATTCTCTATGAGGAAGATTCCATCTCTTGGAATGGTCGAAAGGACTCCCTCCCTGTAGTCCTGGAATCTGGTGTACCAGGTGTTGTTGATGAATAGCCCCTTTCTCATTGAGGAAATCATGTCTTCAACCTCTTCGTTTCCAGGTTCTACCGATAACTGCCACGGGCTAGGGCTCACAATTCCTGCATTTCCAGTAGTCTCTACTTCATATTTCTTGGCAGTCGAAAAGTTATGCAAGAAATTCTTCACGACTCCCTTCTCTATTACGGGAGTCTTCTTGGTTGGACTGCCTTCGTCATCGAAAGCTCCGGAGTTGAACATGGAATCATCAGATGGGTCGTCATAGACTGTGAAGGAACTCTTCCCGATCCTCTCTCCCATTCTGTTAGTAAACATGGACATACCCGAGTCTATTTGAAAAGCTGATGCCATCGGGATGGTGTAAGATACCAGAGATGCAAAACACAACGGGCTGAAGATGACGTTGTACTTGCCTTCAACACCCTCTTTGACGTTCCGGATTTTCTTTGCCAGATCCAGAACTTCTTCACCCTGTTTGAGCAGTTCAGGTAGCTCTTCATCTGTGGATGTTGCAATAGATAGCTGGACGGGGTAATCATTCTCATCAAATGCCCTGGACACAAACTCTACTCCGAATTGTTTTTGGGTGCCGCTGTTGAATGGGGTAAGAATGCTGTCTTCGATTTCTTTCTTGTAAAATACACCCCCGACTCTCTTGACAAATGGTTTCACCTCATCGATGAAGGAGTTGACAAATTCATGTCCCCCGATCTCCCTCAATTTTTCGTCTCTCATCCTCTTTTTCCTGTAGGTGTTCTTCTTATCGTTCAAGCTCACGAAGTCGTCATTCTTTTCTAACTTGTCAATTGCAGATATAGAGACTGGAACAATCTTCTCGAGATCTTTTTCGTTCTTCAATTCAAAAATGAATGTCCTTCCATTCTTCGCCAGGAAGACTGACGCTAGCTCTTCGTTCCATTCATTGCTGATATCGATGCTGTTGTTTGAGAATCTTATCTGTGTTATCTTTGATCTTATGAGCTTTACAGCAGCCTGATCGACATTTCTCTCGACCCTCTTGTAAATTGTTTCGATTTCCACGATCTATCACCTCACGTTTAGGTCTCTAAGACGTATGTGTGGTCCACCCATCCAGACATCAACTCCCTGCATCGGATCACCCTTCCCGCAAGTACCTGCAGAAAATTCCAAATCCTTCCCAATGGCGTCTATGGAGGAATAGAAGTTGATCGTTGTCGTTTCAATGACCGGTCTTCTTATCGTCTCTTTTATCACTCCATTCTGAATATGGTATGCCTCCCTTCCCACGTACTTCTCATTGAACCTTATATCGTCTATGTTCCATTCAGTGAAACTCTTCATGTAGATCCCCTCCTTTACGCTCTCAATCAATTCTTCGAAATTATGATCTTTTGGTTCTATGTATGTGGTGCTCATTCTCACGAGTGGTTCTTTATCCCATTCGGAGGACCGCGAAGCTCCGTTACTCTTCTCCTCCATTCTACCCGCGCTCTCACGGTTGCTCAGAAAATCGTTAATCAAGCCATTCTTGTACAGATACCTCTTTTTCGCTCTCACTCCGTCCCTGTCGTACCTATAGAATCCGAAGCTGTGATCGAGCGTCGGGTCGTCGACCAGATTAACTATGTCTGATCCTACTCTCATTCCTCTATTGTTTTTCTTGATGAATGACTCCCCTGCCTGTGCCATTTCCCTACCGAGTATTCTGTCTAACTCTGTTGGATGGCCACAGCTCTCGTGGGCCACTATTCCAGAGATTTCCGGTCCTGCAACTAGATCGTATTTACCATCACTCAGTTTCTTTGCCCTTGCAGCATTCTTCAATACGTCAGATTCGTGCTTGAGTCTCTGTTCCAGTTTCCAGACATCAAGCGCTTCATATCCTCCAGAATAGCCAACCTCCACGGTACCTTGCTCAAAGCTTCCGTTTTCCATGAATCCTATCATAGCGAAGAATGAAATCTTGGGGAGTCTAGATCTCAGTGACATACCTTCAGAACTCGTGTTGTACTCTTCCTCAATGTTATCGTTCAAAGACAAGATTCTCATTGAGATTTTCTCGCCAGCCAAGAGATCGTCCAGCTCTCTCATTTTCTGGACTCTATCCTCGAAAGAAAAGTCTTCTATCTTTTTCTTCTGGTCAACCTTCCAAGAATCCTTTACGGGAACTTCTGATGAAAATTTGTTTCTCCCAATCATCTCAGATGCCTTTGCAGCTTTGTCTATTTCTTCCCTGATCACACCCCAGTCTGGTACGTTGACGGACGAAAAAGCAATTGATCTGTTGAGCAACCTAATTGCTAGGCCAGAATCGACAGAATAGCCTGTAGCCGAGATGGTCCCATTCTTCATCAGCACAACGTTTCTTTGGGACGAACAGTATCTAGCTTCGGCATAAGTTGCTTTCTTTGAAGCGTAATCTAGCGCTCTCTCTACGAATTCCTCCAACTTATCACTCTACCTATTTGTATTCCTTGTTCTTCTGTGCCATTTTTTCTAACTGTCCCATCAATTCCTTGACAGCCCTGAAAATGTTCCAGTCCCAGCTCTTCGAGAAGAAGGTCTTAGATTCCGTCACCATCTTCCCCCTGACAGAATACTTTGTTTCCTTTCCAGAAGTGTCATACTCCTCTACATGGACATTTATCAGCATCGGCCGCATTCGCTTGAACTTCGCTATGGACTTTGCAGATTTCTCAATTATAGAGTAGATGTTATCGTACACTTCAGGATCCTCAAATCTCATCCCCGACAGGTTGACTAAGACAGATTTGCCTGTCGATCCTTTGACTATCTCTCCGAGAATGTCACCTTGTCCAATCACTCCCAGCGGGACCATATTTTCGTCTACCACCGTGCATATCCTGGCTTCAGTATCGATCATACCATCCATGCATGATGAGATATTCTTGTCAGGACGTATCACGTGAGGTGAGACCATCACTTCCTTAACCAAAGGTCTTACTTTGTCCCTATAATATTGACCCTGTCTCATCTTTCCTCTCTCTCTCCACAGCTCCTTGCTGATATCGTTGATGTTCACGATGCCAGAAATTCTCCCATCTTTGTTGACCACAGGTATGCTAGTTTCGCCAATATCCCTCATCCTTCTTAGTGCCTCCATTAGATCATCATTTTCGGAGACAGTGATCGGCTCCCCAGACATGATTTCTGATGCAAGCATGCCCGCCACTTCTGGAATGGAATTCACCGCGTGGACAATGTCGGTCGATGTAACAATACCCTTTATCTTCTTCTTTTCGAGGACCGGAAGAGCTCTCAGTCCACTATCTATCATGACTCTTGCAGTATCGGCTATTGAAGCCTCCGCAGTAATAGAGGGCGTACGTTCCATTATTGTCTTGATTTTTGTCGTGACAGTAATGGATTCCCTCTTGTAGAGGAGGTTGTAGTCAAGCATTCCTACATAATCTCCCTTCTCGTCGAGTATGGGGATGTGATGCATCTTGTGGTCACTCATCTTAGCGATCGCACTAGAAATGAAATCTTCGGTAGTCAGTGTAATCAGCTTGGTAGTCATAATTTCTCCTACCGACACCATGCTTGTCGATTGCTACGTTGGTTAATAATTTTGTTTACTTCCAGTAGCCAATATCTCTGGAATAATGTCCACCATATCAGAAATCAGGTATGAGTAGCCCATCCTGTTAAATGCAGTGACGCCAGCAGTACCTATGATGTAAGACGCCAGGAAGGCCGAGTGCAGCGGATCTACCTTTCTTGAAAGCAGTCCCGCAACCGCACCAGTGACAAGATCCCCAGTTCCTCCCCTGGTCATGCTCTGGTGATGGTAAGACTTGTTCTTTTTCATCATTTCCCCATCAGTGACAATGTCTATTTCCCCCTTCAAAAGGATGACGGCATTGATCTTTCTGGCGACCTTTTTCACGCTCTCTTCATCTGGTTCCAGTCCGAAAGTGGATCTGAATTCCCCTCTGTGAGGAGTCAATACTGCATTTCCTCTGAAATCACTGATAGATCTTGCCGACTCCAAAGCATCCGCATCAATCACTATGCTCTTCTTCTGAGAATGAGTGAACTGGATAATCTTTGAGGCCGCGTCGAGCGCAGCCTCATTCCTCGAAATACCGGGTCCGATTGCTAGTGCGTTTGCTCTTTCCTTGATGAATTTCATTAGTTCATAGTTGAACTCTATGTAATCTATTCCTGACTTTTTCAGGATGATCTCCTCACAGTTGGATGCAATGTAATTGTGAATGATAGAGGGTGAAAACAGGTTCACAAGGTCGGGTCCCATACGTAATGCAGATTTAGCCATATATGTTGGCGCGCCATGGTACATTTTACTTCCACCAACCAGCCCGCATATCCCATTGTCCCCCTTGTGGGAGTTTTGCTCGGATGAAGGCAGAGCCAGTGTGTCACCTGGGCCAATCATATTGATGACTTCGAGGGGGAATCCCACTTCTGCAGTGACAATTTTCCCACTGTTGGACTTCTTCATTCCCTCTTTCTGGAACTGCATAGTGACTGTGAAATCAGATTTGACAGAATGCTGTGAAGGGAATCCAGAGGGCACGTCTACCGATATGACCCTTTTTCCAGAACCATTAATCCTTTCAATGATGGAAAGATAACGATCTCTTGGAGGTCTTGACAGTCCAACGCCGAGTAGCGCATCAACAACCACATCATATTTCTCGAACTCGATTTCATCCACTACCTTGCCCTTGTTATTGAGGAACGCCTTGTATTTCTTCTTGCAGAGAACTGTAGCCGGAGGAGAAACTGGACAACACTCCACAGAAATTCCATCCGTCAATAATATCGAGGCTGCAGTATACCCGTCCCCACCGTTGTTTCCACTCCCACATGCAACGACTACCTTACGGGGTTTGAGTGATTTTACCAATCTTGCCACTGCTCGGCCAGCATTGTCCATCAATTTTTCCATGTCTATTCCGGATGCTTCAGCGTTCAGGTCCAATATTCTGGAGTCAAGAACAGTGTGCATATGCTAAGTATCATTCGCTCATATTTACACGTGTGCTTCGCACACCAGCTCATAGAGAGACTGGCTCTACAGAATATGGTACCTTTCAATCGCAATTGGATTCCATGTGCTTTGTCGTCAGTGACCGGTGAATATAACCCTCGCAAGAGTGCAGGAGCAGATAACATGCCTCAAAAAGAGTATATATTCTTGTTGCATATTCGAAATAGTGATGAAAAAGGGTCAGCTGAGCTAAGGCTGTGATGACCCCTATGAGTACTGAATGGTGATAATAAATGAAGAGTATAGATGAACTTGCAGAGACTGCAAAACAGCTAAAACAGAAAGGGATGAATGACAAAGATATAGCTACGGAGATGCACCTTTCCCTCAACACCATAATATGGTTACTCAGCGGCGAATCAAAGATAGAGAAGGCTCCGGGAGATGTCAAGATCGGCTGGAGAAGCATCGGAGTATATTCAAACAGAATCTACAACATTGCTGAAATAATGGCGGACATCATTGAAGAGGAAACTCACGTGCTGGAAAAGGAAATCGATACGATCTGCGGAATAACGATAAATGGAATCCCTTATGCAACATTCCTTTCAGACATCCTTGGAACGGAGCTTGCGATCTACAGATCTCTAACGTTAAAGGGAGAAGGGACTTTCTCAAGCAACTACGCAAACGTTTCTGGGAAGAATGTCGTTATTGTGGATGATGTCGTGAGTACAGGTGAAACAATCTCTAAAGCACTGAGCGCAGTGAAGAAAGAGAAAGGGAATCCAGTTCTAGTTGTAGTCCTAACCAACAAGACAACCAAGGATGAGATAGATGGAGTGCCTATCAGGGCCCTCATAAGGGCCAGGTTGTTGAAGTAAAGCGGCGACTCATATACTTCGTTTAGAACCTGGGTAATAGTAAATTGAAAGTCGATATAAGACCACCTGTTTCGTCAAACTCTGGGGTGATGAGATCATGGCAATAGATAATGCAAAGCTGGAGAGCATTGAAGCACTTAGGAAGGCAGGAATAGAGCCATATCCGTATTCATACCACGTCACGACTCACGCAAAGGAGATCAAAGATAATTTTTCCGAATTTGAAGGGAAAGAAGTGAGCATCGCTGGAAGGGCAATGCAGCTGAGGCAGATGGGGGGAATAACATTCATAGATGTTCAGGACAGATCGGGCAAAATCCAGAGTTTGATCAGAAACAACGATCTGGATCAGAAGTCCCTTATCGTGTTAGCGAACGCATCTATCGGCGATACCCTTGGAGTAAGGGGGATAGTGATGAAGAGCAAGAGGGGGGAAATGAGTGTCGGTGCGAGGGAACTAACAATGCTCTCCAAGACTCTGAGAACGCTTCCAAACAAGTGGCAGGGTCTGACCGATACGGAAGCGAGGTACAGATCGAGGCACGTTGACCTCATGATGAACCAGGAAGTTCTCAGGACCTTCGAAATAAGAGCAAAATTCATGCGTCACGTTCGAGATATCCTCGATTCGAGGGGAGGTATCGAAGTTGAGACGCCTATATTGCAGGACCTCTATGGAGGCGCGAGTGCCAAACCGTTCACTACAACGTATCACACCCTCGATGACAAACAGATGTTCCTGAGGATATCTGATGAGCTCTATCTGAAGAGGCTGATCATAGGGGGAGCGGAGAGAGTGTACGAGGTCTCCAAAGATTTCAGGAACGAGGACGCAGATTCCGTTCATAACCCTGAGTTCACGCAGATAGAATACTACGAGGCCTACAGCGACTATGAAACATTCATGAAGATGATGGAGGACATGTTAAGCTCGTTCGTCTTGAAGACATTTGGAAACTTGAAGATAGATTATCAGGGGGAGACGATCGACTTCACTCCTCCTTTTGCAAGGATGTACTGGGTCGACGAGTTGAAGAATATATCCGGGATTGACGTCTCATCAATATCTGATGAAGATCTAAAGAGGATCAATGAAGCAGAAAAACTTGGACTGAAACATCCAGATCGATACCACGTTGCAGACTCCCTCTTCGACAAGTACCTGAAAGGCAAAACGCTGCAACCAACCTTCGTCCTGGATTTTCCAACGTACATGTGTCCCCTCACAAAGGCCAAGAGAGGGAACTCAATGCTGGCTGAAAGATTCGAGCTGTATGTTGCAAGAATGGAAGTCGCAAATTCTTATTCAGAGCTCACAGATCCTCTCTACCAGAGAAAGATGTTTGAGGAACAGGAGAGGGAGCGAAAGAAGGGAGACGATGAAGCGCCTCCATTTGACGAAGAATTCCTCAGCGCCATCGAATATGGAATGCCTCCCACTGCGGGAATAGGAATATCTATCGACAGACCCGCAATGGTATTCACTAACCAGACTTCAATCAAGGAGGTCATACTGTTCCCTCCGATGAAGTCAATTCCTCTCGACGAGGATTCGTCGGGCAAGAAATAGAATGAGGGACGACTAGCGACTCAAAAAATCACTGTATTTTTTCCAATATTCTGACTCCCATGAGCTTTTCTATTTTCCTAGCCGTGTGTTTGTCCGGCTTGATCTCCTCCCTTTCTATCTTTGCGATCAAGTTCTTCTTTTCCTGGAGTTTGTTTGCAAGTTGTTCCTGTGATAGACCCATCTCCTCCCTTCTCTTCTTTATCATATGCCCGAAGTCTATGATAGGTTCATCAGTATCTTCCACGGTTCCAGGCGTCTTCCTTCTGGGTGGAGGAGGGGGGACGTGAATGAAGTTGTTCCTCTGAACAGTATTCTGTGGAATCGGTTCCCTCTGGACTGCTGCTGGCTTCTTGGTAACTTCCTTTCCATATTTAGCACAGTCTTGACAGACTCTCATTTTCACACCGTCAATGATAACCTCGTGGTAGCGATCCATCACCTTTCCGCACAATTCGCAGTTCATGATCTTAGAAGAAATAATGAGTAGATAATTTTAATGGCTTTGGATTATTTTGAAATTGAGACACGGTCTGAGCCAGGAGCTGAAAGAGAATTGCAAGAATTCTTTGTCATCATCAGGGGTCCACTGGGGGGAGGCAAAACATCAGTCTCCTTGAAACTCGCAGAAGTTTTGGGAGCCGCATACGTTTCGATCGATGAGATCTTGGAAAAAAACAACCTTGAAGAGTGGGGGAAAACTTACATTACGCTTAGAAGTTTCATCAAAGCAAATGAACGAGCAGCCAATGAAGCAATAAAACAGTTAGTAAGAGGGAATCCGGTCATTTTCGACGGCAATTTTTATTACAAGTCTCAGGTAAGCGACTTGATCAAACGTCTAAGTTTCTTTAAGCCTTTTGTCTTCACTCTGAGGGTTCCTCTTGAGGTCTGCATACAAAGAGATGCCCATAGGAACGTGGTGTTCGGAGAAAGAGCAGTCAGATTGGTCTACAAAAAATCAACCGAGTTCCAGTCTGGTGTTGAGATTGATGCGACCGGGGATCTTGGGGCAGTCATTGACTCTATTATTGAAATTTTAGTCTATGATCTTAGAGAGTTAACCGAATGAAAAGGTAATTAAACCGAGTAAAAATGTGGTCGGAAGGGGCTGTGGGGTAGCTTGGCATCCTACGGGCTTTGGGAGTCTGTGACCCCGGTCCAAATCCGGGCAGCCCCACTCAGTTCATGACCAAATTCGTTCATTTCATCCATTTCCATCATTTCTTTTTCGCCTCGAAAAAAACCCAAGCCTCTTCCTGACTTGCTCCGCCACCCCTGCTGTGAAACGTGAGTGTACCTCTGAGTAGCACTCAGGGAACGATGGCCGAGATGGATTTGCACCATGAGGATGCCAAGACTTGTTTATTATTTTTATATCCATATTTCTAGTCAAACTCTATTCTAAGCTTTGTTAGTCACTAAATCATCACAGAGTAAATCCTTCCTTGGATAAGATGGTGGAAGAAAGGTCGAGGACCGAGAGTTGATAGTATCAAAAATCAGTATGACCCTCGGTATCCGAAGGAACCGGCATCGTAATAATAAAAACATTAGTTGCAACCAGAAGGCTTTGTCTTGGCCTGTTGTTTGGGATTAGTTATTCTTGTGTGTTTTTCCAGAAACCATAGACTACAACTCCCCGGAAGACCTTCTACAACTCTAAAGGTATTTATTTCATTTCTGGTTCTAATTGCATGAGCAAAAACATAACAATGACTGAGGTGTTTTCTTTGTTCAAAGAGTCCAATGGGGATAAGGAGGCGAGAACAAGTGGCAGCTGATGTCCTGACTAAGGTGAAAAGGTACCCACAAAGGGCGAGTTATGATAAGGAGCTACTTCTTGATATTCTCAAAAATGGGTTTGCTTGTCATGTTGCATTCCAGGTGGATGGACAGCCCTTCGTAATACCTATGATGTACTATAACGATTCAAATTACATTTACCTTCACGGCAGTCCTGTCGCAAGGATAATAGGCACTTTCAGAGCGGGGAATCCAATAGCAATCTCAATCTTGGAGTTGAAGGGATTGGTGCTTGCGAAAGGGATAGCTTCCAACTCAATGAATTACAGGTCTGTCGTTATTTTTGGAAGGCCTGAAGAACTTATGACCGAGGAAGAGAAGCTATCTTTTGTGAGCGAATGGATAGATCGACTTGTTCCCGGAAGAAAGGAGAACGCTGAGCTTCCCAATCATGACGAATTGAAGGGAGTTTCAGTTTTCAGGGTAAAGTTGGATAAATTTTCTGTCAAGGAGAGAAAGGGAGGCACTTCAGAAGTTAGAACGAATCCGGAGGTATGGTCGGGAGTAATTCCTCTGGTAACAAGGTTCTTGCACCCGGAATTTGCGTCAAATCCCAAGACACCTGAGCACGTGAAGAAATTCATAGATGCAAGGAACTCACTCAAATAACCAACATCAAGGTTCTGGACAGAGGAGACGTCACACTAGCGTTTTAGATTCCAAGTCTGGATTTCAGCCCACGGGTAAAGTAATCACGGTACCGGATATCCCAAAAGCCGGCCCCTATTCCCACGAGGTTGTGGCTGGAAATTTTACCTACCTGTCTGGGCAGATAAGAACAGTTCAAAATGCGATAGCTAAAGTGAAGAAAACCCTGGATTCTGGTGGGTATACAATGGAGGATGTTGTCAAGATCTCAGTCTATCTACCGAAAGCGGGAGATTTCCCGAAAATGAACGAGCTCTACTCTAAGCACTTCGCTTCAAATCCTCAGGCGAGGACAGCGGTGGTGACGAGTTCGCAAACAGCGAGATTATGGTAGAAATAAGCGTAATTGCCTCGAAATAACCAGGTAAATTGGTCCATGTTTAAAGCAGCAATCATGGCATCGGTTTAGACCCATGACAATGCATATGATAGTGAGAATGATTGAGAACCATGACGAAGGATGTAGCAAAGGTCTTCAAGATTGTGGACGGGATGGATGCTGTTGCATTTTCTGAACTCTTGACCACCGATGTGAATTTCAGATTCTCAAACAACGACGTGTGGACAGGCAGGGAGGCAGTTGTTTCGGGGTTGAATTATCTCTTTTCCAAAATTAATGGACTCAAACACGATATCAAGGGAATATACGTCCAAGGGGAAGGGTATGCTGTCGAGGCAATTGCGAACTATGCCATGAAGGATGGAAAAAACATTTCCCTTCCCGTCGTGAGCGTCCTGAAATACAGAGGGAATGGGATAGAAGATTACAGAATTTACATGGATATTTCCCCCGTTATGACATACGGAACTTCTTAGCGACGTTGTGAAAGAGATCCCCAAGATGAAAGGAGAATCGCATCAGGACTAAAGTTTAGTTCTTCGCCGTCTGTTTCACCGCAACGACATTTTCACGGTGTAGTCCTTTCTTATAGGTTATAGCGTAACTCATTTCAGTGAGTTTAGCCCTTATCTCCTTCTTGTGTGAAAATTCGGTGTACAGGAAAGTACCACCAGGTACAAGAACCCTTGATATTTCATTCAATCCGCTGAAGATAGCGTCGGTTCCGCCAAGATGGTGAAGGATGAGATGGGCTATCACCAGGTCGAAACTGCCGTTTTTGTAGACCAGATCTGCTGCGTCTGCCTGTTGGAAAGTGAAAGATTCTGGGAACTTCTCCGAATCTTTCCTTCATTGATTCCTGTGCGAGAGCAAGCTGATCCGGGTCATAATCAGTGAAGGTGTAGGAAGCTGGTTGATACCGCTTGTATATCAGCGAGGAGAGTGCTCCATTCCCTCCTCCCAATTCCAGAATCCTGGAATTGCCGGTTATCTTGAGGGTTCCAGAGGTTTCAAGATCATCGATTAGTTTCTCGAAGAATCTTTCGCCCCTTCTGTTGACAAAGTACTTTTCAAACCCGGTCATTTTTGCCATTGACTGGTTTAAAGAACCCAGGGTTAAATCTTTTTAGAATCGACAGTCATATTTGAAGATGACATTATCAGTCACTCTGATAATAGGGGTACTTCTGATCTCCATAGTAATAATTCTCACAATCGGCTTCATTTTTGAAAGGAGAGTTTCAAGGTTAAGAATACTGATCGAGAAGGAGAGATTAGTGGCGCAACAGGCATCACAAGAATTAGCACAGAAGCTTTTTAATCAATGGACCGAAACCAGCGTAGGTGCAATTAGGACCCAGATCACCGATACGGTCAGGAAGGATTATCAGGTACAGCTAGAATCATGGAAGAAGCAGGAAGAAAAGAAGATCAGAGAAGACGCAATCCAGAAATCGGTAAACACACTTCTCGGGAAAATAGGGGAGGAATTTTCTCCCGTTCTTCTGTCAAATAGGTTCGGCGTAAACCTCAAAGATTTCCGGCACTTAGGAACACCCGTTGATTTCGTCGCCTTCAAGGGGTTGAGCGGGGATACGGAGGAAATAGAGGTGATTTTCCTAGAAATCAAGAGCGGGGAATCTTCCGGACTTGTAAAGAGGGAAAGGCGAGTGAGAGATGCTATAACCAGTAAGAGAGTGAAGTACGAGTTAGTCAATATCAATGAACTTGTTTCGAGTTTCAAAAGCAGTCTGGAAGAAAGACAGAACCCTTAGGATCTAAGAAAACTACTCTCAAAGCTGTCTCTCATGGCTATGCGGACTGAGAATAACCTGAGATACTCTGATTGTAGTATCCCAAGTTCCATGAACTAGGGGTGTTGATGAAATAGGGTACCATGTAACTAGAGTTGAATGGAGTGAGGCAGTTTAGCACTTGACCATAAGATATATTGTACACCTCACCGCTAAACCCAAACCCCGAAGTCTGTGTCACATTGACTGCAGAAACCTCCATTTGTGTGTAGGCTGCATAGAATGAAGGACCGCTGTAAGGGATAGTTGCATTCCAGTACTTTCCCGCTCCATTCACTTCTTCATCCACTATCTGGAATAGGATGCTATGGGCGTCTGTATTATAAAAAATAGTGAGTTGCAGGATTGTACCCTTTGGAGTATAAAACCCTGGAAAATCGGCTGGACCTACATGTTCAGGAAAATACACTGCAACCTCGTTGACTCCATTGACGTGCCATGGCGCTATCAAGCCGTTCGGGTCAAGATCCACTCCCAGTTGAAAGAAGCCAATACCGGTTGGATTTATCGCCCCGGTATAATTCATGACATTGATTTGAATACTAAAGACTCCGAAGAGTGTGGAGGTCCAGTTATTCAAAAGCACATCTGCTCTTATCAAATCAAAAGGTTGCAGTAAAGACACTAGAGACCCCGAACCCTGTCCGTAGCCTTCCATACTGTTCTGCCCCTGCTGATTGACTCCGATCAGATCATTAGACACAATAACATCTGTGAAATACACCGTACCATTGTTGGAAGAAAGATCAACTCCAGAATAATAATCCCCAAGAGGCGTGCTTATTTCTCCATACACCGAATCCGTGCCACCAAGAAAGACTTGCAAAATCCAAGGAAGGCTCACATTTGTGTTGTTTTGGTAAAGGTTACCGGAGACCAGGAGCCAACCTCCCGGCAAAAGTGCCGAATCTGGTATGCTTTTCACTATGGGCGCAACCCCGGGACTCGTGGTGACGTGAACGGCACGTCCACCAACGGTTATGGAAGCAACACTTATCCCAGAGGAATCTGTAATCTTAAAAGTTCCATTCCCTCCCGTTACCCGTATTGCATATTGAAAAGAAACATTGTGAAATCCTCCCGTAATGTTTCGGTTCGTTGTTATTATAGTTCCCGCCGTCAAAGCTAGGGAGGGCTCACCGAAGTAAGTGGTTGAATATGAGATGACCGGAACGTCTGCGCCCCGGACTAACTTCCATCCATAATTGGAATAATTTCCCCCCGAAGTGAATTCTGAAAGGAAAGAAAAGCCTCCGTTGAACTTGGTGACAAGAGAGTTGTGTTTGGCGATCACAGCTGGGCTTTCTATGTTCTTAAGCATTCCCGCGGCAACAGTCGAGCTGAACAACGTGATGATCACTACTGCGACAACGACCTCTCTTCTGGCTAAAACTCTCTTTACAAAGTCCAACCTTCTTCAAAAAGGCACTCTTAGGTAGCTTATAGATTTTAGCCAAAATAATTTAGTTAAAGTAGCTAAGTGCCTAAATTCAGGGAACTTACAAATTTGACTACCACCGTTCAATTCAAAAAGAGAAAAAAGAAAGTAAGCACAAAAGTCACAGGCTCAAAAATGCAGTGTTCTTGAGGCTTATTCTACGAACAAATCGAGTTCGTTCTGCTTGCTCTCTTCTACTTTGACTTGGCCTTTGTACCCACACTTCAAACATTCAATAGAAACATTAAGAAAACACTCGTAGGTAATCTCCGCAGGCTGTTCGATCTTCAGGCTACTCGACCCGCACTTAGGACAGGTTACAACGCAGGAATTCATGGAGATCACCAAGAAAGAAAAAAGCGGGAGTTTATCCCGCCGCATTCTTAAAGGCAGCTAGGTGCTCTCCTACTGCGGAGTAGCCTGTGTATAGAGCGATCAATGCCGCACCGACGAACGCTATTACGACCAGGATTGCAGTCACAGTCACAACTGTCTTATTCTTTGTGGAGACCATGGGTGCAACAAATATTCCGCCGATTCCAGCTCCGAGGTACATCAGTAGCAATGCTATTGGAGATTTGGTCATTCCGAGAACGTATCCTCCGTATCCCGACACAACTGCGTATATTCCTGCGAAGAAAGCAAATATTCCACCGAATGCAAGCGAAGCCTTCTTGAGTACTATGACTCCTGTCAGGACAGAAACTATACCGAGCAAAGCAAGCGGATCGCCAAAGAGTATGCTGTAGGAGCCTCCCATGGGGGCTGGCCATAGAACGCTGTAGATAAGTCCATAAAATGCTGCATACAAACCGGTTCCAATCAGGAATATGCCGAATCCAGAATCAACTTCCGTATTCTGCTTCTTCATAATGAACCTGTACAACACATATCCCGCGAATCCAATGAACATAATTCCAATCACAAAGAGATTCGCAGCCAATGGGTCAGTCATAAGTGCCATATTAAGTCACCATACCTGTATCAAAAGAGGCGATAAAAGCTACCTTGCACAACGGGGTGCAGCGGTGCACATATCGTAGCACTACAAGTGCATTTTCGGGCATACTGAATGGTCTTGAAAGGGAGAATTAGGTACGGTACAATCTCCTAACATTTAATAATTACACTGCGATTAATCGCGAAAATGGCTAGGCTCAATATTTCCCTAACTAACGAGGTTGCGAAAAAGATCCAACAGCATTCAGAGGAAGACAGTAAGACAATCAGTTCAATAATCACAGAGTCGGTCGATCTTTATTTTGCCTTAAGACAAACGGGGTTATCCAAGAGTCAGATGATTAAGCTTCTTCGTTTCCAGGAGATGTCTAAGGAAATGGGATCTGTTCCAATTCCAGGAGTTGCACTCGACGTGATTATGAACGTGGCTCTTGAGAATTCTGAAGAGAAAACGTTAGAATTGTGGTGTGACGGCGGGAGAGTCCTCGGAGAACTTTTCAAGAGTACTACTCCAGACATCAATCGGCTTGCGAGCGACATCAAAGAATATTCCAGTTTTGTTCCCGTGAGCAAATTGGAGCTCAAGAACGAGAATGGAAATGTTGAGTTTATCGTCATGGGGTCTGGTTACAGTATTGGATCAGCAAAAGTCACAGCCGCAGGTGTCAAGTGCTTCCTCGAAGTCTACGGGGTAAAGAACATCAAGGAATCTATTTCTGAAGGCTTTGTTAAATTGACAGGTACTGTGGATAATGAGAAAGAACAATCAAGAGAGTAGAAGCTTGGAACCCTTGGTTCTTTTTGACCATTTGATTAGCTACCAATTTCCACCTTCCAGTATCCAAGAAAAATATTTGTCTGAAATTTCTCATGTCAATCTTGAAAGAACGCCATGACTGAAGTAAAGAAGGAACTGAAGGGAACAGTCTCTTACGATGAGGAAGGTTTCAGAATGAGCACTCCTCAGGCCATAGCAAGGTACAAGGCGGAGAGACTTAAGACTAAAACAGTTGCAGATCTTGGGGCGGGGATCGGTATTCAGGCACTGAGTTTTGCAGAAGTCTCAGAACGAGTAATTGCAGTAGAAATTGATGTGGAAAGAGCAGAATCGTTAAGAAAAAATACTGAGACTGCAGGTACTAAGAATCTGGAAATTGTGTTAGGGAACGCACTGGATTCCGAAGTCGTTAGAAAGCTAGGAAACGTGGATGCAATCCATTCAGACCCGTCAAGGAAGAAGGGAGGTGAAAGCTGGAATTTTACCGATCTTTCACCAAATCCGCTAGAAGTTATAAAACAGTATAGGTGTGACATATTTTCCTTCGATCTTCCAGCACTATTCCCCTTGGAGCTGATACCTGAAGAATGGGAGGTTGAGTATGTATCCCTATCGGGAGAGCTGAAAAGAATCGGTACATATTTGGGCGGAGCAAGAAGGTTCCAAAAGAGTGTCGTGACTTTGCCATCTATGGAAAGAATAATAGCAAGAAAGGACCTATCAAGGACAGTAGATGTAGCTCAGTTGCCATCAAAGTGGATTTATGACCTTGATGGCTCAATATACCATTCAAAAATGATTCCAGAATTTCTGAGAACTTTTGATGGTCTGAGTTTATTGCATCAAGATAGGCAGAAGACTCTCTTGACCGGGGAGAAATTGCGATCAAGTTCGTTTCTCATCAGAACCTATTCCGTTCTCGACCATGCCGCGAGCATAAACGAAGTGAAGAGCAAGCTGATCGAACAAGGAGCCGGAAATGTAGTGTTGAGGTTTTCAATAGACCCTTCACAATATTATGAAGAGAGAAGGAACATCGGGAAAGGACTTGAAGGGACGAAGACGATATACATTTTCAGATTCAATAGCAAGTATTACCTTGCGGAAAGAACCGAAGAAGCGGACAACCCGCAGAAGTCAACGGACGGGTAAATTATAGTATAGATTCTCTATAGCACATTATGGACCCTGACTTCGATTTTATAATAGTAGGAGCAGGAAGCACGGGAACCAGTATTTCGTACTACCTTAGGAGATATGGGAAGAGAGTACTCCTGATTGACGCGAAAGGAATTGCTACAGGAAACACTGCCAGGTCTAGCGCCCTCATAAGGACTCACTACAGCAATGAACTCATCGCAGCAATGGGAAAATACTCTTTCGACGCAATTTCCAACTTCGATTCCATAGGCTTTTCAGGTCTTCATCAACTAGGAATGTTCTTTCCATTTCCTGAGAAGTACAAGGAAGTAGCGAAAGAAAATGTGGAGATGCTTAGGAAGCTCGGAATAAGGGAGGAAGAGCGTTCCGCAACTGATATAGTAAAGCAATTTCCAGGAATCTCTCTAGATGGGTATGACTATGTAGTCTACGAGCCACTTAGCGGTTATGCAGATCCAGTGGCCGTTTCAAATTCCTACGCAGAATCCTCCAGAGACTCTGGGGTGGTCCAAATGGTTGGAAGGGAAGTAAAGAGGATAGAGTCAGAGAACGGTTCGGTTAGACTCTTGCTGGGGGATGGTTCTACGATCACGGGTGGCAAGGTCATACTTGCAACAAACGCATGGACCAACAGGTTGCTTGAGTGGTCTGGCGTTTCTAGGGGTAAGCTCCTACCGATCACAGCTTCCTTGCACACCGTGTTATACTTGAAGAGACCACCTGTGCTCCAAGGGGAAAAACCTATACTTTGGGATCCACCCAATCTCGCATACTATAAACCGGAGGGCTTGACTCTTTTTGCTCTGGGCAGTCTGGATCCTGAGATAGACAAGAGACCCGTAAACATAGACGAAATTCTACCAGAAACGGCAGATAACGATTACACAGTGGATTATGTCGATCGACTCGTCAACAGGATACCGGCAATGGGAGAGGCAACAGTCGTTTCGTCCATAACAGGTCTCTATGATATGACTCCAGATGGACAGGCAATAATATCTTCCCTGGACTATCTCGGATTTGAAGGAGTCTATGTGTGCGCAGGTCTGAGCGGTCACGGATTCAAGCTTTCTCCCGCATACGGTCTAATCACTTCGGAGATGGTCACGGACGTTGAACCAGAGAAATCTACATTCGACTGGAGAAATTTCAGCCCTGACAGATTCAGAAATGGGAAAATGTTGACTTCGAGGTATTCCGAGATAGGTACGATATATTGATGTCCGTCAGTCTTTACCAGACAAGCTGTAGTAGAGAAACCGAGCTATCGCAAGATCTTCGATCCCAACTCCGATAGATTTGAAGTAGCTGTTCTCACTCTTCGAATCAACTCTCCTCTTTATACTTCCAGAAACAAGGTCTGTAAGTTCATTGATTTCCGTCCTTTTTATGCATCCAGAAGAGAGGGCGACTATTATTTCCCCGGCACTCCTCGAGGTCTCTTCTATAGAGTCCACAGCCACTATTCTAGATTTACACATCGTAGATAGCTCCGTTTCTCTCATATCAGGGGTGTAACTTCCGATCGAATTGATGTAGCAGTTGTTGCCTATGAACTCGTCACTTATCACCGGATAGACAGACGTAGTGGCAGTCAATATTATATCCGCATTCTTGAAATCTTTATTCACACTTCCTGAGGTCTCAATTTCAATACTAAGTTCTTCCTCCAACATTGTCTTGAAGTGCTGTAACCTCTCTGCGTTTACATCGCTGACCAAGATTCTCTTTATGTTTCTGATCTGAGAGATCGCTCTTACTTGCTCTATCGCCTGGTATCCTGCACCTATGCAACCCAGAACTCTGGAATCGGCCCTCGATAGTATATCGGTTGCAAGGGCAGATGCAGCTGCGGTCCTGATCCGTGTCACCTTCCTGCCCGGAAAGACCGCGAGTATCTCGGAATTCTCCGTTGAAAACAACGAAATAAGAAAATCAATCTGCCGACCATAGAAATACTGCTTTACTGCTCCTATCCGGTACTCCTCATCTATTCCACCCATCACGTCCAGTATCCCATGGCTCGTTTCCAGCCTGTTCCGGTGAAGCACCTTAGAGGTTCCGCGACTCAACCCCATAAACTGGTGTCTCAGCTCTCCAGAGAGTACCCTATAGTCCAGATAGTCTGGTATGTCGGAATCGTTGATTACTAGCATTTCTTAGTGGCTTACTTAGTAACTCCCGAATACGTCTGGATGTCAGCTCTGTATTCAGGGACATCCAACTTTGTCTTAAGCCCAGACAAGACTCCCAGAGGGAAGAATACAGCTAGCGATACTACGACAGTGATGGCGGTTGCATCGTAAAACGATACAAGGTTCAGAGCCCCGTCACTTCCTATGTACGTCATGACGAGAAGGAAGACGATATAGAAAATGTACCACAAAGAATTCGGTACATGCTTGAGGTCCCTTCTCCATGTTCCCCTGACTGCTGGTAGTATAAGACCGAACAGGATTACGGCGGCAGTGAGGATCAGGACTGCGTAATAGACCGTTATCCAGCCACTCCAGAAAATTATCAATGCTGCAGCAGCAAACCCAATCGGAGCGAGTATATTGCCTCCAGGCATCTTCCATTTAGTCTGACCCTGTCTTCTGGTGACAATCAATGCAACGGGGTTTACAGAGAAACCCAGATATCCAGCAACGACAGCATCTTCTATCAGAGTGTAAATGTTCGGAAGTGGTGCAGCCAGGAAAGCAAGGAACGCCCCAACGGCAGCCATTACGATTATCGCCCAGTAAGGAATTATAAATTTCTTGTGCAGAAATTTGGTAATGTGTGGCATTATTTGTGTTCTGCCCATTGCATATATTACCCGTGATCCTCCTCCGAGGTACACATAGCCAACAACAAATGGTCCGATTATTCCAACTATTAGAGTGAGAATAAACAGAAATGGAGCATTGTAGCTGTGAGACATTGTAATGAATGGATTTCCAGCAATTGTGGAGACACTAGCCCAATTTCCAGGCGTAAGTCCAAGCTTGCTCCAGTCTATTCCGCTTACGAATACGAAATCAAACAGGAGGTAGATTAGGAGCTGACCGATCACTACAATTATTATTGCTAGAGGTAATTTCTTGTAATTCTTGGTCTCTTCTGCGTAATCTGGCAAAACCCTGATGCCCCCAAATGCGAACATCGCAAACGGCGTAGCTGCAAAAATTCCAGCAGCTCCAAAGGGAGCTACGCCTCCGTATATGGTAAAATTGACAGTATGAAATACCACTGCAGCAAGTCCAAATGCAACTGCCAAGTAGAAGATTAGTTTTGCAATTCCTAAGTAAAATGTTGATTTCCCAAAGACCCTAGTACCAAGGTAATTGAACGGGATCATTATCAGCAAGAGGAGCACTGCGAGCGCTGCCCCCGCTATAGTAGGGAAGCCGCTAGCAGTAACAAGGCCCGGATAGAAAATAGTAAGTCCATAGACGATTGCAAAAGCCTCGATGGGCGCAATAAAAAGATACCAAATGAGATCCGCAAAAGAGTTTATCAGATTAGTTAACCATCCGTGGGTGTAGAGCGCGTACCTAGAGGGGCCGCCAGCTTCCGGATACGTCGCTGAGAGTTCCACGAAAGTGAACCCGATGAAGAGGTAAAAAATTCCGCCGAGCAGCCAGGACAGCAAACTAGCTGGCCCGGCTATCGCAGTCATCGCTGAACTAGAAAAAAGAATACCGGTTCCAACAGCACCTACAATACCGAGTATTATCAGATCATAGAATGATAGCTCTTTCTTAAGATGCAGATTTTCTGACATAAATTAAATTGATTCGGTCATATTTAAATTTTATGACGAGCCAAATTTTGTCCAGTAAACAAAAATCGGTATTCTTTGAAGGCACAACTCATAGAATGTATTGCGGCAAAATAGTCTGGATTACTGACCTATTGTTTCATTCGATGCAAAGAAATCTTTGAAAAGATTAAATGATAAGTCAGGTTAACTAAACATGAAACCAAGGGAACTTCCTGTAAACGAACTGATAGAGAAGCTTAAGGAGGAACATACCAACCTTCCAGTCATCATAGATGATGCCATTATAACATACAAAACAGGTAACTTGAGCGGGGCCTTCCCAGTAATTGCTGACGTCAGAGAAACACTTTCCCAGCACATCATTGATGAGGAAGCAGTTCTGTTAAAGTTGCTTCTAGACAGGCTCGGGAAGGAAGCATCTGAACCTTATATCAAGATACTTCAAGAACACACGAAGATAATGAAGCTAGTGGAACAGTCAGTCGAGTCTACCTACACGGGTTGGACAGAAACTGAAAACAATCTGAACACTCTGAAGGAAGAGCTTGCAGGGCATCACAAGCAGGAAGAGGAAGTGTTCTATCCGAAAGTGATTTCCCTACTCCGAGAATCCTCACCATAGGAGATCAAAAAATTCTGACTCTTGGCTCAGTCTGGACTTTGCATCAGGAAATTCATTCTTAGATTTCCATCCACGCCTGAGCATTTTGGAACAGGTCTCTAATATGCATAATACATATATATGGCGTCTCCATTTTGATGAGCGCCTTGAGGTGAAATAATTGCCTAACGGACTAATGAGTGGAAAACAAGTTAGACTCAACAGGGACAAATTACGATGGTCGGACAGAGATTACAAGAGAAGAGTACTGAGGTTAAAGATTAAGAGCGACCCCTTAGAGGGTGCACCTCAGGCAAGAGGAATCGTTATAGAAAAAGTGGGGAT
>JAJZYT010000002.1 GCA_021797915.1 Thermoplasmata archaeon | reverse complement strand
TGCTTCTTGGTGCAGGACTCTTCTTAATACTCTACGGGGTATCTAACATCACCGGTTCGGGTTGGGACTATACTTCAGGACTTGAGATGCTTATGGGAGCCATGTTGATCGTGTCCTTTATCTTCCTAGAGATGCGAATCAAACACCCACTTCTGGATCTCTCGATCCTCAGGAGCAGAATATTGACAGCATCAATTTTCGCTGCATTCTTCCAGTCGCTCGCGACATTTGCCGTCCTGTTTCTTATTATAATGTACCTTCAGGGGCCTAGGGGATTATCTCCGTGGAATTCATCAATCTTACTGATTCCAGGCTACATCCTCGGAGGAGTGGTAGCACCACTTTCTGGAAGACTTTCAGACCGGGTTGGAGCTAGAGTCGTAGCTACCATTGGTCTCTCAGTGCAGATAGTTGGAATTCTGATCTACCTGACTTTTGCGATCTCCACTTCAATATACGTCGTAATTCTTGGGGCCGTTGTCTATGGTTCAGGCAACAGTGCTTTCTTTGCTCCGAACAACAGCGCTGTGATGTCAAGTGCTCCCCCAAAGGCGTATGGCGTATCCAACGGCCTGCTGAGAACAATGGCCAATGTGGGGATGCTCAGCAGTTTCGCTGTAGCTTTACTTATGTCATCTCTATCTATTCCTAGGGCGTATGCGTTCCAGATATTTCTCGGGGTTGGAAAAATCAATGGTCAGCTGTCTCTTGAATATATCAGAGGTATGCATACTGCACTCCTTGCTTCCATAGTCATGCTTCTCATTGCGATAGTACTGTCAGTACTTAGGGGCAGGGAAACGAGAAACGCTCCACAAGTTGTTAGAACTAATCTAGAAAGCAAGAACAACTGATTTTTTTGAGCAAGATCATTCTCTAATAAAAATAGCTCAAACTTTTAATTCATTTCAACTGTCATACCAATGTCTTTAATTTTCAAAATAGATGTCAACTGTGCAATGAAAAGCAAGGCAGTAATGGCTGCAAAGTTCATTGTCACTATTGATCTCTGTGTTGGCCTTCTACAACAAGTCCTCTGATTTCTCTCCCCCAATCCTGATGATGTCCCTTTCGCCCGAAGTCAATGTAAGACCGTAGACTACTTTGCAAACGGTTATTTCAATAACGGGGGGATTTTTTCGATTAATGGAGCGTGATGAGATGACTAAAGAGAGGTTACAATCTGAGTTCTTGTTACAATAGAGTTTCCTTTACAAACTTGAGAAACTGAATTCTTCCGAACTACCTTTCTTTAGACCTCCTGAGTCTTATGATAATAAAAATTACAATTCCGATGAAAATCGAAACTAATGCGGCTTCGTAGATTGTTGTGTTGAGTGGAAACGAAGTAGTCAGATTCTTTGAGACATATAAAGAGTGAGTCACCTGTGACAAATTGAATTTGGAAAACCCCTGCAATGCGTAATTCAGAGCGGATACATTGTACTGAAAATTCATCGGGAAGAGATTCCCGATGTCATGAAACTGTTTCACAAATGATTGATTGAAATCGATGTTCTGCATCACAAACCTCTGAAACGATGCGTTAAACACGAGGGGGCCGCGTATCTTGCTTCCATCCAGGTTGGTCGAGTTGAAGTTGAACATATCCAAAGGTAAGTTCGAGAAAGACACCAAACGATCCAAGGGCAACATTTTCCAGTTGTAGTCGATGAAGCCCAATATGGATGTGTGGGACATGATTGTGTGAGAGACGTAGTCTTCTTTCGCATACGGAGATATTACCATGAATGGAACCCTGAAACCCAGCTGAGATCCACCTACGGATGGCGGAGATACTTGATCGTAGTACCCGCCTCCCTCATCATAAGTCACAAAGATTGCGCTGCTTTTCCAGAGACTGCTCTCCATAAGCATCTCAATTATTGTGAACATCCAAATTTCTCCTACCAAGACGTTGTCGGGTGGATGTTGACTATAACCTGATTCTCCACCAGAAATTGGAGATACCCAGGTCACGTCAGGAAGGGTGCCATTTCTGATTTCATTTTCAAGGTCAGTCCACGTACCAATGTTAGAAGTCCTGCTATTCATCCCCGATATGAAATCAAGGGGATAGATACCATTCGAGGGATTCTTGAAGTAGTAACCCCAGCTCACACCATATGTGTTGAGCTCTGAGAATATCGTTTTGTCATAAGGGATACTTGGCGGCGGAGAAAATTGATCCTGTTTCACAGGAGAATATCCGGCAAGACTGATCAAGCGGTTGGGAAGTGTCTCGCTCAGTGTCGAGCTGAAGTACATGTCACCGATTGCATAATTCTGGGCTAAGGCCCACTGTAGCCCCATCTGATCAGCAGTAAAATAGTAGAGCGAACTTGGACCGGAACCGTTCAGGAACCCGTTCATCTGGCCATTGTTCCAGTCCTGATGATAATTGCTATAACCCTCGTAGGGGTCTGTTGTTGAGAAGTTGTCTGGGGAAACAGCCGTCAGATTCTGTGATACCGGGTGCGTGATAAGGTTGTATGGGACCGTAATACCACCAGCAATTTCTCCAGAAGAAGTCCTACCATACTGTCCAAAAAAATTGTCGAAACTGTGATTTTCCATAATTAGAATTATTATGTGTTTTATTGGCGTATTCGTAGAGACAGAGGTTCCGCTGGCTGAGAGACTAACTTCACCGAGCAAGATAAAAACCACGACAAGGGCAAACAGCTTGAATAATGCACTCCTCTTTCTGCCCACGGACCTTCTCATTATCAGCCAGATCAATTCTGGTTGCACCTCGTCAGAAAATTTGGTTCAGATCGTTTGTTCTTCTTTCTTGTTCCTTCTCAATGAAATTGCACCGGTTACCGCAGTGAGTACGAACAGAATGACCAACAGATCGTATATTCCCGGAATGTAAGAGAGAGACCCGGGATACTTGGTCACTCCGAACAGGTAAGTTGCGAACTGAGAAACACTGGTAAATCCAACCTGGGAATAGGTCGCTAAATCACTGACTAGGAATAGAGCGATGAATGCGGACCCTATCGTACCGGCGAGACCCAAACTCCTTTTCTTTGTGGTTAAGAGTATAGCGCCTGCGATGAGAGCTACAATCGCAATAACAAGCATTCCGTACCAGTGGATGAAGTAACGTGCGTGAATTCCGAAATCGGTTTGGAGATTCTTATCTGTCAAAAGGATGATTACTGCCACCATGAATGCTACTATGAATAGAGCCCCTTCTGCTCTGAAATTACTGGAGCCCTTTTCGGTTTCTGACATGCCTTCTCATTCAAATGTTCCTATTTATAGGTTTCCTGATATTCTTAGGCAGAGTTAAATAAATTTCAGGTTACATTCGATGAATTCGATATCAAGCTATACTTAACCTTCTTGTGGCGAGAATCTTGAGTCCATCTTATGCATTTAAGTAACTTTAAATTATGAATTCTGGTTGCGGAGTGAGATATGGCAAAGGAGAGCCTCAAACTGGTCACCAATAGAGACGAGATAGAGCTTGCTTACGTTGAAGTAGGAGATAAAATATATTTAGCATCAAGCGGCAACGATGCCAGATGGCCATCGAAGATACTGAGAAACGGAAGAGCCGTGGTAAGGTTGGAAGGGATGTTGCTCTCTAGGAAGACAGCTCTGGTTTCCGAACAGGAAATCAAGGATAGGGTAATGGAATTGCTCTCCGAAAAATATGGGAGGGAGAAAACAGACAAATGGTTCTCTTCCTCTTCTAGGGTAATTGAGCTTGATGGTTCACCATCGGGTGATGAGAGTGGGGATGTATATTCCAAATGGTTGGAGTCAGAATTTGATTCAATTGCAAGCAATTACGACGAGCACATTTTTGGAAATGAAGTAAACTATCTACTTAGGGAGAGGTCTCTCGCCCTGATGGAGAGAGTCTTTGACAAACCTTCCCATCTATTGGAAATTGGAAGCGGGACGGGAACGGAGACAATAGAGCTTCTAAAGAAAGGTCATAGTGTTCTTGCAGTGGATGTATCATCTAAGATGCTCGAGATAGTCTCAAAGAAAGCTAGAGATCTAGATCTGAAATCAAATCTATCAACACTCAAGTTGAACGGTGAAGAGATAGAGAGGCTGATCCCTTTATACGGAGAGAACTCGTTTGATGGAATCTACTCCACCTACGGAGCTATTAATTGTATAAGAGGTCTTAATACAATCCCGGCCAAGCTTCACTCCCTCCTAAAAGGCGATGGAAGACTTGTTATGGGGATATACAATAAGTATTGCGCTCAAGAAATTGGAGGTTATCTTGCCAAGTTCAAGCCAAGACTTGCCTTTAACAGACTAAAAAGTATATCACCTGAGGGAGAGTCAAGGTTTTGTATCGACATATATTCGTATTCTGTACCTGAAATTCTAAGAATATTCGAACCGTACTTCAAGTCTGTTTATAGGGAGGGTGTCCCCGTCATCATATTTCCATCAAATTTCGTGAAGTACGTCAGGATGTTCAACGGAAGACTAAACGAGCTGAAGAAGATAGATTCCTGGTTAGGTAAGAGATGGCCATTCTATATGCTTGGAGACCACTTTCTTTTGGTAATGGAACCACAAACCTCAGCCGGCTGAGCCTTCTTTTTCTCCTAACAAGGCATCATAAATAGCTGGAATTTCATAGTTGAGATTTTCTACAACTTTGTCTCCAACTGGTCTTCTCTGGAAGAGAACACCCTTGCGAGAAGCGATGAAGAGATAAGAGCACTTCTTTGTGTCCACTCCGAAGCAAACTCCACTGTTAGAGAAGAGGTACTTAATAGCAAACCTTTCAGAATATATCTTCATTGTCCACCTGAACTCTTCGAGGTAAGAAAATCTCCTGTTCTAAAGTTGCGCGACCACTTCTCTGGTTGTAGAAATCCTCTGAGTAATTTCAGTTGAAATATCGGAAAATAAAAGAAATTCTTGACATTTCTAGAATTGCTCAGTAACAAGAAGACAACGATCATGGAGTAGACAACCTCCCTGGGATTTAACCCAGAGGTCATTCTAACCCACGATCCCTGCCATTCTGGCCAGTGTTCGTATTTGCGGCTCTCTGATGAATGAATGTTAGAATCTGGAACGTATCTCACCTTGAACCCACTCTCCTTGTATAACTTCTGAATGAAGTAAGTCTCCCTCGCCAAGATATGCCCCGGGATCTTCACGCGCGATATCTCGGATCTCCTGAATAAAGTCATACCAAGGGGTATTCCGTAAGAGAACTTGTGTCCCATTGACATTCCGACTACTGCGCCAACCGTTGGATTTTTCATGTATTTCAATGCAATTTCCACAAAGTCTCCCCTTTTTACCGTAATGTCACTGTCAATAAACAAAATCTCTTCCGTGGTCGAACTATCTATCCCTATCGTCGTAGCCTTCCCTAATCCTTCTTCTTCAAAATAGATATCGCAACCGAACTCTCTAGCTATCTCAATTGTGCGGTCAATGCTGTGATGATCCACCAAAATGAGTCTGTTTACAGGGAGAAGTTCGACAACACTGCGTAAGCAGTCTCGCAGGGTAGATTCGGAATTGAAAGTTCGAATGATAACATCTATCCTGCCTACCATCTTAAACGCCTACCGCCCTTAATTCGTTTCTTTGGATCGTTTGACATGACCATTTTGATTAGGTCGCTGTTACAAATGTGAGTATTAACCCTTTCTATTGGTTCGTTCGTGATCTACTTCCATTGCCCTTCTTCTGCAACTTCGGCTTGTTCCGGTACATAAGTAAGATCAATTATTCCGTTACTAGTGAACCCAACAAATCCGCACTTCTCACATTCAATTTTGCCATTCTCCATTTCTACGGGCAACTTCGAGCCGCAAGATGGACACTGCAGAATGTCTTTGATGACTCTAAGCGAAGTTTGGTTATCATTTCCCTTTTGAAAATGAAAGAACATGGTGGGGAATATTGGAACACTGCGAAATATAATACCAATATTGAATAAGCTTCCCGCTGGAATGGCTCGAAGAATGGAATAATCCTCCAGACCGCTAGAAACGCAACCTACCTCTTTGAATCCTGCCTTTTTAAAAAGACTCCTTATAAAACTGCTCCTGAACACAAAGGTAGGGTACGAAGCAGGATGAACTGGAGTCATGTCCTTATTTGAAAATGTAATACTGCGTTTCTTTTGTCCCTTGGAATGGTCAGAGGAACCAATGTATTTCAGGTCGTCAATCAGTGTAGATAGTGAGGGCCTTGGACTTATCGAAATCAATACATGACCTCCGCTAACTAGGACCCTAGATAGCTCTTCTATCACACTGAGAGGTCTTGAAATGAAATTAAATACTCTAATCATTACGATTGATGAAAACGAATTATTTGCGAAGGGAAGGTGATATAAATTCGATGCGACGTAGAACGCATCATTAAGTCCATACTTCAATTTGACTTCATTAAGGAAAGACATATTTATGTCTGTGGCTACGAATTCACTGGCATAGGCTTTAATGGTGCCTGTCAATCTTCCGTTGCCAGGACCGATCTCTAGAATCCGTCTCCCATCTGAACTGTTCAGAAGATGTGATAGAATTTTTTTTTCGAGAAGATTGACTTTATCTCTCCCCTCCCATAGGGAAACAAAGTCCAATTTCTCGAAGTTGCTAACAATCTCTTGATAGTCTGAATCACCTTTGGAATGTTCATTCACAATACATCAATCAGAATCTAAAGGAACCGCATCTTTATTGATTTTTCTTTGTGTATTGCACTTATCGTTTAGTAAATTCCATCGTCTTCTGTTGTATACACTGGTTTTCCTTCGGCTATACTAAGAATTTGACAAAGATTATTAACTTTCTTTATGTGGTATTTCAGTATGGTAAAATCATTGGAATCACCGAACAGAGTGCGCATTCCCATTAAAAACCAATTAAATAGGCACCCTTGCTCCCCCCATTTGTTACGGCAAACTCCAACTTTGGTGTATGTTAACAGTATGTACATAGAGAATTAGTATTGACCCAACGATCTAAATGTCAATAGAAAGAAAGGCTATGGAACAAGACAGGAAGAAATTCTATTCCCTGATAATAATAGCCATAGTACTTTTCGTGGTAGCCTTTTCTCTTTCCGTAAACGTCCCCCCGCAGCAACTGGAACAATATTCTTTTAATGGCGGAGACCTTAGCATCACCCCGTCAGTTCTCTATGTCCACAACTTCTTGTGGTACAGTCCGTCAGCCTTTGCCTCGGTTACGCTCAAGAGTGTTCAAAGCGTCGTTCAGGTATCGGTGACCGAGGTGAATTCTACCCATCTGTCTGTATTCAACCGGACATTCCACAACGTGTCCTATTTCTCATTCTATTTTGGTCTTCACCCGAACAAATCTTTTCAAACTGAGAATTTCTTCGTGACTATAGGCAGCCAGATCATTACAGTTTCAATTGCTATTAAGTCATCTCCCCTGCCACTTATTGGAGAGCTCTCACTCTTGTCCTCATTTATTCTGTTCCTTACAGGAATCTACTTAGCTCCCTTCAAGTCTAGACTGTGGATCATACCAATAGCTGTTTCATTCCTAGTTCTTTCTGCTTTTCTGGGGCATAGGTTCGATATGTTCTTCATGATCACTGGTGGATTTCACATTCTTTCAGGAGCCAATCCATTCATTCAATCTCACAACATCCCGGGGGAGCTGAAGTGGACGTATCCTCCCTATTACTTGATCTGGTCTGTCATTGCGGATTGGCTGTCTGGAGCCATCACCCATACTGCAATTCCCACATCCCACTCGCTCATTTTCCCAGGTTTGAGCTTCAACTACTACGAAGCTTGGCTGGCATTTGTTCCCCGGTCTTTGCCGGTATACTACCTTCTTGCGAAGCTTCCAATGGTCACTTCTGTAGTCGCTATTTATTATATCCTTCTCAAGAAATTCAATCTACCATACAACCTCACAAAGATATGGTTGCTGAGTCCTTTTGTGATGCTGATTGGAGTTGTATGGGGACAACTGGACATTATTGCGTCAGTATTTCTCCTTCTGTCCGTGTTTTACTTTCAGAAGGGGAGGAGTGATTTGGCCGTTCTTGCGTCAGTTTTAGGATTCTGGATTAAGATCTTCCCAATTTTCATTTTCCCCCTTATCCTGATAGAAAGCAAGAATAGAATAAGAGACCTTGGAATTGCGGTCCTGTCATCCCTGCCTGCGCTCCTCATCTACTTCTATACGGGGAATTTTGTCAAAGATCTTGAGACTCTCGTTTATAGCAGATCGACCAACACTTTTGGGGGGGTGTTCAACGCCCAGGGATTGACGTGGCAGATAATTGTTTCAAAATTGGGAATCGTTCATTTCCCATCCGTCTTCCTTTACACATTCCTTCCATTCCTAGTCATTATCTCAATTGTCTACTACCTTAGGAGGGGAAACATAGTGAATTACCTAATCGTGGAATTCATGTTCTTCTTCCTAACTTACAATTTTGTTGATCCTCAGTACTTCATAGTTCTTATTCCACTCTTCCTGATAAACAGGGACCTTTGGAATTACGTAGTCTTCTCAGTATACCCGTTCTTATTCATACTGCTGACTTACTCATTCACTTACTTCATAGTTCCCAGCCTATCCTTGGGCTACTTCGCTTCTTCTCTGGGTCAACAGGAAGCACTCAGGACTTGGATAACGGCATCCAACCTATTCATACTCCCTCTGGTCACGGCTTTCACACTGAGCGTAATAACGACAATTCTGATGGTGGTTCGGAAGAGGGAGTTCAGATTTGTAAGGAGAGCCATCTTTGCCAGATAGCATTAAGCATTACTCCAGAGTCGCTTCTGTTCCCATGTAATTGTCGTTCAGAATTCTGTACTTTTCCGTATTGAAATAGCAGGTGTGAAGGGAGAATATCGTGTTGAAAGAGCCTTCCCCTTTTTGCGGATTTGACTTGTTTGTAATGATTGCTTTTATGTTTATCCACGCCGCCGCGAAAACAAATGCTAGAAACTCGAGAGGATTGAATGGAGGATCTTTTTGTGTGTCTTTAGCGACCTCTAAACAACCCTCTTTATTCAGCTTCCTCGAAATGATGCTAGACCGCATTATCAAACTCTTAAAATAACCTTCACCAGAAATTGGAACCACGTGGATGGAATCCTTGACAGCAATGCTTTCCTTCAGCTCTGAAAAATATGATGTTGCATATGCTTCGTCCATACATAGGGACAGACAGAGATCTTTGAACTTGTATATTCTCCTGAAAATGAGAACCTCAAGAATTGAAATCCAAAGACGGTTATTCTTAGCGATCAAGAAGATGTCTATGTCGTCTTCCTCCCTTGGTTCGTAAGATACAGACCCGCTTATTCCTATAAAAGAAGAATTTCCGACTTTTATTCGAGAAAAGAATTCCACCGCCTCCCTGATCTTTCTGTCCCTGACTGATTCCATTCAGGACACGCTCTCTTTGAATAGGCTGTGATACTGACTTAGTTCGGTCAGGTATCTAGGAATCAGGAGATTTTCCGTACCTATCTTAGACAGGCCCCAGTACCTGTTACCGAAATAGTAAGGCAGCTCGACTATCTTTTTCTTCACATTGTTGGCTATTATAGGTACAAGAATCTTGTAGCCCCTCTGGTTTCCAAATAAACCGTACAGCTTTTCGTAGGGTATCTCAATGTTCGAGTTGATTGCAAAGAAGCCGGATATGGGATCCTTGAATTTTCTCGTCTGTGGAATTATCCAGTGACAAAGTGAGATTGCTAGTGAAGTGGCATATTCCCTGTATGGGTTCCTGTTATAGATTTGACTACCATTTACAAATCTGCTCATGACGGCAAAGTCTTCCCCCCCTTCAAGGCGTCTCACTATGTTTCCGATTATCTCTGGAGGATGTTGAAGATCTGCATCCATCACTATCTTGATCCCTCCTCTTGATTCTTTTAGGCCTCTCAGGTTAGATCTCAAGAGCCCCTCCCTTTGTGAATTTACTATTATCCTCACGTTCGGATTACTGAGAGAAATTTTTTCTAACAATTCTATCGTTCCGTCACTGCTGTTGTCATCAACTACAATAATCTCGTGCGGCCCTTTTCCAACTGCCTTCTCCACTCTGTCAACAAACTGCGAGACATTTCCCCACTCATTGAGGGTAGCAGTTATTATACTGAGAGAGAGACTAGAGTCCATCTCTAGAGACTTAAAGCGTACTTAATAAATCTTTCCAAGCTAAAATATAAAAAAAGTCGTTTTCAGATTTTCGGAGTAAGTATTATCAACTCTTTTTTAATCAATCGGGAGTGATTACCATTTCAAGAATCTATAACGAGACTTCTAAGTCAAAGGGGTACAGGATTCTGGTTGATAGACTCTGGCCGAGAGGTATCACAAAAGAGAAACTTAAACTGGATAAGTGGATGAAGGAAATTGCTCCCACTGATGAACTGAGAAAATGGTATTTACACGATCCCGAAAAGTGGGATGAATTCAAGAGAAGATATTTCAAAGAACTTGACAAGAATCCCCTCACTGCTGAGTTGCTTGATTTGTGTAAAAAGAATGATGTGATATTTCTCTACTCCAGCAAAGTCGAGGATATCAATAATGCAGTCGCCTTGAAACAGTATGTTGAAAAGTTACTCTGAAGTGTAGGGCGCCGTATTGGAAGCCTTTTGCACCATACGCAATACTTCTGAATTCGGGTGATATGATCTTGGCTTCTGAACAGAGCCTGGAGAGATGGAGCTGCAAAGACATTGATTGGATTCTGCCCGAACGTTGGAGATAACCTCTAGCGATTGAAGGAAATGTATTGCTAGCTGATACTACAGGTAACGGATAGAGTGACAATTCCGACCACAAATTCAGTGACTGCCCTGCTCTGTTAATTTACTCTTAGTTAGGGTTGCAAGCAAACACTTAGTTCTACTTCGTTTTTGACACCTACTTATCTTATGGAAACAGGAATGCGTATTTTCTTAGAGAGGTAGAAATTCCAGGCGAATGGAATAATGTCAATAAGCAGCTATTGCAACGGTAAGATTTTTTAATCTTGCTTAAGTTAGCAGTTATGCGTATAATAACTCATGAAAGGACTGGACCATATAGGATAAAGATCAGGGACATTGAAGGTGCGGAAAAAGTGGATTCTAACTCCAAGCTATTGGAATTTGAAGTCGAATTCTGTGGATGTGGTCTTTCTAACAACAAACCATTTTGCGATGGGAGCCATGAAATAACGGAAGATGAAGACCTTTCCACGGTCTATGCCTATGACGAGAATCATCAGAGGATAGTTGCAAGCAAGTTCTACAGGCCGAATGAGAAACTCTAGCAAGAATAAGAGAAGGGGATTGGTCCTCTCTGATCTAATTAATGATTTAGTGGGTTGCCCCTCTTCATAACCAGTATCCACTATGTGAATCAATGAACAGGAATAGGCCTTGACGAGACTATATGTATGTGAGTTTCGAAGATTTGAGTTTTCTATTGGTTGAGAGGTATCCCAAGGGAGGAATTTCAATGAATAGTCGAAGATTCTGTGTCTATTTGCGAAATCATTCCATCTAGGAATTTTGTGACATCCATAATTAAGCCATAATCGGCGAATTTGAATATCATTGAATTGGGATCTGTGTTGATTGCTATTACCTTTTTGCAGTATCTTAAACCGACTACGTGATTTGCTTGACCGGATATACCTAAAGCAATATATACGTCTGGAGAAATTGAATATCCTGTCAGGCCTATTTGTTGCTGTCTTGGAATGAGCCCCATGTCTACCACCGGCCTCGATGCGCCAATAGTCCCGCCCGTCATTTGCGCAAGCTGCAACACTTTCTTGATCGTTTCCTTACTAGTTGCGCCTCTCCCAATTCCAAATACAATCCTTCCGGAATGAAGTGGCTGGTATTCTTCAGGGACAGGCGAAAAAGAAAGAATCTCCTCGTGTCTGTAGCTTTCAACATCCAATTCCTTGACCTGAAACGCTTCGTCCGTTAGCATCGTTTCAAAAATGCCTGGTCTAACTGTTGCCATTGCGGGTTTTGTCTTAGAATAGATTGAAGCGATTATTGAACCGCCGAATGAAGGTTTGTGTTGTATCAATCTTCCTTTGTCTATTTCAAGGTCCACACAATCCGCCGTAAGACCAAGGTTAAGTTCACCTGCAATTGTCCCGGCAAGTTCTCTCCCCCTAGTAGTAGAAGGAAAAATGACATATTCGGGATGTTTCTCATCGATGAAATTCAGTAGCGCCGTCAGCATATCAAACAAATCTTGCGACCCTAAATGATAATAGACGGGTGATCGCATTCCTTTGAGTTTTTCTTGTGGTATATTCCCTAACATTACTGGGTTGAGATTATTCGACATGGCAAGGGATGAAATTTTAGTGGCAATCTCCACCGAAATCTGTGGGTCATCAAGTGCGATTCCCATAATCAGCGGTCCCTCCAAACTGAAGCTCGGCATTGGAACTTTCGACGATGTCTCTGCTTTGACCTGGTTTTCCTTTAAGATTGCCGTCAATGTTCTGAATACGTCTTGGTTCGTTTCTAGAATCTCGCATCTCCTGGTACTCTGCATGGTCTTAGTTGCAAACACAACTGTAGGGCTCATATCGACACCATTTGAATCTAGTTTCAACGTCGACGAATCAATTGTGACGATGGAATCTGAGTAATCCGGGGCTCCGGGTTTGATTGGTCTTGCTTTGTTAATCTTCTCACTCACGGAAAAGACAGCGGGGAGAGTAACACCGATGTTGTATAGCCCGAGTTCATTTTCGTGTTCCACTACAGCTTTGTCACCATTAACTTCAATCTTCGAAATGCTTGATTTAAAATTGTAGGATAGTTTTACAGCTATTTCTGGGGGGACCTGGGAAGTTTCTCCGTCCAACGAATATTTTCCAGTAAGAATGATGGCAGGCTTAATTGTGGACGCGAACCTGGAGAGTATCGTTGAAGTTGCCTGTGTGTCCGATCCACCGAATTTTCTATCAGTTAAGAGGTAACCTTTTTGTATCCCCATTTTCATACCCTCATTTAGAACATCGACTGCGCTCGGGGGACCCATAGAAGCTATGATCGTCTCTGCGCCATACTTCTCTCCAAGCCTTATTGCCTCCTCAACCGCCTTCTTGTCAAAAGAGTTCATCATCAATGGTACTCCTTCCCTCAATATCCTGTTAGTAACCGAGTCGAATTTTATGTCATGCACGTCGGGAATTTGTTTCACAAAGACGAGTACTTTCATTGTTCTAAAACAACATATCCGTATTTATGGATTTAGTGACCAGAAGGCATAACCCCGCCTACCGTGGGTTTAGATGCCAAAATTCACCTCTCTTATCCATACATTTACTGTTACTGAAAAGAGATGCTTAATCAACAACTGTTTTTGACAAACCTGATCTATTATTTCTCTCAGTGCGGAGGGCCGGATTTGAACCGGCGAACCCCTACGGGACTAGACCCTGAATCTAGTGCCTTTGACCAAGCTCGACAACCTCCGCCTGATTTTCCCTATAAGCACGGCAATATTAACTTCTTTTGGAAGCATGACCGTAATGATGACAAATTGGAACTCGATTCTCATCAGCTAGTTCCGCAGTTTGGAACCTAAAAAATTTGAATGAGTTGCGGTTAACTGAATCATGAAGTACAAGAGCTTTGGCAAGACTGGAGTCAAGGTTTCTGAATTGATATTTGGTACGTGGTATCTTCCGAGCCGTGAAACAAGCGGAAAGAGGGAAGTAAACAGGCAAACTTCAATTAAATTGATAAAGAAAGCATACGATTTAGGTATCAACTTTTTCGATACAGCTGACGTTTACAGGGGGATTTATGATAGAGATACTTTTGCAACGAATTTTGAGAATGTTGGGTTAGCAGAGAAGATTGTTGGAGAAGCATTGAAGGGTTATGATAGAGAGAGCTTTGTGATCTCTACGAAGGTAATGGGCAGAACTGGACCTCTTCCAAATGACCTGGGTGCCAATAGGAAACACGTGCGGAGTGCAATTGCAAAAAGTCTGGAGAGACTCAAGTTGAAATATGTGGACTTCTATATGGTTCATGGCCCCGATGAAGATAGCGGAATTGAGCAAACTGCAAAGACGATGAATATCCTTGAGGACGAGGGTTTGATACTTCACTATGGAATTTCGAATCACTCCGCCCACAGCATCATCAAATTTCTCAATCTCAGATATTTTGAGCCACTTGAACCGCCGGCTTTCATTCAGGACAAGTACAACCTGATTGAGAGGGAACTGGAGAATACTAACATAAAGGTAGCAGAGGACAACTCGCTTGCATCGATGATCTACAGTCCACTAGCGCAAGGAGTCCTTGCAGGGAGATACATCAAAGAAAACAGCAGGGATTCGCGAAAGGAATATGAGAGATGGTTTGAGAAGAACCAACTTCAAGCGGAAAACCAGGCATCTCTCGAAAAATTCAGCGTGATTGCCAAACAAAAGGATGTGACCATGTCGCAACTTGCTCTGTGCTGGCTCATCAACAGAGGGAAATACATCTTTCCAATCCTAGGGGCCACAAGGGAAGAACAACTAGAGGAGAACGTTGGAAGTGGAAACATATCCCTTTCCACCCAGGATGCCGATGACTTGGAAAAACTGTTCGAAAGCAAGAAGAAGTAAAATTAGTCTAAATGTTAAAACATAATTAACATCGCTTGGTTTCACCTCATTCTTTGACTTACATCACAACTCATTCATAAGGACTCTCAAGGCTGATTCTATTATGACAAATTTGTACTCGGACAAGGAAAAGGTCCCTAAGATTAGAGGCTAAACAAATAGAAAAGTTGCTCATAAATCAGCAAGGGTTAGATGATGGATTTTACAGATTTTCGATCTTTAGTAATCGCGGACTAAACATCTCGCCTTGCGGCTTGATGCGTACATCCCGATCCTATCAACCCTGTCTTTTACAGGAGATCTGATAACGATGCCTCTTTTCAGGGACGGTTTCGAACTTAGATGCTTTCAGCTCTTATCCGCATATGACGTGGCTGCCCGGCGAATGCCTTGTCAGACAACCGGTAAACTAGAGGCCACGAAGCCCCGTTCCTCTCGTACTAAAGGCTCCTTCCCTTCAGGCATCAATGCACTCCCACGGAGAAGCAACCCTACTGTCTCGCAACGTAGTGAACCCATCTCAGGATCCCTTTTAATGGGCGAACAGCCCCACCCTTGGCAGCTGCTGCACCGCCAGGATAGGAACAGACGACATCGAAGTAGCAAACCTCCGGGTCGATATGAACTCTTGCCGGAGACGACTCAGTTATCCCTGGGGTAACTTCTCTCTTATCACCCGCCCCCACTAAAGAGGACTGGGTGGTTCGCTAGGCCTTACTTTCGTATCTCGTTCCCTTATTGTGTGTGAACGAGTCAAGCTGGCTTTTGCCCTTACGCTCTACGGAGGATTACTGACCCTCCTGAGCCAACCTTTGGGGGCCCTTGTTATCTTTTCGAGGGCGTGGCGCCCCACCCAAACTGCCCACCTATCGGTGTCCCTTTATCAGGTTAGTGACATAACCCCAGAAGGGCGGTGTTTCATCGGTGCCTCCAGATACCCTGACGAGCATCCTTCGACGGCTCCCGCCTACTCTACACACCTAGGACCATATCACAGCAACAGGCTGCAGTAAAGCTCCACGGGGACTTCGCTTTCACGTGGGAGAGACTGGATTGTGCACCAGTACATCAATTTCACTGGACTCATCGCGGGGACAGTGGGACCCTCGTTGGACCTTCATGCAAGCCGCCAATTAAGCGGCTAGGTATTACGCTACCTTAAGAGGGTCATAGTTACCCCCGCCGTTTAGCGGCCCTTCTCCCCGTTGAACCGGGTTTTCAGGTACCGCCACTGGGCAGGCTTCAACCGCAATACACACCCTTTCGGGCTCGCTGCGATCTGTGTTTTTGTTAAACAGTCGGAGTCCCCTAGCCACTGCGACCTAGTCTTTCAAGGACTAGGCACTCCTTCTACCGAAGATACGAAGCTAGTTTGCCGAGTTCCCTCGCGAAGATTTGTCCAATACGCCTTGGGCTTCTCACCCAGGGGCACCAGTGTCGGTTCTTGGTACGGACTCAACTTTGACTCTCAACAAATTTTCACGGACTCGAGGAATTGGCCGAACCACCACAAGGGCAGCTTGTGTCCTTTTGTCAACTTCTCACCATTACGGTACTCCATCGACGTATGGACAAAAATAACCTGACGGGATTACTCGACCTATCCCCAAGTGTCATTGTTGAGACGGAACAGTTGAGGCAACGGAATATTAACCGTTTTCCCATTTGGTAATCTCGAGTTAGGGATTACCTTAGGACCGGCTAACCCTCGGCTGACGATCGTTGCCGAGGAACCCTTAGCCCTTTCGGCGGAGTCGATTCTCACGACTCTATGCTGCTACTTTCACCAGGATCCACGATACTGTCGGGTCCACACCTCCTTTCGAAGGTACTTCTGCCCCGGCAGCACGCCCCCCTACCGAATCACCTTGCGGTGTCCATAGGTATCGGTGTATGGTTTAGTCCCGTCCATCTTCGGAGCCTGCAACCTCGACGGGTGAGCTATTACGCACTCTTTGAAGGATGGCTGCTTCTAAGCCAACCTCCCAGCTGTCTTGGGTCGCGAACATCCTTTAGTTTACACTTAACCATAACTTAGGGACCTTAACCTACGTCTGAATTCTTCTCCTCTCGGGGATCAAGCTTATCCCGATCCCCTAGCACCAAGCTTCTACGGCTTTGGCGGATTCGGAGTTTGTTAAGAGGGCCATCCCTTTCAGGATAGCTTACCCTATACATTTCTCTACGCCACCAAACGCCTCTGCTCAGGTCTACCTGCGGGTAGTCTCGAGGGGAACCCGCTATTACCGGCCTAGATTAGCCTTTAACCCCTAATCTCAGGTCAACAGAACGATTTGCACATCAGAACCTGCTCGGTCCTCCACCCAGCTTTCGCTAGGCTTCAACCTGCCCAAGATTAGATCGACCGGCTTCGGGTCTCCCACCAGCGACTTCACGCGAGCTCACGTTGCCCCTCCCTTACGGTGCGGGCTTATTGCTTTCGCTCCGGCTCCTTCCTTTTTAGGAATTAACCTCGCCGCTGATTAGAACTCCCTGGCCCGTTCTTCAACACGGACAGCAACACGCTGATCAGTTATAAACGTCATCTCTTTCACGCATTGCCAGTTAATAGCCACTTGGTTTCAGGTCCTTTTCATCACCCTTTCGGGCTACTTTTCAGCTTTCCCTCGCGGTACTAGTATACTATCGGACTCGAGACATATTTAGGGTTGGATCTTAGTGAGACCCATATTCCCGCGCGAAATCCGACGCACGGTACTCTGGAAATTCAAGCTTGTAACTCAGATAAATACGTCCACGGGACTATCACCCTCTAAGGTGTTTCTTTCCAGAAACTTGTACTTATTATCTAGGGTATTAGCCTGACTCCAAACTCCACATCTTTCCTCTCTTTCAAGAGGCGATTCGGTTTGCCCTTTGCCGCTTTCGGTCGCCCTTATTAACGGCATCTCTGTTGATTTCTTTTCCTCCCGGTACTAAGATGTTTCAATTCCCGGGGTTCCCTTTCTCTTTCGAGAATGTCCCATAAGGGACAGGAATTCCCATTTGACAATCTTCGGATCTAAGGCTCCTTGCGCCTCCCCGAAGCATATCGCAGCTTGGCACGGTCTTCATCGGTGCCCGAGCCGAGCCATCCATCAAGTGGCCTGCGTACTGTAACAATCCATCTCTTTCTAACCCTTTGCTGACCTTCATCAACCCTAAAAAGGTTTCAGTCCTTCCCCTGCGACTATACAATCACAGGGTGCATAATGAGCAAAATAACGATAGCGACACTCTGTATATATAGATTTCTTAATCTCTATTTTTCGGCTATTTTTCTATGCCACCAGAACCGTAGTATTTTCTTAATTCTTGACCTTGACAAAGAAAATATTTCCTTTTTGAGGAGGAACGAATGAGCCGATACCCATTCAGGGACTCGCAAATTGAGACTTATTCCTCTCTTCCTTCCAGTATTTTTCCTAGACCCTGTTTAACAATCACTCCCGCGTATTTTAATGGGAGAGTGACTATGTCCTCCTTTCTGAGGTTAACGGGTTTACCCATTATCGATATTCCCTTGATTTCTTCCAGAATGTATACTGCCACTTTCTTTTCTTCTGACTCTTCCTGCTCCCCTCCGACTTCCATTTCAGCCTCTTCTTCATCTTCTTTTTCCTTTGAGGGTATTATGATTTCACCCTGTTCGAGCTGCGTTGAAAATTCACTCACTGACTTAGCTATGTTCTCGAAGAAGATCTGTTCCTCGGGAGTCATCTTCCCTTCAAGCTCTTCCTTTTCGTTGTTCGCTTTCGCCTTAAGGATCTTCGATACTCTCAACTCTATTATCTTCTTCAGAAATTTTTCTGATCCTTCCAGTTCATTTGTCAGTTTACCTACCTGTCTGGAATTCTTTTTCACGGTTTCAGTTTCTATTTTCTCTTTAAGGCTCTCGAGATAATTCCTGGCCTCTTTGTAAAATTGTATTGAGACTGGCTCCAGTGAATAATCATTTTTTACCTCTAGCCTGAGGAGTGCATTGAGGTAACTATCGTTGACCTCCCCTTTCATCACTTGTCCAATGTCTTTATGGATAAATATCATTTCTTCACCAACAGGTTGGAAATGAGATCACTCGTGACCTTGAATTCGTTCGGGAGATTGGATGTTGCATCTCTTTCCCCCACGACCTGGAAGCACTCGTGCCTCCCCTTAAACGTACCAGAGTCAAGTGATATCCTGCCAACGTAGTGAATGCTCTGGTCCCGGTTGATTTTCTCCTTGAGCAGTGTAATGACTTCTCTTTTGTCGTATCCTTCCAGTACCTGACAGAATTCTTCTAAAACGAAAAAGGTGGTCTCCCTGCTCTTCATTTGAGATATCAGATCATCTATTTGCAGCGATAGATTCCTCTTCTTTCTCTCGGAAATAAAGTCGTAATTTCTAATTATGAATTCTTTGGTTTTCCGTGAGAAACGAACTGGCTCTACTGAGCCCCTTTCCTTTCCAAAGGGGTTGATTAGCACGAAATCGAAAGATTCGTTTGGCATTTCTATGTCCGTCATTATTAGTTCCTTTGCCTTGATCTTGTCTGGGTCCGTGAGTTTCATGAAAATGTAATTGGAAATGTTTGAGTAGAACAGAGAGGACAACCTGTCAATAATAGATTTGAATGAAGTGGTCAAGAAGAATACTCTCAGGCCAAACTTCCTTCCAGAACTTAGCATATCTGCTATAAGCGCGCTCTGGTAATCCTGAGCTTCTTCCAGGAAAAGGAAATAGTTTCCATTCCTTGAGGAAGCGATAGCAAACCAGATGTAGAGAGCCATGATATTTGACATCAATCTCGAATCTTCGTAACCCAGGCTGCTTCTCTCGAGATCTATCAAGACAAGATCGTTTTCTGCTAGTGCATTTGAGAGGGTACCTTCATCGTCTGGATTGCATACCAGGGATCTCACCATCGGATCGTTCACCAGCCTGCCTATCGCCCTCTCTGTACTCGCAAGTTCCTCTCTTGACATGCCCCCCAATTCGTCCAGAAATTTTCTCAGCTCATTGTTGTTACAGGTGGAGGCAATTTCTTTCCTTGTATCATCTTCTCTGAGGATGTTGTAAAAATCTACTAATGTCGTCCCCTTCATTTTTCCAAGAAGAGAGATTCCTCGGGAGATCAGGTCCTCCATCCTTGGACCAACTAGAGGGTCTGTGTATTGGATTTCTCTTGAAGACCTGAGAATTGAAACAAATTCTTCTGCAACTTTGTAAGTTATCCCATTTTCCCTACCGACGCCTATTACATTTATGGAATTTGCAGAATCTGGAGATATTACAAATTTCTTGAAGGCGGATTCCTCCATCTTCTTAGAAGTGTCTCCGTGAGGATCAATCAATATTACTTTTCCCAATTGATTGATCAGTATGTGATTCATCATTCCTACTATCATTGAACTCTTGCCTGCCCCTGAGGACCCACTGATCAAGGTGTGCGGGTTGTTGTTGGTGTCTATGAATATTTCTCCCCTGTTAGGGGTTGAGCCAACTCTCACGTCTCCCCCCTTTAGGGAGTGCGTGCTTGTTGGGATGAATTGGTGTACTTCCCACCAGGCAATAACCGGTCTGGAGATCCCAAATCTTCCCCTCCTCGTCACAACTTTAGGAGAAGAGAATATGTGACTAAGGTAATTCCCTAGGTTCTCGTTCCTGTAGGATAGTTCGACCCTCCACCCTTTTCTTTCCCTTGCCTTTCTTTCTAGAAATTTGTCTTCAACTCTTTGTTCCTTATTAGAGACCGGACTGAAATAGTGAGGTATCAGCGAAATGAATAGAAAACCAGTTTCTTCCTCATTCAGCAACTCTGCAATCTTGTCTGCATGATTTTCACTTCCGAATCTAATCGTCTGTGAGTCACCTTTCACAAAGACTCTCTTTCCACTCTCATTGAATTGAAATGTTTCTGAGGTCTTCCATCCTGACTTTTTCAGAAGGTCTCTACAATCTCCTCCAAAATACAGTTTCACTCCTTCTCCTTCTTGCTTGAAGAATAATATCTCAATCCTCTTCCCGCTTCTTAACCAGGATAGCAGGAATGGGTTTGATTCATTGAATGGTGCTATAGATTCAACCTTTAGGAATTCCATCTATTTTTTCGATCTCCTCCTTGCTGGATTGAAATTTGAGAATGGTTGTGAAACCTGGAGTCAGGAAGAGCGCAGTTGAATGTTTGCCGTTATAGCCGGCCCCCATCCTCAGGAAATTGGAGAGTCCTTCGTCTAATGAATAGAATCTTACCATCTCATCCGTGATTACCTGGTGTCGAAACAGAATGTGGATTGAGCAGTTCTCCATGACTGTTATAGCTGGCCCGTTTTTCAAGAAGTCGTTTGCAGATTGCGAGATGAAAATCATGGAGACATTGCTGTGTCTGGCGTGTCTTATGTACCTCTCTACAGATGTGACCACGCTCTCTTGCAATAAGTAGTGCGCCTCGTCAATTACCAAGTTTACAGGACTTGACTCATCGCTTCTCATAATGAGATCGAGTGAAAGCAGCATGTAGAATGGAAGGAGTTTCTTAGGAACATTCTTCAGATCAATTCTGAGATCTCCTTTGAGGTTGGGATTTCTACCCGTTCGGAACTTCTTCAGGGAACCTTCGAAAATTGGAGATATCTTATTGTGTGTTTCAGTGGAACTGGACTTAACAAAATTCCTGAGGAAATTCAGGTCCTCATTCTGTTCATACATCTTTGTCATTCCTGTATCAAGTACACCACGGTCCTCGTTGTTGAGATCGAAGAGCGTTATCATCAAAGCAAGGGTACGGTCAACATTTTCCTTAATGCTCAAAAACTCCACCCTTTCAAACATGTTCATTTCCTGGTTCATAAGGTCAATGGATTGCATTCCGATAGACTTGGAAAGCTGCCCGTATTCCCCCAATGGATCAATTATCTTCAGGGCTACACTCCTAGTTATCTTCTCCCTCATCATGGTAGCCTTTACAAAGAAGGATTTACCAAAACCAGTCATTCCCAGCACAAGCTGGTGGGACGAAGGAAAGACTGATCGGTCCAGAAATACAGGAGCCTTTGAGACCTCACACGTTCCGTAGAAAGTTCCACCTTCATGAAAGAGGTATCCATGGTTTATCGGTACAAGGTTTGAGACTGAACTAGGGTCAAGGTAAACCCCATCAAGCTGACCATCTATCACCTTGTTCCTGATCTTTGCATCAGAGAATCTCTTGTTTTCCGTCTTGACGCCAAGTTTTTTGAGCAGGTACAATAGTTCCTTCTTTGCAGGAAGAATTTTGCTGGGCTGCCCCTGAATGAAATAAGCACAAGAATACTTGAAGAGTCTGGATTTCCCGGAAGCAACTACCTCCTTAAGATTTTGAATATTCTGGACCGTTAGTTTGTTTGACTCCACGTTTCTGTCGTTCATCTTTTCATGGTCTAACAGCCTAAGGCTCCGTCTTCCAAATTCCCTTGTTATTATCTCCCATGCAATGCTGTCTTCAACAGGATGTATATTGACTATCTGCCCTATCTTCGAATCTTCTCCAGTAATCTTGGATCTAAACTTTGAGTCGATCTCGAAAGGATAATCCTTGGCAAACAGGAAGGAGTGTGCTTCTCCATTCCTGACGAAATACCACTCCTTCTGGATTACAGAAGACTGATTTTTTTCAGAGCTGGGCATCCAGAACTCCTACCTCTTCCTCACTTAACTTTGAGAACTGTACCCCATAATTCCCCAAAATCTTCTCGAAATCGTCCGTCTTGGTTTTGTTGATCTTTACAAAGTAAGCTTCCGCATACCTCTCTGGTTTAGAAAACAGGGAATTGTACTCGTCATCACCCTTCAAAAACCGCTGAAGGGGAATTTTGTATGGATGCCTAATGATCGTCAAATCTTCCGAAAACGTTCCGACGATCGACTCCCATACATAGACTATGTTCCTGTCTTGTTGATCTGATAAACCATAGTTCGACCCAAATATTTCATAATAGGCGCTCTTTTCAGTCTTCAAAGGATGAATCACAAATGCAGTGATTCCCCTCACCTTCTTCACGACAAACTCATCAATATAGTCATGCTGGATTCTGAGGAGGAAAATCGGGATCAGAACGAGCGTGAATAAACCGTATGTACGAAGGAAGAAAATGGATAGCAATACAGAGAATGAGACCAAAATCAGACGATAGAGGATTGCACCCTCCAGCGAACCAATTCTAAACGAAGACATCTGAAACTTGGTCATCTTCACCATAATCACCTCACCTTGAAAAAAAGGGAAGAGTTTGATGATCCGCCGCCGTTCAAAGGACTGAACTGACGCACTGCGCCGATTTGTGGAGTTCCGTTAGTTCCTCCGCCCTCAGAAGGTGTCGCAAAAGTTTTGACAATAGTCTCTGCTCCCTTCAAGTTCGTGCTAATCTTACTGATTGAAGTGTTGACCCCTCTTCCAACAGATCTTCCGAGAAAGTTTGTTGCATTTCTTGAAGATTGGGTCATTGCAAACATTGTAGGGATTGCATCCGCAAGCGCGAGAAAGCCCAGAACCAGCACACTGTTATTTCTTACATAAGTGGATAATATCAAAGGAACAGCCATCAACAATGGGGCGACTAGCGAGTCAATGAAAAGATACCACAGTCTCTCTCCCATTTCTTTGGTCTGCGGAATTATGAAGAGAAGAGTGAAGACTGGAGCGAGTATAGGAAGCGTGTAGATGATCGCAGCCCTTAGTGATAGGAAAAGCAGCAGATAGAGCATCAAAAAGATAAAGATGATGAGTATCAATAGACTCACAATCGACCCTGACGCACCCCCGATTTGAAGGCCAGCAAGAATGTTGGAACCTGAAGAAAAGTTATGCAATGGAAAACCAAAGTTCCAGAATTGGGTATACAGCAAAGAACCAATGTAAAGGAAATCCTGAAGCAGAAAGAACGATATGTTAGAAAGGACCAGAAGCAACAGAATCTTGATCCAAATGTTTCTGAAGTCGTACCCCAGTTGAATGCTGCTGTTGAGGAGTATCAGTATCCCCAAGATCGTAAGAACAATTGTGAGGCCTGGATCATAAATGTTGAACATTACAAAGTAGTAGAGCGATTTCACTCCCACCCCAATGCTTCCGTTCACTATATTTGGGAATGCGTACCCGGGTGACAAGAGATACTTGGAAATGTAACCGTTGTACAGCGATTCAAGTATCGGTTTACCTATGAGCACGATCGCGGAAACTATGTAACTTATTGCCTTGAGTATTGCATCTACTATTATCGAAACGAAGTTCATCGAATCATTTCTTGATTAGCCAGCAACTATGTAGTGAACCACTGCGTACAATACACCGCTCACAGCCATTACGAATATGACTGTCCCAATTAATGCATCCTTGGTCCTCTCTTTGGCGTCAGCCTTTCTGTCCATGTCCTTTGAGAAATAGCCAACTGCTATCGGTATCCATAGTATTGCGATTATCAGTCCAGAAATTCCCGCTATTATTCCAAACGCCCTCTGAACAATCCCATTGATTGCCGTAGCATTGTTCACAGCTGCGGACGCAAACGGTTGGGTCGCGCTAGTCCCGTGGACGAAAGATACTGGAACCACGGCGATAATCAATATAGTCAGTGCCAAAACAGATAGTCTCATTTCCCCTCCAAGACTTCGAACAGCCTCCCGTATAAAATGTTTATCTGGATTTTAGAGTGATTAGATTGATGAGGATCGGAGTCAATTTCTAAAGAGAACTTTGCCTTGAGATGCCTCTGGGGAACATCTCTTCCAAATGTTACATCTGCGGGGGAATCTTGGCTCTATCATCGCTGAGCACTTTGACCGCTTCGATGCATATTCGAGATCCTGTTATCAAATGATAGTCAATTGGTTGACTTTTCTTACATAAAAAGTAAGAAGAAAAAGAGTGAACAATTGATCTCAGAGTTCATATCTTTAACTTTGCATGGAAAATTCCGACAAGATTGCCCCCAGAATCCTTTCTAATATAGGACTATCCTCCCCCGGAACCCCTGCCTTTTCGTGTACCTGCTTGCCACCTGCGCTTTCAAATTTTTCTATTGACTCGTCTATGTCATCCACTCCCATGTAATTTCTTAGTGTATCTGAAGAGATCATCTTCTTGTGTATTCCCCCTCCAACTGTTTGCCCATCTGGACTCGTTTTAATCAATCAATAGTCCATAGCTTCCATATCTTATTTTTCAATCTTCCAACCAAAACTTTCAGAGTAGAATTTTGAAATTTTCTGTGGATCGTTGGCCGGTATCTCAAAATGTACAACTGTCTTGTGAACCATGAATTGCCACCTCAAATTTAATATAAGAAACGATTATTTTCCAAATCAATACACCTGTGTTATTGTCCTTGAGGATATGACTCGAGAATAGCCTTTTTGAGTTACACCATTCAGAGTGGGCTCATTTCTAACAACAAAACTATTAGTTTGTGTAATATCAGATAACCATGGAAGATCAGTGTGATGTCGCGGGTTGCTCCAACCCCAAGGCTCGGACAATCGGAAGAAAGTCTGTGGAAAAGATCTTCTCACTTAATTCGAAAGGAACGAAAGCTCATCTCTGCAAGGAACACTACAAGCAGTATAAGAAGGCAACGAAGAAAGACAGAGAGCTGGACAGGTTGAACTGGGCCTGAAAACAAAACAGGGGAGAATTGGAATGCAGGATTTCCACGAATTTAGGGAAAAAGGAAACCTAACATTTGCACTAATTCTAATCGAGCTTCTAAAGGGAAAGAGAAAGTTGAGGGAGATTTCGACCGATCTGAAGATTACTCCACAGGGTGCGTCAGTGTATCTTAAGAATCTTCAAAAACTCAAGTACACAGATTCTGGAAACACCCCAACTCCGGAAGGAGTGGCATTTCTTCAACAGATACTTGCCACCATTTCATTATTCGTTGAGGATGCCTATGAGGATACCGGGATAATTTCATCGTGTGAAGCAATTGCGGGAGAAGACTTGGGTAAGGGAGATCGAGTAAGCCTTTCGATGAACAAAGGATTGCTTTACGCCTACAGGAGAAAGAAAGCTGGTTCAAATGGTGTAGCGGATTTCAGGGTTAAGAAGGGAGATCCAGTTAAGATTTCAAAAATCGAGGGTATAATAGACCATAAAGTTGGAAATTTCTACGTGCTCACGGTAGACTTTGACGATGTCGCACCAAAAAAGCTAGGAAAACTAAACCGGATCTTGAAAGAAAAGAATATCGAATACGTAGGTGCTTATGGAATCCTTGCATCTGAAATGTGCAAATTCGGTAAGATCAAAGCCAGCATTTATGCACCTGTAGAGGGGTGCATCGAGGCGGTAGCCAAGGGAGTGAATAGCCTTCTCATCTATTCGCCAGAGATGTCACGATTCTTCTTCCAGAAGCTTTCTGCAAACATACATAAGTACAGAATTAATCCCAAATTTGTAGAGATATGACCGAGTTTGAGCCTGAAAGAAAGGAAGTCAGCATTTCTGAGTTCTTTGATAAGAACAAGCAGATGCTGGGCTTTGATTCCCCGCAGAAGTCCCTCTTTATGACAGTGAAGGAAGCCGTTGACAATTCGCTTGATGCGTGCGCTGACAATGGTATACTTCCAGAGATCACAGTACGGATCGAAGAACTGGGGAAAGAAAAATTCAGGATTGAAATAATTGACAACGGTCCCGGAATAAAGAGGACTGAAGTAGAGAATTCGTTTGGAAAAATGCTTTACGGATCCAGATTTTTCCAGGAGAGACAATCAAGGGGACAACAGGGACTCGGAATATCGGCTGCAATATTATACGCTCAAAAAACCACAGGTATTCCAACAGAAATTGTCACGAAAGTAGAAAAGGAAATGACTGCATTTCATTTCGTTCTCGAGATCGACATTCGCAAAAACTCTCCCCATACCATATCAGTTACTCCAGAAATATGGGATGTGAAGAGCGGTACTAGAATCGTGATTTCGTTGAAGGGAAAATACGTAAGCGGAAAACAATCCATTGAGGAATACATCAGAGAAACTGCGATTGCCAATCCACATTCCACCTTCCACCTGATCTTGCCCGACAAGGCCATTGATATAGTGAGGAGCATTTCCGAACCTCCACCGGTTCCTATCGCCGTCAAGCCTCATCCTCACGGAGTTGAGCTTGGAGAGTTGATCTCTGTTTTCAAGGACAATGAGAGGGAGACGATAGAAGGAGTCTTGGAAGACAAATTCTCCAGGGTAACAAAGCAGGTCGCGAAAACGATAGTGGAGAAAAGCAAATTGAACGGAAGGAAAATTAACAAACTTTCGAGGGACGACTTCGAAGAATTGATGAAAACAATAAAAGAAACAGAGTTCATGGAACCAAAGAAAGACTGTCTCTCTCCCATAGGATCCGAAGGACTTTTCAAGAGCGCTATTAATTCATTCAGAGAGTACCATCCCGCGTATTTTTCTCAGCCTGTCATTAAGGGCCCCTTTGTCTTTTCCGGTCATCCGTTTCTTGTGGAAGCGATTGCAATTTATGGAGGGGATCTGCCAAAAGAAGACCCAATTAAGATCCTGAGGTTTGCAAATAGAGTGCCTTTGCTTTATCAGTCGGGCAGCTGTGCAATCACTAGGGCGATATCTTCTCTTGCGTGGAACCAGTACGGCTTCTCACAACCTGTGAAGGACCAGATTCCGGTGGGACCTTTGATAGTTGCAGTGCACCTTGCAAGCACCAAGATACCGTTCACTTCAGAAGCCAAGGAGGCCATTGCTACCGTTCCAGAAATAATGGATGCCCTGGACATAATGTTGAAGGGTGTCGCTAGGCAGATTAAGACGATGAGGAAGAAGGAAGCGCACAAAGGGCAGGTAGAGGAAAAGTTTGCACTCATTGAGCTCATCCTGCCTCAGATTGCCCAAAAGAGCGGGAAGATCCTAAAACTTGAACCTCCTGATATCACCCCCATCATATCAAAGGTGATGGGCGTGGTAGCGTTTAGAGAGATCAATGGAGAACTGTTTGCTGAAAATTACACTGAGAAGACGCATAGTTTCAAAGTAGTCTTGAAGGGAGAGGAACGATTCACTGAGAACGTAAAGAACCTCAAGCCCTTCGAGAAGGTCAAGCTCAATTTTTCGAAGGAGATAATTAGTTCCACAGAGATCTATGTGGACCTGCCTGAACCAATTCTCCTTGGGGCATACTCACTCCCGAAGGTGTTTAGCGATGAATGAAAAGTTGGAAACGATTGTGAAGCAGATTTACCAGGAGATGAAAAACGGACAGATACCCAAAGTCGAGTTGAAGTCGAGAAACAAGGAGAACATCCTTTTCGACCCCAAGACTTCAGTGTGGAAGTATGGGAACAACACGGTCAAGAGGTATGCATCAAAGGCAAGCTCGGCCAAGGGGATACTCAAAATGTTGCATATCATTGATTTTGTAGATGAGATGACGCAGGGCCTGAAGACCTCAACTCTGAGGGAGATGTACTACATTTCTGAGGGATGGAACCTGGGGAAATTTGAGAGCCAGGACGAATCAGATCTGATGGTGGAAGACCTTGAAGTGATGACAAATTATCTAAGAGAGGAGATGAGACTCAGGCCAGAGGAAAGCGGAGCTTCTGTTATCGGAAATCTCACCCTCACGGAATTGAACAGAAAGGGAGAGAAGAAGAAAATTAACTGCAGAGACGACGTGGGGGACGGTGGTTACACTATTCCATACAACGTCGAAAAGGAGAAGGTAAGCCTCGTTTCAAGCGATGTTGATTTTGTACTCGCGATAGAGACTGGAGGTATGTTTGATAGGCTTGTGGAGAACAGGTTCGACGAAAAGATGCGTTCACTCCTGGTTCACATGAAGGGGCAACCATCCAGATCAACCAAGAGACTCCTCAACAGATTGAACAAGGAACTTGGCCTGCCCATCGTGGTATTCACGGATGGGGACCCGTGGAGTTTCAGGATTTTTGCCTCTGTGGCCTATGGGGCCATAAAGACCGCCCATATCTCTGACATCCTTGCCACTCCTACTTCCGAATTCATAGGAATCACGGCCAGTGACATCGTGAATTATGATCTGCCAACCGACAAGTTGACGGACAAGGACACCGAAGCACTTCACGCAGAGCTGGAGGACCCCAGGTTCAACATACCCTTCTGGAAAGGGGAGATTGAAACGATGCTTAAGTTAGGAAAGAAGGCGGAGCAACAAGCACTAGCAAAATATGGTCTGGACTTTGTCACCGACACGTATCTACCAGAGAAATTGAAAGAAAATGGCATAATATGAATGGTAAGGCAAGTGTTGTAGCGTTAGGATCCCTCGCAGGTTTTCTGGCTCTCGGTGACAGATATGTAATGTCCACCCTATACGATCAACTGATGAGTAATTACCACCTTACCTCCACAGTTATATTTTCAATTTTATTCTCTTCCTTCTACATCGGTTATACTATCTTTCAGCTTCCCGGGGGAAGCTATGCCCATAGGTTCGGTCCGTCCAAAATCATTGGGATTTCATTGATTTCCTGGTCATTTCTTTTTTTGATTCTACCCCTGACAAGATCTTTCACTTCTGCAGTCACAATAGTATTTTTCATGGGATTGGCGCAGGGTCCTGTTTTCCCATCGATAATATATCTAACGAGAATATTTTACAGCGACAGAGAATATGGAAGGGCATCGGGAGTTGTGTCTGCAGTTTCTGATCTGTCTCCCGCTATCATTCCGTTTGCAACGCTGGGACTCTACTATACTGGAGTCGGCACAAGTCTACCCTTTATCGTCTTCGGCGTCATTGGGATAGCGGCTGGCACCGTTCTGTTGCTCATGAGGATTGGTTACGCTGGGTCTCCTGAGAAAGTCAGGTGGTCCTCGCTCTTGGGAAAGAGGTACATCCTGTTCGGATTCTCATTCTTCATCTATGATTACTTCTTCTACGTGATGTTCACCTGGTACCCCTATTTCCTCAAGGAAAGGTTCGCGATTGAATCGAATAATCTCTTATTTGGACCTCTTCCCTGGATAACGATGGCAATTGGTTCTATAGTGTTTGGGCTTTACATGGATAGAATAAACAGAGATGCGCTGATATCTGAAATTGCATACACCATTATTGCAATAACACTCATCGGGATGGCTCTTTCTAGGAGCCCGTTTACCTTTCTCGCGTTCGTAATTGTCTCCCTCTTCTTCCTTGATCCTATACTGCTTGCATCCTGGCGTCTCTCTACCAGACTAGGCGGCGAGAAGAGCTCTTCTTTTATTGGCGGATGGATGAATTTCTGGGGGAACATAGGAGGGATCACGGCCCCTGTCATAGTTGCATCTCTCAACCTTCGATATGGACTTTCGAACATGTTTCTTCTTTCGATCATCGCACCAATCCTCGGAGCGATCACTTGGATGTACATGGCACGATGGGAAAATCATGAGAAATGACGCAATAAATATTGTATCCCGCAAACTCGGTATTTCAAAAGAAAGATTTCACCAGAATTACGAGATAATCGGTAAGGCGATGATCATCAGAGAAGAAGATTCTTTCAGCAAGGACCACAAATCATTCGGCCATTTGATGCAATCCTCATTCAAACTTTGGTCCGTGTATAAGTACGCGGGAATACAAAATGTTCAAAGGACACCCGTCGTCAAGATGATCTCTGGCATACATACCGAAGTGGTACAAAGGGAAGACGGCATCTTTTACACAATGGACCCGCAGAAAGTCATGTTTTCGAAGGGCAATAAGAAGGAGAGGCATCTGTTGTCTGGAATAGTTAATGAAAATGAAACGGTGCTGGATATGTTTGCAGGCATCGGTTACTTCTCTGTGCCTCTTTCTTTCAGAGTGAAGAAGATATACTCATGTGAGATTAATCCCGATTCGTTCCACTACCTGATAATGAACATGAAACTTAATGGCACAAAAAATCTTGTACCGATGCTGGGAGATTCCGCAGAGCTTCGTATGAAAGATTTTGCAGACAGAATATTGATGGGACACTTCGAGTCTTTCAAATATCTTAAGAAGGCAATGTCGTATCTGAAGAGAGAAGGAACCATACACCTGCATCAATTGATAAACAGAGGAGAGATGGAAACTGTAAAGGAAAGATATGAGGCTCAGAAGAGCGTTGTGGAAGTCAAAGTCAGGAAGGTAAAGAGTTATTCTCCTTCATACGACCACGTCGTCCTAGATCTGAAGGTAAAAAAGAACTAATATCGGTTAGCATTACAAATCATGGCTGGGGTTTCCGAGATAATTTTGAAGCAGGAAAACTTCAGGAAGAGTGTTCTTGCACTTCAACCTTCAGAAAACACCATTCCAAGGAAAGCACTGAAAGCCTTATCTTCTGACTTTGAACAGCGGTATTCACTCGTAATTGATTCCTATTACAGGGAACAGAAGATACACAATGCCTACGCAGGTACGAAGCATTCAGAGGCACTAGTGGAAGAAGTGGAACGACTAGCGATGAAAGCGTTCAGAACGGACTTTGCTGATGTTCGACCGATTGCCGGGCATCTTGCAGCCATGCAAGTTTTGGGGAGTCTCCTCAAGAAGGGAGACAGGTTCCTTTACATCCCAATGTCAAAGGGAGGTTATGATGGTTATACTCCTCCTTTCTTGCCTTCGTTGATGGGAATTGAGGGTAAGGAGATACCGATGAAGGGGTGGAAGATTGATTATGAGAAGCTTTCAAAGATTCGAGGAAATTACAGGGCAGTCATACTTGGGGCAAGCCTCTTTCTTCACCCCTATGACATGAAAAGAGTCAAGGAAATTTTTCCAGAATCGTTCATCCTGTATGATGCTTCACACGCACTTGGACTATTGGCTACTGGAACATTCCAGAACGGCTTCAGAGAAGCGGATGTGATTTACGGAAGTACCCACAAGAATTTTCCGGGCCCCCAAGGTGGACTCATAGTCGGAAGGAGGAGAGTGGAAAGAGCAGTCAAGGGCAATCCAATCTGGAATTACTACGACAATTTTCATCTCTCGAGAATTGCAGCTCTCGGGATTTCTCTTGAATATCTTTCTAAGAGCAATTATGGAAAGCGGTGTCTTGCCAACAGAAGGGCATTAGTTTCGGCCCTCATTGACAGAAAAGTAAAGCTAGCAAACATGCCGGAAGTGTCTGAAAGCGCTATGTTCTTGCTTGATTATGAGAACTCTCCGGAGATATCTAGACGATTGGAAACCTCAAACATTCTTGTTGATAGCGTGGGGAGGGTAGGGGTCAACGAGATAACTATGAGGGGACTGAATCCGAAACAGATGGACTCGGTTGGAGAGGCACTTTCTGAAGGTCTAAGATCAAATGTGACCTCAGCAAAGAAGATTGTTAGACAACTTGTGAACTCAATGATATGGCCCTAATGCTAGAGAGATGAGTCATGAATAGATTCGATGTGATCTTCGTTGGCGCCGGAATAACGGGCTTGGCATCAGCCTACCACATTAAGAAAATGAATGGAAACCTTAAGATCGCAATTCTTGATAAGAAGCCAGCTTATTGTCAGGGCAATACTGCCAAGAGTGCCGCAGAATTCAGGAATTTGTTCTCTTCCGATGTCAACCGAAAAATCACTTAATCAACCATAGAATTCTATAGGCACGTTCAGAACGATCTGAAGATAGACCTGGGTATGTATTTTAACATTTGTGAGCGGGAATTCCCCTTTCACGAGATAGATGATGAAAGCGAATGAAAAGTTTATTGGTTCTACCAACATATTGCAATGTCCGCTGGCAGACAGAAGTGAAACAGGTCGGATAGCATATTGCTTCATGCATACCTGCATCCGTAAAGTCAGATGGCTTAGCATGAAGGACAGAGTACCTTCGGGCCGAGGGGAATTCAAGCCCATGGAGATTCCCGCCAGCAACCTTTGAAGTGGGAAGCTCCCTGCGAAAGCTGGGAGAGGAGGTCACAAACACTTATACCCCAAAAAACGCTTTCTTGTTATGTCGATGAATGCACCAGTTAAGAGAGAATTCTCTGCAATTGCCAATACCATGAAACCTTCGGCAATCAGATTGCTTCTTAAAGTTGCAAATCAACCCGATGTCATTTCCTTTGGAGGAGGACTTCCGAATCCGGAATCGTTCCCTATAGATGATATTAGGAGAATTTTTGAAGAACAACTCGCCAGAAATGGAAAGAAGATGCTTCAGTACGGCGCTACTGAAGGCCTGGATTCCCTTAACGTTGCTCTCGCTGCGAGATTGAAGGAGAAGGAGGGGATCAATTCGGAACCGACCGACATAATCCAAACAACAGGGTCCCAGGAAGCGCTCTACATGCTGGGAAAGGTATTTGCGAATCCGGGAGAGTATGTTATCACAGAAGCTCCAACATATGTAGGAACTATATCTGCCCTCAAAGCGAGTGGGATCAAGATTGTTGGAGTAGAGATGGATCATTATGGAATGAGAATGGATGTTCTCAGGGAGAAACTTAAGAAATACCCGAATCCAAAATTCATCTACGTCATACCTAATTTCCAGAACCCAAGTGGGATCACATTGAGTTTCGAGAGAAGGAAGGAGCTTCTCGAGATAGCAAACGAGAGGGGATTGACAGTTATTGAAGATGACCCGTATGGTGCCCTCAGGTTCGCTGGGGCGCACGTTCCTGCCCTGAAATCGATGGATAACGATGTGGTTTATCTCGGCACGTTCTCAAAGGTCCTTTCACCCGGAATCAGACTGGGTTACGTGGTTGGACCGCACGATGTGATTGAAAAACTCAACATCGCAAAACAGGCAGTGGACCTTGCGACCAGTTCTGTTTCCACTTACATTGCCCAGGCGTACGTTTCTGGCGGATATATGGACAAGCAGATCCCCAAGATAATCGATCTATATCGCCAAAAGAGAGACTTGATGATTGAATCTTTCGTGAATTACTTCCCGGGTGACGTGGAATACACCAGACCGAATGGTGGCATGTTTCTCTGGGTCACCAGGAAAGGGGCAAATACCGACAAGATGTTTGAAGAAGCAGTCAAACAGAAAGTCCTATATGTGGTTGGATCAGCATTCTATCCTGACGAAGACAATCACGAATCGATGAGACTCAATTTCACATACAGTTCCAACGAAAACATAGTGGAAGGAGTGAAGAGGCTAGGCAAGCTTTTTGAAGTCACTGCAAGATGATAAACTCAAATTCTTGAAAGTGGATAAGAGGACTGAGGAATAACGGTTGAAAGCAGCCCTAGTGCCCAAAATATTCTCTGAGGCTTGAAGCAACTATATCGGAAACGGTCATTTTTGAGAATGGCCCATCGACGGTATCCGTCGTGGAAATGCTGTCAACAAATCCTGCATACCGAGAAGTTCCCGAAACGAAGAGTCCGTGGACGCAGTATACATTGATCGCTTTCGCACCATTCTGCTTCAAAACCTTGGAAGATTCGAGAATTGTTCCGCCGGTCGAGATCATGTCATCGGTCAGTGCAACAACTTTCCCCTTCACGCTGAAACCTTCTGGAATGGTGATCTCAACCTTGGTGTCAGAGACTCTCTTCTTGTTCAGATAGATGGATTCTAGTCCTGCCACTTTGGATATATTTTCTCCCTCTTCTCTGAATCCGTCATCGGGGGAAATCACTACGTCGTTCCCGTCTTCCTTGACTCGTTCCCCTATGACTGACTCTGCACGGATCTCTTTTCCCTTGTTTCCAAGAAACGCCATGCCCTCCGGAGAGTGCATATTAACCACAAATATCTTGTCAAACCTTTCCAGGAAAAGTTCGGACAGAACTCTTGCACTGACCGCCTCATACTGTTGGAACATCGCGTCCTGCCTGGCATATCCAAAGTAAGGGACGAGAAGAACCTTCTTCTTCGCTCCCGCATTTTGAGCCGCGTCGGCAGTGAGCAATATATCTATTATTCCTGAATCAGGGTACGTGCTACCAACCACGATTGCTTCGTTCATCTGTTCTTCTATCCTGACATAGAGTTCGGTATCAGCAAATCGCCTATGATTTACCCTTGCAAGTGGTATTCCGAGAATTGACGAAATTTTAGATGAGAGTCCTTCTGAATTGCCTGTAGAAACTATCTTCACTGAACTCAATTTCGTCAGACTTTAAAACATTACTGTTCGTTCAGTTTCATCAGATCTTCTATCCTGAAATTGCACTTCTTTTCGAGATAAGAATTCAGACGCTTCAATCTGGGGACCTCTGAGGCCAGACCCTTTTTCTTATAGTCCTCTGCAATCTCTTCAATAGTCACCACCTTGTCACCCTTGAGCAGTGTATCGGAATTGCAAACTATCTTCTCTTCTATTGTCCGTGGGATGTAATCCTGATCAGGAAGCTTGAGTTTCTTTGCAGTGTTTTTCAACAACCCTGCTCCTACGTGAGTGCTACAGAATCTAGCAATAACTTCGTCCATGTCTTCCCTCTTCAGAATTTTATATCCTTCCACTCCATGAAAGATGCTGTGTGTCACAGTTCGCCCAATGTCGTGAAGGAGCGCTCCTGCTTCTAGGAGCCTCGGGTCTGAATCGCATCCTTTTCCAGTTGCTAAGGCAACTTTGCTGCACATTATTGAGTGCCTTTCTAATCGGTCATCCGCACCGTACTTATCTAGAAGAGCGAGACATTCCTCTCTTCCAGGTATCCTCAGAACTTTCTTTCCCTTCTCTTGGGGGATTATTTTCAATTCTCCCTTCAGTCCCTTCTCTCTCCCAAGTCTATCTAGAAAAATAGACAGAGCAGAAACTTCAGAGTGGGGTTGGTTCTTCACCGCAATGTTATAATCCGCCATTTCATAGATTGGTCTGGGTACCTTCTCCGATCCTACTATGACCATAATGTTCTCGATTTTCTTTATCTCATCTATCTTGTCTTCAATGGGAATGCCATACATCGTGAGGTGTACCTTCGTTCCCTTGAATTTCCTGATCGCTTCCGAGTAGTTTCCAAATTCAAGTTCGAAGTTTCCTCCGAATTTCTTGGATACGTTATCAATTGTTCTCTTCAGTTTGTCGTCGACCTTGTCGACTATGATCTTGTCCGCACCAAAAGCTCTCGACACCAGTGCGACGTGTGTCGTTATTCTCTTGTCTCTTTCCGGTCTGTGTCCTATCCTGAGGACCGTTATCAAGCTACTTTCTCCACCTTCATTCCTTTGATGGTGAGATGCTTGCTCCGTTTTATTATAGCCCTTACATACGTTGGAGACTCTTTCAATTTTTCCTGTATCTCTGCAATGTACTGGGTTCCGTCGTCGATCATTTTCGTTATCTTGTTGCAGTACGTCTCTATCTCGGAATCCTCCAGCGATGCAACGTAAATGACGTCTCCTGCCTCCTCAGTCGGCAGTAGGATGTTTATCTGTATGCTGGTATAGTAATTGTGGAATACCTTCTTCGGACCCTCCGGAGTGTTGGACCATTGAGATTCCACAAATTTTATTTTTTCCATGTATTTCAAGACCTCAACCGCCTTGGCCCCCAATTTATGTTTCACTTCGTCCTCAGTCATCCAGTTCTGGTTGAGAAGCTTCAATAACTCACTCTTTGTCTTGTCGTTCGAGATCGTGAAGATCGTTACTAAGTCGCCTACATCATTAACGACTTTAATTTTATTCATAGACTTTCCCCTTATCTCCTCGTCACTTAAATACCTTCATTCTTCTTCAAATTCATTTCCCGCTTTAATGTATGTTTTCAAGCTAGTCTCTCTTGATCGCTATCTGCTGAGCCAGAATGAAAGGCACTGCGACCCAGAGTATGGCTGATATCAATAACAGAGCTGGAGTGACGCCGAAACTTGCAGGATTTATACTCTGTGATGAGCCTGCCCCGCCTAGCCCCCCAGACAAATTGTGGGTGATGAACAACTGAAACAGGGATGCGTACCCTGCCGGATTTGCGTAGTCAAAGATGACCTGCAGCGTCAGATAGGTTGTTGATCCTGACGCGATCGAAAACACCGAAACAATAACATCGAATATAACGGTCCAGAATAGGCCAAAGATCATGAAAACCGCTATTAGTGCTCCCAGGAGAGCCCCAGGTGATTTCAATAGATGGGAAAAGAGGTATGCAATTGCAAGGAATGAAATTCCGATGATTGAATATGCCCACGACATATATAACACGAAAGACACAGGCATGAATAGGTGGAAATACCTGAACGATATCAGGTCGCTTACCAGGATTGCAGCCACAATTGAAGACGCAACCACCACAGAATTGGCGAGGAATCTGGAACGGATAGCGCCACCCTTTGTGATAGGCCTCTTTATGACTGTTTCAAGTACTCCCATAACTCTGTCCTTGCCGTACGTGAAATATGCCATGAACACTGCCAGGAGTGGGATGAATATTACGAGGAGGGAACTCTCAATCGAGAAGAAGGATGACTCTAGAGAGCTGACTGTTGTTGGCTTGTAAAGAGAGAGGGGTCCGATAGGGGACTTGAAGAAAACTGATGAAGAAACTCCGCTCTTGATGTACAACCCATAAGTCTTGTTTATCGCAGCCGATCCGAGGGATGGAAATATGCTAAGATGGGTAAAGGACGAGTATTCATGTTCCCATATGTAATTCGTGCTCATAACCCCTGAAGTAACGGTCGCAAGGTTTACGTCGATTACTGGTGCAGTGTGATTTCCTGCGGCCCCGACATAGAACAGGAAAAACCCTAGACTTGAAGTGTTGCTAGGGTCAGATATTCCTGTTACAACATTCAGACCTGAAAACTTCGTGTTGACCACATTAATAGTCATGGAGGTATTGGTGCTTGACTTCAAACCGAAGGATGATTTATAGGTATAATTCAGAGTTATATAGACGGAAGTTGACCGATCTATCCTGTCCTGTGGTAGCACAGTAACGTTAAATTCAAGGGTACCCGGGTACATTTCTGTTCCTGGAAATCTCGTACCGTTCAGGAGTGCATTTGCTTTAACGTCACTCACCGGGTTTCCATTTTGATCGTAAAAATATGAGATTAGCGTGACCGTGTTTCCGGTGACATAGTACCCTGTCACTTCGTTAGTAGATCCAATCCTGGCGTTGTGAGACGTTGAGGAAACGCCACCCTCATAAGATATGAGGGCTGAAAGTCCTATTATTGCAACTATCAAAACTATAGAGAATCTGTTGGTAATAGACCTCTTTATTTCATAGAATACGGGTCGCATAGCCTATCTGCCCCAAAGATTGACCGGCCCGTAAACTGGACGAAAAATTTGAATCCTAGATGATCTGAAGGAAGCTGATTTACCTTCAATCCGTATTCTTCCAACCGTTAAGATTGCCGAATCAGGCTTCATTTTGCGATTACCTTCTTGTCGATCTCCGTCATCTTGCTCACAGTTCTACTACTCCTTTTTCCTTCTGTTCCTTCTCCTGACTATTAGTACAACCCCCATGATGATTAAAATCACGATCAGTAAAGTCGTGATTAGTGCCGCTATTGTTCTTACAGGGTTGTATTTCCTTATGGGTGGAGGAGTATGAATTACCGAAGTGTTTGAAGTCTGGAAAGCTATTGTATGGGATGCTATTGTTGAGTTCACACTCTGGCCATAATAGTTTTGATATCCGACGATTATGGAAACTAAAGCGGACCCATTGCCGGCTCCAGAAGGTACCTTTAATGTAAGACTGAAGGGTGTCGGGGTGTTTGAATCTATTTCCCCAAGATAGGTAGTCCCTGAAGACGATACGTTCTGCTGGACAAACTTAGCCTCTAAAGTCAGGTAGTACGCGGATCCAGCTCCTTCGTCTAGCAAAGTGCCGCTTACGGATATGCTAGTTCCAGAGGCATTCTCTGAAAAGGCCTGTACGACAAGCAACACTGGGGCAATTGCCAGGAATCCTGCAGAATTCGTTTTTGTCACAACAGTCCCAGTACTGTTGTAGTAATCTATTACAACAGTAGCTGTGTATGATCCCTGAGCGGTAGTTGGTGAGCTGCTTATGGTTACAGGCACGGTGAAACTATCTCCTGACCTGAGAATAACTCCAGGGAAATATAGGGTAGAATTACCTGTGACAGTAAAACCAGAAGGAGCAGAAAAGTCAATCAGTGGAGAATATACGGTTGAATTACCGATATTAGTTATATTGAGAACTGCCGTTGAATTAAGGCCAAGCAATACGTAAGGGGAAACAAATTTGACTATCAACGATGCGTTCTCTGAATTGCTCGTCTGTTGAGTATGGAATCCAACATTAATCTGCTCTGAAGACTGCACTCCTGACGGGGTAGTGAAAGACTCGGAGAAATCGATTGTTACCGCCCCAGATACCGAGCTAGAGACATAAATTGGCTCGACCCATGTGAAAGAATGCCCTACCCCAAGCGAGGCAATCAACGGAAACGGCTCGAGGAAGCTCAGCTGTGACTGGGAGGAGGTCGCAGATTGTACATTTGAGAGGTTGCTATTTCCGTTGTTAGTGAAGGTGAAAGAAATATTGTTAGTTTTACCAGGATTCAGTAGGATGGCTGAAGGAGTAATGTTTATAGAAGTTAATGAAGGCTGTACCTGAAAACTGGAGTCATTGCTGGTGGATTCATGACTTCCATAAGGACTATCAAAAGAGGCTGTAAAATTCATTGAAACTGCACCAGATACCGTACTTGCGACGTAAACCTGTGCTGTGAAATTATATACTTCTTTTGAACCCAGTGAGTTAACACTGGGAATAGATTTCATTAAGGTCAACTGCGACTGAGAACTGAAGGTTATTTTTAGATCTGAGACATTGCCAGTCCCCTGATTATCTATGGACATCTTCAGATAGTTTGTTTGCCCTGAAATTACAGAACCTGTGGAAGTTGTAATCCTGACGGAAGATGTTCCAAGATATGTGATGTTAAGATTGAACGTCTGGTTTGCACTGTATGCCCCTGTTCCTGAGTATGGCAGAGATGTCCAGTACTGAACCCGCAATGAAAAATTGTAGTAACCCCTGCTTGCATTACTCAATGCGTAAATAGGATAGGGCAGTTCAAAGTATCCAACCTGGATATTTGTCTTGGAAAGTTGCTCAGAAGAAACATTTCCCGCCCCATAAAACGCGTGGGGTAAGTTCAGGTTGAACTGAGCCAAACTGACTGTTCCTGCGTCGTCCATCCCTATCTGAAGCTGATAGGAATTTGCGCTACCTTGTTCCGACAACGTTGTATTCAAGACACTGAACGGATACCCATATTGAGGGGCTGATTGAGTATCGTTTTGCCCGCTAGAAATTGTCGGTATTCCAACGCTCATAATCATTGTTACGAGTATCAACACAACAACAGAGGCCCTAAGTCTTGACATTCCATTCTTCTTTTTCTCAAAATATTTCATTCTATCACTCCTTTAATTATTTTTGTTCTCTTGAAACTGGTTGAATTAGGCCATTCCTCTTTTTGTAGATGGCCCTTAAAAGTTGCAGATTTCCATCGAATTCCACTGTTTAAATTAGCTATAAAATACATCTCTATTCACCTATGGAGTTGAAGAAATATTCTTCCAACGATTCCCCAGAGGGCTCAAATTTTCTTACCTTGTAACCGCCCTGCACTAATTCCCGAAGGATGCTGGGATAGTCCTTCTTATCGATCCTTAGGGACATTAGAGAAATACCGTCGCTCGTATGTTTGACCTCGCCATACCTAGAGACTATTTCCAGCGACTTGTCATCGAGATTGTCTATTTCAATTGCGATTCTTTCTCGGCCCAGCTCATTGAGATCCTTCCTGTCGAGTATTTTGATTAACTTCCCATGATGGATTATGGCTATACGATCTGATAAAGCTTCTATCTCACTCAGTATGTGTGAGGAAAGGAGCACTGCTTTCCCCTTCTTCTTCTGATCCACTATCAGATTCCTGACGAATTGAACACCTTCCGGATCTAGGCCATTTAGGGTTTCGTCGAACATCAGATTGTGGGGGTCGCCAATGAGAGATTCTGCTAAGGAAAATCTCTTCTTCATTCCCTGTGAATATGTCCTCAGTTTCTTGCCCCTATGTGGCCAGAGTCCCACCTGCCTGAGCAACTCATTGATGTGTTCTTCTTCCTGATCTCTTTTCAACCCATAATATCCAGCGAAGTATCTAAGCAGCGGAACTGCTTTTGCATTCAGTTCGAAATTTGGAAGTTCGGGTACCCATCCTATCTGCCTGGATGCCTCGGTTTTCTTCTTCGTTATGCTTTCACCATCGATGAAAACGTCTCCCGTTGTTGGCAGTGTCACGCCTGCAACGATTCTGATCGTTGTCGATTTTCCAGCCCCATTCAACCCCACGAACCCGAGTATCTCCCCGTCCCTGACTTCGAGTGAAAGAGAGTCAACTGCTGCTCCATCCTTCGCGGAATAAATCTTTGTAAGGTTTTCTATTGTTATCATGAGGGATGAGCCCCATTCTTTTGCTTCTCCCTAATGGGATGCGTATATAAAACGATATCGATATCGATAATTGCACCAGAATATCAAGGTCGCCCAGACACTGGACTCGCACGAGAATTTGAAAGTGAGGTAACAAAAAACTTTCTTATAAACAGAATACATTTAGAAACATGGACTTTGTTTCTCAATACAAAGGTCGGGTCGATCAGGCACTCGAAAAATTCTTCTCGTATAAAATAACTGGAAAGAGAGGAATAGAAAAGGAGGCAATTTCCAAACTGAGAGAATTCACGATGAGAGGAGGGAAGAGGATAAGACCTCTCTTTATGATTCTGGGTTATTGGTTAAATTCGGATATCGATGACAAGATAGTACGTGCATCTGTATCTCTCGAACTCATGCAATCTTACCTCCTGATTCACGATGATATTATAGATCAGAGTGAGGTAAGAAGAGGAGGACCGGCGTTTCATAAAATGTTTGGGTATGAGGATAGAGTGAGCGAGGGAGTCTCAATAGTGTGTGCAGATTTGTCAGATGCTTTTTCGCACGAAGCTCTCCTTGAAGTTGATTTCGTTCCCGATCGACTGAACAGCGCCATGAGATTAATGTCGGAGATAGTGGAGCAAACCGGAGTCGGACAGCTCATGGATATAACACTCTCTTTGGGAAATGACATGTCACTCGACGACGTAACTGCCATCCACAAGTACAAGACCGCTCAATATACGGTTAACGGTCCGATGAAAATGGGAGCGACTTTGTCGGGATACGACGACCCCGAGAAAATAGATGAATACGGAATTCCGCTTGGAATTGCCTTCCAGATCCAAGACGACATCTTGGGAATGTTTGGGAACGAAAAAGAATTGGGGAAATCAGTGGTGAGTGATTTTGAAGAGGGAAAGAAAACACACCTCATCCTCTACACCTACGAGATGGCCAAGAAGGGAGATGTGGAGTTCATCAAGACTAGGCTTGGCAGGAAAGGAATATCCAGCGCAGATTTCCAGAGAGTGAAAGATATTATTGAAAAATCTGGAGCGCTTGATAAAACGAGAGAGCTGGCCAACTCATACTACGAACACGCCGTCTCTTCGATAAATGGCTTGACAGATTCGCCGACCAAGAGAAGTCAGTTGAGAGCGATGGCAGATTTGATGGTCAGAAGAGTCAGCTGACCTCTCTTACGAATTTCCTTCCACCGCCGATTGGCATGGTTGCGTCCATGCCCATTTTTGCAGTTATGAAGTCTTCACCGCTGCTTGGGTCCAGAGAAGAACCTCTCTCTTTCTTGATCAATAACCCTTTGTCGGCCTGAAATCTGGTCGCAAGGGCCCATTCAACGTCTTCATCACGGTAGATGTCTATGTCCTCATCTACTACTATTACCCTCTTCATGCTCTTGTGACCCCTGAATGAGGCTTCCACGGTCTTTGCGAAATCGTCCTCACTGGTCTTCTTAATCTTGACGATTCCGTGCAACCAGCTGGCCCCCCCTTCACTCAACCTAACATCTTTTACATTGACTCCTTCTCCCCTGATCTCCTTGAAGATGGTTGGTTCTCGTGGAAGCCCCATGAGGTTGAAGTGTTCCATGGTGGCTGGGACCAGCGCGTGATATATCGGGTCTCTGACGCACTCGACTGAATCGAACAGAATCTGCGGTTGGCCATTCTGTATGTCGTAAGTTCCGGTTACATCTTTGAATGGTCCCTCCTCCTTCGCTTTACCGGTTAAGATTGCGTTGATAACGTAATCTGAATTAGATGGAACGAGTAGCCCGAATTTTGACCTTGAAAATTCCATCTCCTTTCCTTTCGACTTCCGGTAAAGAGATGCTGCAACCATTGATTCGTCCTGTTCAAATGGAACAGAGGTTGCCGAAGCTAGGAGAAATTCAAGGGGTGAACCAATGACAATGGAGACTTTCATTTCTTCCCCATGTGAGACTGCATCGTTGTACATCTTTAGCAGGTCCCTTGGAACTAACCTTGCGTATCCTCCTCTCTCGCTTTCGACAAAGACCCTATGAATGGAAAGATTCCTCTTGCCATTCCTTTCTGCTACAAATATGCCGGAAGTTATGTAGTAGCCTGCATCACCGGGATAATGCCAGCACACAGGGACGTCTTTCATGTCTGCTTTTGACTTGAAGAGTTTTTCTCCTTCCTTCAGGTTCACGTTCTCCGAGAGGGATGATTCGTAGTTTAGCAAGAACTGGTCTCTAGTCATTTTCAGTTCTCTGTATATCCTCTCTCTGTCCGCCCAGAGGTTGAGAACTGCTTTCTTGCCTCCAAGGTCCTCCAGCAAGATTGGCTTCTTGCCGTGTCTTTTAACCAACTCCGTGATCTCAAGCTTTCTGGAGACGCTCTCCCTTATCCTTACGAATTCGTTGTTGACGTAAGTTTCTAACAATGTCCCTCCCCCCTGCACTTCAAGTGGAAACTCATGGAGTGACCCTCGTCCTGTCTCTGGGGAAAAGTGTAGTTTCCCTTATGTTGGCGATATCGAGTAACACCATGGTGAGCCTCTCGAGTCCTATAGCCCAGCCCGCGTGAGGAGGCATGCCGTATTTGAAGGTGTTGACGTAGAAACTGAAGGAATCTGGATTCAGACCCTTGCTCTTCAGGTTGTTGATCAATACTTCTGGGGAATGGACCCTTTGAGCGCCGCTGGTTATTTCGAGCTCTCCGAATTGGAGATCGAATCCTCTGGAATATTTCTCATCGTAAGGCTGCACATAAAATGGCTTCAATTCCCTTGGCCACCTTGTGATGAAATAAAACTCTTTTATCCCTCCACCAACAGTTTTAAGGACCTGTGTTGACAGATCCTCTCCGTCATTCAATACTATTCCTTTTTGATTTGCCATCTGCACGTATTCGCTGTATGTTATCCTCTTGAATTTATAATCTAGGTTAGGCTTCGGAACGCCTAGTATTTCCAGTTCCCTTTCATTTGTATCCGCAGCAGCTTTGTAAGCAGTTTTAACGACATTTTCGAGTACGTCCATCACACCTTCATCATTCACAAAACTCATCTCCATATCTATGGAAGTGAATTCGTTGATGTGTCTAGGCGTGTTGTGCTCCTCTGCTCTGAATGCCGGAGCAACCTCGAAGACTTTGTCGAACCCTGCAGACATCATCATTTCCTTGTACAGCTGCGGGCTCTGACTCAAATAAGCATTCTTCTCAAAATACTTGACTGGAAATAGCTCGGTCCCGCCCTCCGTTGCTGCTGCTACTATCTTAGGTGAGTGGATCTCTATGAATCCGCTATTGACGAAAAAATTCCTTATGGAATTTGAGATGGTACTTTGTATCTTGAAGATCGAAAGTTTTTCAGGTCTTCTGAGATCAAGAAATCTGTTCTCCAGCCTGGTCTCAATGTCCGATTCAATCTTATCCACAACACCCAAGGGGAGAGGAGTTTCGGCCCTGTTGAGAATATCGAGATGCTTAATTTGGACTTCATAACCAATCTTAGCTTGACTCTTAACAGCCTGCCCAGTCATGGACAACACGGATTCTCGCGGCAATGCTTTCAGGGTTTCGAAGAGTTCTTCATTACCTTTCTTTAAGAGGACTCCCTGTACGGTTCCAGATACATCCCTCAGTTCGATGAATAATACTGTGCTCATTATCCTGATGTTCTGAGTCCATCCAGAAATCTCTACCTCTGTGTCAATATGATTCTTTACTTCCCCAATCAATATCCTCATGCTGAACGTTGATTATCTCTTCGGATATAATGATAATCGGACGATAAGGAATAGATATTTAGAACTCATATCCTAGCAATGGAAATTGGTGTCCTGGACATTCAAGGCGATGTAGCTGAGCACATTAGCATACTTGAAAGTCTGGGAGCTAAAGCTAGGAAGGTTAGGAGGATATCTGACCTTGTTGGACTTTCAGGGATCGTAGTGCCTGGAGGAGAGAGTACCGTTATAGGGGGCATAATGAGACAGAGAGGCATTTCAAACAAGATAGTTGAGTCAAATCTTCCAGTTATGGGTACCTGTGCAGGGCTGATCTTGATGTCAAAGAGCGTTGAAGGAAGACCCGGGCTAATCCCAATACTAGACATCGAAGTGAAGAGAAACGGATATGGAAGTCAGAGGGAGAGTTTCGAAACTGATTTAGAGATAAAGGGAATTGGCGAGTTCAGGGGGGTCTTTATACGGGCACCTTTGGTCACCAGAGTCCGTGGTGGTGAAGTCCTCGCAAGCTTTGAAAATAATGCAGTAATGATCTCAGATGGAAAGAATTTGGGTCTTTCGTTCCATCCTGAAATTTACGGGAACGGAAAGATACACGACTACTTCATTAGCAGGCTTTAAGGACTAAACCATTCTAGGTTTCTTAAGAATGCCTTTGCCCTCTATGTTCCTCGTCTGAATCGTTATTTCAGAATCTATCTCTACTCCAGGATTCACATATCCCAGTCCTATCCCCCTCGATAATGTGGGAGAGAATGACCCGGATGTCAAAGTTCCAATCACCTCACTGCCCCTCTTGAGAACTGAACCGATTCTTGGAACTATTCTGTCCGAAGCTACGACTCCTCTGAACCTTTCTTTTATGTTTCCTTTTTTCTCAAGCAGTTTCTTCTTTCCAATGAAATCGTGGTCCCATCCTATGATCCACGAAACACCCGCCTCGATTGGATTCTTGTCTTCGTTGAAATCCTGACCCGATAGAAGGAAGCCTTTCTCCATTCGAAGTGTATCCCTTGCTCCGAGTCCGATAGGTTTGACCAGCGGATTGCTTAAGATCTCTCTCCAAAGCCCCACTGCATACTTGTTCGGAACCACGAACTCAAACCCATCTTCTCCCGTGTATCCGGTTCTTCCTACGACGGTGGCATTCTCGAGTCCCTTCTCAGGATACTTCTCAGAGGCACCCATGAAAGTGAAATGTTCCAGTCCGTTTGCTTCTGGGAATACACCTTTCATCACCTCGGATGCCATCGGACCCTGGAGTGCGAGGCAAGACATCCTGTCAGAAAGGTTGTTGATCCTGACGTCGTACGATTTCCGGTTTGATATTATCCAGTTGTGGATTTTTTCGATTGTTGCTGCATTCGGGACTACTAGATACTTGTCTTCTGCTTCCTTATAGATTATGGTATCGTCGATCATGTTTGCTTCTGGAGTAAGGTAAGCAGAATAGATCGCTTTACCTATGGGTTCCTTTGAAATGTCTGTAGGGAAGAGATAGATCATGAATTCTTGTGCGTCCCTCCCCTCTATCGTTATATCTCCCATATGCGAAACATCGAACAATCCAACTTTTGATCTTACTTGTTTGTGTTCTTCAATTATCCCCGAGAACTGAATTGGCATGTCCCATCCATGGAAATCTACCATTTTCGCATTCATTTTAACTATTTCATTGTAAAGAGGGGTCCTCATCCTCTCGTTATCCCTCTGGGTGTATTAACATTCGCGTTCCACTGGAAATTCGGGGGGCCGGGGCATAGTTAAAGTATTTCTAAGGGATGCTAATCCTCTTGAGAAATCAAGCCGCGATAACTCAGCTGGGAGAGTGCAAGCCTGAAGAGCTTGAAGTCGCCGGTTCGATCCCGGCTCGCGGCATTTTCCTCTTCCAAAACAGATTGAATGCAAAGTTTGGTTCAGTTTATTGTCAATATCCACTATTCTGGTAGGAATTTTTCACTCCTAATAAGGGTATAATGCCAGAGATAGCTCAACTCGGACTTGTCATATAACAGGCAAGGATTTTCTCCACACTGATTGCATTGGGACATTCAGTTGTTACAGAAATCAGCGGGGTCTAGTCAGCACCTAAGATAAAAGCATACAAAACTCCTAAAAAGCTAAGTATTACTGGTGTCATCGATTTTCAATTAGACAGATCCCTGATTCTGCAAAATCCCCCCTCAACGAAAGAGAAGAGATCGGGCAAACGAGGGATTCGGAATTAGGCGCTGATGAATTCTACGAAGGATTGAGGATCAATTTATGAACGATAGGTTTGCAAGGTTTCACCAATACCTCTTAAATGTCCGTCACTAGTCTTTCAATTGCGTCAATGAAAAAGCATCAAAATATAGGAGATTGTCTCCATAAAATAACTCGGAGGGCCAAGTTCTACTCTACTTCCCTGTATACGTTGGGTGGAATGTCGTCTGAAATAACATCTTCCACACTTTCTAGTTTTGGCAGAATTTCATCCAAATTCTCTTCTTCAAAATGGGCATACTTGACTCTACCCACTGACATCCTGTATGAGCCGGGGCACATCATGCCTTCCTTCACCACAACTGCGTCTGGTTGCAATTTGAGGATGGCGGCCATCGTGATTTCTTTTCCTCCAGGAACTCTTTCGAACCCAGGGTTCTCATACTGACTGATCTTCTTTTCATCAGTGTCAACGATGCTGATCAATTCAGCTAAGTCTAGTGGCACAAGATTATTCTCCTTACTATGAGCTACAGCAATTTTCATTACCATGATTTTAGAAACTAGGATTTAAGTTTAATGTTTGACGACGGGCTAAAATCAGTCTAGGTTGTTGTGGAAATAGGAGACAGAAAGCTATAATACTTGAATAATCAAAGTAACACCATGACCTGGCGTAAAACAATTACCGCAAAATCCCTGAGGGCAGCCGGGGCTTCAAGCGTCAGGGTGGGGGATGAAGTAATTTACATCGCTGCTGTCGGTGACAAATTGTATGCCATAAACGGGGTTTGTTCCCACGCAAAGTGCATCCTGGGCATCCTTGAAACAGACAGTCTGAGGACCAAGTGCCAGTGCCATCATGCAGAATTCAACTTGACGGATGGAAAGATGGTCGTTCCTCCATATGTTGCACCAAATATCCTGATGGACAAGCTCACTTTGAAAGTCTACCCGGTGAGAGAAGAGAAAGGATTCATAGAAGTGGATACTTAGGACCGGATTCATCAGGAAGTGGCTTGGCGCACCAGTCAACGTAGAAATATTATAAGGAAAAAGCATCAAGCGGTGTGCAGGTTCTTCTGGGAGGTACATTCAGCATTTTGCACAAGGCCCATAAGGAAATGATTGAAAGAGGGCTCAAGCTGGGAAACTTGACCATAGGCCTTACCTCAGACAGGTTTAAATTCAACAAGAAATATGCTGTCCCCCCCTTCGAAACAAGGAAGAGAAATCTGCAAGCATACCTGAATAGTATAGGCGCGAATTCGGTAGTGAAGGAGCTCGTGGATCCATATGGTTCTACGCTTTCTCAAGAATATGAAGCGATTGTCTCTTCTAATGAAACTATCGATTTCATATCAAACATCAATTTTATCCGTAAGTCCAGAGGCATCAATCCGCTTCAAGTAGTAAATGTTGGACAAATTCTGGCGGATGATCTGATGCCCATAAAGTCAGAAAGAATCATAAACGGCCAGATAGACGAAAATGGAACAAGGAAGACAGTGATCAAAGTCGTTCTTGTGTCCAAAAACCCAGAAAAGATAGAAGGGACCAAATCCATTATTTCTAAATTATTCAAGGGATACGAACTTGAAACAGTTGAGCAGGAAGATGGTTTTCATCCCCAACCCATGAACCACGAAACTTTCGTGGGGGCCTTGAGAAGAGTAGAGGGAGTGAGATCGAAGTACGATTACGCGATTGGAGTAGAGGCTGGGATAATATCGACTCATGGAATAGAGTACGATGTCCATGTGGCTGCTGTAAAGGATTCACTGGGCAACATAAATTACGGTATTTCATCCGGGCTCCCTATGAACGATTCAATGATGATGGGAATGAAATCGGGGAAGGAACTCGAAGAGGTCACCAACGAGCTTATCGGAGTAGACAATTCAGGTGACTACAAGGGGGCGATCTACTATTTTTCGAAGGGGATAAAGGAAAGGAAACATCTCGTAGAAGAAGCCGTGATGTCAGCTTTCACCGAAAGGATAGCAGATTCCATTCCAAGAAAAATCAAATGACCGCAGGGATAACATCGTCAGCCTTGTACTCGTTCACTCTGCCGTTCCTGAATACTACCAGTGTCTTATCTCCGATCTCGAACCACTTTCCTCCCATAGCCTCTGTGGATACTGTGAATCTATCTCCTTCCAGCTTGTAGAACAGCGAGTAGTAACCGGGTTCTTTCCTGACTTCTCTGTAAGCAGCAGCGTAAGTTCCATCAGTAATGATGAAGTTGATGCTCGTAAAATCCATCTCCCTAATCCCGGTAATCGCCCCAGGAAATCCCCTAAGGATCATTCTGAAGTAATGGTAACTGTCACTCTTTCCCCGCTTTCCCAACTTCTTTATCGTGCCGTTATGGGCAAAGGAGACGTTATCAGATAGGAAGGGTTGGGTGTTGATCAATGAACCTGTGGAGGAACTCTTCTTCCTCGCATGTGCGATGAGCGCGGTTCCGTACAACCCATCCACTTTGCGAATTGGTTCTATACTCTTCTGAACCATTATTTCATTCTTTGAGTACAAGACGTAACCAAAACCGTCGTGGTGAGGAGAGTGCTTGCCTTCATTTGCCATCTCAAAGAGGAAATCCATATACTGAGTGAGGTCAGAATAATTCCCTATCGACAGGAGCATCCTGCACATGCCTTCCCATCATTTCCGGGTAAAAAATCATTAGCATACCTTTTTATATATAACAATGGGGTCTTCAAACCCCAGAAAGCATAACACGAGGGGATTATTTGAAAACGGTTTTATAACTTACATCGATAATCGAAACAATGAATAAGGTCGATCCCCAGTTCGCGGGTGAAATAGCGAAGATTAGGAATGCAATCGGAAGAAATGGTAGGACGGACTACGTGACAACGTATACCGAAAAGGAATTTTTTGATGGGAAGACGACTGTTGAGAGAGTATTGATCCTGAGAACCAGAGGGTGTAGCTGGAGTTATCATTCTGGGTGTTCGATGTGCGGATATTGGGACGACACGAACCCAGAGGTAGGGAAAGAGGAGATTGAAAATCAGGTCAACACTTTCCTGGGGGAGTTTCCTAAGGGAGAAGTCTTGAAGATATTCACATCAGGTTCCTTCTTCGATCCAATAGAAATAGATGCCGGGGTCCAGTTCACGATCATTGAAAGGGTGCTCCAGGGTTATGCCCAACTCATCGTAGAGAGCAGACCTGAGTACATCGCCAAGGTGGTCGAGAAGCTTAGGAAATATTCGGGGAAAATGCAGGTTGCAATTGGACTTGAAAGCACCGACCCATCAATCTTGAAGAATTCAGTGAATAAGAATTACGACTTCGAAGACTTCAAGGAAGCCGCTAAGCTGCTGAGAGAGAATGGCATATCGGTCAGGACTTATCTCCTCCTTAAGCCACCATTCCTGACAGAGAGCGAGGCTCTGAGAGACTCGATAAAGTCTGCAAGGGATCTTGCTCCGTACAGCGACTTCATTTCAATTAACCCAATGAACATACAAAGAGGCACTCTAGTTGAAAAAATTTACAAAGAGGGCAGTTACCGGCCACCTTGGCTTTGGACTGTGGTGACAGTACTCCAATCTCTGAGGGGCATCGATGTTCCAGTTGTCTCACTTGTAACTGCGTCAGGAAAGAATAGAGGCGCTCACAACGGTCACAGCTGTGACAGGAGATTCTCTGAAGGGATAAGGTTGTTCAGCGAAACGTTAGACTATCGATATCTCGAAGAACTGAATTGTGAGTGTCAAGAGGCTTGGAAGAATTTCTACGAGGTAGAAGACAAAACCGGCGTACCAATCAGTGAGGTTATATTGAATGATTAGCGAAGCAGTCGAAATGGTCACCTCAGCAAAGAAGCTCAGGATCTTTTCTCATCACGATGCAGATGGAATAGCATCCGCAGCGATTGCAGTCTTTGTGGCAAGAAGATTGGGTCTCAATTATGAGGTTACTATCAGAAATCAATTGACTCCACAGGATGTCTTCGGGGGCTCTGACATCTACTGGTTTAACGACATGGGCTCTGCCCGACTGAACGACATGAGAAACGTGAGTGGAATAGTCACAGACCATCATACTCCAATAGTGATGGAAACGCACTACACTGAGGATGGAAACAACATATATCAGTTCAACCCACACCTGGAGGGGCTGGATGGGAGCATTTCACAATCCGGGTCGACAACTTCCTTCCTCTTTGCAACCAATGTTCTTTCCGAAGTTTCAGCTGTATCCCATCTCTCTGTCATCGGATCGGTGGGAGACCTCCATGACAAGAAATTTGGAAGGCTGGTGGACACGGACAGAGAGATAATGCTCCTAGCCAAGAATATGGGGATCATTGAGGTGAAGGAAGACATAAGGTATTATGGAAGGAGCTCAAAATCAGTTTCATACATGCTGAGATTCGGTAACGATCCTAGAATCAAGTCTCTCTACGATAACCCAAATGCTGTCGCCGATTTCCTATCAGGTCACGGTCTTGATAGGAGAAATCTCAAGTCGATAAGATGGTTGGACCTTGACCAGAAAAAGAGGGGAGAGATGATTGCGGACCTCAAGGACATGGTTGAAAGGGGTGGGGGAGACCCCAGTCGCCTAATCGGCGAAGTCTATGAAATGAAAGGGGAACCAACAACTTCAATGATCAAAGACCTAAGGGACTTCTCTTCACTGGTCAATGCAACTTCAAGAAAGGGGAAACCAGATGTTGGAATTAGGTTGTGTCTCTTTGAGAGGGGAGAAGCCATGAAGGAGGCAATGCAGCTCTATTCGGACCACCTTGATTCCCTTAGAAACGCATCGAAAGCACTGGAAACTGCAGAGGGCAAAACGATCGGGAACATTCTTTATTATGACTTTGGAGAAAAACTGCAAAACAATATAACGGGCACCCTCGCAACGAGGATCATTACTCACATGAACGTCCCAAAGACAACGGTCGTGGTTGTAATGGCAAACCTGGGAAACACGAAGAAAATATCGGCCAGAATATCTCTTGAACTTTCGGAAAGGGTGGATCTCTCGGTTGTCTTCCGGCAGGCAGCCGGTACCCTGGGAGGCTCCGGTGGAGGTCACAGAAATGCTGCAGGTGCTATCGTTCCAATTGGTAAAGAAGTTGAGTTCGTTGAAAAAGTGAACGAACTCATTAAAAATAATGGCACTACCTGACTATCGTCTGGGCCTGTTCTCTCAGGAATTGCTGAAGGTAGTAGAAGGAACCCGTCCCCTTACCTGATGTGCCGCTCCATTTCCATCCCACAAATGGTTGTGAACCTACCATCGCCCCCGTAGATCCTCCTCTTCTCCTGTTTGCATAGATGACCCCAACATCAGCATTGTTGAAGTAGTAGTCTATCTCTTTCTTGTCCTCCGAGAAAATGCCGCCAGTCAGCCCGTATTCCATGCTGTTGACGAGATCGACCGCTTCCTGAAGAGACTTGATCGGTTTGAGAGCAAGGATAGGCAAGAAGAGCTCCACTCTTTCGATGTTCGGATCCCCAACATTATCAAGAATTGTGTTCTCGACATAGAACCCTTCCCTTGGAATCTTCTTTCCACCAAGCAGTACTTTGTCCTCGGGGACTGTCTCCATTATTCTCTGGAATTTGTCGTACGCTTCCCTGTTGATGATCGGCCCAACGAATGTTCCCTTCTTCCTCGGGTCATCAATAATCAGTTTGGAGCTGAAGGCTACAATTTTCTTCTTGAAGGTATCATAGAGTTTTTCGTCAATCAAGGCAAGACTTGTTGCGGAACATTTCTGACCGTTGTACCCAAACGCTGATCTCGCAACGCCCTCAACAGCCTTGTCCAAATCACACTTGTCTGTGACGATTATGGTGTCCTTCCCACCCATCTCTGTGACCGCCACCTTCGGTCTCCTTTCCTGAGACTCTTTGTAAATTTTCGTGCCGATATCCCTGCTTCCCGTGAAGACAATGCCATCAACTCCGTCATCGGTGTAGAGTGTCCTTCCCACCCTTCCACCCGATCCAGAAAGAAATATCAGATTTGACCTTGGAACTCCTGCCTTGTGCATGAGTTCAACAAACTTGTAAGATGAAAGAGGGATATCCGACGAAGGTTTCAGAATGACGCTGTTGCCTACAAGCAGAGGACCGCTGACCATTCCAACCGTAATCGAAAAGAAGTTGAAAGGTGCCACTACTAGGAAAACTCCGTAAGGTTTCATCACACTCTTTGAGTCTTCCCCGTAGTACGCCGTTCCGGTGAATCTTGAGAAGCCCTGGTTTTCCAACAGATTCAGGGCGTAGTACCTGATGAAATCGATAGCCTCATCGACATCACCCATAGCCTCGTATCTATTCTTTCCATTTTCATAACTCAATAGGGCTGAAAGTTCAAATTTCTCCTTGGAGAGCAATTCAGCTGCCCTCATGAATATCTCGCTTCTGGCAAGATATCCCCTCGAATACCATTCCTTGTAGTTTTCCCTCGCAATTTTGACAGCCTTTTGCGAAGTCTCCTTCGTAGACATCTGGAAGGTACCGACCTGGGTCTTTCCATCGAGGGGAGAAAGGTGAAGGAGTTTTTCCTGTTCTATCACCTCTCCATTCACCAGATTCGGGTACTCCTTTTCAAAAAGTTTCTTAACATTTTCTACACTTTCATCGAATTTTTTGTGAAATAGATCCTCTTCTTTTTTTTCAACCATTTTGATATAGGTGTTCTCATTTTCAAATGGCATAGTCCTAAATTATGCTCAAATTATTAACCTTGACCCACTTGTCAGATCTTGCGAGTTTTCAATAACTGTTCAAACGGTCAAGGTAATGCCTTCTTCAGATGTTTGTAATGCCCAATCCATTCATACCCGCGATCAGTAAGTTTGTATCTGCTTTCACCTTTTTCTTCGATCTTAAACAACAGTCCAAATTCTTCCATCTTCGAGAGAATTAATATTCCCCTATCGACAGGAACATTACTTGCAGAACACAGGTCTGTGACTCTCTTTGCATCGGTGGAAAGAGCCTTCAACATATCGTCAATGATGTCGTGTCTGCACCTGTTCATTAACTAACAAGTTGTGAGTTATACTTATAAATATCGGCTAAATCAGAAGTCATGCAGGAGATAGAAGATCTCTCAATAGGCGGTTCTTTGAGATTTACCGGCCCTGTGAAGTTCAAGAGAATAGATCTGGCGGGCTCCTTGAATATAGATGGAAGTGCGGAAGGGAAAAGTCTTGAGATAAGTGGATCCGGGAAGATTTCTGGCCAAGTCAGGGTGGACTCGATCAAAGTCAGCGGCAGCTTGAAAATTGGAGAATCTCTAGAATGTAAGAATCTCGAAATAAGTGGAGCTGCGGAAATTGGGAGTGGATTGAAATCAGGAAAGATACAAGTTTCAGGCAAAATTGCGGCGGAAAATATCGAAGCTACTAGAATAGAGCTGTCTGGAAAAATGAGTGCAACGGAAATAAGTGCCCAAGAAATTGAAATAGACAAAGATTCAAGAATAAAGGGGACGATAATTTGCGGGACGATAAACATAGAGAAGGGGGGAGAGGTTGAAGATATATTTGCTGATAGTGTGAATATAGGGAAAGACACCGACTGCGGTAGTATTGAGTGCAACGTGATCAACGTTGAGAAATATTCAGACATCAAGGAAATAAGGTATGTGAAGGTCGCAAAAATCTCTCCCAATGCTAACGTCGGAAGAGTGACCAAGATAGAGAAGCTATCGAGAAACGTACCAAATTGAACAACGATAAACGGCAAACTGGACCAAAAATGACAAAATCTGAAGGGAATTTTGGTGGAGAAACATCAGCCAAGACTAAACGCACACCACTGGGTAAGGGATTCAGAAATCTTTTCGCCTCAACTACCGTTGCTGCATTCGGAGGATCGGTTTCGACAGTAGCAGTCAGTTATATCGTATACCATGTGACTCACAATGCATACTACATAGCCTATCTCGGGATGGCAGGCGTGATCCCTGGAATAATATTGGGCCTGCTTGCAGGAGTTATAGCGGACAGATATGACAGGAAACTCCTGATGGTAACATCAGACGTGGTCAGAACGATATCCATGGCCTTCCTTGCTCTCTTCCTTTACTTCATAGGATTTTCCTTCTCACTTATACTGGCGGTCATGGTCATAGTTTACTCGTTCTCAACTCTATTCCAACCTGCCAGTCAGGCATTACTTCCTATGTTGATCGGCAAAGAAAGCCTGGAGAATGGTAACGGTATGCTACAGGGGTCTTTCAGTGTTTTTCAATCAGTTGGGGCGGCAGCGGGTGGACTGATTGTTGCATATCTCGGAGGAGTCTGGGGATTGGGAGTCAACTCAATGACATACGCGATTTCTGCCATCTTCCTATTCCAGATTGCTGGAGAATTCAAGAGTAGAACTTCCAAGGAGCAACTCATGCCAAGCTCCTTCTCAAGAGACTTGCGGGAAGGCATTGCATACATGAAGGCCAATATTCCTTTATTGGAAGGGACGCTTATAGGAGGTCTCCCTGCGAATTTTTTCGGGAGCATGTTCTATCAGTTCTTTGTAGTTTATGCTGCCGTAAAGTTCGGTTCAAGTTCTTCTGCATTTGGTTTTCTTGTGGCAGCAATTGGAGCAGGAATGGCCATAGGTGCCCTTCTTGTGGGGCGGGTGAATGGAAGCAGGTTTGCTGGTCCGTTGATTTCCATCACAATACTAGTTGCTGGTGGAGTAATCATTCTGATGGGGTATTCAAACAATATCTATCTTTCACTAGCGACGGGAGCTGTTGCAGGGTCAATGTTCGGGTTACTCAATACTACTTATTTTGCCACCGTTCAGGCCACAGTTCCAACAGAGTTGCTAGCGCGAGTGTTGAGTATCGATTCGGTTGGTTCCTTTGCAGCAATTCCGGCAGGTTTAGCAGTTGGCGGGCTCCTCATTCAATCCAATGGAATAGTATTCGACTTTACGGTTTCGGGAATTGGTCTTTTGATAATAGGGGTTTTGCTCCTATCACTCAAGGAGTTCAGAAAATTTAGGTACATACCTGAGCAAACGTAGTATCAGTTTGATACTCATGATTCTCTTCTTTCTTACCCTTAAATTTTTATTCAGAGTCACTATACGCTAAAGGTCAGAGTGAGATCAGGCAAGCTATACGTCGATGGGTTGGGTGTGTTTGAGGGGGAATCCATTGGCAGGGACGTTGTTTCTCAGGGAGAACTCGTTTTTAACACCTCACCTTCCGGTTATCTCAAGTCAATAACGGACCCCAGCTACTCTGGTCAGATACTCGTATTTTCATTCCCGTTCATCGGTTCATACGGGGTTGGCGAAGAAGGTGAGAGTGGACGCCCCAGAGTCAGAGGAGTCGTGGTAAACCACATTCCTAAAATCCTCAAGGAGGAATTTTCTTCGTACCTGGAAAAGTTTGGAGTTCCAGGAATAATAACTAAGGAAACGAGGAAGATTGTAGATTTCATCCGGGTCAACGGTAACAAGCTGGGTTCATTCTCAGAAAACAGATTCATAAATCCATACAGTTCAAATCTTATTGATGAAACTATTGAGGACACCGGTAGAAAAGAAGGGGAGCTGTTGCTGATTGACCTCGGGTTCAAGAGAAACATCCTGAAATTCCTCGGGGACTACTCTGTTTCAATAATTCCTTACGATCAGTTTAATCCACGGCAGATTGAAAAAGTGGATGGAGTGATAGTTTCCAACGGACCGGGTGATCCAGAATTCAGTGATCTTAACGAGATGGTGCGGTCGTTGAAGGATGTCATAGGTAAGAAGCCGACACTGGGAATCTGTCTGGGACATCAACTGATTTCACTCTCGGTGGGGCTGAAGACAGAGAAGATGAAGTTTGGGCACAGGAGCATAAACCATCCTGTCGAAGATCTTTCCTCCGGCAGGATAGGCATCACCACCCACAATCACGGATTCACGGTTGTTTATGATAAGCAAGAGGGAGTGAGAGAGAGATACAGGTCCCTGAATGATGGGAGCAACGAAGGCCTAGAAGGAAAGAACTTCCTGACCTCACAGTTTCATCCGGAGGGAGGACCAGGACCAACAGACGAGCTTGGGATCTTCAAGGAATTCAGGAGGATGATGCATGAACACTGAACCTCTCCCGAGGAAGATACTTATCATAGGTTCGGGGCCTATAGTCATCGGGCAGTCTGCCGAGTTTGATTACTCGGGCAACCAGGCAATAAAGGCAATGGTGAAGGAGGGAATTGAAGTTGTAGTTGCAAATTCCAATCCTGCGACAATCCAAACGGACCGGAGGGAAGGAATCAGGCCAAAGATGGTCCCATTAAACCTTGAGAGCATCACCCAACTCATAGACGATGAAAGACCAGACGCGATCCTTGGTACTTTCGGAGGGCAGACTGGCCTCAACCTACTGGTAGAACTCTGGAAATCGAACGTCCTATCGTCAAGGAATGTGAGAATACTGGGAACTCAGCCAGACGTCGTGAACGTGTCGGAGGACAGACTCAAATTCAAAGAGAAAATGCAAGAAATCGGAGAACCGGTTCTCGAATCATTCTACTGTTCAACTCTTCAGGACTCTATAAAGTACTCGAAGCAGATTGGTTTTCCAATAGTTGTCCGGCCATCATTCACTCTGGGAGGGTCAGGAGGAGGAATTGCACGGAACGTAGAGGAGCTCAGGTCGATCGTTGAACAGGGCCTGTTTCTCTCCGAGGTTGGTGCAATCCTGATAGAAAAGTCGGTGATCGGATGGAACGAACTCGAGGTCGAAGTTGTAAGAGATTCCGCCGGGAATAAGATAGCGGTCTGTACAATGGAAAACGTTGACCCGATGGGGGTGCACACCGGAGACAGCATAGTAGTAACACCGTTCCTGACGCTCAACGATTTCAATTATCAGAAGATCAGAAACTCCGCACTCAAGATTGCGGAAAATCTCAACATCGTTGGTGCTTGCAATGTACAATTCGCATTCAACAACGGAACGGGGGAGTATTATGTGATTGAGGTAAACCCCAGACTGTCAAGGTCTTCTGCCCTCGCATCGAAAGCGACAGGATATCCAATAGCAAGGGTCGCGGCGCTCATATCTCTGGGAAGGAAGCTGACAGAGATCGAGAACACCGTAACCGGAGAGACCAATGCCGCAAGAGAGCCTGCAATAGATTATGTGGTAGTCAAGTGCCCGGTCTGGCCTGTTGAAAAATTCCCAGAGGAAGACTTCAAGCTCGGAACTCAGATGAAGAGCACGGGAGAGGCCATGAGCATAGGCAAGACTCTTTCAGAAGCATTCAGAAAATCTCTGAGATCAACGGGGATGCTTCACAAGAGAGTGAATTTTGATGAAACACTCCTGACCATTCCGAATCCGGAAAGGGAACTTCAAATAATGGAAGCACACAAGCACGGTTACGATCTGGAAAAAATATCTTCTCTCACCGGTTGGAACAAACTATTCGTGAGCGAACTGATAACTGCGTTCGAGGAAGAAAACTCTTCGGCAGGATTTTCGATAGTCGATACCTGTGCGGGAGAATTCGACGTTAAAACTCCTTACTACTATTCTTCCAACCCGGGTAAAAAGATCCAGGGAGATGTGATTGTTCTGGGTGGAGGTCCGATAACGATTGGACAGGGTATAGAATTTGACTACAGCTGCGTGCACATCTCACACAGTCTGAGGAAGAAAGGGTATAAGGTAATAATGGTGAACGACAACCCCGAGACTGTATCTACAGACTTTGACGAGAGCGACTTCCTCATCTTCGACCCCGTCGACTTTGAGACGGTAAGAAATGTCATCCAGAACTCCTCCGCTAAATATCTCGTGCCGTGGTTTGGTGGTCAGAGACCGATCAATATCCTCAAGAGAATTCAGCAGGAATTTGGAACCAGAATCCAAATATTGGGCACGGGCGTGGATTCAATTGATACCCTGGAAACTAGGGAAAAGTTCGCGGAACTGATGAAGGAAATGAACATCCCTTATCCAGAATACCATTTTGCTTCTTTAGACTCGTTTACGGAAGCAGTGAAGAAGCTTTCGTTCCCCATTATCGTTAGACCTTCCTATACCATATCCGGAGCGCACATGGCCATTTTGAAATCTCAGGAAGAAGCGGAAGAATATCTGAAGTTCCATGGCCGGTTTGTCAGGGAATTTCTGGTGGAGAAGTATCTAGAAAATTCAATCGAGGCTGAGATCGATGGGGTCTCGGATGGAGAGAGAGTCATGATACCCGGGATCATAGAGCACATAGAAGAGGCTGGAATCCATTCCGGAGATTCAACTAGCATATTCCCATCAATAAACATTGCGAATCACATCCGGGAAACCATGAAAGAGTATACGAAACTTATCTGCAAGAGGCTCAACATCGTCGGTCCAATAAACATCCAGTTTGCCATCAAGGACAACGTCGTTCACATCATAGAGATCAACCCGAGATCTTCGAGAACATTCCCCTTTGTCTCCAAGATTTCAGGGGTAAATCTATCTGAGCTTTCTGTAGATGTATTGCTCGGTGGAAAGATATATGAAAACTCGAGGGGAACGGAGCTCGTAGGAGTGAAGGTGCCCATTTTTCCGTTTGATAAACTCAAGGGGTCAGATGTTGTTCTGGGTCCAGAGATGAAAAGCACCGGCGAAGTTATTGGAATAGGGAAGGACCTGAAACATGCGCTATTCAACGGCTATAGAGCGGCCGGTTACGACATTTCCAAGGAGGGGGTAATCGTATCAATTACGTCTAAACGGATCAACGAATATTTAGGAATAATTAAAATTATTAATGATTCAGGGAAGGTCATCTATAGCACAGAAGGGACGCATGACAGACTGACAAAATATGGCATAAATTCAGTGAAGATTAAGAAAATTTTTGAAGGCAGTCAAAATGCCTTAGACATGCTAAAGCTCGGAAACATCTCAGGAGTCATCAACATATTGTCTGAAAACTATAAATCAGAAGCTGATGGTAAACTGATGAGACGAGCATGCTATGAGAGGAGAGTCCTCTATATGAGCACCAGATCTCAGGCAGCAGCTTTCGCCGAAGTGATAGCAAACTCCGAGAAGATTTCAGTACAACCGATTGAGGAACTAGAATGATATTAGTTTGGCATATCGCTTCATGAAGTCGATTCCATGGACTTTAACTGACTTTAGTCTACCTAAAAATAATAAGAACTATAACTATATTTAGGCATTGGATTAAATCACCGAAAAGCATTTCTAATTAGGTGTTGACCTATGGGAAATAAACTATCTATAATAGTATTCAGCGGAACTACAGACAAGATTCTTTCCGCAGGAGTTCTCTCACAAGCAGCAGCTGCGATGGGCTCTGAAGTGAATATTTTTGTGACATTCTGGGGATTGCTGAGCTTTACAAAGGGAGAGAAGAAGATGATAATGCCGAAGGAATTCGAACACATGGGGCAAGCCATGATGGAAGGGATGGCAAGGGAGCATGTTGCATCTTGGTACAGCATGATCAAGGAAGCCAAGGAATTCGGTGCAAAAGTCTACGCCTGCTCTATGGCGTGTGGAGTTATGGGTATAAAGAGAGAGGATCTCGACCCAATAGTCGACGATATGGTAGGAGCAGCAACTTTCCTCCAGCAAGCAGAAGGCGGACAAACACTCTTCATATGAGGTGAAAAAGATGGATGCTGGTGTTAAGATAATAGATTCTAGAGGAGCGGCATGCCCGGGTCCAATTACGGATCTTGCTAGAGCTTACAGGAACTCCAAAGTGGGCGACATATTCGAGATGTGGGCTACGGACAAGGGAGTGAAGGCTGACACTCAGGCATGGGCAACGAAGACTGGAAATGAGATATTGGAATCCAGAGAAGACCCGGACAAGATAGTCATCAGAATAAAGATAAACAAGAGATAAACGGAAGATTGCCATGAAGAAGGTATTGATAATTGGCGGTGGTGGCGGAGGTCTCATCCTTGCGAACCACTTGGATACAAACGAATTTGATGTAACCATAGTCGATAAGAGTGACTTGCATTTCTACCAGCCATGGTTCCTATATATAGCTTTTAAAGGTTCACAAAGAAAAATATCAAGGCCTATCGGAGAACTGGTTAGACCAGGAGTAAATTTCGTTAAGGACGAGATTACAGAGATAAACCTGGATGAAAGAAAGGCGTACGGGTCAAGGAAGGTAGTCTACAACTACGACTATATTGCAATTGCCACAGGCACGTCTCCAGATCCCGACTCTATCCCAGGATTAAGACAAATCTACGACGAGTATGGAGACTATCACTCCAGCGTTTACAACTCTCAGAAATTGTGGTCCCATGTCAAGAATTTCAAGGGCGGTACAATCGCAATTGGCCAGTCATCTCCGACTTGCAAATGTCCTCCTTCTCTGCTGGAGGGAGCCTTCCTTCTGGAGGAGCGTCTTAGAGGAATGGGTATGAGTGTTGGAACCTCTGATCCCGTTTCGCCTTCCAACGTGAACGATCCCGCAAAAACAGGGACAAAGGGGAAGTCAAGGATAGTGTTCTTCACACCTTTTCCAAGGGCCTATTCGGCAGAACCCATGAATAGGGTAGTAGAGCCCATGGTGAAGGAAAGGGGAATCGAGGTAATGCCTTTCTTCGATGTTGATACGATCGACGGTCAAAACAAGACGATCAATTCGCTTGAGGGGGAATCGTTGAAGTACGATCTTCCGATAATTGTTCCACCCTGCAAGGGACCTAAAATCAAGTTCATCCCGGAGACGGTTCAGGACGAAGACAGGTTCATAAAGGCTGACAAGAATCACATGAAAATACCTGGATACGACGACGCGTTTGCCATAGGAGATTGCAATACGTTACCTACATCCAAGACTGGTGTGACCGCACATCTTGAGGCCATGACGGTTTCTGAACTCATTCAGGGAAAATATTCCGAATTCAATGGGAGAATAAACTGTCCGTTCGACACAGCATACGGGAAGGCAACATTTGTAATTGCAGATTACAACAATCCAGTTGTTCCGTACCCCCCGACGGCCACCAAACACTTTATGAAAATGAGCATGGCTAGAATCTACTGGATGACCCTGATGGGCACTGCAGATCCTATCTTTGAGCAGTTCTTCAAATTCACGACCCCTGAGAAACTCAACAAGAAGTACGCATCAGTGGAGTAATTTTCCCACTTTTATTTTCTTTATTTTCTAAATTCTGTTTTCTAACCGCTCGCCGTGTATCAGCAAAGGTGGCTCGTAGCACATCAAAAGATTGTTCAGGGGCCTAGTATCTTTATTGCAGCAGAAATTGGGACAATGCAAATCATTTTCAGATCTTCTAGAGCTGTCATTGTGTGCATCACTCCCCCAGGAATGAACAGGAAACTGTCTCGGTTGAAGAGAGTAGTCCTACTATCCAGGGTCGCCTCTCCCTTTCCCTCAAGTACGAATATCTCATGTTCATAATCGTGGCTATGGTCAGGAGTTGATCGGCCCTTCGGGACCGTTATCAGTCTCATTGAGAAATTTCTAGCTCCGTCTTTGTGGGTGATAAGCCACCTGATTTTTCCCCCACCCTCTAGGTCCAGCTGTTTTATTTCAGAGGCTCCCTTAACAACAGATTGAGCCATGCAACGGTATCACGAGTTTCTATTTGAATATCATCACTTGCTCTTGGTGTCTGGGTTGGGCCACGGGAACAATACCTCAGTAAATTTTCTTCGCTTGTTTGCTGCAAGTGCCATCATGAAAATCAGGGAGGAGAGCCTGTTTATGTACTGCAGCGAAAGCGGATTGACTTTCTCCTTGATGTTGAGTTCCACGAGCCTTCTCTCTGCCCTCCGTGTCACGGCACGCGATAGTTGCAGGACAGCAGCCTCTTGCGACCCACCGGGGATGACGAACAACTTGACTTCTCCTATCTCCTTGAGGTAGGTAGCTATCCTGCCCTCCATCCAAGATACTCCTTCGTCTCTTAGCTTACGTCCCTTGCCTGATGTTAGTATCTCTTCCCCCAGGTGGAACAGATCGGTCTGCACCTGAGAAAGGTCGCTTTTCATGTCGTCCCACGATAGCTGTACTTTCGAATAACCTATGTGCGAAATCAGCTCGTCCAGAGTTCCCTCCCATTCAATGACTGGGGTGTCCTTCGTCACTCTCTTTCCAGAAGGGGTGTCCGTCTCTCCCGTATCTCCACGTCTTGAGTACACTAGTAACAATCCTAATCCCATATTTCTCGTTTTGGTGAACTATATGGCTTACTATTTCACATGTGAATTTCCATTCTTATACTCCTTTTGCAGGGACTCTGAACGGTGCAATGGTACATTCTCTAAATTATGAAATGAGATGAATCATGTCCAGTTATTTTGATGATCTTGTCTACCTGCAGTTTGAACAGGTGGGTGAGGTCGCCCAGTCCTAGATTATAGACAATGACAACTATGATGTAATTGGCTTCGGTCGCCACAATTGCACCTATGCTCTTTGTGGAATTATAGAAACCGAAATAATCTCCAGAATAGTTGGCAATGCTGATGTTCGTCAACTTTCCCAGAGCTACTCCACTCGAAATTACTGAAAGCAGATGCGATTCCAGGTAGTGGTATCCGGAGAGCGCCGACCTGTTTGATGAGTTCTCGATGATTGCCAGTATTATGTTCGGAGAGGTTACGTTCCCTCCATAAGGAGGGACTGGAGATGCATTGGTATAGTCGGCACTCGCAATGTTGTTGTCACTTGGCAGAAATGCAACATTCCATCTACTACTGTTGTGCATTACCGTTCCGATCTCACCCGAAGTCAAAATCATGTTGCCCGGAGAGAGGGATCTGCTCAGAGTAAGCTCATGGGCTCCAAATACTCCGATGGTTGTGACCGCCAGTATGATGACCACGACGATCATGACCTTGGATTTCTTTGACAGATTCTTCTTAGCCTCTGCAACTGAAGGTACGTGGGGCACAGCGATTTCAAATCAAATTTCTATAAATATGTTATCGAGAAATATCTGCTCATTCAGTGGAAGTAACTGCCACAAATGAAAAGAACTATTCAAAGGGAAGTGATCATATGCTAAGCCATTAGGAGCAGTGTGATGAGTTTAGCCTTAACTGAGTATGATGAGTGACAGGCGATCTGATCTGCTCCTTTCGCTTTTCATTCCAATCTGCGATTCTTTACTGCCTGAAAAAACAGATCAAAATTCCCCTTCTCGAAAGCTTCATCTATCATCCTGAAGAACAGTGAAGTTTCGGTATCCGGAAGCAGAGCGTTAATTGCGAGCAAAAGCCTCTGCTTAGTAGAGAGCATTTCCTTGAGGTCGCCCTCCAGGAGCCTGATCCTGTTATCGATCTCTTTCAATTGCACTATGAGATCCTGCAAGGTACCTCCCAGAGTTTCCGACTCTTCCTCCTCGTTAGTGAAAACCGATATGCTTTCTATGAACTGTAAGAGGGAAAGGAGAGGGTGATTGGCCTTGTAAAGGATCCTGGGAGGGCCCTCATCCGACTCTATTTTTCCCACTTTGAAAACCAAGCCACTGTCCTCCAGCAGCTTGATGTGCTTTGCTATCAGCTGCTGCGAACTCCCTAGCGACCTTGCGAGTTCGAACGTGTACGAGGGCCTAATGGAGAGTATGCTCAGAATCTTTCTTCTGATGTCATTATCAATGAGGTCCAGCAGGTCTGTTGTCATGCCTAATCTACTGGAATCCTCTTCCCCGTCTTCTTCTTTGTTTGAGGTTTCTTTACTATTATGTCCAGGACTCCGTTCGAATACGAAGCCTTGATATTTTCAGGAGGGACTTCATCATCAAGTTCGACTTCCTTGTAATATTTCCTTCCCTCTTTTTCGACTTTCAAGACCAGGATATTGTCACTCGTTTCGATCGATATGTCGCTCTTGGTAACTCCCGGGAGCTCCACCGTAATGTCAGTTTCATTCTCCCTCTTCTGAACGTCCGTTATCGGTTCTCTGTATTCCATGTTCGGCAATTCCGAATAATCACTAGTCTCCCTAGGAATATTTCCGAATTCTTTGAACTCTGGTTTTCCGTCTTCCCCTAATCTGTACGTGAATCCATAAACATAAGTTCCAGGTTGGACCTGTTCCTTTATGTTCTCGATCTCGTCAAAAGTATCGAACCATCTTTCTATGAATCTCCTATATTCCCTGTCGTTGTTCTGGAGGAAGTCTTGGACGTCACTCCAGAAGTCGTCTTCTTTTCGTCTATTTTTTCTATTAACCATGTTTACCACCTTCGGTTAACAACCGCTTGTTGAGTAGTAATCCAAATCACCCTATTAAATCTTACTGAGAATGGTTTTTAACTCTAGGTAAAAGGCCTACAATCCGTCAAAATTTGGTCCATTTCAACATCTAAGAGTTCGTGCACTTAGCACAAGAGTAGATCTCCTTCACTTCTGGTTCTTGACCGCATTGTTGTATTCCATGATGGTAGTTATGAGTGAAAGGTGGCTGAAGGCTTGAGGGTAATTGCCGAGGTAACGGTGGGTCACGAACTCTATCTCCTCTGGCAATAGGTTAATGTCATTGAGGAGGTCCAGAATCATCATTATTCCATCGTGAGCTGTTTGCAACTGTTTATTCAAGATCAGGTTCCTTATGTACCAGAACGATACCATCAGAAATGCATTGTCTTCTCCCTTGAGACCGTCGTCAAGGGTGTATCGCTTGAATAGGAATCTCTCAGGCATCAGATTCTCCTCAACGGCCCTGAAAGTGTTTTTGTACACATTGTCTGAGGTTGTGCAGAAACCGAATAATGGAAGCCTGAGGAGAGCAGAATCAATATCATCCGTTTCGTAACTCTGTTTGAAATAACCCTTTGACGAAACTCCCTTCCCATATATCTCTTCACGCAGTTGCCTAGCTTCACTCATCACCGAGGCAGCACTCTCCTCGTCACCCATCTTTGAATGAAGCCACGCGAGATCTACCAGTGCCTTCCAGGCCAAGGCTTTAGAATAAACGTAGTTTCTCCTCTCTCCTCTGATTTCCCAGATCGATGAATCCGGTTTCCTCCAAATATCGATGAGCGAGTTTCCGATATCGAATGCCTTCTCCATGGTATGGATGCTCAGAAATCCAGAATTCTCCAGCAGCATTCTCAGAGAGACAATCAGCGAGGCATACTGATCGATCTGGAGCTGACTTTCCGCTCCATTCCCGATCCTAACCGGGGCCGAATTCATGTATCCAGAGAGATCCAGTGAAGACTCGTCAATGACAGAGTCCTCGCTCACTTTATACATGGAAGTCAACTTTCCATCCTTCTCAAATCTATCTATGATGGACAGGTAGAATTTGGTGGCTTCATCTATGTAACCCAACTGTACGAGGCCTTCAATAACGTACGATGTATCCCTTACCCACATGAACCTGTAATCCCAGTTTCTCTCACCACCGATTGACTCCGGTAGGGAAGTGGTCGGGGATGCCACCATGAAATTATTGGGGTCGAAGAACAGTCCCTTGAGCGTGAGTAACGATCTGTTGACAACGTCATAGTAAATTCCCTGATATTTTGATCTCATCAGCCAGGTCTTCCAGAATTTCCTAGTCTGCCACAACCTGTCTTCACTCGCAAAGAGTGCAGGAGGGTATGCTTTCTTAAGATTGTGAGTTGTCACTACCCACTTCACTTCAGTAGCAGGGATGTTCACTGTCCCACAAACCGAATCATCTTTGATATCGAGTTCTAGGTCCGTTGAAAGAAACTGGCTCGAGTCGTTGGAGAAAACAATGTACCCTTTCCCATCAGCTTTTTCAACCGACTTCCTAATACTGGATATGAAGGGACTGAAGTCAACTTCCATGTTAACATCAGCATACGTCTCAATCCTTCTGTGTATCTCTGAGAAGTATACCGAATGTTCGAAATTCATTGGCAAGAAGTCCATTATCGACACTATTTTGTTCTTCTTTTCCGTGAAAAGGGTGTGCAGAATGTTCGTGTCTGGTTCATAAAACTGTCTGGATTCCAGATTCTTGTTGAGAGGACGAATGCTGAAATAGCCTCCCTTCTTCCTATCTAGTATGGAGGAAAACACCATCTGGGAATCAAAATTAGGGAAACAGGCAAAGTCGACCTCGCCAAACTTTGATACAAGAGCTGCGGTTCTATTATTCAACAATACTCCATGATCTTCGATGCGTGGATATTCCGGGTCTATAGGCACCTTACTCCAACCCAATAATCATTAAAATCTTTTCAATCATTTTGCCCCTAATAATCAGTGAAAGCAAGAATTATACATGCTTTTCGTGAAGGAGAGATAATTATAATATAAATGTGCTAAGTCAACCAATTGAACGAATGGATGTTTAGCGGAGCCGTTCAATCCGACAATGTAGAGTAGACAACGAGAAGAATTGCACTCGCTTAACCTAAAAGTAATTAACACAATCCTCAGAGAGTTAGGGGAATCGAGGAACTCTCAGATTCAATTACCACGATCAAGATAGAAGAGAGGGTAAAAACTCAAAGAGGCCGACTTTTCATTATTCTCCCCCATGTGGATGGAACTTGGATACGATGCAGGAAATCAGGGTGACTCACCAAACGTCAAAGATGTTTTTTGAACCTATTTTCAAAGGTTAAAGTGCAAAACTCTCGAAATCATTATCGATATCGATATCGTTATATATATTGTTGAATTTACGGTTATGGAACCTGAAGAGGGTCGATGGAATAGAGGAATAATCTTTTTCATAATTCTATCTATGGCAAAGGATGGTCCTATCTACGGGAACCAGGTAGCTAACTGGATTTCCGAGAGAACGGACGGGGCTTGGAAACCAAGTGCAGGCTCGATTTACCCAGCACTAGAGCGGTTGAAACACAGAGGGCTCATTGAACGTTATGAAGATAACGGCAAGGTTATGTACAGGATAACAGAAAAAGGTTCTAACTTCATTGCCAAGATAAAAACGAGACATCTTGAACGCTCACCCATGGCCAAATTTATGGGGAAATTATGGATGGATGCACAGAATCCAGAGGAAAGAATGAGGTTCATACTCACTTCTGCACAGCGCACGTCGGAATCACTTGAAGAAAACCTCAAAAATATCCGGGAAGGAACTGAAGATCAAAAGCAGTTCGAAATATTCCTAATGTCATACGAACTTGAATTAGAAAAGACGTTGAAGACCCTCAGAGATGCAAGAAAGAAATTGGCAGATAGCCAAGTGGTGAAACAATGAATGGAACTATTATAGAAACTAAGAATCTAACTAAAGTCTACAATGGGAAAATCAAAGCAGTCTCAGATCTGAACCTGGAAATTAAGGAAGGTGAGATATATGGTCTTGCGGGTCCTAACGGTGCAGGCAAAACAACGACAATAAACATGCTGATAACAAGAATCGCACCCACTGGAGGAACTGCGACTGTTGGAGGTTTTGACATTGCAAAAAATTCGTTGGCAGTACGAAAATTGATTGGTGTGGTACCGCAGGATTTCACAGCGGACGAAGATCTCACTGGACGGGAGAATTTGATGATGGTTTCCCAGTTCTACGATGTACCCAGAGCAAAAGCACAGGAGAACGTCAGAACCTTACTCAAACTTGTGGACTTGGAAGAGGCAGCTGACAGGTATGTGAGAACATATTCAGGAGGCATGAGGAAGAGACTCGAGCTGATCATCGGTCTCGTTCACGAACCAAGAATTCTCTTTCTAGATGAACCTACCCTCGGTCTAGATGTACAGACCAGAATGCAAATGTGGAACTATGTGAAGGAAATCCAAAAGAGACTCAACGTCACAATCATACTGACCTCTCATTATCTCGAGGAGATAGATGAACTGGCCGCAAGGGTTTCAATCATAGATCATGGCAAGGTCTTGATAACAGGAAGCCCAGCCGAGCTTAAGACGTCTCTTAAGGGAGATATTATCACGATCACACTTTCAGACCAACAAAGTGCTGAATTGATTAAAACGATTCCTGATACTGTAGAGGTAACAGATGCGGGACAGAACACGGTCAAGATAAAGGTTGTAAATGCAGATGACTCGCTTCCCGCAATCATCAATTTCATATCTCAACACAAACTGTCAACGATCAAATTGACCGTGGTGAAACCAACGCTTGATGAAGTATTCCTAGAATACACTGGGAGATCTATTAGAGAAGAAGAAGGGGGAATGGACAGAATGAAGGTTGCAATGAACATGAGGAGGGCGAGACGATGAGCGGACTGGGACCCCTGACTGTCAGGGAACTGAAGAAGTGGGTAAGGAATCCTGTATTCTTTGTCACCAATCTGATCCAGCCAATCTTCTGGATTGCACTGTTTGGAAGTGCCTTTGACATCACAAGGTTTTTTCCGGGTGCAAGCACGTCTGTGCTAGGAGGAGCACCCAATTACATAACGTATATAGTCGGAGGGGTTCTGACCACAATGGGTCTCTTCACTGCAATGTTTGCAGGAACGCAGATAATATTCGACAGAAGACTCGGCCCAATGGGAAGATTCCTTTCTTCTCCTATCAGGAGAAGTTCAATAGTGTTCTCGAAGATTATATCTTCAGTTGTCAGGATCATGCCTCAAGTGGTCATCCTGATCGTGGCCGCGTATCTCATACCAAACGGACTGAAATTCGTTCACGGATTCACGATAACAGACGTCCTCGTGCTTGCAACGGCGATAGTCCTTGTAGCGTTCATATTCTCGTCGATATTCAGTGTCATAGCAACGAGAATGACGAACATGAACTCCATATTCGGCATAGTGAATCTGGTGAATCTTCCGTTGATGTTCGTGAGTTATGCAATGTTTTCGCCATCCATGATGGCTCCATGGCTCGCGAATGTGGCGAAGTATAATCCTGTTTCATGGTCTGCCGAGGCAATTAGGATGGTCATAATAAATGGAAGTCTTACAGCCTCCCAGTGGACTCAGGTAGGGCAGTGGCTTGGCGGATTGGCGATACTCGCAGGAGTGTTAATGCTGCTAACCGCGATTCTTGTAGAGAAAGAGATCAGGGACTGACCTCCGATACGAGTCACAACTTTTTCCTTTTTTTATTCTTGGCTCCTTTTACTGCGAAAAATGTGTTTCCTTCAGAAAAGTGATACTGTAATTATTTTCTACAGCACCACTCAGTTATGGAGGTCTTTGTACAAAGAGTGACTTTTCTTGAGCCTCTGTCCAATTTCCTCAATCGATCCTGGAGTTATCCCAGAGAAAAATTCCTGAGTATTCTCGAAACCCTTGCGTTCAGATTCATCCGCTTTCCGGTCAGATTTGAAACAGGTCTTGGAATCAAGGATGTATTTGGGTCCGAGGCACAATTTGAAAATATACTCGGCACGTGGTGCGTGATAACAAGATGTTACAGTATAAACGTATACAATGTCCAGAAAGTTGTCCAATATCTTTCTTGTGAAGTAGCCATTTCCTATTGTGTCGAGAGCTTCACTTTCAACCAAGATGTAGTTCGAGGGAACACCCTTCTCAGTAGCATAATCACGCATCGCCTCGCCCTCGGTCTTCGATATCGAGGGATTTGTTCTCCCTCCCGAAACAAGAAACAGTGAATTGCTGAGAGTGGACCACAACTCTATTGCCGTATCCATTCTCCCCCTAAGTTCAACATGAATCTCGTTTGATAAGAGACGATTACCTAACACAACCACAACCTTGTCGGGCATCGGGCCGAAAGATGACGAAGCACCCATTTGAATGTGTATCCGCTAGGGGTATTTCGCTTTTCTTGGTCCCGGGCTTGATGTTGCGGGCATTCAGATGATCCTTGTAGCAGCTGGCCTCTGCACCACCTGCTCTGAACTGTATGATGTTTCGACTTTCAGAAACAGGGTGAGATTCAACCTTGACAGGCGACTGATCTCAGCGATTTTCCCACTCATTTCTAAGTAGGCCATAATATAACGGTCGTAGGATTCTCCTCTGAAGACGCACTTTTCCCTAAGATCGCCTTCAAGCTTGAATCGAAATCTTTCCAGCAATTTGGATGAAGAACTATCTTCAATTCTACTCTATTCCTCTTTGTAATTATTTACCAGGGTCTTAACACAGGTAACAGCATGGAGACTTACTCGAATAAGGTTCGGTTAAGTAGGCTGCCGTAACCGAGTCGCCTGACTTGAAAGAATAGATGCCATCTTCGTCCCCCACCCTAACTTGCCTTAACTCTAACCGGTCTGCGTACAACATTGGGAACTTCTGAAAGACAGAATCAGGAAACATTGCCTTCCAAAGTAAGTAAAGATCTTAATTAACTTTCTACGTTGCCACGAAGAACAAAGTATTATTCATTTCCAATGGGAACACCTGTCTTTGTTGGAGGATTTTTTTTCATGAAGTAGCTGAATACAAGGGTGAACGTCAATGCCATTATCACGGTGGCAAATATTGCAACTGAATAGTATGTGTTGGTGATAAATCCCTTAGACAGGGCGATAGAAGCTATGATTATACCAACAGCTCCCCTGCCTCCAAAGATCCCAAGTGATGTTCCCGGGGTTATGCTCTTCATGTATTTTCTTGAAAACATGTATGCCGCAAACCCTCCGATAGAGACTGTGATCAATATCAGAAACAACATATAGGGGAGTGTCGAAGGCGAGAAGATTGACACTTCCAGACCAGAGATGCTGAAGAAGAGCGGAATAAAGAAACTGGAATTTATTCGCTGGAAAGTTCTCTTGAGCACTCCATATGCCTGTTCCCCAATCGAATTCTTATGAATGATAAGTCCAGAGAAGAAGGCTCCAAGAACGAACGTAATCCCTATAAATTCAAAGAGGACAGATGCAGCAAGTCCCATCAGTATCACTATTGCAAAGATGACTCCTTCTTTCTCAATCTTGGTGACTCTGTCCAGCCAGCTAATCAAAAGAAACGACTTTGACTTGAGGAACATGTCGAGAAAGTACAATGCAACGACGAATGCCGCCAGAGCAGCAGAATCAATACTTATGGTCAAGAGCGGTCTGTGGAATGAGACAAAGATGATGAAAGCCACAGCGTCACTCATTGCAACCCCTCCGAGAAGTTTGAATCCATCTTCGGTTCTTATCAGTCCGGATCTGACCAGCAACACCGAAGCTATTGAAATGGAGGGTATGCTAACCGATAGAGAGGTACTTACAGCCTCTAAGTACGGCAGCCTAAAAATAAACAATGAACCGACGGACATCACTATGAAAGGGATAATGAAGGCCGTTACTGCGAACCCTGTAACGTATCTGATGTTCTTTGAGAAAATGTCTGCAGATGCTTCAATTCCAATCTGAAGCATAATGAAAAATAGAGCTAGAACACTTATGGTAGAAAGTGCAGCTGATGGAACTATGAGGCCAGATATGGCCGGACCTAACAGTACCCCAGCTATGATCGCGCCCACCACCTCTGGAAGAGAGAATGCGTGGAATATTTCCCCCAGTCCTATCGCGACGATCAGAAGGACCAGAATCGCTGTAATTAGGTCTATCAATCATTGCTTTACAGTTAATCTAATATAAAAACTCTGACTAATTTAATGACTGAATGAACTTCTAATATCAAGGAAAACCGCAGGTCAGTCGATTGTTATTTCGATTCTGATGACTACATAATTGAATCTGTTTATTCTTGAATAATTTATGAAATTATACCTTCTTCCAATTTTCATCCGTAATATCAATTCTTCGTCAGAGAGGTTATTGGGGCATAAGATAGAAATGTCAAGAGAACATTGTTCAGGGTGATTATCAGGATCGCTACAAAGGAAGATTGGGGGCCGATCAGCAATCTTTCTAGAATATCTGGATATAGCGATTGGATAAACGATACTGGAATAGAGTTCTTGGAAAGCGGTTATACCGTAGTTGCTGAGGGTGAAGGTGTACTCGGATTTGCAAAGGCCGAAGATGCTGGAGACGGATCTATGTGGTTAAGCGCACTAAGAGTTCATCCATCACACAGAAGGAGAGGAATAGGTGAAGATATTACAAAATTTGCTCTGGAACTGGCAAAGAAAAAAGGTTTCAAGTTTGCAAGGATGTTTGTAGAACCATCGAATCAGAAATCCATTAACCTTGTAAAGAAGCTGGGATTCGAGTTTAGGGAAGACTACAGTATCTTCTGCGGATTAATCGATACTTCTGGCTGGCAACTTTCCAACCTTGAAAAGGACGTGTACGTTGGCGCTGGTTGGTCATTCGTTCGATTGAAGGACTACACATTGAGCGATCTTTCTGTAAAAGAAAGGGAAGGGGTAACAGTTATTGAGAAAGATAGACCCAATAACAGCGCATTTCAGACCATAATAATTAGCGGAGAACTCAAAATGTTGAGCGTCACGAATTCAGGATATGTAGCCGTTCCGTCTAAATGGCAAGATCAAGTCGCGAAGTTTCTCAAACCATTTGAGGACTTTGCTGCTGCATCTCTTTTTGAACTAAAAATTTAGATCCTGTCATCCACACCTACCGGTCAGTTCATGCTATTGCAGTAATTTTCTGATTTCTTTCTCTCAAGATCATCATAAATTCATCCCTCTTTTACTGTGAATATCGTCCATCATCTTGTCCAACTGCTCCTTTGTTATCTCCCCCTTTGCATACCTCTCTCGAAGTATCTCTTCTGCTCTGTCATGCTCCCACCAGTTCCAATCGTTCATATGATGATGGCCATGCCATCTCCAGGGCCTGAAGACGAACCTGAAGATGAAGAATAGGATCCAGAGGAAAAAGAACAGTCCAATAAGGTTCCATATCCAGTTCCAGGGGTCGAAACTAAAGGCTGTAGAATTGGTAGGAGGAAATACGGGCCTCCCTCCTGACATTACCACTTCAAGAACTGCAGCTACACCAATCAGAATGAACATTCCAGCAAGGCCGATCCAGACCCACTTGAACCCATCATTTCTCCCGTTCATTTCTATCTCCTCTATCCCAGCTTAGTATTACATTCTTGGTTTCTGGTTTTGGCTCTTCCAATACATTCCTGGAAATCCTGAAATTAATAATAGCTCCATCTGGGAACTTGTCCAAGTGCCCGTCATATCCAAATCTAGGGAAAAACCGCTTGACTTCCGCCTCGATTTTCTGGCCCATGTAATCACCCTCCCTTTCCTATTTAATTGTGAACTTCATTGTTACATAATAAAATACTTACTGTACTCTTTGCAGATCTGGAACTGCATTGAACTCATCCCAGGTAAGGGTCTCAGGTTGAAGTGCGCAACAATCTTTGGCATCCTGATAATCCGTAGTTTAAAGAAAAGAGAACTCTAAAGGGTCAATGTTGAAGAAGTGAGATAGGGTCATACCTCCTTGTTTCGCAACGAGAAGAGAGAGATGAAAGGGGGGTCCAAAAACATGTGGATGATGAACGGAACTATACGGGCGCAGAGGGATTTGAACCCTCGACCTATGGCTTAGGAGGCCATTGCCCTATCCAAACTAGGCCATGCGCCCTTGCATCTTCCGTATATTTTCCACGTTTTAATTATTGCCTTAGAGTGAAAGGTTTTTGCACTGTTCTATGATTAAGTATTGTGATCTAAAATGTCTTTACCAAAAGTTTCTGTAATAGGCGCCGGCCAAGTGGGGGCAATGGTCGCGGAACACATCGCAATCAGGGAACTTGCGGACATATACCTGTTCGATGTAGTTGATGGAGTTGCAAAGGGAAAGAGTCTCGACATGATGGAAGCAATGCCTCACTGGGGCTCAGATTCATTCATGGAAGGGTACACTGTAGGACCTAACGGAGAGAACTACGAGAATCTGAAGAACTCAGAAGTAGTTGTAATCACTGCAGGGCTCGCCAGAAAGCCAGGGATGAGTAGAGATGACCTCCTTTACAAGAATGTGGATATCGTAAAGAGCGCAGCAGAAAACATAAAGAAATACTCCCCGGACGCAACGATACTCGTTGTGACGAATCCAATGGATATAATGACCTATGCAACATACAAGACAATTTCTCCAAAGAAGCACAAGATAATGGGAATGGGTGGTACCCTAGACAGCGGAAGGTTCAGGTCGTTTGTAGCCAAGGAACTGGGAGTGTCCGTCGACGACGTGGTCGCGTTCGTAATTGGAGGACATGGGGACGACATGGTTCCTTTTGTTAGGTACTGCACTGTTGGAGGAATACCGATCACAGAACTTCTTCCAAAGGAGAAGATTGACGCCATCGTAACAAGGACTAGAGGCGGCGGGGGAGAAATTGTCTCTTACCTGAAGACTGGATCCGCATACTACGCACCGGGAGTAGCAGTAACCGTAATGGTGGAATCGATTCTGAAGGACAAGAAGAGGGTAGTCACGTCTCCTGTCTTACTGGATGGAGAACTTGGAAAGTACTATGGAGCAGATGGATTGTTCGTCGGAGTGCCTATCAAGATTGGGAAGTCCGGAGTGGAACAAATTTACAAAATGTCTTTTAATGAAGATGAAAGAAAACTCTGGGATGTCACCGTTGGTCACGTCAAAGAGAGCGTCGACAAAGTCAACGCATACCTCCACATTTGAGCATCCATCCTCTTCTTCATTTTTCAAAATCTTTTCTCATTTTTTAGAATATCTTCGCTATTTATTTCGAGCATTTCATTGAGAAAGAAAATCCTCTAATTGTGTTTATGTCGAGTGTTGCTAGTCAGTTGTGGTAATCTAATTGGAAATCTTTCTATTGTCTTAACTCGATAGGTTTGTAGGGTACATCGAGTGGACCGGTATAGTACTCTAAAGGTCTCACGAGTTTGTTGTTGTTCCAGTATTCGACTATGTGTGATCCCCAGCCAGACATCCGCGACGCTACGAATATCGGAGTGAAGAGTTTGCTGTCTATGCCCAGTACTCTGTAGAGTGGACCAGCTAAGAAATCAATGTTTGGCCATATTCCCTTTGATTTTCCAAGCTTTTCTATCATAAGTTTCTCGGCCCTGAGGGCAATCTGAAGGAGTCTCCTGACTTCGTCAGTAGGTTCCTTGATCAGGCTCTCCTCAAGGTAACTTCTAACCAGCTTTGCCCTCGGATCATATGCTTTGTACACCCTGTGACCGAATCCCATGATTTTCTGCTTTCCTTCGAGTGCTTCCTCTATGTACTTCTCTGTGTTGTCGGGGTCTCCTATTGCTTTGATCATGTTCAGGGCCGCCTCATCGGCACCTCCGTGGAGTGGTCCTTTCAGAGTTCCGATACCCGTTGTTGTTGCGGCATAAACGTCTGCTAGGGTTGAAGCGGTGACTAGAACGGAAAAGGTTGATGCATTGGTGCTGTGTTCAGCGTGAAGGATGAACATCAGGTCAATGAGTTTGCCTTCGAACTTGTTTGGCCTTCTTCCAGTCAACATGTACAAAAAATTCTCGGACAGGTTCAGCGAACTGTCCGGTTCTATGTACCTTTTCTTTTCTCTGAATCTTCCGATTGCAGCCGCGATGCTTGGAAGTTTTGCAAGCAGAGTTATGATCTTGTCGACTGTTGATTCAAGGTCCCTGTTGTTAGGGTCCTTGTCGTACATTACCAACATCGATGTTGCAGTTCTCATAATGTCCATAGGGTGTGCAATGGGTGCCATTTTTCTTATGACCCTTTTCACCTCATCTGGGAGGCCTGTCCTATCTTTCAGTTTCATGACAAATTCGTCAAATTCTGTCTTAGTCGGAAGTTTCCCGTAAATCAGGAGATAAGAGACCTCTTCGAAGTTTGACTTATCTGCAAGTTCCTCAATTGAATAACCTCTGTACCACAATCTTCCGTTTTGACCGTCTACTTTTGATATGGCACTCTCATCAACATAAATCCCTTCTAACCCATAATTTATGGTGGGTTTTTGAGTCAACATTTAGATCACATAAATGTTAGATCTAACGATTATAAAAGAGTGATTAGGAGTTTAGTCTATTTATGAAAATTTAGACAAAATGAATAGTATCAGTGAACCTTCATCGGAACAATTCTAGTCGATCCTTTAGGGTCCGTTCCGCTTTGTTAATCTCATATGATTCTGACACACAATGACGGAAATTGAATGACAACCTTTCAGTCATACCTGTAAAGAGCTAAAGCTATTTCTTCAATCTGATCTCGTAAATGCGACCAGTGGAAAGATACGTTTTTATGCTGGAAGTTTAAGTTTGCTCTCTTTCACTTTGTTTGTGAAAGACCTCATTTTTTCAGACAGATCTTCATCAATGAAGTGCTCAAAAAAGCAAGCTCTTTCTTTAGCCGTTTCTTCGTCGCATCCCATCAGTTTCAAAAGTTCATAAATGGAACTCTCCTTCTTGCTCAGGCTGTCAAGAAGTTTTTTTCCTTTGTCTGAAAGCGTCATCCCTCTATATTTCTGGTAGTTTATAAGTCCATCATCTGCCAGTTTGCTCAACATCTGCGATACGGAAGCAGGTGTCACTTTCAAGAACTCTGCAATCTCTAGAGGTCGTGCGTATCCATGTTCCTTTATGAAATGATCGATGGATTCGAGATATTTCTCCCTATCCTCGTTCGTTTTCACAGACCTAAATATTTTAGGGAATATTACCCTTTTTCGCATAAATATAAATAGAAGAATTCTACTATTTGACTAGTTTATTTGATTCAGTTAAATAATGGTCAATTTATTATTATAATTTAAGTCCTCATAAATCGGCTCCCACGTGCGATATCAAATGTCTTTTTGAATTATATAAATATTCTTTATTTAAATAGAAAGCTAATGGCAATAATACTATGATGCCTTTATATAAGTACCGCTCTCTTACAAAAAATTGAATAAGATGGATGCCGATTTGGGAACGTGCAAGGTTCCGTGCAATCGGAGAATCTGGAATTTATAGCAAAAGAAGTTAGAAAATCCATTGTAAAAATGACTTTTGAGGCAAAGAGCGGTCATCCTGGCGGATCTTTAAGCGTAACGGAAATCCTCACTTATCTATATTTCAGGGAATTGAATGTAGATCCAGCGAATCCTAACTGGCCTGATAGAGATAGATTCGTTCTCTCAAAGGGGCACGCAACTCCTGCACTCTATTCAGTTCTTGCGACCAAGGGATTTTTCGATAAGAGTCTTCTCCGCGGTTTTAGGAAAATAAGTTCACTGCTCCAGGGGCATGTGGTAAATCACGTTCCGGGCGTAGACATAACCGCCGGATCACTCGGTCAGGGCCTAAGCAATGCAGTTGGGCTTGCTTTAGCCGCAAGGATAGATAAGAAGAACTACAGGGTTTACGCCGTCATAGGGGACGGTGAGGCCGATGAAGGAAGCATATGGGAGGCAGCACTGTCTGCTGCTCACCTAAAGTTATCAAATCTCATCGTTTTCCTCGATAGGAATATGATACAGCTGGATGGGTTCACTGAGGAAATATTGACACTTGGTGACCTGGAGGCTAAGTTCACTTCATTCGGTTGGGCTTCCACTACCATAAATGGTCACTCGTTCGATGAAATAGCCAGGGCAGTCGAATGGGCGAAGAAGGTAGAGGGCCCAAAGATGATAATCGCAAAGACGGTCAAGGGAAAAGGTGTAAAGTTCATGGAAAACAACCCAGAATATCACGGAAAGCCCGTGCCCAATGAAGAGAAACTGAACGAGGCCCTCAGGGACATAGAGGCGATGTAACCATGATGATGTCCAATGAGCTTTCCTGGCTCCCGGATCTAATCAATAAGCTGGATAAGAAGAGCGTCAGAGAGGCGTATGGAAGCACGCTCGTCTCGATTGGCATGGACAAGAATGTGGTAGTTCTGGACGCAGATCTTTCCACTTCAACTCACACATCAATGTTCCAGAAAAAATATCCAGACAGATTTTTCAATGTCGGAATTTCCGAAAACAACATGATGGGCGTTGCATCAGGTCTCTCATGGACGGGTAAAAAAGTATTCGTTTCTTCCTTCGCGATATTTGCGACGGGCAGAGCATATGATTTCGTGCGGCAGAGTGTATGCTACGCAGATAGCGACGTCAGGATAGTGGCAACTCACGCAGGACTGACAGTAGGAGAGGATGGAGCTACACACCAGATGCTTGAGGACATCGGGTTGATGTCAGGCCTACCAAGGATGAGGGTGCTTGTGCCAGCAGACGGGAGAGAAACAGAACAGATAATCAGATATGTGTATGAGAACAGGGGACCCTTTTACGTGCGGCTATCAAGAGAGAAGGTCCCGGTTATACACGACTCAGATACTTTCAGGTATGGCAAGGCAGAAACTATTACTGATGGAGATGACGTTACGATAATGGCAACGGGAATTCTTGTCGCAGCTGCAAAGATCGCCTCGAACCACCTGAAACAAGTAGGAATATCAGCAAGAGTACTGAACATGGCGACGATTAAACCCATTGACAGGGACTCAGTAGTGAAGGCCGCAAGGGAAACTGGAAGAATAGTTACCGCAGAAGAGCATAGCATCTACAACGGCCTCGGCAGCAGGGTCAGCGAAGTTGTAACCGAAAGTTATCCAGTACAAGTCAAGAGGCTAGGAGTCAACGACACATTTGGAGAATCTGGAAAGTCGTGGGAATTGATGGATAAGTATAGTCTGAACCCGATGGGAATCGTAAATAGTGTGGAAGAAATAATGAAGGTGAATAAATGAAGTTCTTTCTGGACACCGCAAACATAGCTGAGATCGAGGAAGGGGTATCCTGGGGTTGCGTTGACGGCATCACCACTAATCCTACTCTAATTTCAAAGGAACTTGCAGGGAATTTAAACTTCAAGACTCTTGTGAAGAAGATACTCAATATTGTGGACGGACCGGTATCTCTCGAAGTGACATCCCTCAGTGCTGACGGTATGATAGAGGAGGCGAATAGACTGAAGAAATTGGGTAACAATGTAGTAGTCAAGATACCGACTACTATTGAAGGTCTAAAAGCACTTAAGGTGTTGAAGGAACAGAAGATCGAGACGAACGCAACATTGGTATTTTCTCTAAATCAGGCCCTGATGGTTGCAAAGGCAGGAGCCACTTATGCTTCTCCATTCATAGGGAGATTGGATGATATAAGCGAGGATGGTATGAACCTCATCGAAGACATCAGGGAAGTTTACGACAATTACGGTATCGAAACAAAGATCCTGGCTGCTTCAATAAGACACCCAGTTCATGTCAGAGACGCTGCCTTGATAGGTGCGGATGTTGCAACTATGCCGTTCGACGTTTTCAAGAAATTGATGAACCACCCAAAAACTGACGAGGGTCTCAAGAGATTCCTGGACGACTGGCAGAAAATAGACAAGAAGAAACTGATGTTCTGATGGGAAGAGTTCTCGCTGTAGCTAGTCCACCAGATTTAGATTCAGTTGCATCAATCTACCTGCTGAAGAGAGCCCTGAAGAAGGAAGTTGAAGTCAAGTATCTGGATCACAGCGTTATAGATACAATGGAGGCTGATTACATTCTCGACTCGCCTCACGGTATAGCTAAAGTACAGAGGTTTGACCATCACGACACGAAAGCTTGGACGTGTTCTGCGATGAAGGTTGTGGAATACTTTAAGATGGGAAATGCAGAGAGGAGACTAGCAGAGGCAGTCTGCTGGCAGGATAATGCAGGTTGGCGTGTTCTTGGCAAGGACGGGATGGACAATCTTCTGGATACCGCACTCAAGGGGTTGATGGTAGCGGGATACAAACCGGAAGAATTTGACAGGATTTTAAAAACGATATTCGATTCTCTTATAACAAAATTCGAGGAAGATGAGAAGGTAGTTTCTCAGATAGAAAAAAAGATACTGTTTAGAGGCGAAAACAACGAGGTCCTTGTGGTAGATGGAGATTTTCCAAAGGATGTTTTGTTTCAGCTGTATTCGCCGCAGTTCCTCGTTAAGGTTTCGAAACGAGGTCTTTCGGTCACGAGAATTGCTAAATTGCAATCGCCGGATCTTAACGATTTCAAGGAACGAGTGAAGAGCATGGACGGTGCTCATATCGATAAGTGGTTCTTTCATCCACAGGGCTTCTATATGGGTTATTCTACGAACCCAGACAAGAGTGAGAAGATTCCGGTTGACCCCGTCTCATTCTCAAAGGAACTGCTTTCATTTGTGACAAAGAAGTAACGCGCCAATTAGTTTTGCTAGCAAAATCAAGAAAAGTTTGATAAGAAATGAGTACTACCCGTTACATGCAAAAATTCAAGGATGTGCAGTCTGAGGCTCCAGAGAGCAACTACAGGCTGGACCGGGTAGGACTCACCAACGTGATGAGGCCGATCTCAGTGGAAAGAAAGGGGAAGAACATAACTCTGATACCCTCATTCAAGGTATTTGTGGACCTGCCACCATCAAGAAAGGGAAGTGATCTATCGAGGGATATTGAAGCAGTTGAAGATGTGGTGGAAGGAGAGGTTGAAGGCAGAGCTAAGGGAATTGAATACGTTGCCGAATTGATAGTGAACAAACTTCTGATCAGGCACCCATATGCTTCCTCTGCTGAAGCAGAGCTGACGGCTGATTACTTTCTGGAAAGGTCTAACCCGAAGGGGAGGAAGACCGTCGAAAGGTACGTGATTAGAGGAAAGGCCACCCAGAAAGACGGCGAGAAGTCCAAGAGATATATAGGAGCCACGGCCACAGGAATCACCGTCTGTCCATCCGCGATGAAGACAGTTTCTGCTCTAATGAACAGAGGAGAGGATGCTCCGCCTTACATTTCACACAATCAGAGGAATGATGTCTCCATTCTCATGGAAATCCCAGACGGATGGGACATTGAAGTGAACGAAATAATCGACATAGCAGAAAAATCAATGAGTGCACCAACCTACGAACTTCTAAAGAGGGAGGAGGAGGGCATGCTAGTGCTCCAGGCACACAAGAACCCGAAGTTCGTGGAGGATGTAGTAAGGGATGCAATGAAGCTCATAGTGAAGCAGTATACGAAGATGCCAGACGATGTTTACGTGAAGGTCACGAGCGAGAGTTTTGAAACAATACACAAGCACAATGCGTATGCGGAAAAATCTGGCACCCTTGGTGCTCTGAGGAAAGAGTTGAGCTAAGACCAGAACCTTTTGTTCTTGGCAAACTGAACTTCATTGATCAGTATCTTCTCTAACAGTTCATTCTCTGACTTTGTTGGGACCTCGAGTATCCTGGATGCGCTCTCAGGTCCTATCCCGTGAGCCGCGAGCACGAGTAGTGCTCTGTCTTCGTACATCCTCAGGAGATGGTAAGATGTTCTCACCTTCCGCATCGTTTCTGCACTCATCTTGTGAACATTTTCCATCTCGTAGGGTTTGATTGGCGCAATCCTCGGACTGCTGCAGAATATGCATCTCCTCTCTTTCAATTCCTGGATTCTGCTCTTGAATACCCTGTGGCAACTGAGGCAGTAGAACCCCATCTCTTCAGAGAGAAGTCTTCTTCTCACGGCCGTTAGGATGGGAGCAGTTGGCCTGATTGGCATCATCTTTTCCTTGAGGCTGCTCATGTACAGTTTCGACGAAACTGAGAAAGCTCCCTTAAAGTCTATGACAATTTTACCGGATTTGATCTGTTTGCTGATTTCTGCGAGATTCTCAAGGTCAAGGTAGTCCCATTTGAACTTGTTGAGTGCTTCCTGGAAGAACGGAGTTTCCCTGTGGGCTGCGAAAATCCTATCCGTCCTGATTCTAGTGAAATCGCTCTCCTTAGAGATCACTCCGAATTTTCTTGCTACGTTTATTGTGCTGTACTGGAAAGTCCTGGACTTTTCCACATACCTATCCAGATTCTGGAATTCATCTTCCAAGTGTTCTAGGATATCTACTATTTCATCAGCCCTATACCTCGTGTTGCCTTGGATAACGATGTGATAGGGTGAATTGTCAAAGAGGAAAGATTCACCGTACTTTTCAGAGAGTCTGAAAGTGAGGATCAGCGCGAGCGTATAGTTCACCTTAGTCCCAGCCGTGATCTGAATGACAGTTGTGACGCTCTCTTTCTCGACCCTGATACTCTGGTCTGTCGCAACGCTTTTCCTGAAGACTCTCAACTTCTCCTTCGTAAAATCATCAAGGTTGTCATCCAAAATTCCCTCCCTTCTTTCCCTCCCCACTTCCATTGCTATTTCGTAAGGGACGGGTATCTCTTCACCAGACCAGCTGGGGGGAACGGATATGCCTTGGATGAAGTCTACATAGATGTATCGATCCTTGATACTGAGTACTCGCCACGTACTCCCTTTCAGAGTGAAAGTGGAACCAACGTCGATCTCCGTGGCGACATAACCTTCATCGAGGAAGCCGATTATCTTTGCTGTGCCTGATTCCTTCACCACGTATCGCTTCTCGTCAGGAATCATTGAAATGTTTTCGATGAAATATTTGAGTGTCCTCCCGCTCTTCCTGATCGTCTTTGTTTCTGGATCGTATCTAATTACGTAGATGGAAGACAAGAAGATGAGAAGAGATTCAAACTCCTCTTTGGATAAGGAACTGAAATTTTGGACTCTGTTCAGAATGGCCAGAGCTTTTTCAAAACTGATCTGTCTTTCAGAGTGGACGATTGCCATAACCTGGTTTGCCGCCACTATCAGAGGTTTGTCTCTGATCTTGACATTTTCGATGGAATTTTCTTCAGCAAATTTTGAGATCACTGCTCCCTCCTCTGATTCGATCTCGTTCATTGCAACTATCTGGCCCTCAGATGTCTCTGCGAGTCGGTGCTTCCCCCTTCCGACTCTCTGAACTAATCTTATTACCTGCCTTGGAGAATTGACCTGTGCAACGAAATCGACGCTACCAACATCAATGCCCAGTTCCATGCTTGAAGTGCAGATGATTCCCCTCAATTTTCCCTTCTTGAACTCCTCTTCTATCTTCGTCCTAATGTCCTTCCCGAGAGACCCGTGGTGAACTTCTACCAAAATTTTCTCATCAACGAGTCTAAGTCTCATGACTATGTCTTCAGCAGTGGCTCGGGTATTTGAGAAAACTATGAATTGCCTGCCGGAGTTGTAGAGTTTGAATATGTAATCCACAATTTGTGCATAGTCTTCATCCGAGCCAATTATGTCCTTGAAGGCGGGAGCAGCTCCGCTCGGCATTGCGACGCTGATATCATATCGTTTTGAAATGCCTGCCCTCAAGACCCTGTAATCTTTGTCAAAGAACAGTTTTCTTGACACTTCTTCGGGATTTCCAATGGTTGCGGAGATTGCAATTATCTTAAAATCAGGAGCAATCTCTTTCATCCTGGAGAGTCCTATCATCAACTGCCAGCCTCTCTCATCGTTCAGGAGTTCGTGGACTTCGTCTATTATCACATACTTTACAGTGCTCAAGTGGTTCCTAATCTTCTTTCCACTTATGATCAACTGGAGGGTCTCGGGCGTTGTTATGAGAACCTGCGGCGGATGAAGCAGTTGATATCTTCTCTCACTCTCGCTGCTGTCTCCGTGTCTCACTCCAACTTCCAGTTTGAATGCATTACCGTAGAACTCTATCCTTGAGAGTACATCCCTGTTTAGTGCTCTGAGGGGAGTAATATAGATCGCACCGAAGCCTCTTATCTCTTCTTTCATCTCGCCGAGTCTATAGAAAACGGGTAGCACTGCCGCCTCAGTCTTGCCGCTTCCAGTGGGAGAGGTCAGAAGAACGTTCTGGTTCTTCAGAATTTCAGGTATCCCTATCCTTTGAGGATCCGTGAAATCGCTAAATCCCCTCTCTCTGAGTACCTCCAGAATCCTTTCTTCTACCCTTGCTTCAGTCTGATCACCCATGTTCTTGAGAGAATGCAAGAAACCTTAAAAAAGTGATAGCTTTAATTCGACCAAGAAAATTATTTAAAGTCTGGATAACTTGCGCTTGATGTTAGGAAAGATGGGCCTCAAGCCCTACACGATCTATGAAATTAAAGACCTAACTCGTGGTGAACCCGACAGTCCCAAAATTGCAAGTTTCAAGCTTAAGCCAAAGGACGGTCAAAAATTCGATTTCGTTCCCGGCATGTTCTCTTCTCTTTTTCTCAATCCCGAAGACAAATTGTTTCGTTCATATTCCATCGCATCGTGTCCTACGGATGACTACATGGAGTTCATGATAGAACTGATAAACGGTAAGTTCACAAGCAGGCTCGCAAATCTGAAAGCAGGGGATGAAATATATGTCTCCGAGCCGAGGGGAGCTTTCCTGTACGAACCAGATGATTCACATAGCGACCTCTTCCTAGCTGCTGGAATAGGAATCGCGCCATTCTTTTCCATGCTCCGATATCTGAAGAGCAAGGATATGAAGAGGAACGTCTGTCTCTTCTACAGCATTAAGCACAGAGAAGATATAGTCAATGCAGCCGAACTAGAGGGGTATAAAGAGTTGGGCCTGAACATAATATACACGGTAACAAGGGACACCGACAACGGGACATGGCAGGGGGAAAGAGGTCGGATCAACACACAAATGATTCAGAATCACCTCGGTGATTATGCTTCTAGGACGATTTACCTGTGCGGAGGCATAAGATTCGTAAAGGACATAGTAGATGAGTTGAAGGCCAAAGGGGCCAAGGATGAAGAGATCAAGAGAGACATTTGGGGAGAATAGATTCGATATATCCCTGTAGGAATCCTAAAGGAGCATCCCTTCAAGGCTTGGGAGAAAATATTTTAAAGTTTGATGCTGATAATTCTAAGGTGGTCTTACTAGAATCTTAGTACTATCTAGTCGATATCGAAGTGGTGAAAGTGGAGGGATATATTTTTGAATCGGTGCCCCATAGCATAATATCCACTTATTTTGTCGGCAGGGGACGGTAGGGTTGAATCCAATAGAATAGCTGTTTTGGTTATTCCTCACTTATCTATTCGTTCTGGATGTACATTTACTTTGAAGAGAATAGAACGAAATATCAAGTAATTAGAGGGACATGGATAAAAAAGAAACTCTCATAAAAGCACCTTATGAAAAATGTGGAAAAAAATAAAAAAATAGAAAAAATTTGTTCTAAGAGTACTGTATAGCGTTGTATATCACGAATGACCATCCTACCGCAACGTTTCTAGTCGGCTCAAGTGACGAGGACGAGATCGAAGAACTGTAGTATGCTGGACCGACACCCTGGATTGTTCCCACGTAGAAGAACTCGTTAATGTCGATCTTGCTAGCATTGTAGTTATATGCTGTCACAGCGAGATTTCCGGCTGCTGTAGGTGGCTGAAGGTTTGCAGCGTCGAGAGCATTCCACATTGCACTAATGTTTGCCCACTGTTGAGCTACATCTGCGTTCTGAGCGGCATTCATTCCCTGTGCAGCTTCAAATGACGAGTTGTTGAAGACTGCAGGGTCTATTCCGTCAGGATAGGAATATATTCCCAGATGGCCAATAATTGGTGCAGTGAAGTCGGCAGCTGCAGGATAGTCATCTATCCATCCCAAGTAGTAGATGGGCATCGGATTTGTCCCCGGTCCACCGAGGGATGTGTCGGTTACTTCCTGACCGAACGGAATGTCAATCAGGTCTATCTGTACTTTTCCTCCTGTAACTGCGCTAATTGCAGCCCCCCAGATTTGTACCATTGCATCCTGTGAAACCGCTCCTGCAGGATCCACTATCGGGATGTGATAGACCGTACTCCCCGCAGAATAATTGGTCTGACTCCAGTACTTAGCAGCAAGTGCCAAATTACCGTTGGCATTGTAGTTGGGCTCAGGTCCGTAGGACGATAGATTCGATGGGAAGTTCCCTATTCCTGTAGGCAGTATTCCAGATTCAACTGCAGCGAGTGGGATTCCATCCGCAGAGTTGAGATCGTTGATGTAGTAGGAATAGTTGAACGCATAGCTGAATGCCTTTCTAACGCTTAGATTGACAAAGAAGCTTGCTGGTGCGTTGAACTTGCTGTCAAGTCCTTTCGCGCCGGTCACGCTAATGTCAAAGTTGTAAGCCCAGAAGAATGTATCCATCTGCGTTGCAATTTCCGCATTCAGTGTTCCGGCTTTGACCATCGCTTGTAGGGTTGGAATCTCTGTAACTGTTGCCGTACCAGCTGCAAACTGAGCATATCCGGACTCCAGTTGATTCATTGCTTCCTGCTCGTTGCTGAGGTATTCAAGTATGACCTTGGGTATCAGCTTGCTCGCAGGAACTCCATTCTGGACCTGATTGTAGTACGGGTTCAGAGTCAGTACAATTTCTCCGGGTTGATTCAGACTAAGCACATAGGGTCCGGTTCCCATAGGATTGTTCTTGATGTACTGGTTCCAGTTCACTACCGCACTTGGCGTGGTTGAAGGGTTAGAGAATGCTGCGAATGATGCGTTGCTGTCTCCGGGTGATCCTCCGTGCGCAACTAGCCAGCTGTTGTCCATGACTTCAGACACAGTTGGTCCAGCCAAGAACTGATAGAATATTCCAGCAACTCCGTAGTTGTATACTTCGACTGAAGTAACTCCGGTCTCATTCATGAATACTCCAAGGTGGTTTGAATAGGTTGTGGAAACGTTCGTTCCATTTCCTCCAACTTCACTTGCGTATGCATAGACTGGGGTTGAAGGCAGTAGATGGAATGTTACACTCTGTGAGCTGTTGCTATATGTGATTGCGTGGTGTATCCAGTAGTAGCTTGTATCGAACGGTCCGTATATGCTCAATCCAGGCAGTAAGCCCTGATCAAGTATCCAAGCTGCTGTTGCTGAATTGTTACCGAACAGCATGGATCTCGCGAAACTCTCAAAGACGTCGTATGCGTTTACGTTATCTCCATTGGAGAATTTTATGGATGTGTTGATGTAGAATGTTATGTTCGTATAGGCTCCTGATACTGACAATCCACCGTTCGCCGAAGACGGCACGTTTGTCGCTATAACAGGATGGAACTGGCTTGTGGAAGATCCATTGTATCCGAGTAAGAACTGATATATTTCGTAAACGACTTCGTACGATTGAGTATCGTAGGACAGAGCGGGATCAAGTGTCCTCGGGTTTCCAGGTAAGAATTCTGCGTTAACTATCTGACTGGTGTCAACAGTTCCCTTGTGAATGTTCGTTGTTACTGAATAGTTGCCTGCGTATATTGTAAGAATGTAGTTACCTGTCACACTTCCAGAAGAGCTGCTGCTTGTTGTTGTCAGCTCGACTGTGTGCACTCCCGCATTAAATGTCGTGTTTATTGTTTCGGGCAGACCAGTGTTGGTGTCATTTATGATCTGGGTTCCATTGTCGACATTCCAAGTGAATGACTGTATCGTGTACGAAACGTCACCAGGTACTGCAGATCCAACCGTCAATGGGGGAGTATCAGCAGATCCTTGGAAGGACATGTTCACATATCCACCAGAGTTGATCGTCTGGTTACCAGATGCTGTTGTCCATATGACTGGCCCGTAAATCGCTCCTGGCGTCGGAGTGAGTGGTGGATCTATTGTGACTTGGATCAACGAATTATTTCCAGATGCCGTTGCATTTGCAGCTACCGCATAGACGTCTACCAGATAGCTTCCAGGAGTTGTATATGTGTGAGATACTCCTGCCGTCGAATTCGTTGTTAAAGTTTTTCCGTCACCGAAGTTCCAGGTTACCTGTGTCCACTTATATCCACTGGGCGTCCCAGGGAAGAATGTTATGCTAGAGTTCGCTATTGCTACTATTCCACTTGCCGACGGTGCTACTGAAAGAGCGTGGAATCCACCGTTTGGTGGTGGTGTTTGATGTTTGTACGTCAGCGCGACAACCGCTCCTGCTATAATGACTATCACGACGACGACAATTACTACCCATTTCACAGCTGACCCCTTTTTCGGCGGTGCGGGGGCTGGCTGTGAATCTGTCTGTTGTGTCATAAAACCTCATCCCCTTACTCATAAACTATACTTAAAGGTTTCTCAGTTTCCGAACGCGTGTTATACGGCGATTTTCACTTATCGAAAAGAATTTGCCGAGCCTAAAGCCTTTTTATACCAGCATTGAAAAACGAAACGAAAAGAGTTTCTCGTATATCTTGTACTCAAGATATATGATGGGTAAAAGGGCAACTGCAGACGCTATTGAGAGGATCAGATTCAGCTCATTGCGATATCTCGAGTAGCTCTCAACAAACATCAGGTTGAGTGAAAGGTCTAGGAACATACACAGTATCACATACCAGTACCTTGCAAGATCCTCCCTCGCCCACCGTTTCCAGCTCTTACCCGGTTGATTCACCAACTCCTGTCTATCTGAGCCCTTTACTCTCTTAGGAATGAGCAACTGTTTCCTCCCGGTCGAGGGTGACCCCGCTAAATGGCGATCTCGGAAATCTTCTTTATTCCGGTGCGTTCAGATTCGGTCTTGAGTATATCCTCTGCAAAGTGGCACGCCACTACGTGTCCCGTCCTTATCTCCTTGAGCTTGGGTTCCTCGGTGCTGCAAATCTCCTTTGCAAATCTGCACCTGGTGTGGAACCTGCAGCCTGATGGCGGATTGGCCGGTGAAGGTACATCCCCGCTGAGGACTATCCTAGATCTCTTAAAGTTGGGGTCCGGGACAGGTATTGCACTGATGAGTGCCTGAGTATATGGATGGATCGGATACTCGAACAACTCGTCAGTGAGTGCTTCCTCCACTATCTTCCCAAGGTACATCACTATGACCCGGGTGCTGACCGCCCTTATGACCGCAAGGTTGTGTGTGATGAACATGTACGCCACGTTGTACTTCTGCTGCAGGTTCTTCAGGAGACTGAGTATCTGTGCCTGAACTGAAACGTCTAGCGCGGAAGTTGGCTCATCCAGGACGATGAACTCGGGTTTCACCGCTATCGCTCTTGCGATAGCGATTCTCTGTCTCTGACCGCCACTGAATTCGTGGGGGAACCTGAAGAGGTGGTCCTCATTGAGTCCCATTTCAGTAACTATGTCGAGGATGTACTTTGTCGCAGCATCGCCTCTCAGCCTGACCCTTTTCTGTTTACCGTTGTCATCTTCTCCCTCTACCGGAATCCCGTTTATTTTTATGGGCTCGAATATCACGTCTTTTATGAGCATTCTTGGGTCAAGAGAAGAGACTGGATCCTGGAATACTATCTGGACTCTGCTCCTGAAATCCTTCTTCTTTCTCCTGCTCTTGTATATGTTGTCCTTCGTGGTGTTCAGTATCTTTTTCTCTTCTTTCTTGAGTTCCCTCGCTCCTCCAGACGTCAACTCGGAATAGAGCTGTTCTAGCTGACTCATTTCTGATTCATTGGGTTTGTAGAACAGGGCTCCCGTAGTAGGATCTATGAGATCTAGAACTACTCTGCCAAGGGTCGTCTTTCCGCATCCAGATTCCCCCACAACTCCAATCGTTTCGCCCTTGTAAATGGTAATATTGACATCATCTACCGCATGGACATAGCCAAGCGTTCTGCCAGACACGCCACCCCTTATTGGGAAGTACTTCCTTATACCGATTCCCTTCAGAAGAATTTCACTCATCTATCTTACCTCCTTGCCACTGAATAAATGACAAGCCACGGTGTGCCCTTCCGATGTCTCGATCGTGGGCGGTATCTCCACAGTGCACTTGTCGAATGCAAACTGGCACCTTGGATTGAACCTGCATCCGGTTGGAGGCTTGATGAGGTTGGGTACGGTGCCTCGAATGATGTTGAGCTTCTTTGTTGGATCGTCTATTCTCGGTATTGACTGAAGAAGGCCTATCGTGTACGGGTGCTTTGGGTTGTGGAAAAGTTCAATCGCCGGAGCAGTTTCCACTACGTTTCCAGCATACATGACCGCGACCCTATCACACATCTCGGCAATGACGCCAAGATCGTGGGTGATGAGGATGATGGATGTTCCTCTATTCTTTCTGAGATCCCTGAGCAGCTCCAATATCTGGGCCTGAATGGTTACATCCAGTGCGGTAGTTGGTTCATCCGCAATCAGTATCTGAGGATCGTTTGACAGAGCAATTGCAATAACGACCCTCTGCAGCATACCCCCAGAAAGTTCGTGCGGATAGTTCTTCAATATCTGGAATGCATTTGGTATGTTGACAGATTCAAGGAGTCCAAAAGCCTCCCTTCTGGCCTCGCTTATCACTGGATCTGGATTCCTTTTCTTGAGTCTCTTGGTCAGTCTAGTGAGGTGCGATTTCTTCGCTTCTTTCGATAAAACCTTCAATATCCTCGCCCTCTCTTCTTCGCCAATATTCCCAAAGAGGGAATCCTCCAGCGAATCGACCTCTATCGATTCTTTGAGCATTTCGTCGTACTTGTTCTTCTTTGCAAGGTACTTTGTTGCTTCATCAATTAGCATTTCCAGGTGCTTCCCTTCTGACTCAAACCCCTTCTTCTGAATCTTGATCTTTTGAAGTTCAACCCCTACCTCACCACTAAGTTCGGAAGTTATGCCGCCCTTATCCTTGAATGACTGCAGATCTGAAATATGCTCTGAAGCGGATTTGATGACCCTGAGAATCTTGGTCTTACTGTGGAGATATAGTGACTCCACTATCTGGTCTTCTACAGTGAAGACAGGATTGAGAGCAGCCATTGGCTCCTGGAAAATCATCGAGATGTACCTTCCTCTGATCTTGTTGTATAGATATTCGTTCTTCTTGATCATCTTGTTGTGATGCCTGATCTTGGGTCTCTTTTTTAGAATTATGTCAACTTCTTGGTCCATTCCCTTTATGAGGTCGTAGTCACCCATCTTGATCTGACCTGAAATAATCCTTCCTGGTGGATCGGGTATGAGTCTCATGATGCTGTAAGCAGTAACAGATTTTCCACAACCTGTCTCTCCGACGATTCCCAGCACCTCTCCCTTTTTCAGGATGAAACTTACGTCCTCCAGTGCTTTTACAACGCCATCATAAATAAAGAATTGAGTCTTGAGATCCTTGACAACTAATGCTTCTCCGACCAATTTATTCACCTCCTCATCCTGGGGTCCAGTACGTCTCTGAGTCCATCGCCGAACAGATTGAGGGCAAGAACAAATATCAGGATCACTAGTCCCGGAATGGTTACCGCCCATGGATAGCTCTCCAAGGCTGCTCCTCCGGTACCTGCTGACGTAGCCCTTGACAAGAGGTTACCCCATTCGGCAAAACCAGGTCCTGCGAATGTGAATCCAAGATAGAAGAGTGATGCCAGTGTGAGTATTACGTTCCCGAAATCCAGGGATATCTGCACGAAAATTGGATAGATGGAATTGGGGATGATGTGTTTTATCACTGTCCTCAGCGACGAAGAACCTGCGGCTACGGAGGCCTCCACGTATTTTTGTTCTCTAACACTCAGAACCTGACCTCTCACAATCCTCGTGTAGGTTGGCCACCATATGAGGATGAGCGACTCTATCATAACAGATTCGTATCTTCCAAATACAGTCAGGAAAGCCACTGCCAGAACTATGTAGGGCAGAGAAAGGAAGATGTCCGTACCTCTCATGATGGCCTCTCCTATGGCGCCTCCTTTGTAACCCGCAACGCTTCCCAGAACTGTGCCTATCAAGGCACCACTGAATACTATAATGGAAGCGAGCTCCAGATCGACCCTTGCACCCTTGAGTACTCCCTCATATATGCTGTACCCCCCGATCGTCGTGCCCAGGGGGAACTTTGCATATTCAAATGGAGGCAGGGGATTGAATATTATCGGCTGACCGTGATATATAGGGTAAGCGGTCATTACGCTGGGATTCCCTCCCACCAGCTTGGGTCCTATGATCGCGAGGATTACATAGAATATAACAACGGCCAGACCAATTGTGGCGAGAGGGCTCCTTGTTAGGAAATAGAAACTCCTCTTAGATGATTCCAGACGTTTCTTCAATGCCCTCGAAAATTCAGACCCCGCTGATTCAGTCGTCATTCGAGTCTCACCCTTGGATCTAGATATGAATACATTATGTCAACGATGAGATTCGCAGCTACGATTACCACTGTAAAGACGAAAGTTGTGGCCATTACTGAAACCATGTCATTGTTGTATGCAGCCTGATAGAGCCACGTTCCCATACCCGGTCTGCTAAAAACAATCTCTGTGACTACAACACCGCTAAGCAGAGAAGCAAAAATCAGTCCCATAACAGTCGTGCTAGAACCTAGGGCGTTCCTCCTTGCGTGTTTCTTTATTACGAATTGTTCCGGAACTCCTTTTGATCTGGCAGTTCGTACGTAATCCTGTCCAAGGTTTTCAAGCATACTTGATCTCATGAACCTAATGATGACTCCGAATGTCGTAAGGGCCACCACGAGGGATGGCCAAAACACATACCATAATGCATTGAAGAATGCTGGAAAGTCCCCATAGACGAGTGTGTCTATGAGAAGGAATCCGGTCGGCTGTGATAAACCCCCTGTGGGAGAAACGAAAGGTGCTATCTTCCCGTGCCAGTAACCATACACCGACCAGTTCAACTGTCCATTACCATACAGCACCAGCCAATGAGGTAAGAATGAGACAGTTGGTGCCAGCATGAAATTCAGTACGAGCAGGCCCAGCCAAAATGAGGGTATCGAGACAGCTGCCATTGCTCCCAGTCTTGTCGCGTGATCGGTTGCCCGATCCTTTCTTACTGCACTCAAAACTCCCAGAGGAAGGCCCATAACAAGAATAAGAAAGGTAGCCAGGAGTGCGAGCTCTGCAGTCGGAGGAAATCTTTTCAAGAATTCCGTAAAGACTGGTACGCCAGGATCTACATCTCCGGGGGAGACGAAGCCCCACTTCCCAGTGAACATAGCGCCAAGATAATAGAGGTATTGGGCCCAAACGGGTCCACTGAGGTGGAGTTCTTTCATGACTATGGCTCGCTGTGCGTATGTGTGTATTTTGCCTTCATACTCGGTGATTAGAAGTCCGATGTTAAGATGAGACAGGTAGAATGTTATGAGAGTGACTCCGATGATGACTGGGATGAGTAGTAGAACCCTTCGGATAATGTAAACGTAGAGCTTCAAACTTTTTTCACTCCATTCCGAAGATTGAAAAGAGCTTATTATATTTTCTTACAAAGGAACGATGCTAAAATAATGAATCCCCATCTAATTCGTTAACACAAATTGTAAGACCTCTTCCATCCCAAATTGTAAAGAAATTTACTCGCAATTCTGTAGGTCAAATGAATAGATTGTTAAACTTCATACATGATTCTGGAAAATAGTTACAATCTTTGCAAACACCTAAGTGATTCTTCCCTCAATGTATCCAATCCTCTGTATGCAGACTAGGTGTTAGCAGGCAATGATTGGTTCACCTGAGTCGCTTTCCAATAACTGACTTGAATCGCAGTAACTTCGTTGATAGCTTGAGTTTTGCTTAGGTAGAAAATGATATGGTGAATGGTTCGGTCAGCTGCACCGTGTCCGGATTGGAATCGTTTGTATTGTAGAATTCCAGATAATATGTTCCTGACTGAAGAGTGACTTGAACGCTATGGTTCGTTGTGGTTCCTGTGGTATAAATGTAAACAAGACTACCACTCGAATTCTGTGAAAGGTACTCCGTTTGATTCAGAACATAGAATGTTACTTCTCCTGTAGAATTAAACCTGCCATCCAGGGTAGAGTTATAGTTCAATGTTTCACGGAAGCCAGCGGTACTATTCGGTTTGATGAATATGGTTGTGTTCTTCTTTATCAAGGTCTCAGTAATATCACTCAGGTTGACCGTTACATTTGTTTTTTCGGGGGGGTTATAGTAATGTGCAATTGCAAACATCAGCATGACTATTATAGCGCCAGATGCAATAGTTACTCCAATCTTTACTCTATTCCCCCTGTTTTCCATCATCGTAAGTAGTTCTGGGTAGCGGTCTCTACTCACCTGCATAAATAGAAATTTAGCGTAATAAACTTTGACTCATACTTGAAGTGACCAATGTTCTGTTTTCTATTGACAGATCGAAGCGATAAAAATTATGAGAAAAAAAGTTTAAAGAACGTATTCTCCGATCTTCTTTGGAAACAAGACCACGCGTGAAATGTCTTCAGAACCGGTAATGAATCTGACGAATCTTTCAATCCCAATTCCGAATCCTGCAGATGGAGGGAGACCTTTCCTGGCAGCCTTCAGGAGCAGTGCGAAGTCCTCGGTTCTCTGTCCCTTCTTTGAAATGCGCGTTAAGATCCGTTCGTACTCATGTTCCCTCTCCCCGCCGCTTATTGCCTCCCCGTAACCGTGAGGATAGATGAGATCCATGTCCATCAGTACTCCCTCCTCCTCGTCCTTTTCCCTGTCATAGAATTCTCTCTCCTGAAGCGGTATGTCGATGATCCAAAAGGGCTCCTTGGCATCAGCACTCATTGTTGCCTCAAAGTTCTTACCGAATTCCCTGACTGCATCTTGATATCTGACTTTCTTGAACGGTTTTGCATATTTTTTCAAGTAAGGGTTCAGTTTTTCGGGGTCAATCGATCGTTTCACGCACACGATGGAGTCGTTGATCATTCCCTCTGCTAGGTCCATCACATACTCTCTTGTCACACCTTTTACCTCAAGGTCCAATTGAGTGAACTCTGCTAGATGCCTACCCGTACTCTTCCTCTCGATGGGCTCAATCCTGATATTAGGGGAAAATGAATAGATCTTGTCAAAGTGCACGAGTGCTAGTTGCTTGTGGAAGATCATCGATTTGGTCAGTCTGTATTTGTGCCCGTAATAGCTCAGGGTCGGATCGTCTACTGGATGATTCAGCGGATCTGAAATCGGAGATATGATCACTGGATTAATCTCTAGAAATCCTTTCCTGTCAAGGTATCTCTTCATTCTTCCCCTCACTATCGTATTCACTTTAGTACCGATAATCATCATCTCCCTGTCTCTCTCATAGAAATCGTCTATGGGATTCGATTCGATCATGACAGGAAGATCCGATCGACTCATATTACTTTAAGCTCACTTTTAGTTAACAATATGTACGGAAACACTTATATTTATATTGATTGTACTACATTATGAAAGAATTTGATGAAATTGATAATCAAATTGTTAATTATTTGATTGAGAATGGGAGAGACCGCATAACGGACATAGCGGATGGGTTAAGTCTGAACAGAGTAACAGTAGCCCAGAGGATTGAAAGATTGGTCAAGACGGGTATCATTCGCAAATTCACGCTGAAACTGAACTATGAATCGCTAGGACTTGACGTACTCGCTTACGTCTTCATTTCGTTCAAGAGGAAGGGTAGCACCACCCAGGAAGAACTGGCCCAGGCCATCTCAAAAATTGGAGGCGTAGAGGAGGTCCATATCATTGCGGGAGAGTTTGACATAATTGCAAAAGTCAGGGCAAGAAATCTGAGGGAACTGGGTGAAAAGGTTGTTAACAAGATAAGGGGTTACTCTGGAGTCGAAACCACATTTTCGCACCTCGTTTTCAAGACAATAAAGGACTGAATGTTTTAACTCGATCCTGGTGAATAATACAGTAGCTATATTTACGAAGAGATGGACTTCGAAACAAACTCCATGAGAGCCAATGGAAACCTCAAGGGCAGTGAATAAAGCATATATAGAATAGTCTTGGATGGGTAGTCCACGTCTCCAACCCTGTTGATTCCCGAGATGCTTGAACTTGCAATCGGGACCCAAAGCGAATAATATTTCTCATATCTGTCCAGAAGTCGTCTTATCTTGAAATCTCTACTCACCTCTGCTCCAAAGAAATTCTTCCATTTTCTCTGGTATTCGAGCAGCACATCGTTTCCATTTACAATGGCACTAGAGAGTGAGTTTCCGGAGTTCAGAGCGGCATAGAGACCACCGCCTGTGGTTGCCTTGCTGAGTCCCGCAGCATCTCCGATCAGGTACCCGTTTCCCCTCCCCAGTTCCGTGGGACCGATCGGAACAAGTCCTCCTCTTTTCCTCAAGATCTGGGAGCCTCCTGCCATACCTCTTACGACTCGTTCGCTGTTCAATCCGGAGGCGCCGATCTCCACTTCATCCTGGTTGGGGACCTCCCACGAAAAGAAATCCGGAGTCTTCTTTCGGTCTAGGTTTATCTTTACTCTGTCCGACTTCCTCGACAGATCAAACTGAAGTGAACTCAGTAGTTTCGGTGATTTTATCCCCAAATTCCTTCTGACCGAACTAGCCGGTCCATCTGCTCCGATTATGTATCTCGACTCTACGATCTCGAAGCCTTTTCTTGACTTGAGAGTTGAAACTACTCTGCCCTCTTTTTGGTGGGATTCGGTAAGAGATGTAAGCAGAGACAATTCAGTTCCTTCCGATTGGGCCATTGAGGCGAGTTTTTGATCGAGAAACACTCTGTCTATTACCCTCATTCTTTCCGACTTAAGGGAAAAGGAACCAAGCGGGGTTGATATTTCCGCAATGGATGGTCTATCAGTGACTAACTCCTCTCCAACGATATCGACAACCCTCTTGTCCACGAGTCCTGAACAGTGGTTGGGGATTCCGATCTTCTCTTTGAGATCGACCATTCTCACCCTGAACCCCTTCCTGGAGAGTTGATAGGAAACGTTGGATCCAGCAGGTCCAGCGCCTATCACGAGAACATCGTACACCCGAGCCTATCAAAACTTAAGTATTAAAATTAAATGGACGGGAAAGGTGCAATAATGGCAAGGATGCATACTAGGAAAAGAGGAAGAGCAGGATCAAAACGTCCAATAAGAGAGGGAAAGCCCGCATGGGTTACTATGGGCAACGAAGAACTGGACCAACTAATCATCAAGCTGAAGAAGGAAGGTCTGACCAAATCCAAACTCGGAATGGTCCTGAGAGATCAGTATGGCATCCCTAAGGTCAAGGAGATTAGGGGGGAGAGGATTTCGAAGATCCTTGAAGGAAGCGGTGTCAAGGATCAGGTGCCTGAAGATCTTGCAGCCTTAATAAATAAGGCCATAAACCTGAACAAGCACATGAGTATCAATCCAAAGGACCTCAAGAACAGGAGAGGACTTGAACTCGTGGAAGCAAAGATCAAGAGACTTTCTGACTATTACAGGAGAAAGAGCAAGCTTCCTTCAGGTTGGAAATATTCCAGGGCCACTGCAGAATCAATTCTCAAATGATCTCCCTCAGTGAAGCGTATTCATCGAAGTTTGAGGAAGCCAGAAAAGTAATTGATAAGGAAGATTTTTTCAGGGTATTCAGCCATTACGACGCAGACGGAGTATCTTCTGCCCTGATTATAGCGGAGACACTCCGGAGGGCCAACAAGAATTTTCACGTTTCGTTTCTGAGATCGATGGAGCTGGACGTGATAAGGGAGTATGGAAACGGGCCACTCATTTTAAGTGATCTCGGCTCTGACGTGCCCGAAGACCTGAGTTCGAGCGCAGTCGTGGTGATCGATCATCACTCGATATCTGATGGAACTGGAAACACGATCATAAACCTCAACCCCAGGAAGTTTGGCTATGACGGGACGAAGGAGGCGTGTTCAAGCACGGTTGCATTCATACTTTCTTTAGCCGTGGATAAATCAAATCAGGACCTTTTTCCTGCCTTCCTTGCAGGTGTCATAGGAGACAAACAGAACATCGGTGGGTTCAATGGAATAAACGGGAAAATAGTAGAAGACCTGAAGGCAAGATACCCCAGCTCCAAAGAACTGAACCTTTTCGGGAAGACAATTTCAGAGGCGATTTACCTCTCAATAGAACCCTACTTTGATGGACTCAGTGGGAGTCAGGAAGGATCCAGGTACCTACTTGAAAATATGTCTATAGATCCAGATTCTCCCATCGCAAACCTGAGGACCGATGAAAAGGAAAAGATAGTGGATTCCCTTGCCCAGCAGCTAATCAAGCAAAATGCTGCGAGGGAAGGGTACGAAACACTGGTATCAGACATGTTCAATTTCAAGGAGCTCGGAATGTCAGGCATTCAGCTCTCGGAATATTTTGACGCGGCCGGAAGAAACGGAAAGATGGGGCTACCCGCCTCCTGGTATATGGGATATGAGGAGGGTAAGGAGGAGATGGATGCTCTTTCAGTGAAACTCAGGAAAGAGGTACTGGAACAAGTGAAGAAGTCATACGAGTCAAGGAAGGAAATGAAGCACTTCCACCTAGCTTATGTGGAGAACCCTTTCCTAGCAGGGATTACTGCTAGTGTGATGATGGTATACCTGGTCAGTAGCGCCAAACCCGTCGTGACCCTATCAAAGAACAAGGGGACTAAGATATCGAGTCGTGCCTCGAGGGAACTCGTTGCGAAGGGATTGGACCTCTCAAAAGCAGTGAGAGAAGCGGCGACCAAGGTAGGAGGCCATGGCGGCGGGCACAACATTGCCGCGGGTGGAGAGATACCGTTCGACAGGGAAGAAGAATTTCTGGAAAAACTCGACGAAGGGCTAGGCGAACAGATTGGAAGTTCCTAAGAGCCATCCAAGGTATGAGAGCCTTAAGAAAAGGGAAACACTTTTGAGCTTTTACGAAAAGGGTATAGTTACGGTATCCGGATTGATCTCTCAGGGAAGGGGAGAGGCGTTTGATTATCTGATCGGGGAGAAGAGTCAGGAATTTTCAGTAGAGGCGGAGAGGGCTGCAGTTGACAAGCTACTGAAATCTAAGAAAGCTGTGATATCCGTTAACGGTAACGCAGCAGCACTTGCCGGCCCAGAGATAGTGAAGTTTTCCAAAAAATTTGGTATTACTGTTGAAGCCAATATATTCTACTGGTCGAAGGAAAGGATCGAAAGGATAGTTGCCTTTTTCAGGGAGATAGGGCTGGAAATTCTCGGACTGAATCAAGACGCAATCATACCCGGTCTTGATAGCAACAGGGGGAAATGCGAGAGGAATGGGATATTTTCTTCCGACACTGTCGTAATTCCTCTGGAGGACGGAGACAGGGCTGAGGCGCTCAAAAGGATGGGGAAGTTTGTGATAGCGATAGACCTAAACCCACTGTCTAGAACATCAAGGTTTGCGGACATAAGCATCGTGGACGATGTTCAGCGCACTTTCAACAATTTCGTGAATTTCAAGCAGGCCGATTTTATAGATCACGCTGCTTCATTTGACAATTCACGGAACCTGGCCAACGCAATTTCATTCATCGGAAAAAGGGCGACTTCTATTAAAGAATGGAATTCACAATGATCTCGTCTTGAGCAACTTTATTATTTTTCTTGTCCCGTTAAATTCGCTTTCCGAATACTGGGAAACCTTCACAACCTTTAGTTCAAGTCCCCTCTTCTTTCCCTCTGCCACAATTTCATCAGGATTGAATTCCTGATCATACCCAAGTGCGACTATATCGGGCCTCACTTCACTCAGAATATCGTAAATGTTCCCCTCGACCCCCAGTATCGCCCTGTCAACGGGTTTCAGTGAGCCAACCATAGCCACCCTGATGTTTTCCGGTATGAAAGGCAATCTCTTTATTTTCTGAGCGACCGAATCCCTTGCAACTACCACTACCAGCTCATCCCCAAGTTTCTTTGCTTCGGTCAGGAAATGGACATGACCCGGATGAAGTATGTCGAAAACTCCGGTTGCGAGAACCCTAATCATTCTCAGGAGAATTCAACTTGCCTAAATAATCATTTCACTTGAAGCGACTTTGAAAGTCTTATTGCGTTCTTTGAACCGTCGTAAGGGGTATGGTAATAGTCTGGGACCAGCAACTCGTTCGCATATCCACTGTTCTTGTAGAGCTTTCGTGCAGCAATGTTCCTCTCAAACGTCTCCAGAATTATGAGAGTGCATTTCATTTCTACGGATATTTTCTCGACTTCGTCAAGAAGGATTTTCCCAATTCTTCTCCCCTGGAAATCAGGGTCCACTGCTATGCTTTCAAGGTGAGATATTTTAGAGTTTTTCCTGAAATAGACAGAAGCATATCCAACGATCTTATTTTCCAGGACAGCCACTACCGTTACAGAATTGGCTATCTCTAGCATGTATCTCAGAGAGGGGTAGTCATACGCATGACTTCCAAACGCCCTGTTCTCTATTCTTGTTATTTCTTCAATGTCCTTGATGGAGCCTCTTCTCAAAAGGGGGTCAGAAATCTTCATCATCCTCATAGTCTTCGTCATCATCCGGTCTTCTCTTTGCCAACATGAGGGCACCTCCTCAGTTGGGGTGATGGAAATTGATATATTAAAAATTTCTTCCTTTCTCCTTTGACATCGAGAGATATTCGGCATCTTCGCATGCTCATATTATTGACCACATCAAAAAATAATTAATGGTCTGGGAAATTGGATAGATCATGGCCGAAGACACAGTAACTTGCTCTAAGTGTGGAGCCGAGATTCCCGTTTCAACCGCACTGAGAGAGTCCATAGAATCAAAGGCAAACGAACTGTACGAAAAGAAGTTCAAATCAGAGATGGAAAAGAAAATCGTCGATGAGAGAGAGAAATTGAAGGAGAGACTGGGGGAGGAGTTCAACTCAAAGTTTTCTCAGATGGAGGACAGCATATCGATAAAGGAAAGGCATCTGCAGGAAAGTCAGAAGAGGGAGAGCGAAGAGAGGAAGAAGAGGATGGAACTGGAGGAGAATCTCAGGGAACAGAAAATCGCATCGGAAAGACTGCTGGACGAAGAGAAAGTGAAGATGAGAGAAAGCTTGAGGAGGGAGTATAATGAAGAATTCAATCTCAAGAGCAGGGAGATTCAGCAAACCAATGATAGTCTGATGAAGCAGGTTCAGGAACTGAAGCAAAAAATCGAGCAGGGCTCACAGCAGCTTCAGGGGGAGGTCCTTGAGGAGGAGCTAGAGGACAGGTTGAGGGGTGCATTCCCAATGGATGCGGTCGTCCCAGTAACTCAGGGGACAAAGGGCCCGGATCTCATACACACGGTGAAGAATTCGGCTGGAATAGACTCAGGAATAATAGCATGGGAGACAAAGAGGACGAAGGAATGGAAGGATGAATGGATTATGAAACTCAAGGGAGATCTCGTAAACTATAATGCAGAAACGGGGGTAATAGTCACGAAGTCTCTGCCGAAAGACATCTCTACGTTTGGGGTGAAGAACGGGATTCTCGTCACTAATTTTGAGAATGCGGTCCCACTCGCAATCATTGCAAGAATGAACCTGATCGAGCTTGCAAGACAGAGGAGGTTGGGGGAGAGCAGCAATGAAACCAAGGACATTCTCTACCATTACCTCACCAGCACGCAGTTCAGGCAGAGGGTTGAAGCAGTGGCGGATGGTATAGTGCGGATGAGAAACGATATAGAATCGGAAAAGAGGTCGATGGAGAGACAATGGGCCAAGAGAACGAAGGAGATAGACAAGGCTATTGGAAGCATCTCGGGGATGTTCGGAGACCTTCAAGGGATAATTGGTCCCAGTCTCTCAAATGTGAAGGTCCTGAGCCTTCCAGATCACGATGAGGAATAACAAGGCCAGTCAGTTCTAGCCATCCCCTGACTTCCAAGCAATTGGCCGCAAATTTTCTGCAATCTACTTGTAAGACAATCCTGTCAAGAATGCCCCGTAACCTATTCCCCATAGAAGGAAGGGATAAACGATCAGTCTCTCCCAGCCGCCGACGCCTATAATGGGTGACCCAAAGAACATGTAGAAGATGATTGCGATGTACGAGACCACTCCAAGAGCGACCGACATGAACTTAAAGGGAGAGGTCTGGTACCTGTAGGCGTAGATTGCGGTCAATGGTCCCATTATGAATGTTAAGTCCGAAACATATCCGTGAAGCGCTCCATAGCTCTCATTGAAAACACCAACCAGAAGTGCACCGACACCGGTCAGTCCTAACAGGATGGGGAACACCTTTACGTCGAAACCGCGATACAGAAAGAATGCTGATGCTATAACCGCAATCCCAAGGACAGAAATGGACGTGTCGAAGAGGAATCCCGTTGGACCGACTCCGAGATCACTGATGTAATTGTTTGCAATGCTGTAGCCGTGATAGAGTGCCTCTGTGATAAACAACATAATGGTAAATTGAACGGCAAAAACAAAAAGCAGAACTCCAGCTACGTTTAGGCTTTTTTTGGAAGCTATCTTTTCCACGGACTAGTATAATTTGTACCTGCTAATAAAACTAATTGAATAACGCTTTATTGCGTGACAGCCTTTTAGACGGTGTTCAGAAGGAGTTTCGAGTCCTCATATGGAACCATATCTTACATCGAGAGAAGTGGAAAAATCCCGGTTATCTTCCTTCACGGTCTGGGTGGGACAGGTAACTCTTGGATGAAGTTGCCACAGCATCTGAAGGAAGGTATCGGTCTCTATTTTCTTGACTTGGTGGGTCAGGGAAGGTCAGCGAAACCCGACATCGAGTACACCATCAGTGTGCAGGAAGACGTGATAGGGGAACTAACAGAAGCCCTGGGTCTGGAAGATGTCTCTCTAGTAGGCAATTCTTACGGAGGATGGGTAGCAATGCGCTATTCACTCGACAGAAAGCAACCCACTCACCTGGTGCTGGAAGACAGCGCTGGAGTAAACAGAACGTTCGGAGAAATGGAAGAGGGAAGCAGAGACCAATTCGTGGAAATGGTAGTGCGCGGCAACCCAATGAACGCTCGGTCGGTCATATCCAACATAGTGAAGAATAACTCTAATCCCAGCTGGAAACTCAAGGAGTCCGAATTGAAGAAATTAAAGGCGAAGACGCTGATCATATGGGGAAAGGATGACGAGGTCATCCCAATTGAAAACGGAAGGATGCTCCATGCATATATACAGGGAAGCACCCTCGTCGAGATAGAAAATGGGAATCACGTACCTCACGTCCAATTTCCAGAGAAATTCGCAGATCTCCTGAATACTTTCTTGACAACTTGATTTATGGAAAACCAGAAATCTTATATTCCAGATAACCATTGTCCTTCATGACGGATGAAAAAGAAAAGAATGATCGCCAAGACACAGAAAATGTATCGATCAAGGGAATACAAAAGAGGGTCTATGCTAGAGTGAAAGACCTTGCAAGGGACACCGGTAAAACTGTCGGAGATTTAACCAACGACGCCTTCAAGGTCCTGCTTGCGGCTGCAGGGGAGACAAAGAAGGTCGGGGAAGAATTTTTCCAGGCGGTAAAAGACTCGAAAATCACTTACATCCAGGATCTGAACTCAATAGAGATATCCGGGCCCGAACTCGTCAAGAACAACAAGAAAATCAGCTTCAAGAATATCGGAAACCTCACATTCAAGAACATGTCTGAAGAGGATTTTGAGAGCTACGTCGATTCCATAGTGAACGTAAAGGTCCTGGAAATTCCAAAGGATATTTCAAAGTTCAAAGTCCTCGAGAGGGCAAAGTACATCGATGATCTAAAGTACTCCTGAGATGCGGGGAAATTTATTCGGTAAGGTTCGCATACCGAAAAGCAAAATTAATCTGTTGTGTTTGGATTAACCCGAGTGTTTGATTTAGTTCTGTACCTCATTTTAATATTAGTTGCATCAGTTTTTGCGGGCATCATAGGTTCAATGGCTGGATTGGGTGGAGGAGTACTAATAGTTCCATTCCTGACTCTTTATTTTCACGTGCCCATCTATCTTGCAATAGGAGCATCCATCGTTTCTGTTATAGCAACGTCAAGCGGGTCAGCGTCTGCGTATGTGAAGGACAAGATTTCAAACATTAGAGTGGGTACTTTCCTAGTCTTGTTCACGACTACGGGTGCAATAGTTGGTGCATTCTTGGGACTGCGCATCAAAAACCCAGCGGCAATATACCTTATTTTTGGAATTGTTCTTTTGATTTCTGTCCTTCCACTCATCAAGAAGATTGGAGAGGTCAACCAGCCGGAAAATATCAAGAACGACCCAATCGCCGAAAGAATGTCGCTCCAATCCCACTATCACAATCTCGAATTGGATAAAGAAGTGAACTACAACGTTTCGGGGGTCAAGAGTGGTTCAGCAATGATGTTCGTTGCCGGAATACTGTCGGGATTACTCGGAATTGGTTCAGGAGTCTTCAAGGTCATTGCCATGGATCTCTTCATGAAGCTACCAATCAAGGTATCCACTACGACTTCTAACTTCATGATCGGGATGACAGCGGCCGCCAGTGCTGGAATATATTTCTTCAACGGCGACGTCAATCCCTATATTGCAGCCCCCGTTGCAATTGGAGTCCTCATCGGCGCATTAGTTGGGTCGCGGCTCCTTATGAAAGTCAGGGGTAGAACAGTAAGGATCCTGTTTGCGGCGGTAATTCTCGTTGTTGCGATAGAAATGTTGCGGAGTGGGGTGTTGCTAATAGGCGGGATGGGGTTGCACCTATGAGTACTGGCAAAGAAAGACTGTTTGAAAAAGAAAAGGAAGAAGAGGAGAAAATATCCTCCAAGGTCCTCTCGTTTTATCTCATATGGAGTGTAATCATATCCCTATCTGTGATTGTGATAGGTCTCATAACATACCTTGCAACAGACTCTACCGGTTATCTGAAGGTGCCAATAGATATACTGTTGCAGTCATATGGACCAAATACTGCTGTCTTTCCCCACTACCTGGGTACAATCACATACGGAGTTTTCAAGTTCAAGTCATTTGCAATCATTCAGCTTGGAGTTCTACTGTTGATACTCTCTCCGTTCGGGAGAATTTTCATTCAGGTTTTGATCTATGCAAGGGAGAGGGACAGAACATTCGTGGTCATTGCAGCAACAGTATTCGTTGTACTCCTGTTCTCTCTATATCTGTCAAAATATATTCAGTAAATAGATCAATAAAGGTTCTCGATCAGACTAGGTGAGATTTGGGCAGAGTAGCAGATCCAGATATGCAATCCTGCGTGGAGTTATATCCTATAACTTTTTCCCATATATCGACTGGATTCCTCTCATTCCAAGGCTAGTATAGAACTTGTGTCCAAGCAGGTTCTCAGTTGGGAATTCTACTGTGATCATGCCGCATCCCTTCCCCTTCTCCCTCACAACCAAGGCATCCAGCAACTTCCTGCCAAGTCCGCCCTTCCTGAATTCTGGCAGGAGATAAATCTCGGTTATCCTCAGTTCCTTGTCTGGGATGTAGAAGGGTCTGTCTATGATTTCTCCCATTATCGCCCCAACAATCTTTCCATTGTAATCTGCGACAAGCACGTCCCTGGTCTCAAGCTTGATCGCGCTCTCGAGATATGCGGTTACATTCTTTTCAAGGTCCGGAGAAACGTTGAAAAGTGGGTCGTGCTCCGAGTTGAACTTCTTTAATCTCATTACCAGGTTTGTCGCATCCTTGAGATCTTCTCTTTTTAGGTCCCTGATTTTGATTTCTTCCATGTTCATTTCACCTTCTTTATAAGATTCTCATCCATCATTTTTTCTATCATTTCCCTGTTGCTTGAGATAATTTTCTTAGCCCGTTCGTAGTATTCCTTCTTGCTCATTTTTACTCTCGCCAGATTCTCTTTGACGCCTTCTTCTGCTATTGCAGCCGCGATCCTTGGAAACACTTCCCATTCTTGCATTGTGGGAAGGATGTAGTCTTCCGTGAGTCCTTTCTCCTCTGCAAACAGAGCTAGCTCTCTTGAAGCCCTGACGATCATAGGTTCACTAATCTTCCTGACCCTGGCATCCAGCGCTCCCCTGAAAACTCCAGGAAATACCAGACTATTGTTGACTTGGTTTGGAAAATCCGACCTTCCGGTTCCAACGATCTCTGCGCCATTCTCCTTCGCTTCGCTAGGCCATATTTCAGGCACTGGGTTTGCAAGTGCGAACACAATTGCCCTCCTTTCCATCTTCTTGATCCACTCGCCCTTTATGGTACCAGGTCCCGGTTTCGATGCCGCTATCAAAACATCCGCACCTTCAAGCGCGTTCTGGACGTCTCCTGTGATCCTCTTTCTGTTTGTCCTGATTCCGAGGTCGTATTTCCAAGGATTATCTTTCATCAAAACATCCATATCCTCCCTCTCCGGGTGCAGAACCCCATGCGAATCGACCGCAGTGATGTTTCCAATATCGAATCCCGCTGAGTCGAATAACTTGATCGTAGCGATGTTTGCGGCGCCAGATCCCACGACGACTATCTTGGTGTCTCTCTCGTTTCTTCCCGTCAGCTTGAGAGCGTTGAGCAGCCCTGCAAGTGTCGCTCCCGCAGTTCCAAGCTGGTCATCATGCCAGACGGGTATGTTCATCTCGTTTCTGAGCGTTTCTAGCAGGTAGAAACACTTCGGCGATTCTATGTCCTCTAGGTTTATCCCTCCAAAGGCAGGTTCAATTGCCTTTACGATGCTGGCAATTTGTTCCTTTTCATGAACGTTTATAGGAATCGGTATTGCATCGACCCCACCCAGGTACTTAAAGATAAGTCCCTTACCCTCCATCACGGGCAATGAAGCTTCCGGTCCAACGTTTCCAAGTCCGAGGACCCTTGTTCCATCTGTGACAATCGCAACGGTGTTCCATCTCCATGTCATGTCAAATGACAATTCCTTGTCCTTAGCGATCTCAAGTGAAACTGCTGCTACTCCAGGAGTGTACCACACCGAGAAGTCCTCCAGACTTCTGACCGGTACCTTGAGCATGGTCTGAATCTTCCCTTGATATTCCTTGGAGTACTTAATGGCAAGTTCGGAAAATTTCTTACCACCAGTTTCCCCCTCATTTCTCATGTTTCAGAATCGCACTCAAGATATTAACAGTTGTCTGGACTGCCTACTGTACGGGATTTTAGACGAATTTAACATTTATACAATGCGAATTTTCAGAATTCAGGGTTTCCGAGTTTCATCAGAACACGGGGGCTAGGAAAAGACAATAGTGGAAAGTATTTTGACTTCGTTTTTTATCAACGCTCCATGACCGACTTAAGGGATCAGGTCGTAGAGGACAGAGGAGTAATCAAAAAGATCCAACTCATATTCCCTGGCTACCACGGGTATAGGATAAACGAAGACTTGCGTGATGCTGATATTATTTTGAAGGACGAATTGTACAAGAAAATGCTGGACGTTATATCGAATCTGAAAACTGGCGAAGGTTCACTCGTTAGCAGCGGCCAGTTCAAGGGACTCGAGCCGATTGGGGTCCTCAGGTCCAGGATCCAGACTGTCGCAGAGGCTGTCAAACACCATGGGGCAGGGTATTCTGGAATATCCGCACCAATCAAGGTGGATGCAAAGAAGATTTCAGCACTGTATGATCTGGATATGCAGATATTCGACCAGATACAGAATCTTCAGAAGGGAGTGAACTCGTTCGTGCAGAATTGCTCATCTGGAAATGTCAATCAAGACGGGATTGCGGGAATCAACAACATCATTTCGGCAATTTCAGATCTGAACAGCAGCAGGGAAACGCTTCTCTATGGGGGAGTCTAAATGCCATTTGGAAAGAGGGGTGGAGTACCACCAAGTGGTGGAAGCGCATTTGGTTCGACTACTTTTGAATGGGAGGATCAGTTCAAAGAAGGAAACATAATGTGGAAGGTTCCCAGACTGATCAAGTTGAACGACAATGCAGTCGTCAGGGAAGACGAAACGGCTGTTTTTTTCAGGGATGGAAAGGCAATATTCTATATCGACAAGCCTGGAAGATATGCACTGACCGATCTCAACGCACCAATCATTGGGGGTCTCGTAAAACTATTGACCGGTATCCAGCAGCAGGCCTACGTGTATTACCTGCAGAGAAGGATCATCGACGGAAAATTTGGATCCAAGGAACCTTACGCATTCAGGGACAAGGACTTCGATATCGTCATGCTCAGGCTCTTTGGTGATATGAGGTACCGGATTTCGGACCCTTCAATATTCATAAATCAGTTTGTGGGTACTTTCAATGTCGAGACTACTGCACAGGTGGAAGACAGGATAAGGGACCAGGTCGTAATGCTTATCTACAACGTGCTTGGAAAGATGAAAGACCAGGGAATATCGGTGCTCGATCTCCCATCCAACTTGATGAACACAGAGGAAGCTGTTTTGGCTGGCGCAAAGGCTGCTTTCGATCAATACGGAATAGAGTTAAACAAGATTTCCGGATTGACGATATCGCTTCCGGATGAGGTCCAGAAGGCAATAGATACCCGTTCGAGCATGAAGGCAGTGGGTGCGAACTATCTGCAGTTCCAGGCTGGTCAGGCCATGGTGGATGCAGCGAAGAACCCTGGTGGAACTGCTGGAGCAGGAATAGGTCTCGGAATGGGGTTGGGAGCTGGAGCAGGAATGGCATATCCAATGTCATCAAACATAGCTCAGGGGATGAACCAACAGCAGCCTCCTGCAGAAAAGAGAGTGAAGAAGTGCCCCAAATGTCAAACCGACGTGGACGAGAACGTAAAGTTCTGCCCATCGTGTGGATATGATTTTTCATCTGAAGAGCAGATGAAATGTCCTTACTGTGGCAAGAACATACCAAAGACATCAAAGTTCTGTCCAGAGTGTGGGAAATCCATCACGACCAAATGTCCGAAGTGTGGGACGGAAGTACAGCCAGGAGCAAAGTTCTGTCCGAATTGTGGCGAGAAGGTGAACTGAAATGTACTGCAAGAAATGCGGCGCATCTATTCCAGATGATTCGGACTTTTGTCCTAAATGTGGAGCGCCTCAGCAGGGGAGTCAGTCTCAAACTACAAAACAGGGAGGGAACAGTTCCCAGGACCAGCAGGCAGTCCTGAAGGACATGAAATGTCCTAATTGCGGAGCGCCGCTCAACCCTGCACCCGGAGAGGCAATGGTTGTCTGTACATATTGCGGCACCTCAATTTCTTTGGGGTCACTGGGTTGGACAAAAGTCGAAAAACACTACATTCTCGACATCAAAGTCCAGATGAAGGACCAGGCTGAGTTAGTGGCAAAGGCATTTCTGGACAATAGCATATTTCACAGGCATCTGTTCGAGAAGAGCACACTCAAGAAGTCGGATCTTAACTACCTGCCTTACTGGATAATGGACGCAGGATACTCCGCACAGTATCAGTTCAAGAAGGAGCAGGTCAGTCCCGGAGGATTTGTTGGAGCTGGAATGGGGGGAAGAGGTGGTTTTGGTGGCCCAACGATTAATGTCCAGACTATTGTGGAATCAGGAAACGATGTAAACGAGGTGAATTATCCAGTAATTGCAATAGAGAACATGAACCAGTACCAACCACCTGATTATGTTTTCAATCTCTCCGACAAGAGACCGATAGGACAGGACGACGTGAGCGGGCCAATAAAGCTTTTGAACGGAACGATGGGGGAAGAAAAAGCAAGAATGGAGGGAAAGCTCAGAATTCAGCAGTGGGAGATCAGGAGGCTTCAGAGAAATGTTCATGGTTTCCTTTCAGCGAACGTGAACGTGGACATTGCCGACATGTACCTCGTCCACATTCCAGTGTGGTCGCTTCAGTTTGAACACAAGGACGAATCCATCTTTCTCCTCATAGATGCACACAACTCTAGGGTGATGGAAGAGAGCAAAGCCTAGTATTCAAACGGAACTGCACAATTCAGACTATTCCAGGCGGCACAGAAGGCTTCTAGTTGAGTCGACCTCTCCACTGAGGGGGAATTATGGAGGTATATTTCACTTCGTCCGCTCCCAGGAAACGACCCAGCTCTTCGATTCTGGTTCCAATCTCTTCAATAGCTTCGGCAGGAATATCCGCTCCAGGTTCTTTGTGTACAGCATTTATTTTGAGAATCTTTTCTTCTCTGTCCATTCTAGGGTCTATCCTGCCAATGAGCCTCTCTCCCCACAATATGGGAAGTACATATGTTCCATACCTACGCTTCTCCCTGGGCACGAATTGTTCGAGGATGTACTCGAAACCAAAAACGCGACTCGTTCTGTTCCTTCCAGAAATCATGTTGTCGAATGGAGAGAGTAGTGATACCCTCGGCACAAAATCAATGTCATCCATCGATTCCAGAAGTGGAATATCTTTAGACAGAATGTATCGCTCCTCCTTTCTTCCTATATCTTCGATCCTGAGCCGTGTAATCTCCTTCTCTTTCTCCAGTCCAGATAGAGCTCTCTTGAGATCGTGGTAGCGTCCCCTGACAAAGTAATAATTTATTTCACCCAGTGTTGCAGGACCCATAGCCTTCAGAGCCCGTGTAGCAGCGGCCCTATCTGCTGCGTTTTCTGTCAGAAGTTTCCTTTCGACCCATTCTGGAAGGAAATCGTCAGAAAGCCCCCATACATTCTGATTCTTGTGGTGTCCAACTATCATCACTTTCCCCAGCATGTGAAGATGGAACATCATGTTTGAGACCTTGCTGTCTGAGCTCCAACCGTCAGCACTCCTATTCGACGGAGTGTAATCCATCAACTGATCAAGACGCAAAGGTCCATCCTTCAATTCTTTCAGAACCCTTTTCTGTAGATCATGATTTTCCGAAAGGAACTTCTGTGCATGTTCGGAGTGGGAACCCCATGTTCCACGGAGAGATTTTGGATACCTCTTCATGAGGGAATAGAAAATAGGATACTCTTCGGTCAGCATCAACATCAATACCGGAGTATAGTGTTCAAACACCCTTCTATCTTCCCACAAGAGCTTCTCCAAATCGGAGGGATTGAACTTTCCTATTCTGGACCACAAAGAAATAATGTGAGCGGGAGCAACGACGTTTATCGGGTCCCATTGGATATAGGCAACATCTCTCATAACTGACAGGATGTCCTCTTTGGTTCCACCGGTAGGAAACTTACCGGTGAGGCGCTGTTTGTGCACTATGAGTTTCCTAAGATTGGTCAAGGACGTTTGGACCGTTTTCCCACTCAAGCAAATTCCTCCCAACCATTCGTCCCCATCTGAGGTAGAATGAATATTGTTAGACGAGTGTTCAAATCTGGAAGCCAACTCGTTGTATCCATTGCGATTTCGAGAACTCAAATTTGAGCCAATTAAAGTTTTTTCGTATGCATTTTAAGCGACTTGGTTCCTACCGGGAATAGCCACAACCTTTTTTTTGTATTGGGAGATTGTCAGTTATGTCGGTACAGTTCACTGTTGATCTGTCTGAATCTCACTCTGGAATACTGAAAGTGCACATGGAATTTCCCTCTTCTGGAAAGGACGAAATAGTCATGCCAGTCTGGACACCGGGCTCGTATTTGGTCAGAGACTTTTCGAGACACGTAAGCAATTTAGTGTCCAAAGGAAGGGTTGAACAGGTCTCCAAGAACAGGTGGAAAATAGAATCAAGGGGGCCATCTGCATCTGTGGATTATGAGGTTTACTGCGATGAACTGACTGTCGACACTTCTTACTCTGACAGGTCTTTTGTCCTGATCAACGGAGCGACCCTATTCTTTTACCCGGAAGGGAAGAAAGACTCTGAGTACTTAGTCAAGTTCAAGGATCTAGGAAAGTGGAAGATAGCCACGGGAATGCCCCAAAAGAAGAACCTATTCGTTGCGAACGACTACGACCATCTTGCAGACTGCCCGATCTTGATCGGAGACTTACAGGTAGCTGAATTCACAGTCATGAACAAGAGACACATCATAGCTTGGCAGGGGAGAATGGTACGAGATAAGGAATCCATAACCCAGGACTTCAAGAAGATAGTGGAAGAGGAGGGGAAAATGTTTGGAAAACTTCCATACGACAACTACGTATTCTTAATCATAACGGTCCCTGACGAGTACTATGGAGGACTGGAGCACAAGAACAGCACAGCAATCCTGATGCCAGAATACAAGCTAATTGATGATTTCGATTACAAGATTTTCCTGACAACAGTTTCACACGAATTTTTTCACACGTGGAACGTCAAAAGGATTAGACCCAAAGAACTGGGACCTTTCGACTACACGAAGGAAGTCTATACCAATCTGTTATGGTTGAGCGAGGGTTTCACATCCTATTATGAATGGGTCATCCTGTGGAGAGCAGGCATCGTGAAGGAAGATGAATACATGAAGCACCTCACAAGTAGCATCGACTTCTATACACTCATTCCAGGACACGCTCTGCCAGCTGATGCATCATCATTTAACACCTGGATAAAGTTATACAAGCCGGATGGAAATGTATTCAACAGCTATATATCGTATTACCTCAAGGGTGAGCTCATTGCTTTCGCACTGAATTCTGAAATAATAAAGGCTACCGGAGGAAAGAAGTCGTTGGACGATGCATTCAGGGGCCTCTTCTCAGATTACAACAAGACAGGCAAGGGAATAGAGAAGAAGGATCTGATATCTCACGTTAAGAGGTTGATCGGAGAAGACGCGGAGAAGTTAGTGACTAGACTTTCGGAGACAACCAAGGAGATTGAATTTGACAGGTATCTGAAGGAAATGGGTTACAAGGTGAGCCACAAGTACGCTGACAAGAAGAATGGTCCGAGAGGATTTTCTGGCCTGGCTGTCTCACCTGAGGGTGGCAGGATTCTCGTGAAGAGCGTGTTCAAAGGATACCCTGCTTATGATGCAGGTGTATTGACTGGGGACGAGCTGGTTGCAGTAAACGGTCAAAAATTCACCGACACATTCACAAGGGTAATTCAGAAGGAATTTGGAACTAGAAAGGTAGATTCGCTAAAGAATGAAAAACCTGGTGATGATGTCCACCTGTACGTTTTCAGGAAACACAATCTCTTGGACTTCAAGTTCAAAGCAGCGGATGAGCCGAAGGAAACAGTGGTAACAAAGGATAGGGGCTCGAAGGTAAAAGCAAAAATGTTGTCAGGATAAGAATTTCTCTCTTATCTCCGTTAGCACCCTAATGAACTCTGTCCTGTTCAACCTTCCAGTGTTTACGTTCCTCGGACTTGGATGATATGAGGCGTAAAAATAGATGCTGCCGACCTTGAAGCTGACCCCGTGCTTAAACGACATCTCAGTTACATCAAATCCTCTGCCCTTGAGGTATCCCTTGAACGTGTCAAAAGCGATCTTGCCGAGCGCAAGGACAACCTTCAGGTTGTCCATATTCTGAAATTCGAATTCACGGTAATCTCTGCAATTTTCCAGTTCGTTCGGAGTCGGTTTATCGCCAGGCGGTACACACTTCAACGCAGCGGTAATATAGAGCTCGTCTAGGACCAGTCCATCATTTCTTGAAACAGAATCTGATCTGTTTGAAAGCCCCACCTCGTGCAGACAAGAGAAAAGGAATGAAGCGCTCTTATCTCCTGTGAACACGCGTCCTGTCCTGTTTCCTCCCGTGGCGGCCGGAGCAAGTCCAAGTATCAGCAACTTCGAATGAAAGTTACCAAAGCCTGGGACAGGCTTGCTCCAAAACTCTTCTCCCAGAAATCTGGATCCTCTGTTTGCAACTTCGACCCTGAACTTTGTGATCCTCTCGCATCGGGCGCAAGAAATCAATTTGGAATTCATTGCATCGATCGATTCAAATTTCATTTCTTCATCCTGAACACTTCTGCCTTGCTTTCATTTAGGTCAGTAAGCAGCTTCTTGAAATCTGCTGGGGAGTCAAGCCTGAATCTTGCAGCAGTCTCTCCCTTCCCCACTTTTATTGTGATATGCTCTTTGAATTCAACGAACGCTTCCTCATCCGTCCTGTCATCACCAGCGAACAATATTAAGTCGTCACTAGCCACATATCGCCGCATCGCTTTCCCTTTGTCCATTCCTTTTATCCTGAGTTCGAAAACGTACTTCCCGCTGTACATTTCGAATCCTTCTTCAGATATCTTTGAAATGGTCCTTTCGAGACTTTCTAAGTCGATCTTTTTTACGTTGAAATAATGGAACTGTAATCCACCCACCTTGTCAATCACCCTGAGTCCCGGGAAATCACGCTCTAGACGGGAGTACTTTATCGACATCTCGTGGGTCCTCTTCTTGTACTCGCCAAAATTGTCTACAGACCACTCTTCTCCGGTCTCACTGATAAACTGGGACCCGTGCATTGCGATTACATTGAATCCACTTCCCACGAACGACAACAGTCCATCAAGGTCTCTTCCAGTGACCAGATATAGGGGAATCTTTTTCTTCAGCTCGTTCAGAAGGCCTAGAAGTTCGGCAGGTGGTACAGCATCTTCCGGCTGGGAGACCAGGTCAACCAGAGTACCATCATAGTCAAGGAACAACTTCGTAAGTCCCCCTTTTTCCACTATCGTTTTGATGATCTCGTCATACATTTAGAATCCCCTAATTCTTACATTTTGGAGATTTACGCAAAACTAAATTATTTTTCGGCTCTCAATCCGAGGGTGAGTGTATGGCCGGTTTAAGTCTGACGGAAACTGTCGAAGGTCGTCTGAACGTTCTTATTGCCGTCCCTCAATATGTTCTTCATCTTTTTCTCCTTTCTTCCGGCCGAATAGTAATAAGATAAATCCCTCGAGTTTTCCATCGTCAGGATGTACACCTTCCCCTTTCCGAACCTTCCGGTCCTTCCTCTTCTCTGTATGGACCTTACCTCGCTTGCGACAGGCTCATAGAAAATCACAGTGTCCGCTGCCGGTACGTCGAGCCCTTCCTCTCCAACCTGTGTTGCCACTAGGACCTTCGTGATGCCATCCCTGAATAACTGGAGAGTAGAGGTCTGTTCTTTCTGGGTCATTCCCTTGCCATCTTTCCTCGAACTCTGACCGATAAATTTCTCACAGGAATATCCCTCATTTTTCAGGATCTCGGTGAGGATGTTTGCGGTTATCCTGTAGTGGCAGAAAACGATCGTCTTTTCATTGCTGCGTTCCTTCAGGATCTCAATTATTTTCGTTATCTTTGGGGTGTGCAGACTGAGAGGCTCCGTTGAAAGTTTCTCCGCTTTCTTTTCAATAGCAACCATCCTGGAATCAGTGAATATCTTCTTTGCCTTGCTGTTCTCCCTCTTCATTTCCTGCAGATAAGAATAAAATGGCAACACTCCCTGGGTCTCTGCAAATTCAAGCAGATAGTCTATCAGAATCGCATGGGTCCTAATCTTCACTGCCGAATAGAAGTACTTGTTGCCTCTCTTTATCTGGCTGAAGATGTAGTCTCCAAGGGCGATGAGCTCTTTCCTAGATCTCCCCTGTATCCTGAGGGAAAACGACTCGAGTTTCTTTATCATCTCTCCGAGCATTTCCCTGAGCTGTTCTATGATCTCGGTTGGACCTGGTGGAGTTGGGATCTTTACCTGCTCAATATCAATTCCTTTTATGTAAGAAACCACATCTGGCGAATTCTCGTCCCTTATCTCTAGGTCCGTTATCCTCAGATTCTTGATTATCTGGTCGATTTTCGCACGATCACCTCCCGGCGACGCAGTTGTGGCTATGATTCTGGATTCAGAAAAGAAGTTTGCAACTTCTACATAGGAGTAATTTCCGATTGCGCGGTGTGCTTCATCAAAAATCACGACCTTGACTTCATTCTTGATGTCTAGAAACAATGAAGAGTCGTTGTCAATAACTTGAGGGGTAGACACGATCACTCTTGCGGATCGATACAGTTCACTCCTCAAGGATTTCTTTATTTCTCCCGTTACCTCAACAATCTCTTCTTCCGGTAGGTTCACGAATTTCCTTATGTTAGTGGCATGTTGATGCACTAGCGGTCGAGTAGGTGCTAAAAAGATGCACTTTCCACCGTCTTGAATCAGGATTGAAATTGCAATAACTGCAATGACGGTCTTTCCCAGTGCGGTGGGTATAACTATCAAAGTATTCTTCTCGACGGACTTCAGTGCGATATTGTCCTGATACTCCCTGAACTCGATTAGGTCATCCCTAAGAAGTTCAGAATACTTTGGCACTATGGATAATCGCTGATTGATTTTAATACTTCGTGACCAACCGAAATATGCGAAGGGACTTTGAACTTACCTTGCCCAAAATTGTCCGTATTCAAAAACAATTGCGGGAATGGATAACCGAATTCGATGAGGGAGTTGAATGGAACCCAAACTGTCAGGAAAAAAAAGTTATACAACCTAAAATAAAATCAAATTGTATAATTATGCGGAAATATTAAAATACTTTTAATTATGAAGAAGGGATAGACCTGACAGTGCTGCTGGTATACAGAGACATAATACTCATTTCAATCGCGACAACTTTAATCTATTTCATATATTATTCCGTCAACACATATTACTTGATGCAGCACCGGTCGGAACCAACCTTTGGAGTCGATTCGTCTGTTGGAGACGTCACAGTAGTTGTCCCGGTATACAACGAGAAAGTGGATGTTTTTAAGAAAGTGGTCAATGGCATTCAAATCCAGGGCACAAGATTCGTCGTTGTCGGTGACTCTAGCAACGAACCGTACAGATCCATCGTTGAACAGAACGGTGGAATCTTCATTCATTTGAAAGAAAGGAGTGGCAAGAGGATTGCAATTTCAGAAGGAATGAAGCACGTAGATACCAAGTTCGTCCTCTTCGTGGATAGCGATACCATAATCCCAACTGATACAGTCACCAAACTGTTAAAACACTTCAAGGAGAATGTAGGCGGAGTGGGCGCAAATGTTTCGGTGAAGAAGACGGACAGTGGAGCCTCATATGGCGCCGAATTTTTGGAAAGAACAAGAGAGATCATACTCAAAGCAATGTCGGCAAGAGGAGGAAGTGTCATGGTGATAGATGGAAAGTGTGCAATGTACAGAACAGGTCTAGTAAAACCTCTTCTTCTATCGGGCAAGTTCAGGAATTACACTGTTGCCGGCAGGCGGGCTACGATGGGAGATGACCAACAGTTGACCGCCCATATAATAAAGAATGGATACAAGGCCGCCAAGAGCTTTGACGTTGTTATCGAGACTGAGGCGCCAGAGAATTTCAAACAATTTACTAAGCAGAGCATAAGATGGGCCAGGAGCTCTTATTATTACTTTTTCAAGAACCTGACGGACGGAACAGCATTCAAGGCAGGCGCATTCTACACATTTGAAGCGGTTGCCACATTCGCGCTCCCGATAATCACGCTGGGCTTGGGTCTAGTAAGATTTTACTTCGACCTCCACTCATTTGGAATTATAGCTGGGAACAGTCTAGACACGATCTTGGATTCTATCACGACTCTGACCGTATTGAGCAAGGGAAGGGAACTGATACATCCTCTGCTCACCCTCCTAAGCATTCCAGGTCCACTGATCTTTGGAATGGCCGTCGCGAACAACGTGCGAGGAGAACGGATTAGAACGTTGGCATATGGTGGATTGGCACTTATCATCATCTTCTTCACCTCTTGGTACGGTTTCTTGACTTGCTGGAAGCAGTCGAAGTGGATGACCAGATAAATCAATAAGTCCTCTTCTGGATTATTTTTTAAAAATGTCAGAAAGTTTCAGACCTGGCACCCAAGAAGTCAAAAGAAATGCGCGTGACAAAGTCAGAGTATTCCATCATCTTCTTCTGGAGTTTCCATATTCTCCTGTGGTCGCCGATGATGAGGATAAATCCTTCAGAACCCCCTCCCATAAGTCGCGCAGCACCTGCACCATTTTCTTTTGCGGCACTGATGAGCGCATCTATCTTGGGGTTTGTCATGTTCTTGCTCAGTCCCTTCTTGAGTTCCCACCCGCTATCCACTAATTTCACAAACCTGTCGAAGTCATCTTCTTCGATCGATTCCTTCGCCTCTTCCGTATTCTTCTTTATTTCGAGCAACCGATCAATCAGATCTCCAGAGCCCGCCTCGAGTCTGCTGACTTCATCCTGCAGTTCCTCTGAACTGTCATGTGACGAACCCGTATAGACCATCAGGGATGATTTTTCCAGTAGCTGGACGAATGGTAATCTATAATCAAAAACTTCCATCTTGTAACTGTTCTTACCAAATTCGACGTACTTTACTCCGCCAAAGGAAATTGCGTAAGGATCCTGCTTCCCCAGCGTTGCCCCGAAGAAATTTCTCTCCACTTCGTAGGTCTCCTCGGCCAATCGTGCCTTTGTTACTTCTTCACCGTTGAGCAATTTTATTATTTGGAGCAGTCCGAGTACCAACGCACTCGAAGTTCCAAGTCCCGTTCCAGGAGGAACATCTCCTGAAATACTCAACCTTCCCTTTTCTATTCCCCTCTCCTTGAATAGTGCGGTGACGCCATCTAGGAAATTGTTGTGAATCCTTTTAGAAAAACTCCAACTCTTTAGAATGTCCCTTGATGAAATCTCCAGATGTTTACCATCACCGACATAGTTGAGCCTGATTCCCCTGTCAATAGTTGCGTTGATGACACACCCTCCATACATTTCTGGGAACGGGGATATATCAGTACCGCCTCCGCTGAAACTTATTCTGTAAGGACAGGTCACTGAGATTTTTTTCATCTTAGGCAAACAGATAAAGAATCAATCTTATTAATAATAATGCAGTCAGAAAGGCGCCTAAACTCTTCAGAAGGAGTATCTTCTTTCTGATGATCGCCCCCATGATTGGGCACTTGGCGTATAGCTTCTCTCAATTTATGTGAGGTTACTCTCACTTCGTAATACACGTTGCCTATATCCACCATGAAAAGATTCAAAAGGAGTACCAGAAAACACCAAAATTAAAATCGTTCAAAGAAATTCAAAGAAGATGAGAGTCTTAATACTCGGGGTCGATGGATACATCGGGTGGGCACTGGCGCAACGGCTCGCCTCCAAAGGCCACTATGTCTTCGGCGCAGACAATCTCTACACCAGGAAGAGAGTGAGGGAAGTAGGCTCAGATTCTGTGCTGCCGATTCCTTCGATAGGGAGAAGGTTGCAGAGTTTCAAGGAATTCTATGGAAAAGATTTAAAATTCTTCAGGGGAAATGTTGCAGACCCAAAGTTCCTTTATCAAGTATTTGAAAGGGTCAATCCAGATGTGGTTTATCATCTCGCAGAGCAGCGATCGGCCCCGTATTCAATGATAGGCCTCAAGCAGGCAAACGAGACAATGGTCACAAATCTAGTGAGTACGATCAATTTGGTATACGCTGCGAAGGATACGAATCCAGATGTTCAAATAATCAAGCTCGGGACCATGGGAGAGTATGGCACTCCCAACATCGACATAACGGAAGGGTTTCTGGAGGTGGAATTCAGGGGGAGGAAGGACGTCTTGCCTTTCCCCAGGAATGCTGGTTCTTGGTACCACTGGACTAAGGTCCACGACTCCAACAATCTCATGTTCGCAAACAGGCTTTGGAAACTGAAGATCACAGACGTCATGCAAGGGGTAGTTTATGGAACCGCAACCAAGGAGATAGAGAAGTCCCACCTATACACGAGATTCGATATAGATGAGGTCTGGGGTACTGCACTGAATAGATTTGCCGCCCAGGCTGTTGCGGGGCTCCCCATAACCCCGTATGGGAAGGGAAACCAAAAGAGGGGTTTCCTTTCTCTGGAAGACAGCATAAGTTGTCTCACCATAGCACTTGAAAAGCCACCGAAAGATGGCGAATACAGGGTGCTCAACCAGTTTGACCAATACTACTCAGTCAATTACCTTGCCGAAGCGGTAAGCAAAGTGTATCATGAATTGACTGGCAATACTCCGGAAATCATGAACGTCGAAAACCCGAGGGTAGAAGCGGAAGACCACTACTACAACCCGGACCACAAGAAACTCTATGACTTGGGTTACAGGCCCTCTGGGGAACTGAAAAAGGATATCAAGAAGATAATTGAAGATCTTCTGCAGTATAAAGAAAAGTGCAGAGACCTCAAGAAAGTGATAATGCCAAAAACGGTCTGGAAAAACAGTTCAGGGATCTGAACCATTACTCAATTCTAGACTTTTCTTGCTGTGCTGGTAAGTGGCTTCAAGAACGGTACGGTAATCTTCTGCGCGTCCTACACTCACCCATGAAGCACTGGGAATCTCAATGGCTCCAAACTTCAACCCACTCCTAATAGCATCATCAATCGCATCCGTCAATTCCGCTTTCCCGTTTTTGTATGAGATGAAATCGAATATCTGTGGAGGAAGGTAGTACAGTGCACACAGTGCATAACTAGAGGGAGGGACATTTGGTTTTTCGACAACCCCTACAACCTCATCTAAACGGTTACCATTCTTGAGCACAGCAACCCCATACCTCCTTGGATCCTCGACTTTCATAACAAAGAGCTTCCACTCCCCACTTCTTTCAGCTTCCTTGAGTTGCGCTCCAAAGCGTTCCATGTCTAGGACCATCCCATCACCAGCTGCGAGTAGGAATCCTTCGTCTTCCACGAATTTCCTAGCTGAAAGAACAGCATCTCCAAATCCATTCTTCTCCCTTTGGAAGTAAACATTTACGGATGGGTAAACGCCCTTCAAGTAATCCTGGGAGAGTGAGTCTGATGGATCGAGTACAACTGCTATCCTGTCTATACCGATCCTGTTTAATTTGTTAATGATAACATCCATTATCGGCCTCAGCACCAGGTTTTTTTCTCTGATATCGTATACGTTGAGGAGTTCTTTTCTAACAAGGCCATTCAGTCCAGATCTCTTGCCAAGTCCCGCAGCCGTGATGATTGCCTTCATTCTATTGACTAGAGATATCCAGATTCTATAAAATTTAGTCGAATGAATTGCAGCGGAAGGAGTGTGCAGAAGAGCGACCATCCAATTCGCAGTGATAGTCGGTGTTTTTAATGGTGATATGATAGAGGCAAGGTGTCATCATCACTCACTTCCGTTGCTGGGATCGCTGCTGGGGTAGTGATGTTGCTGGTCTCATCTTTAATTCTGACCGTCACAATCGAAGAAATTGGAAGAAGAGGGAAATTCAGCGAGAGATTCACTGGGGCAATCATAAGCCCGGTCTTCACCGCGATGCCTGAACTGGTGGTAATAATCGTCGCACTTGTTCTCGTTGGGAAGGGGTCGGGTTCCGAGATAGCTACAGGAACCATCATTGGCGAACCCTTCATGGTATCTGCAATAGGCTTTCCTATTGTGGCCCTGACACTTCTTGCTGCTTCGAGGAGGCGAAAGAACGATGAAATTAATCCGCTGCTCTCGAAGACACTAATCTACATGGGGCTAATATTTCCAATCATGTTGATTCCCTTCTTCTTCAATCTTTTGGCTGTAAGGGTGGTTGTGGCAGTAATCCTCGTTCTGCTCTACGTAGTATTCTTCAGATTGGTCGGAAGAAAGGAGAGCTTTGAGGAAGAAGCGACGGAGATAAGGATTCGAAACGGTGCTTTGCTTGCTATAATGGTTCTTGCAGGAATTGCATTCCTGCTTGCAGGATCGACTGTACTGGTAAGAGGAATAAATAATCTCTATCTGCAGACAGGAATAAACCAGGAACTTATCACAATTCTGCTGGTGCCTATAGGAACAATTGTACCAGAAACCATGAACGCAGTGCTGTGGGCTGCCAGAGGCAAGACAAGCCTTGCTATAGGTGCAATGGCGGGGGAGGAAATGTACTTTGCAACCTTTTTCCCAGCACTTGGCATTCTAGCAAGTCGATGGTACATTACCACCAATGGAATAGTGGCAGTACTGTTGACTTCTGTATTCTCTATCGTCATAGGTATGTTGGTCTATAGATTCAGGAAAGCAAGTTATGTCTTCATTTTCTTCATCATCTCACTGATTGCATTCCTCATATTTGTTTACTAATTTTTGAGTAAATCCAATAAAATAGGAAATGTTAAAATATTGTCCTCTGCTCAGAGATTATGACTGACCTATCTGGGACATCACTTTCGGATATAAAAAGGGGGCTTTTGAATGGAACCCCTCTGATAGTCTACGATTTCGATGGCAGAGAAGAAGAGGCCGACATGGTATTTTATGCAGGTTCCGTGACCTGGAAATCCATCAACCTGCTCCGAAAGGACGCAGGAGGTCTAATATGCTATGTAACTGGGAGAGAGGAAGCTTCCAAGCTTGGTCTGAACTTCCTGACGGATGAATGGAAAACACATCCAACCTATGGCAACTTGATAAAACGCCCGTCATACGGCGATTACCCTTCATTCACGATGTGGATCAACCACATTTCGGTTTCGACTGGAATATCCGATTCGGACAGGGCTAACACTATCCATGAAATGCACAATCTACTGACCGACCATATAGAGAACAAAGTGGAATACTTCCAGAAGAATTTCTATGCACCCGGACACGTGCCAGTCCTTGCGTCAAGGGGATTGAATGAGAGAAAGGGACACACCGAACTTGTATCGCACCTGGCTGAACTGGTAGGTCTTCCTCGGAGCATGGTGATAGCCGAGATGCTGGGGGACGGGAAGAGTCTTAAGAGAACCAGTGCAGAAGAATACGCAACAAAGAACAAACTAATATTCTTGGAAGGCAAAGATATAGTCAGAGCGTGAATGACTTGACAAAATACGGAATAGTGGATACCACCTTTTCACGGGTGGATATGGGCAGATTTGCTTACGATACGATAAGAAAAGAGGATCCAGATGCAGAAATTGTCAGGTACACAGTTCCGGGAATTAAGGACATGCCGATGGGGGCTACCAAGCTCTTCGAAGAGGGATGCGAAGGTGTGATCACTCTTGGCTGGGTAGGGAAGACGAAGCTGGACAAGTACAGCTATCTGGCGACGAGCATAGGGCTAATCCAGGCGCAACTGAATGCAAAGCGACACATCATGGACGTCACGGTCCATGAAGATGAAGTGGAGGAGGCACAGCTTTTTTCGCTTTCCAAAGACAGGGCGACGAAACACGCTGTAAACCTGGTAAAACTCGTCAGGGATGGCGGTCATTCTCTGGCTCCAATGGCAGGGAAGGGTCTCAGGCAAGGATATAATAGTGCAGGACAAATTCTGAGTGAGGATTAAAATGTCAAGAATAGGTTTGGTGGTTTCGGACTTCAATTATGACATCACTTCGCTTATGCAAAAGAAGGCTGAAGAACAATCTGACCTCCTCGGCTTTGAACACGAATCAATTAGGGTGCCGGGCGTCTTCGATATGCCCCTTGCGGTGAAGTTGCTTCTGAAAAAGAAGAACATTGATGGAGTTGCTCTTTTAGGGGCTGTGATAAAGGGGGAAACGAAGCACGACGATCTCGTGATAAACCAATCGGTCAGAAAGATAGTCGACCTGTCCAACGAGTACGAGAAACCCGTCACGATAGGAATAATCGGACCCGGGGCCGAGCATGACCAGGCTGTCGCGAGGATTGAGGAATATTCCACAAGGGCCGTGGAATCACTGGCAAAGCTGTTCAAGGCATTCAAGAAGAGCTGAAAATCAAGCCAAGGGTAGACTCAGATTCTTCAAATTGAAATATTCTGCGTATCGAATGAATCAATCAAAAGGGGAAAACAAAATCAAGAAATGAGAAAACTAGGTTGCGACCGCTTCAAGGTCATATACAGCAATATTGAACTGTCCATTTCCTCCATTGATTGCCATGGAAACATTGTTCACGATAGTATTCAGAACGAGACTATTCGAAGAACCGACAGGATTCTCAAGACTCACACCACCTGCAAATAAGTACACGCTGTCGCTAACTGCAGTTACCTGAGTGTTTAGCAGACCGTACACGGATGATGCAACCCCAGCGTAGGTTGCAACGGTAGAAGCTAGGTCTGCCCATCCAGAACCGGGGGACCAACCGTCTGCAGCAGCGATTACACCAACAACAGAAAGCGCAATTCCGAAAAGTGAGTTGATTTCTGGCCACAGATTGCTGGAAGCGGATGTCATACTATCCTCTATGGTGGACCAGTCAGCATTCGCGCCATTGGACATTGTGTAATTCTTTGCACTTATGTATGAGGACGAAAAGAGATATTTCACAAGGTTGTGAGGCTCCATCAATGACCAAGTGGTTTCGCTCGTGATGCCCATGAAACCCATGTCGTAATTGCCGTTCCCATTCACGTTTAGCGAAGAAATCTCTGTCGTATAGTGGTAGTTATTTGATGGCTGATATCCACCAGAGGTGTAAACATATTCCCTGAACTGATCCAACGTTATTGTTCCGAGTACGTAAAGCATGATCGTATGAGGCGGATTGTCACTCAGGGGATAGGCACTATAAGGGATCGTCCCATCTACCCAACTACCGTTGCTGTTTTCAGGAGAAGTGTAGGAGCTGTTAGAAAGTACAGAATAGGAGATGGACCCACTGACACTGCCTATTTGGCCCACATGAAACAGTGCTTCTTGGCTCGCAGAGCCCAAAAACACATCTAAATTGATTGCTTCATTGTTGCTGGAGAGTATGGAGTTGTTCGCCCAAGCTAGAGGAATGGTCTCATTACTAAATGACGTCGATTTAATCAAAGACCAGAAATTGCTGCCGTTTCCTCCTCCTATTCCAAGAGGCAGGTCATTTGTTCCTACTATCGATGGGTACTGAGTGGAAGAGTTGTAGGGGTATCCTTTCATAGATGAAAGGGAGGGATGGTCTTGGAACGTCAGATTGCTTAGATGATGGTATCCGTATATCTTTGTCACGTTAAGGAAATTACCAGTGGGAAGAATGTAGAACGCAGGGTCGAAAGGTACGACTATAGACTGATAGGAGACCATGTCCGTAGAGTTTTCACTGTAGTAGTACGAGACCTCTGCTATGAAGGACGTCATGGCCCCCAGGTTTCCAGTGTGCATGAAGTAGGACGTCCAGTTATCTGCGAGGGAGTAGAACCCGTACGACAAGTTGGAGACCAAATCTCCGGTGGAATTCGTACTTCCGTTGAAGAGAGGTGCAACATATGTGAACGCCTGCAACCCGGTGCTTACGGAGGGTGAAGGGTTTACGTAGATCTGAATGGATGCATAGAGAAACACTGCAGAGGTTGCATTAAGGCCTGAAGAGGAAGGTGCGACTGAAAGCACGAGTCCAGGTCCCAGTTCCCCTGATGGCTGCAGTGAAGAGTGCTCATAAAGTCCTATCCCCAGAGACAAGGATGCAATCACTAAAATTACAACTACGACTACTACCGCTCTATTCACAAACAAATCCTCGAATTCGACTTAAAAGCTTTCTGTAGAAAAAAAACAAAATTGTTACAGCGTCTCTAACCAGTGGAGGGCAATCTTGACTATGAATTGTTTCTATGTTCTGAATTGCGAAGAGTTGACAAGAACCTTTTTTTAATTCAAGGCTATCTGAACTAAATGCCACACGACTTCAGAGAGAGTGAAAAGAAGTGGAGCAACTTCTGGAACGAGGAGAGGGTATTCCAGTACGACTTCAATTCCAGTAAACCCACATACAGCATCGATACACCCCCAAGGTATGCATCCGGAAAGATGCACATAGGGCATGCGTTCCACTATTCCCACATCGACATGGTTGCGAAGTACCATAAGATAAAAGGGGAAGAGGTGTTCTTCCCGCTCTGTTTTGACGTTAACGGAATGCCGATTGAGGTCAACGTTGAGAAGAAGTACGGTATCAAGATGAGGGAATATGATAGGCAGGAATTCGTAAAACTTTGCGAGGAGTTTGCCGAGGGGAACATACAAGCGATGATTGGCCAGTTCCAATCCCTGGGCATAACAGCCGATCCTTCTCTTTACTACAGGACTAACTCTGAGATGTACAGGAAGTACACCCAAATTTCATTTATTAGGATGTTTGAGAAGGGGATCGCTTACAAGGGCAGCCATCCCGTCAACTGGTGTCCGCGTTGCGAAACAGCAATCGCAGAATCAGAGATCGTGTATGAGGAGCGCGACGTTCCCCTTAATGATATAAAATTCAAGGGAGAGGGCGCCGAACTCATCATATCTACCACAAGACCGGAGCTGATAGCTGCTTGTGTTGCGATTGCGGTAAATCCGAAGGATGAACGATATACCCGCTTGGTGGGCAAGCAGGTAAAACTCCCTATTTTTGGAAAGTCAGTTCCGATAATCACGGATGAAGATGTCTTGACGGATTTCGGAACAGGAGCAGAAATGATTTGTTCCGTGGGTGATAAGGCCGACCTGAAAATGATCTACAAACACTCACTCCCCTTCCTCAAGAGCATAGATGAGCGGGGAAAGTTGACAGAGATAGCTGGAAAATATTCTGGTCTTCAAACTAAGGACGTAAAGAAGAAAATTATCGAAGACCTAAAGTTGTCAGGAGACTTTGTTTCAAGCACAACAATCAAACAGAATGTCGGTACCTGCTGGCGGTGCGGAACACCCCTAGAATACCTGCAGAAGGAACAGTGGTTTGTCAGGTCGATGGATTCCAAGGATGACCTCAAGAAGTGGTCGGAAAAGCTGGAATGGCACCCGTTGTTCATGAAGAAGAGACTGGAGGATTGGATAGACTCGCTATCGTGGGATTGGGTGGTCTCAAGGCAGAGATACTTCGCTACACCCATTCCTGTCTGGGAGTGCGACAATGGTCACCAGGTAGTCGCTAAAGAAGAGCAGTGCTATGTCGATCCGCTCATAGATCCCCCGCCGGTGAAGGACTGTCCCACCTGTCACCTTCCCCTTAAGGGATCCGAAGAGGTATTTGATACATGGATGGATTCATCTATCTCACCGTTGTTCAATACTTTCTACGCACGAGACGAAAAACTGTTCTCAAAACTCTATCCTATGTCCCTGAGGCCTCAGGGGCAGGACATCATAAGGACATGGGCTTACTACAGTGTACTGAGGGGAAATCTTCTGACCGGCCAGGATCCATGGAAGGAAATAATGGTCGACGGAAACATCATGGCTCCGGATGGACGTCCGATGCACGCATCGTGGGGAAACGTCGTGGATCCGAATGTTCTGTTAGAGAAGTACGGAGCGGACGCATTCAGGTATTTCACAGCCTCGTGCTCGCTTGGGGAGGACACCGCATTCAGGGAGAGGGATCTGATCAGAGGTCAAAGACTGATGAACAAGATCTACAACCTCGTGAGTTTCCTCGAATTTTACAGGGGAAAACAAACAGAGAAGGACGAGATGAGACCAGCAGACCACTGGATAATCAGACAGATGAATTCCGCAATAAAGGAAGTGAGCAGCGCCATGAATGACTTCGAATTTGACCGGGCCTTACGGATCGCTGAAGCGTTCATCTGGCACGATCTGGCTGATAATTACGTTGAGATAATCAAGCACAGGATTAACGGCTACAAGACTTATGAAACGGCATACCGTGTCCTCCTGTCTTCAATAATAATGATCTCACCTATATTCCCATTCATAGCTGAGGATTCCTACCAGAGGCTCTTCAGAGAGAGGGAGCAGAAGAGGAGTGTTTTCGATCTGCAAATTCCTGACACATCCCCGTACGACGTAAGGAACGCTCAGATCGGCGAAACCACTGTAGAAGCGATCTCGATGATGAGAGACTTAAAAGTCAAAGAGAAAATTCCTCTGTCTAACGAATTATCGGAAATATCAATAATAACAACCACAAATGCCTTGATAACTGGCCAGTCAGGGAAAAATATGCCAGCGGACAGGAATCCTCAGTTAGCTTCCGGTGTTGCAATAGTTGACGAAGATGATGTCATGGGAACATTAAGAGCCAGAGAGCTTCATTATCCAATGACTTGGAAAATTGTAGAGAGGATTGAATCTATTAGATTGACGCCTGAATTATATTCGACGCTAAGAGAAAGGGCGGAAGATTTCATAAGGAAGATCAGAGAAGATCCCTCGCATATTGCAGATCAATACGTGGAGTTTGAAGGAAGGAAGATCGAAACAAGAGAATTGATAGTGACAAGATCGTACTCAGTTCAGGGAATGAACGTGAACTGTGGGAAAGGATTCTGCGTATCAGTGTCAAAATGACAAGTGATTTATTTGTAGAAAGATTGTCTATTCAGTGGCAAAAAGACCCAGCGATGCTGAACTCATCTTCAACGTCTTGACCATCCTGAGGAAGAACGGGGAGATCGTGGGTGAAATAAAATTCCTAGATTTTCTCAAAAGCAGGAAAATTAGCGCATCGCCAAAAAGGTTCCGGAAGCTGATATTTGAGATTCCTGAAATAGACGTTTCCGTGAAATACTCAAGCAAGAAGTTCGCATCTCTGGACAAGTGCCCCGTGTGCAGCTCAAAACTAACAACGATACGGGGTGTAAACCTCGAAGGAAAGAGGAAAATTATTGGCTACAAATGCGAGAAGTGCGGGTACAACTCAACCAGGGACGGGAAACCATATATATATACGTTCAGATTAAAGAATCATGATCTCTGACATTGAAAAGAATTACATCGTAGTCAAGATTGAAAAGGGGGAGGATGTTGGAGAATCAATCACCAAGGTTCTCGATGATTATGGTATCTTTTCCGGTCTGGTTGAGTTCGGAATAGGAATGATAAGAGACTTGGAGATTGGATACTGGAATGGAAAGGAGTATGAGAAAGCACTGCTCCAGTCACCAGGAGAGGTTGTCTCTTTCCACGGGAGTATATCGAGCAACGAACCAAGGCTCCACATCCATGTATCAGTGGCGTTAAGTGATCACTCGTTAAGTGGAGGGCACTTCTTTTCCGGAACTGCTGACCCGCTCATGGAGGTTCACATTCTGAAGCTGGAAGAAATTGTTCTGAAGAGAGCCCTGAACAAGAAGACTGGTTTAAAGGAACTGATGATAGAATAGGAGATCGTGGACCCTGGGAACAGCTACAGGTTGAAAAGCTCATATCATCTTTTCAAACAGTCCTATATTCGGTTGATGTAAAACCGAGACCGCATAATTCCGCTTTGCGATCACAGTTCAACTGTTGCCATCCGCAGAATGCATCAAAATTCTTATAAATGATAAATAGAACAACTTGATGTGTAAGCGCCCATGAAATTTTCCATCAGAATTCCTCTCTGGGTTTCCATAATTGGATACCTTCTCTTCTTTGTAATGATAGTGGGTTTCACCGTTTTTCTTCCTTGGATAGTTCCGGTATCACTAATCATTGGGGCTTTCTTGATCGGATTGATTGCCTGGGGAATTCACAAGAGAGTGATGAACTGGCTCATGTTCATTGTGACGGTCTTAGTCGCATTCATATTCTTTTTCCTTGCGTCAAAGGGATTTGTATTATTTGTGGAAACGAACGTCCTTGGAAAAATCTTCCTGATAGCAGGGATTTCAGGCCTGGCGATCATATTTCTTGGGAGGGAAAATAGAGAAATAAGGGAATTCGAAAGATTCATAGGGTTTGAAAGTCCCCTGAAGGGACTCCGGAAGAATAGCAAGTATGTGGCTGGGACTTTCTTTGACTTTAGAAGCGTCTGGTCTAAGATCTATCATCCAAGTCCCAAGAGCAAACTCAGGGTAAAGAAGAAGAAATTCTTCCAGAGGTAGTTTGGAGCTCGGCTCATTGATTGCTTCTTTTCATTTAGATGGCGTTCCTATATAACCTCGAATTAGAAACAACATACAAATTGGGCCACTTTAATTTCAGTTAAGATTGTATTCTAGTGAAAGAGAACTCGTCTCCACGACTAGATCTTTCAGTTTCCCTTATTTGATCTCCGAGAATCTCCTCTATTTCTCTTGATTATCAGTAAAAAAATATACATTGGAACACTAAGACAAATTTGCTATTGAACTTCGCCTGAGCAGTGTACCTCTAGTTTGAGAATAGTTTCTTAACCCTTTCAGTGAGCAGCACTGTTCCTATAGACAGAACTTTCTCATTCTCTACATCTATTGCGGTCATGGATGCAAGCTTGATGTCTATACCGTAACTCTCCCTTTCGTTCAATCCCAGAAAACTAGCAGTGAGGACCCTTATGGGAAGAGCATGGCTTACAAACAGGTACTGTCCCTCGTAATCAGCAAGCGCACTCTTCAACCTATCTAACTGAGAACTCCAAGTCTCCATTCCCAGATCTTCCCTGTTTAACTTAGGGACTTCGTCTACTTTGTATCCGTTATAGGGCCCAAGACCCGACTCCCTTATCTTGGAATTTTCCGTTACCTTCAGGCCGATGACTTCTCCGACGGTCCTCGCGGTCTGCTTGGTCCTGAGAAGAGGACTGCAGACGATTCCATCAAACTTCAGTCCCTTAAGTTGCTCAGCCGAGAAGAGAATCTGTTCTACCC
>JAJZYT010000011.1 GCA_021797915.1 Thermoplasmata archaeon | reverse complement strand
GAATCATCCTGAAACCCTCAAGGACTGCTATTTCATCATTGATCTTCGGATTGTATTTCATTGTACACGATCCCAGCGGGTAGAAACCAGAATCGGCTCCGAAATTCATCTCAGAGAGTTTCACGTAGTGCCTGATCACCGAGAACTCCTCCCTGTCTCCTATCCCTGCGCTGTCTCTTTTCATCATTTCTGGTATGTCCACTCTGAATTTCTGATTCTCCAAGGGTATCTTGATGGTCCTCCTTCCTTTCAGGTCTAAAATGATAGGTTCATCGAACACCGCTTGATGATACATCTATGCAACCTCCCTCAGGAATTCCTTGTAAGCGTTGAAATCGTCATTGGTATTTCTTTCAGTAACGTTTACCACTATGTTGGTCTGATTGCGGTCATTATAACCATAGTTCTTTCCAAGTGCATATCCCGGGATCAGATTGAATTTCTTTGCAATCCTGCAAACGAATGTCTTCGACTCCTTCAATCTGATTAAAAACTCGTTGAAAACGGGTGATCCATCGTATGGCATCGCGACACCAAATTCCCTCACGATATCCATCAATTCTTTTGTCCTTCCCATGTTTATTTCACCGATCTTTTTGAGTCCCGAATCTCCCATCAGAGAAAGATAGACTGCAGAAGCCACAGCCATCAAAGCTTGATTGCTAGTCATGTTTGTCACTGCTCTCTCCCTCCTGATGTGTTGTTCCCGCGTTTGCAAAATCATGGAGAAAGCGACTTTTCCGTTGTGGTCCTTGGTAATACCCATTATCTTACCAGGCATCTTCCTGATGTATTGCTCCTTCGTAGCAAATATGCCCACGACCGGGCCCCCAAAATTGAGCCCAAGACCGAGAACCTGACCGTCTCCAATGGCTATGTCGGCACCAAATTTTCCTGGTGGAGCAAGAACACCAAGGGATATCGGATTCACTCCCGCGACGAACATCCTTTCCTCACCTATGATTTCCTTTATTCTTGGAACGTTGGTGTCAATTATGCCGAACATATTTGGGTATTCAACGTAGACACCAGAAGTATTCTCATTCAATGCTTCCTTCAATCTCTCTAAATCTATCATTCCCTTCTCGTCGAAATCTATTTCCTTGACCTTGATTTCCGCTCCTCTGGCGTAATTGTCCAGGACAGCCCGTTTGTTCTTGCTCAGGTATTTGGGCACAATAAACTCGTCCTTTCCTGTTATGATTTTGGCCATTCTAGCTGCCTCTCCGAGGGAAGTTGAGACATCGTACATCGATGAATTCACGGCATCCATCTGAAACAGCTCGGCCGCAAGGCTTTGATATTCAAAGAGTGCCTGCATGATTCCCTGTGAAATTTCTGCCTGATATGGGGTGTACGCCGTTAGGAATTCATTCCTATTGATTACATTGGAAATCGCTGCTGGAACGAAATGATTATAGAGGCCGAAGCCAAGGAACGAGTGTTCTTGATTGACTGTCTTGTTCATCCCCGCGTACGCGCTCGCCACTTTTCTTATTTCATCTTCGTCCATCCCTTTTGGGAGACCTAGTGTTTTGGTACGGATTGCGTCTGGAATGTCTGCGAATAGTTCGTCTGGACTCTTGATTTTTAACTCCTTTAATAAATCTGATAGGTCGTTGCTCATAATATCGTCATGGTATGGCTTAAAGGGATAAAATTGTTTTACATTTGAGAGCGAGAAATCCTGCATCATTCGAAAATGGAAAAGAAGGTGAACTACTATTATCAAAGGTACCAGAGACCCGAACTGAAGAAAGCCTTCCCCTAATTCAGGGATATTCATTCCCAGGTATTGCAGTATGTCGCGAGGAGAGTGGATCGCGCCTACCAGAACTTCTTCAGAAGAATTGAAGAAAACCGACCGGGAAAGCAACAGACAGCAGGTTTTCCGAGGTTCAAACTCCGACAACGTTACCGCTCGATTACGTACCTGCAGTCCGGTTTTGATGTTCTGGAAAACTGCCATCTGAAGCTATCTAATCGTATTTTTCACTGCAATAGCTGTGATTTTGAGATCGACAGGGATCTCAACGCAGCTACCAACATCCACAATCAAGGTCTGGAAGAACTAGGGAGGGGCACTCCCGAAGTCACACCTGTAGAGATTGGGACGCTACCAGCAATGGCAACTCCGGTCAGAGAAGCAGGAAGCCCAAGGCTTTAGTCGTGGGAGGATGTCACTTTGGCTGAAAAGGTATTTACTTTGTGACTGATTTTGGCATCGTGGACCAGAAATACTTGCTCTTCCTCACCAGAACCCTAAGGGGGTTCATATATGGAGTGTTCTCCGTCATCACTATCTTATATCTCATAAGAGGAGGGTTGAGTCCACTCGAATCTGGAGTGACGGTCACTGGATCTATTCTACTCGGCTCCTTTCTGACCTTTCTTATCACTTCAAGATACGGCCTGGGTTACTCAAAGCTGTTTTTGGTGCTGTTTTCTATCCTCCTCTTAATAGGGATTTCTGGCTTCTATCTCCTGCAAAATCCGGTTCTGAAGGCACTATTTTCGATCATAGGATCTCTAGGAGTCAATCCATCTGATAACACTCTTTTCTCAGCTTTCGAACAACCTCTGATCGCACACATTAAAGTGGGTCAGTCGTCCAAAAACAAACTTTTTGCCCTATACACATTTGGGGGTTATATCGCTGCATCAGTTGGGGCAGTTTCCCTCAATCTCGGTCTTAACATGTCATTTGAGGTCTCGATGATATTTGCTGGAATCATTGTTGTCACCTACTTTTTCATACCATCAAATAAGGAAAAGAGACGAGTAATCGTCTCTTCGGTTTCAAAGAAGAGCAAGATCATTGCACGGGATGTCAGTGCACTTTTTTCCGTTGATGCAGTAGCCGGAGGGTTTGTTCTGCAGGGATTGATAGCATACTGGTTTAGTCTTAGGTACAACTTCAATTTCTCTCAGCTTGGGTACATTTTCACCGTAGTAGATGTCATAACAGCCATTTCCGTCTTGTTGACCCCGTTTATAGCATCCAAGATAGGTCTAGTGAATACTATGGTCTTTACACACATCCCTTCAAATATTTTCCTTATCCTGATCCCACTTGTTCCCACGCTATCGCTATCCCTCTTGTTCCTGTTCCTTAGGCAGACTCTGAGTCAAATGGATGTCCCGACTAGGCAGTCCTACCTCAATAGTATAGTTGACGAGGACGACAGGAGTTATGTGGTAGGGGTGTCTAACGCCTTCAGGAGCGCAGCAAATGGTTCATCCCCTTACATATCCTCTTACCTGATTTCTGTCGCTGCAGGCTCTCTCTCTTTTGTTGCCGGAGGTTTAATAAAAATAGGTTATGATGTTGCTTTGTACAAAAGGTTCAAATCGGTAAAGGAGAATTATGGGGCAGAGAAAAAATGACAGTCCTGTCACTCTGCTACATATGTGGCCTTCCTGCAGGTGTGTCCTGTAAGTTGTGTGGTAAGCCCGTTTGTTCAGAGCATTATGTCGCGAAGCTTGAATTATGTGTTAAGTGTGCTGGGAAGATCCATTCCCAGAGGTTAATCTATAAAAAGCTGAAGGTAGAGATTCCACATTCGACATCTGCGATACCATTGAAAAACACAGTTTCCAGAAATCATAATCGGTCTTGACCTCATACGAATTAAGGTGTCTTATCAGTGACGAAGTGAGTCTCTTGCCCTTCGAGTCCCAGTCTAGAAGAAGTATGACTTCTTTGTGACCTTTCGAAAGATTTCTGCAGAAGCCTTCGATAGTCATTCGGGAATGAAGGGGAAAAATTTCACCTTCGAAGTTCAGCTTCCTGAGAGCAATTACGTCGTTCTTGCCTTCCACCACGATCGGCACCGATCGATTCCTCTCTTTCAGGTCCTCTAGTGATTTGAAGATCTTTTCAACGTTGTCCTTTGCACTCAACGGACTCACCTTCTAATCAGATTGCCTTCGCCCTCACTATCAGTTTCTCCGACCAAGTCCTCAACGGAGAGAGATCATAATCGCCAAAAGTTCCGTCGACTTCAAAATTCTCCGAATTGAGCATCTCTCCCAGCTCCACTAATGTTATTGGATAAATGGTAATAGTCTTTTCCACATTTCTTTTCGTCCGGTCGAATATGCTGTAGGAGTACCTGAGATCATAGTGGTCCTTGATCTTTTTTGCCCTCATCTTGAGGTATATCTTCATATCCCCGTCGTTGAACTCAGAGATATCGTACGTTCTCCTCTTGAGGTTGAACCCATTTATGACGTCCAAGAAGAGAAATCCCTCCTTGTTCAGCACTCTCCTAGCCTCCTTGAGAATGATCTTCTTTTCTCTGTTTGGCACCAGGAGTAAGCTGTTGAGGCCCACGATAACGGTGTTGAAGTGTTTCTTGAATGGGAGGGACCGTGCATCCCCCATAACCTTTATGAATTCGTTCTCAGAACGTTGCAGCATGTTTCTGTTTATGTCCAGACCTACCCCACCCTTGAACCTGGAGATAATCCTGCCAGTCCCAGCGAACAGTTCCAGGCAGGGGGAGAAAGCTGACAGAGACTTGTAGAAGTTTACATCCCGATTGAATATTCCATATATCTTGTCATAGTACATCGACTCGAAGTTATAGAAGTCCTCAGTTTCATTCATCTCTTGTATCCTATCTTCCTCAGCAACTCTCTTCTTTCCTTTACGTCCTCGTCTTTCTCGACACCCAATGGGCGTTCTCCATCAAGCACTCCCATCACCCCTCTCCTGTCCCCATCCTCAGCAACCACGACAGAGATAGGGTTGGACGTGGCCGCAAATACATTGAGCACCTCTGGGACGTTCCTGATGTGGGGTATCACGTTGATTGGGAATGAACTTTCGAGATGAATCACGAAGACGTGACCAGCTGCCAACCTCTCTGCATTCCTGACCGCCCGTTGGGTCAGGGTCTCATCATTTCCATCAAATCTGATCAGTCTCTTGCCCGATGCCTCGCAGAATGCGATTCCAAACTTGGCAGTAGGGGAAGAATTCTTGATCGACTCGTAGAGGTCTTCGACCGTCTTAATGAAGTGGGCCTGACCGACAATCACATTTTCTTCCTCTTTTTCGATGTTAACAACAGTCAAATTCACAGGTTGTGATTAGCAAATTCATAAATAAACTTATTTTCTTTGAGGAAATCAAAAGAAGTGAGAGCTTTACTTGTTAGGCGAGAGCGAGTAAGAGAGGTTAGGGAACTTCTATTGTCAAGGGGTATAGAATTCTTCGAAGAGAGGGACAATTACCATTTCCTGTTCATATTTCCCAAATCGGTTGACCAGGACCTGAACGGCAAATGGTGCCACCTCGTAAATGAGAACATCGATGATATAGAAACAAAAGGCAACACTTTCAAGATCGAAGGTCCCAGGGACACTATAGGTATCTTCGCCCCTCAGTTCGAAAAGAGAGGTCTGAAAGTGAAGATGGATGACCCTGATTGTGTGATTGAAATCAAGAAATGGGGAAAGAAGTACCTGATCAGTGTCTCCTCAGTCTTCCCTTAGCCCTTATGGATGGTCTGGACTTCACGCTTCCCTTGCCCTTCGTGGCCAGTCCCCTTGCTTTCTTTCCTGCAGTAGAAAGGCCCCTGTAGACTCTCCCTTTCTGAGTCTTGTCAGCTGTCCATTTTAGGTTCTTGTCGTTGAGTATGGATGGATGTGTAGGGTCCACAAACATTACCTCGTAGAACTTGTGCTTCCCGTCCTCCGCAAGGTAATAGGAATTCAGCAGAACGAGATTAGGATACCTATTCTGAGCCCTTTCTTCGGCGATCCACTTCTCACTCTTTCCGTGTGTAAGCTTGTTGTATCCGTATCTTTTCGGTCTTCTGCCACCCATTATTTTCGCTTTGTGCAGGCCACCCCTGCTCACTTTTACCCTTACTATGACAAATCCTGGTTTGGCCTTATAACCCAGTGCTCTTGCCCTTGCAAGCTTGGAGGGGGTCGAAATTCTCTCGACAGTGCCTGAAGCTCTCCACTCTGTCATTCTGTTTCTGACTACACCTTTCATCTCTTCCTTAACAATTAGAAAGTTTTCAGACTGGAACGAATAACTACTTTTTGAGGGCAAACCATTTCACCTTTGAGCAAACAGGATTATGACTTATTATAAAGCAATTTCTTTATGGGTCCATTGAGCAGGGATGGCGCGGGTAACTTCCATCCGCAGTTTTGTCGGCAGCAATATCTCGCAACACATATATATGACACTCCCATCGCAAGAGGTATGAGTAGCATAAGAATAGATCTACCTTCAGACAAGGCAGCGATCATTCTCAAGAGAATTCAGAACAGGCTCAGCACATATAAGGGATATAAGGTCGGGGCAGATGCGAGGGTATCAGCACAGGCTCTGGCAGACGATATTGGGAAGAGGATAGATGTTTCACTCACCAATTTCAAGGCTGCTATTGACAACCTTGAGATGTACGATAAGCAAGAAGAAATGAAGAAGGCTGGAGAGGTCTATAAGAAAATCCAGAATCTTAAGGACAACAAAGTGGTCCTGCCCTCAGAACCGTATCTAGTCGTTCAGGAAGACCTCCAGAAGTTCTACTTGCTTGATGAATTGGGGTTCACGAATTCCATCGACCTTCTTGATAACATAAACAGCTTCAGGTCGGCTTCAATTTCTGGAGAGTGTGATGTTAGTGTTCTAGAAAAGATCAATGGAAATATAGATAAGATTGGAAGTTTCTTTGCCGAGAAGAGCCAGTCTCTGATGAAGAAAGACTAGAGCTTTATGTACGCCTTGCCGAACAGCTCCTTGTTCTTCATTGCCTTATAGGCTTCTCCAACTTGATCAAGTGAAAACACCTTCCCAACCACTGGAATGATCTTCCCCTCATTGGAGAGTTTCAGTGCTTTGGTCATGCTCTTCTTTGTAGAACTGACGCTGCCTGCGATTGAATTTCCTTTGAGTATCAGGTTACCAAGGGGTAGGCTAACCGGGTTCACATCAACATTGCCAATCACAACTAATCTGCCACCGAATTTCAACGATCTGAATGCATCGTTGAACGTAGGGGAACCAACGGTCTCCAAGGCAACATCCACTCCATCTCCAGTGATCTCTTTAACCTTCTTTGTGTAGTCCTGTCCACCGACAACAAAGTCAGCACCAACCCTCAATATTCCTTCTTTTTTCCACTCGCTGCTCGTTTCTGCAATGACCTGTTTGGCACCGAGGGCTTTAGCAATCTGGACGGCGTGAGAACCAACTCCTCCCCCGGCCCCGGTGATGAGCACTGAATTGCCCTCTCTCAGTCCGCCAACGACTTCAAGGGCCTGCACTACCATCCCGGTTACACATGCCGATATTGTGGCAGCTTCGGGACTTACTTTTGGAGGAACTTCTACGAGCGAGATTTCTGGGACGTGTACATATTTTCTGTACGCGCCATTGATGCTTTCTCCGAACGTTTTCTTGTTTCTGCAGAGATTTTCCCGCCCAGTCGTGCAATATTCACAGGTACCGCAGGGGACGTAGATGAGGCTCGCCACTCGGTCTCCTTCTTTGAACTTCTTGACATTCGAGCCCACTTTCTTTACCACACCTGAGATTTCGTGTCCGGGAACGATAGGAAGTACGACTCTTGGAAGAAACCCCTCCATCGTCAGTATGTCTCTGAAGCAAATACCTGTTTCACTCTGCTCAATGAGAACTTCATTTTCACGTAACTGTTCTTCCTCTATTTCTTTGACAACTGGGTACTCCTTGAGTTTGGAAAGTACTGCAGCTTTCTGCATGTTCCAGAATCGAATATTGGAATATATGTTTATAGAGCCTTTGCGACCTCGTTCCTGGCGTCGACCATGCTCTTCAGTTTATCGAAACCAACTTCCCTGCTTCTCGTCCTCAGTCCGCAATCAGGGTTGATCCTCAGTCTGTCTGGTTCCATGAATTTGAGAGAATACTCTATCCTCTCCTTAATCAGTTGAGTCGGCTCAATGAAATCACGATGTATATCTGTCACTCCAAGTCCCAGTGATATTTTCTTTGTGATGCTGTCTGCGACTTCTTTGAACCTTTTCACATCATCATACCCGCTGCGATGATCGCTGAGGGAAATCGGATCCCTGTTTGCGAACTCCAGGTTATAGACAGATATGTCCAGCGAAGGGGCTATATTGTAAAGGAGTCCGTAGTCAGTGCTGTAGCAGACATGAAGGTGCGTTTCTATTCCGCTTATCCCCTTAACACTTTCGTTCACCGAATCCCTGACAATCTCCATTTCATCAGGATGAGTCGTCGCGGCAGGCTCATCTATCTGGACCTGAAGGACCTTATCTCCCCATGCTGCTTTCAGTTCCCTTATTTCCTGATTCATTATCCTGCCAAATGCCATTGCTAACTCTTCCCTGCTCTTGTAGTGGTCGTTGAATGACCAGTCCATAAGTGTGTAGGGTCCAGTCACTGGAAGTTTGATATTTTTCTTATTCATCCCTTTGAACAGTTCTATTTCTTCCATATGGAAAGGTTCTTTCCTCGAAATTTCACCATAGACGCTCCCCTTGTTGTAGTATCTGTTGTCAAACGATCTTACGGGGCCATAGATCTTTATCCCGTCCATCCTTGCGGCGGGATGCTCATACATTTCCCACCTGTACATTTCTCCTCCGACCCCTATGTTCATGAGTCCACTCTTGTCGAAGAGGTCAAGCGTCTCCACAGTAGCCCTCTTTGCGACTTGTTCAAACTCATCTTCTTTGTATGACCTGAACTTGGAAGAGAGGTAAGTGGGCTTTCTGAAACTTCCGATTTCTTGTGTGATGAGTTCTTCCATTATTGACCACCCTTGAAGCTGAAAATTTTCTTGTCCGCAATAGTCCTCGGTAGAAAATCAAAACTCTCGGTATTTGCGACTATGAGTCTATCAAATTCATTGGCATATGGTTTGACTTTCTCAAGAACACCATCGTTTATCCTCGTTGTCTGGGCATCGACGACCTTCACTCCCGGAACCTCGCAGTACTTTGAATACGAGTATGGATCGTCCCCGATGATCGAAAAGAACTTGGCGGATCCATTTGAATTGAATTTTCCCGTCACCACCAAATACGTTGAAGCTACGCTATTCAGCTCGTTGTATATTTCATAGTTGTTCGACTCAAACGGTTCAAAAACCAGGAGCCGTTTTATCTTGAAAAATTTGACAATTTCCAAGTAAATGTCACTGAGTCGCTTTCTAGCCTCTTCCTGACTCCCGGAAACCTTACTCATTTTCACGAAAGAATTTATCCCCGGGAGGAAGTGAAGATAAGATTCACTACCATTATCGTGGTATATTGGAAATGGAGGATTCTCCTCTACTTCTCTGAGTCCATTGAAAGCTCTCAGCTTACCAACCCTCTCTATCTCAGGTTCCCTGTAGAATGTGTTTGTCTCCTTGTATCTTGAAAGCGGGCCAAGCTTGATCCCTTCTATTGAGAGTGCAATTGGACGTAGCAAATCATACCAGTTGAACAGCGGATCAGTGAAGTAATTAATTCCAGCCTCCTTCACAAGGTCAAAGTATAATGAAGATTCCTCTTGAATCTTGTTAGATATTTCATCAGAAGTAAGCTGTCCTTTCTCCCATTTCCCATACGCCTTCCTAAGATTCTCAGATCTAGGATAAATTCCATACAGCAAAGAAATCAGTTCCACTTTTAATCACTCCAGAGTTTCTTAATTTCTGAATACCATTCTTCTCCAATCGATAGTATTTCCGTCCTTCGATTGTGTGAACTCATTGATAAATCTTCTAATGAGCTATATGATATTAAATGTTCTTTATTTCAGGAAGAAAAAAGAACTGACCTTTCCAGTTACTCTTTCATTCGATTCACTTGACCTTGTCCCCCATAATCTTGAGTGTGCTTCTGGAACTCAGCATTGCTAGGGTGGAAATTATCGTCAGGGCTCCCAGAAGGAGTATCACGATAATGTCAAAGAGGGAAGGTGGATCTCCACTCAGCCCATTACCACTTTGAGACTTTATGGAATTGACTGACGCAGTTACAACACCAAGATTGGTCGCAATGGATGCTGTGTTGTTAGACACATTGGTTATAGTTCCAGTAATATTGCCCAAACAAGTCTCTATAACAGCATAAGAATTGTTGAGCCAAGGAATGCCCGATCCCGATCCAAAAATGCTTGTGTTGAGGTCACTGAGGGAGGCGTTAATCTCACCCGCTGATGTCATTATTTTAGCAGTATCTCCGGTAATACTTACTATTGAGGCATTGACGGATTTGAGAGACACCTCAACCGTTCCTATAGAGGTGTTCATCTCCACCATTCCCATGTGGATCGAGAAGATAGTGGCATTGATGGAATTTAGCGAGACCTTTATTGATCCGATCTCTGTACTGATGACTGCATCCGTTCCGTTGATTCCCTCAAACGATGCGTTCAACGAATTCAGCGAAGCAGTAACAGTACCAATGTTAGTAACGATTTCAGCTTCCCCAGCACTGATTGAGGTGATGGTTGTGCTTAAGGAGGACAGTGAAGTTTGCATTGTTCCTACATTGGTTGCAATAATCGCTTGGCCGTTCTTCACACTTTCAATAGTTGCATTGATAGTTCTGAGTTGAGCAGTCATGGTTCCGAACGATGTCTGAATTTCTGCGACGTCACCATTTATGGCCACGACGGCGGCATTAAGTTGTGAAATAGGCACCGATAGAGTTTGATTAATTGAGCTTGTTATTTCAGCAATTTGATTAGACGTAATACCCATTAAATACGCCCCATTGCCCTCAATTAATGTAATACGATATCCAGATTGTGAAATCAAGCTCCCCATTGTCGATGAAACTGATGTCACATCATAGGTGACTGAGGCAAACGCAATTGGAGGCGTCGTGTGGCCATTTGAACTTCCAATATTTTCGTAGAGTGAGAATTTCACTCTAATGACATTAGATGAGAAGTTCCATGAGTTTACCTGTGCTGAAACGATGAACGAACCTTGAGGATTGGCCGGATAGAGCTGAATCGCAGTGACATTGCTAGAAAAAGTGAAATTCCCCCCTCCCTGAATGATATAGTTTCCACTCATTGACTCCGAAGGATATTGCATCCAGAGTTGTGTCCCTTGAGTTGTCAATGTAGTCTGTCCTTGTGTAATGACCGTCATAATTGTAATCGGCAAAAATTCATAACCCACAATCCACCACATTCCGGGTTGATCATTCGGCATCACAAATGAAAAGAGAAGATAGTATCCAACCGGTGTGAGAAAACTGACGTACGTTGGTACAGCATCTACAGTCTCATAAGAGGAACCATTCAGAGTAACAGTGACCTCATAATAGCTAGCTGAAGGTATCGTGGCTCCCAGAAAATAAGATTCGTTTATTAATTGACCCGGAAAAGCATTCATGGGTCCCGTTTGAACAGGACTTAGGGAAATACTTGAACCATCGGTATCAGGCGCTGTTTCAAAGTTACTCGGTGTTGTTTGTTGCCACTTACTGCCAGCGTTACTTTGGTCACTTAGAATGAACGCCAAACCTCCAAATACAATGACAACCACCAATATAGAAATCACTAACTTCCTATCAGAGTTGTTAGACATCTCTTGGCCCCAAAACAAAAAAGGTTCACTGGATATAACTTGGTTTTTCTTTCATTACGTAATGATTTATGATAGCGCGCTTGTCACTTTATCATCCCCGTTAAAGCTTATCTCGTTGCATACCATTATCGAAAGATTTGAATGACTGACAAGAAGTATTTCGTCGACTTGTATTCAGAAATGATTGAGATCAATTCTGTTAATCCATCGGGAGGAGGAAGGGGGGAAGAAAAGAGAGCAGAATTCCTGAAGAAGAAGATTCTAGGCTGGAGTAAGGAAATTAAGTTTGAAGAGTACGTGGCAGTATCGGACGGAATCAAGAGACCAAATCTGTTGTTTCTATTAGACAAAGGAAAAAAGAAGACCGTGTGGTTTGTCGCTCACATGGACACAGTGGCAGAGGGGGATCTCACTCTATGGAAGTACCCTCCTTTCAAAGCTACGATTGAGGGGGACAAGATATACGGGAGAGGAACGTGTGATAACGGGCAGGGAGGGATCTCTTCCCTTTTCGCCCTAAGATATTTCTTGGAGAATCCCAACGAATTGCAGAACAACATAGGAGTGATATTGGTTTCAGATGAAGAAGCAGGAAGCAAGTATGGGATCGACTATGTTCTCAAGAACAGGAATTTCACCAAGGACGACAAGTTCATAGTTCCAGATTTCGGAACTCCAACAGGTGATTCTGTGGAAGTTGCGGAAAAGGGAATGATGTGGCTTAAAATCACAGTTGTTGGGCAGCAGTGTCACGCCTCTACTCCTGATGCTGGAAAAAATGCCCACAGACTCGCAAGAGAACTTGAGATGAGAATCGACAGGAACCTTCATTCCAAGTTTAACGCAACTGATAACGAATTCACAGTTCCAGTCAGCACCTTCGAACCAACGAAGGTGGAACCCGGTACCACTTCAATTAATATAATTCCAGGCAAGGAGAGTTTCTACTTCGACATGAGAATACTTCCAAAATACACGGTAGACGAAGTGTTCACTGAGGTGAAGAGGACGACGGATCAATTCTCAAAGGAGACGGGAGTAGGAGTTCTACTGGAACCTGTGAATAAGGCAAATCCATCATCAAACACTCCAGAGGGCGGAGAGTTCGTCCAGAAGTTCATAGAGAGCGTCAAGAAACTGAGGGGAATTGATGTGAAGCGGGTTGGGATAGGAGGAGGTACCTGTGGGGCATTCTTCAGGAATAAGGGACTGGACACGATAGTTTGGGGGACGCTCGATGAAACAGAGCACATGCCAAATGAATACGCAAAATTATCCAACGTGTTTGGGGATGCCGAAGTATTCATAGATTTCCTGAAAAGCAAACTTTGAAAATCGTGATGTCACGGATGTCCAAAATGACGGTCAGTTGACGGAATATGGTGCCAAATTGATTTGGCATCCAACACTTTCCATTCTTATTGCTGCACCAAGCGTTGACATACTCCCCCGTCGAAATCTTATTGCAGACGAAATTTGCGTCGCTGTAGTCGCAGAAGGTCACACAAGATTTATCACTTCCAAGGGCCGCAGTCACTCCGGGTGCCAAGAAAATGTTGTAAGCATCGATCAAACCAAAGTTTGGAATCTGCTTAGAAGCAGTCCGACTTGAAATTGCTGGATCTCCACCCTGTGCAAGCAAGGGACTGCAATAATGCCATATTGTTTAGGACTTTGAGGCTACGGCCCTGACTCCAACGTGATTGAAAGTTTCCACTCTACTTCCACAAACGGGACAAGTGTCAGTACTCTTGCGTTGATTACATCTTCCCTTGGACATGTCACTTTTACCATATTTCGCAAGAAAAGGATTGGTATTTCAAACCAGGTAAGGGAAGATTAGTTTTGTCTTCATGAGAAGCTTTCAAAATGAGAACTATGCAGGACAGCGTTCAAATTCAGACTTAACTTTACTTGCTCAAAACAATGTTCCAAAAGTTCATCCCTTTTTTTTTCACTATCTTTTTAAATTCAATTGTCATGGCTATTTAGCATTTCCCGGATTGGTGCTTGCTAAGGAGACAAGGTATTGATGAAGTCTGCTGAAAGAAGGATTTCCCGCCTGGAGAGACTACTGAAGAAGAAAATTGCAACAAAAAGAGAGAACCACAATTACTACAAGATAGGATTCACACAGTTTGAACTTTCACAGCTCTACAAACTTTCTGGAGTTCCCAACAAGTCCGACGAGATGCTGAAAGAAGCAATGGTTTCACTACAAAATCCCGAGTGCAAGAAGGGGAAGAAAACGGATAGGTTGTTGGGTATAATCTTATTTTACGTGAACAATCCATCTGCACAACCTCTCGTTCAACCCCCAGTAATTCTAAGATATCTCAGCCCCATAATTCTCCTAACGGGATATCTTCTCACATATATGATATACTTCTTTGGATTCATCTCTTCAACCTACTTCTTCATTCTGATATTTGCCGTTTTTTTGTTTAGCGTTGTTGCAACCAGTATCTTGACAAGTGCATATTTCAAGAAGATCAGAGAGGATTATGTTCCTGCCCAACCGACGATCCCGGGGTTCCCAGTAAACAAGCCAATAAATAGAGTTACGACAGCGGAAGATGTGATTGACAGTGCGAAGGCAGAGTTGTCCATCGCAAACATGTTCTATTCAATGAGGAATTTTGAAGAGACCAAGCTTCATGTGGAAAGAGCTAGAAACTACCTCAACGACCCCCTATCCGCAAAGTCCGAGAAGAAACAATCAGTCACGGAGGTTCTGAATAAATTAGACGAACTGATGAAAGGGATGCAGTCAAAGAGCAAGAGCAGGCGGTTCCGTAATTTCTGAAATGTAACTAGTGGCTGGAAGAAAGAAAGCCACAGTTATTCCGACTAGAGCGATCTTAGCGATTTCAATGCAACATTCACGTGATGAGCCGCATTTAATTGTGAGTTGTAAACCTCCCTGATGAGTCCCTCCTTATCAATCACAAAAGTGACTCTTTGTGGAATCAGGGTACCTGTGGCCCCATAGGCTTTTCGGATCTCCTTTTTCTCATCAGAAATGAGCGTGAATTGCAGGTTCCTATTCGATTTAAAATTCTTATGAGATTCGACTGAATCTGAACTAACTCCAAGTACAGTTGCGCCAAGTTTTCTTATGTCCTCCCAGTTGTCCCTGAAAGAGCAGGCTTCTGCCGTGCATCCCGGAGTCTCATCCTTAGGATAGAAGTAAAGAACTACCGGTCCATCCTTCAATTTTTCTGACAGATTAATTCGCTCCCCACTATCGGTGAGTCCGGTAAAATCTGGGGCTTTGTCGCCAACCTTCAAGGTCATACTAACCAAAATCAGGTTTCCTATTTAGTTCAGATGTAGGTGAAAAGAAAAAAGATAGAGAAATAGAGGGTTTAATCGTTCTGAACTCACATGCTGCTTTCAACTAATTTTGAAGCGGTTGAAAATTTGCCCTCCCAGATATCGTCAAACAGTTCCGACAAGTTTTCTTCGGTAAGTCTTCTTGGGTTGTAGACAGGAAGGTTGTAGATGTACTGCCTCTGGTTGAACACATAATCAAACATGTCTGTGAGCCTGTCCTTTCCGAACTTAGATGCATTCTTCAGAGCTACAGGCATCTCGAGTCCCTTCATCAGAGATACAACTGAATTTATAGCATTAGATGCAGCTTCTAAATCAGAAAGACCGTATGTGTCCACTCCAAAAGCCTCTGCAATTGATCTGAGTCTTGGAGCCACCAGGGGGAGATTGAAGTCCATTGCGTGGGGTAGCATTATCGCACAGGCAAATCCGTGAGGAATGCCGAACCTTGGTCCCAGAGCTTCTGACATACAGTGTCCTATCGTAGCTGGTCCACCAACCCACGGGAATGAGATTACCCATCCACCCATCATCGCTGCGAAAGACATGTTCACCCTAGCTTCCTCATCATTGCCATTATTGCAAGCCCTGGTCAGATATTTCGAGATTAGGTGCACCCCCTGTTGGATCATCCCATCCGAAACTGGGTTAGGCATGTTTGTCAATACCCCTTCGATCAAGTGACTCAACGCGTCCATACCCGTATTTCTAGTAGCATTCGGTGGTAGTGAGTAAGTGAGCGATGGATCCACTAGGGAGACATTAGCTGTCACCTTCGAACTAGTTATCCATGTCTTGTATCCTGCTTCCGTAACCACAAGGGTGTTGGAAGACTCACTTCCAGTCCCAGCGGTCGTCGATAGCAGGATCTTTCTCGCTCCAGCCTTCAGGACTTTATCAGACCACGGATCTGGAGGAAGTGCATAGTAATTCTTTGGATCCCCCTCATTTGTGACCATTATTGACATGAGTTTTGTCATGTCCAGCACGCTACCTCCACCTACTCCCACGTACAGGTCAGGCTTGTCTTTACGTGCCGAGTTCACAAGATCTCTAGTCATCTCTGTGGTTGGTTCGCCGATCGGTATCAGCAGCTCCTCATATTTCAGTCCAGCAGATTTCAAGGATGCTTCTATTTTTTCAAGGGCACCTGTTTTAGCGACCACTTCGTCACTCACCAGGACGGTCTTCTTAGGATCGATCTCCTTCATTAGTCCTGGCAAACTATTCTGGGAAGTTCCCACACCGAAAACTACCCTAGGTGGGTTGCCAAAGTCCAGATTTGTATTCAACTTCAACGGATTAAATGTATCAGAATTCATATTTTATCACCTACTGTCCCCCATATATCTGGGAGTACCAGCTTTTCCTCACTTTACCTGTAAGGTCGAAATATACGTGTTTGATGTAGGTAAACTCTTCAAGGCTGTATGCGGAAAGAGACGCTCCATGACCGCTCTGCTTGTACCCTGCCCATGGCATCTCGGATGGGACAGTTACGTGTTCGTTTACCCAGACGGTCCCGAATCGCAGATCCTTAACAGCGTTCATTGCCGTTGTAACGTTCCTTGTCCAAACTGAAGATCCAAGTCCGTAAATCACATCGTTGCTCTTGGAGATGGCATCATCGTACGTTGAGAACGGTAGTACACTGAAGACTGGTCCAAATATTTCCTCCTGAACGATAGCCGATTGTTGATTTTCCGTAGAGATTATGGCAGGGTTCAGGTAGAATCCCTTTTCCATCCCCTTAATCTTGGGTCTATCTCCTCCCTCCAGAAGCTTTCCCCCTTGTTCTAGACCTTTCTCTATATACCATTCTACCCTATCCCGCTGTGAGCTCGATATGAGAGGCCCCACATCCGTTTTAGGATCCATTGGATTTCCTACTTTCACTCTCTTCATCTTCTCCATCAGTCGCTTCGTGAACTTGTCCTTGACAGACTCCTGCACATAATATCTCGTGGAGTTTGCACAGTCCTCTCCATTGTTTACCAAGCCTCCAACGATTGCACTCTCCGTTGCCGCTTCAAGGTCCGCATCTTCGAAGACTATGAACGGTGCTTTCCCACCGAGTTCGACCGACACTTTCTTGAGGGTTGAAGATCCCAGTTCGTGCAGTTTCTTACCAACTTCCGTGCTACCCGTGAATGCGATCATGTCCACATTCTTGTTCCTTGCAATTGCTTCTCCCACTCGTCCACCCGGTCCAGTGATTACGTTGAAAACGCCCTTTGGAACTCCTGCCTTTTCTACCATATTTGCAAGCTCTAGCGTAGTCAGTGGCGTATAGCTTGCAGGTTTAACAATGACGCTGTTCCCCATTGCAAGGGCCGGGAACGCTCTCCAAATCACCATCATCAATGGATAGTTCCACGGAGTTATGACTCCGACCACTCCTATCGCTTCCCTCCGGATTGCGCTGGTTCCTTCCCTCACATATTCACCCATCGCTTTACCCTCTAGTATTCTAGCTGCCCCTGCAAGGAAGCGTATGTTGTCCACCGTGTAGGGAAGGTCGTACCCTATGGTCTGCTTTATTGATTTCCCTGTGATCTTGGTCTCCAGCTTCGCAAGCTCCTCAGTCCTCTCTTCTATCACAGAAGCTACCTTAAGAAGAACTGTTGACCTTTCTCCAGGACTGATCTTGCTCCAAGCTCCTTCATCAAAAGATATCCTGGCTGATTCTGCTGCAAAGGCGACGTCATCATCGGTTGCACTTGGCACTTCTGCAATACTAAGTCCTGTGGCAGGATTTAGGACAGGAATATTCTCCCCGCTGGAAGAATCTTTCCACTCACCATTAACAAACATTTGATAGGTCATACTACCACTCAAATAGGAATGCATTTTCGTCTACATAACGGTTTGGAAATCGGACGCTACAGCCATTTTCTTGACATTTTAAAGTCCATGCTAAAGAGGAAAAGAGAAATCTTATTTCCGTTTAGAGACCTTAACAAGAAGGGACCCATCAACCCTCGCGTCTATTTCTTGTCGGGACTCTTTTAATATATGCGATTGAGTAGAAGGTCACGCATTTCCCAGCCACCTATCTTTTGTTGGTCACTTTTATTACAAAAAGTGCGTAAAATTTCATGGAAATACTGTTTGGGTTCTAAACCAAACCGAAAAGCCACCGACGGGATTTGAACCCGTGACCTCGTGCTTACCAAGCACGCGCACGTACCAGGCTGTGCTACGGTGGCATTTTCACTCGTTATGATTACATCCTTAAAATTCTTTGTTCAAATTCCAAAATTTGATCTTAAGTTCAGCACTCTCCAAAGTTTACCTAGATAAAAGAGTCGAAACTGTAAATAGATTTAAACGGCTCTCGGAACGATGTCAGACTATGATGCCATAGTTGTCGGGGCAGGGAATGCTGGTTCTGCTGCAGCTATCACGATGGCTAGCAAAGGGCTTAGCGTACTGCTGGTTGACCGTTCGGATCCTCCCGGAACAAAGAATCTCTCAGGAGGAGTTCTCTGGGGGAATGACCTAGCTAAAATTCTGCCTAAGTGGCAAAGCGAAGCTCCACTTGAACGATTTATTCAAGACAAAAAGATAGGATTTCTAACTGAAAAATCATCCATAATAATAGATTTCAAGACCAAGATTTTCGAAGAAAACAAGGTTGGACACACAGTATTGCGCTCAAAATTTGACCCATGGCTTGCAAAGAAGGCAAGAGAAGCGGGCGCAACGGTGATTCCCGGTATAACCGTAGAATCGCTTGTGAAAAAGGATGGAAAGATAATTGGGGTGGAAGAATCGGGAGATGTAGTTACGTCAAATGTTGTTGTTCTCGCTGAAGGAATCAATCCGAGACTCGCGATCGAGGCTGGACTCAGACCACCGCTTCAGGACTGGGAAGTTTCAGTGGGTGTAAAAGAGATCATAAAACTCAGCCCTCAAAAGATAGAGGACAGGTTCAACCTGAGCTCAACATCCGGATTGGCCTCCGAATATATCATGGGAAATCTGGGAGAACTGAACGCAGGAGCATTCTTCTATACGAATAAAGACAGCATTTCCCTCGGCATCGTGGCACCGATGGAACGACTGAGAGAGAACGGGGTCACACACACCTATGACATAATAGAACAATTCAAGGAACACCCATCAATTGCACCCCTCATCGACGGTGGAACCGTCGCAGAATATGGGGCGCACATGATTCCCGAAGGAGGTCTGGAGATGGTTCCGCAGCTCTTCGGCGACGGATATATGATAGTTGGAGACTCAGCTGGATTTGGGTTCAGCAATGGACTCGTTCTGCAGGGTATGAACTATGCATTCCTTTCTGGAATCCTCGCGGGAGAAGCGGCAGTTGAGGCGAAGTCTAGAAATGATTTTTCCTCAAGTTCTCTGTCAACTTACAAACGGAAACTGGACAACAGTTATGTTCTCAAGGACCTGAGAACATTCAAGGACATCAGGAAGGTAACCAATAACAAGAGTATGTATACCACCTATCCAAAGATGCTTGAAAGCATACTCCTCGAGATGTTATGGGAGAGGGGACAGCCAAAGAAAAAGGTCAGGGAGATACTCGGATCGTGTGCCGCAGACTTGAATGTTGGTAAGCTGAAAACTGCCACTGATTTCTATTATATGTACAGGAGGATGTGATCTTGGACATAAAGGAAAGACTTGGAAAAACAAAGTATGACATTGACAAGTCATATGCCCACATAACGGTGGACGACAGAATATGCGAGAAGTGTCCTCACCACTTCTGTGTTATGGCGTGTCCTGCCCAGTGCTACACTATGCAGGACGGGAAGCTCAATTTCCAGTATGAAGACTGTGTAGAATGCGGAACGTGTTCCATCGCTTGCGATCAGGGCTCGGTGAAATGGAACTTCCCCAAGGCGGGAAAGGGTGTCATTTACAAGTATGGGTGATGTAAAATGTTAAAAATAGCAGTTATGATAAAACAGGTCCCTGACAGCCAGGATATAAGCATTGATCCCGTCACAAAAACGTTAAACAGGAGCATGGCGAGGAACGTGGTCAATCCTCCGGACGTCAATGCGACGGAGGCAGCGATACAGCTCAAGGACAGGTATGGAGGGGAGATCACAGTTATTACGATGGGCCCTCCCATGGCAGATACTGCTCTGCTTCAACTGATGGGAATGGGAGCTGACAATGGAGTTCTTGTCACAGACAGGGTGTTTGCTGGTGCAGATACCTGGCCAACCGGATTCACGCTGGCCTCGGTAGCAGATTTTCTTGGAGGGTTTGATGTAATATTCTGCGGGGAAGAGACAACGGACTCATCCACAGGTCACGTAGGACCCGGAATAGCTGAGTTCTTGGATTATGAACAGGCTACATATGTTCACAAAGTGGAATATGAGAACGGATTCTTGATAGTTGTAAGGGATATCGAAGGTGCTGAGGAAACAATAAAAATAGGTACTCCAGCGGTCCTAACGATAACACTCAATGCAAACGAGCCGAGAAACCCCACACTGAAGAGGAAGATTGATGCCTATAAAAAGGGTATCAGACTCGTTACCAACAAGGAACTCCAACTCGATCCCGCGTGCATAGGGTTGAAGGGATCTCCAACTATTGTGAAGGACATGAAGACAGTCCCTGACCCAATCAAGAATCCTTCGAAACCCACGATAGAGGAGTTGGACAAGGTTGTCTCGGTGCTGATTGAAAAGGGGGTCGTGAAATGATAGATCATAAGTGTGCCACAGCGCCTGCAAATGTAGAGATTTACAAAGATCTGTGGATATGGATGGAACAGAACGATGGGGAACTTTCGAGAGTTGCTCTCGAGATGGCAGGCATCGGTCGAAAGCTGGCGGATAAGTATAACGAAAAACTCGTGGGGGTACTGATTGCAGACGAAGAAGGGGAGAAGATGGCTCTGCAAGCAATAGAATATGGGGTGGACAAGGTCATATATGCAAAGAATCCCGTTTACAGACATTACAGGACAAGGCCTTATGTGGACATGTTAGCCTCTCTGATACTGGACAAGAAGCCAAATTATTTTATCATAGGAGCAACGCACAACGGGAGAGATCTTGCTTCAAGGATTGCAGTCAGGGTCAACACGGGCATCACTGCTGACTGCACAGAGATAGACATAGACCCATCCAAGAAGTTGCTGGAGGCAAGGAGGCCAGCATTTGGCGGTGCCATACTAGCGAACATACTATGCAGCAGGCACAGACCACAGATGGCAAGTGCGAGACCTGGTATCTTCAAACCGGTTGACAGGATGGTTGGAAGGAAGGGGGAGATAGAGAGAATAGAGAGCAGATTGAAGGAAGAGGAAGTGGTGACGAAACTCCTCCACACCGTCTCAAGAGAGGAAGTTGACATTACGACTGCTGAGGTTGTAGTTTGTGGAGGTATGGGACTCGGCAAGAAAGAGGGATTCAAGATGCTCGAGGAGCTAGCCAATGAGCTAGGGGGAATAGTTGCAGCTTCGAGGCCGACCGTGGATGCAGGATGGATCACAAGAGACAGGCAGGTCGGACAGACAGGAAAGACCGTTCATCCTAAGCTCTATGTAGCAGTTGGAGTCTCAGGTGCAATTCAGCACGTAGCGGGCATGAAGGCATCGGACTACATAATATCAATCAACAAGGACGCAGCTGCTCCAATCATCAAGTATTCAGACGTTGCACTTATCGGTGACGCTTACGATATCGTTCCGAAACTAATCGATAGCATAAGAAATGGAAAGCAACAGCTGCGAGAGGGAAAAATAACAGTACCTAAGAATTAAATGAGGAGAAGCGACTTTCGCGTTGTTGTTTCAGACAACCGATATATCAAAGGTACTATTGCTGAAATACGAGGCACATTTCAGTTAACTCAATTATCGGACTATTTCGAGTTCTGGTCGCTGAGTATGGTCCTTTTTACTGGTGGCCAGCGAAAAGTCCAATAGAGGTCATTGAAGGAGCCATTCTGGCTCAGAACACGAGCTGGAAAAATGTAGAAAAAGCTATGAGAAACCTGAGGGGCAAAACTGTATCTGAGATTCTAGGTATTCCGCAACTCAAAGAGTCAATTTACCCTGCTGGTTTCTATACTAGGAAGGAGAGATACCTGAAGGAAGTACTGAGATATTGCCAATCCAGGATTGAGAGCCTTTCTCTCCCGAATGATGCCAGGGAGGAACTCCTTGATTTGAACGGAATCGGGCGAGAAACTGCGGATAGCATTGCATTGTATGCTTTCCATCAGAGAACCATTCCTATAGACGCTTATACGCTCAGGCTTTTCAACAGGTTCTTTGGAACCATGCTCTCGATGAGAAATTACGACGATCTTAGGCGGTCACTCAGCACCACATTCAATCAAGAACAGTTGATGGAGTTTCACGCCCTGATAGACGAACACAGCAAGAAGATGTGCAGGAAAATCCCTAGGTGTGAAGAATGCTTGCTCAGAAAGAGATGTAAAAAGAAATTGTGATTAGGCCCAAGTTGGAAATATCAATTTACTGTTCCGCTGCCTATCAGTCTCCATCTGTTCTGAATCTTCCTGCTGATAGCTACGTTCTGTCCCGGTAGTGCTATGACTGGATACCTCAAATCTCCTTCCATGACATCTCCTTTTGAATGCGTGACTAGTGCGACGGTAACAGCAGTTGCAACATTCAAGAGAAGAGTCTCGCCCTTGATTATTCTTTCAACATTGAGTTCTTCGGAACTCCCTACGACCTTGTTCAGAATGCTTGTCTTAAGTGAAATTTTGAAGACAGGTTTCGGCAGAGATCCTTTGAGTCCTACCACCATCCCCACAAGGCTATCACCTTTGGTCAGGAATGGGTCCAGATTCGTACCCATGCCTACAAGTCCACCGGGTCCTTTCTCATTGAGAGTGATGCTACCAGATATGATCGAAGAGATCTGCGTGTGAATTTGGGTCCAGCTTTTCTTTCCTCCCTTTGTGACCGCTATTCCAGGCGAAATCTCAACCTCGTCGTTAGGTTTGAACTTCCCGGAAGTTATCGAGCCACCTATGACTCCACCGTGCAGGTCCTCTGGTTTTGTTCCCGGCTTGTTGACATCGAAGCTCCTAGCAATGTACATCATTGGGTTCCCATCTGTTTCGAATTTTCGAGTTGGGATTGTTTTTTCTATGGCATTCAGCAGTGAGTCTAGGTTAGCGTTATCAAGGGCGCTCATAGGGATAATCGGCGCGTTCTCCGCCACCGTGCCCTTGACGAACTCCTTGATTTCTTTGTAGCTCTCAACCGCCTTTTCCTCTGTGACGAGATCGATCTTGTTCTGGACAATAACAATGTTCTTTATTCCAAGGAAGTTCAATGCCGTGAGATGTTCCCTAGTCTGGGGTTTCGGGCATTTTTCGTTTGCCGCGATGACCATGATTGCACCGTCCATCAGTGCTGCTCCAGAAAGCATCGTCGCCATGAGGCTCTCGTGTCCCGGGGAATCAACAAAACTTACGACTCTCTCCAAGACCGCTCCCTTTCCGCAGTCAGATGCGTTGTTGGAGTACCTCGTTGGGAACCCTTCTGGGCATCTGTACACCGGAGCATCAGCATAACCGAGTTTGATGGAGATTCCTCTCTTTATTTCCTCAGAAAAATAATCTGTCTTCACTCCAGTCAGGAGTTTTGTGAGGGTACTCTTACCATGGTCCACATGGCCAACCATCCCGATATTGACTTCAGGTGGTCTTGGCAGCTTCATTCGTTTCTCCCTTAGACTCTTCTATCTTTCCCTCTACTACCAAGAAGTTGATCTGAGAAATGTCCTCTCCAACGGTATTTCCTCTTATGTTCTTCTTTTTTCTGAGGCCATCCCTCTTCGGATGGAATCCAACTCCTCCTGTAAGCAGAACTCTCTTTCTCCTCATTCCGGGGAAATCGTTTCTCATTGGGAATCCGTCCTTGTCGCTTCCGCCTGTTATCTTGAGCTTTGTGTTGCTGAAACCCAACAAAGATCCGTCGAGCACTTCTCCTATTTTCTTCCCGTACAGGGCACTCTGCCTATCCTCGGGTACTTCCAGTTGTCTAGTCTTCCCGTCAGAGGTAGAGATTACAGCCCTTATGGTAACCATTACTTATATCACCGTTAAGGTCGATAGTTTGACGAATCATAAAAAGTTCTCGGTGAGTTTACTGAATGTAGTACGTGCAGAGGCAGCATCCCGTTCAGGTTGTATTCCTGATGACACTCTTTGCGACAAATGGAGTAGTGCTTTGGGATATGTTGGCCACCCTGATCCTGAAATCGACAGTCTTTGTACCTTTTCCTTTCTCCAGAACCATTACAGGATTTAGATCGAGTTCCACTATCTCTGGATTGTCGTAGACTAGATGGGATATTCTGACTATTACGTCCTTGTATCCCTCCTCATCCGCCACAATGCCTCCGCGGTATCCCTCGAGTATCTTGGCGGTCCTGAGTTCTGAAATCATCTGATCTGCGTCTTCCCTGTCGATCGGAGCGAGTCTCGTCGAAATGTCCTTTAGGAGTTCCACGAGTTTTCCTCCCATTCCCGCCACAACCATCGGTCCAAAAGCAGGATCGTGCGTGGAACCAGCAATCATCTCAATACCATCCGATACCATTTCCTGGACTACGAGGTAGTCGACTGCAAATCCTTTTGAGTTCAGCATCTGGATCATAGAGTTTGCCTCTTCTGGTGCTTCTGCAACCGGGATATTCAGTTTGACTGCACCTACATCACTTTTGTGAATAAGTTTGGGACCGTACGCCTTGATCGCCACATTTCCCTCCCACCCCTGTATCCTCGCCTTGATTTCTACTGGGTCTATGGCTGTCGCAGTTTTGATGGTGGGTATCTTGTATGTGTTCAGCACAAGATTGCACTCGTTATAGCTCAACCATTCCCTGCCCCCTCTGAGCGCTTTTGAAATAATCGCCTTCACACTTTCCTTGTCTATACCTCTTTCCTCAGTGATCTGCCTTGCCGGAGCATATCTCCACTTTCCATACTCCGCTGCCTTGGACAGGGAGATGGCAGCATCTTCTGGGAATGGGAATGAAGGTATGCTGATACCATCCCCCTTCAGGATCTCCGATATCCCTTTGGTACCCATGAAAACGGAAACTACTGTTTTAGCGTTATTGACTTTCTTTGTTCCTTCAATAATATTTCTCGCGACCTCGTTAGGGTCCAACGCACCCGGAAGGATAAAAATGACTACGATTGAATCTATCTGATCCGTTGACCCGAGTATTTCTAAAGCCTTGGAATACGCGTCAGGTCCTATGCCCGCGGTCATATCGACCGGGTTCCTGACGCTTGCGATTGACGGTAGAATTTCTCTCAGTTCTTTCTTCGTGTTCTCGGAAAGGTCTGGAACTACTAGACCGTGGGATTCACACGCGTCGGCAGCTAGAATTCCCGCACCTCCAGCGTTCGTCAATATGGCTATTCTATTTCCCTTGGGAACAGGTTGATGGGCAAGTACTGAAGTGACATTGAACATTTCATCTAGCGTGTCACATCTAATGATTCCGCTCTGTTTGAACAGTGCATCCACAGTGACATCTGATGCAGAGAGGAGTGCAGCGGTGTGGGACTGTGTGGCCCTGAAACCCGCAGATCCCCTCCCGCTCTTTACCACTACAATCGGTTTCTTCTTCGTTATCCTTCTAGAGAGTTGGGAGAATTTAACCGGGTTTCCGAAGGATTCCAGGTATAAAAGAATCACATCCGTGTTCTTGTCATTCTCCCAGTACTGGATCAGGTCGTTTCCCGAAATATCCATTTTGTTTCCAACAGAAACAAACGAGCTGAGGCCTAGTCCAAGCTTGGTTGTAATGTCAAAGACCGCTATTCCTAGAGCTCCGGATTGGGACAGGAATGAGATTCTTCCCTTGACTGGTTTGAAAGGGGAGAACTGTCCGTTGAGGCTAACTTCCTCAGAATTGTTGACAACTCCCATGCAATTCGGGCCAATTACTCTCATCCCATATCTGTCACAAATTTCTGTCAGCTGATCCTGACGCTTCTTGCCCTCTTCCCCCACTTCAGAAAATCCCGAGGTGATGATCACGAGCCCTTTCACTCCCTTCTCTCCGCACTCTTCTATGACTCTAAGGGCTGATTCTGCTGGCACCACTATTAGTGCCATCTCTACAGGGAAATCGATGTCCTTTACTGATTTGTAAGCCCTTATTCCCTGAATAAAGTCGTGCGATGGATTGACCGGGAATATCTGCCCCTGGAAATTGCTTTCAAGCAGGTTGAAGAAGAGCTGCCCACCAATGGAGCTCCTGTTGGAGGAGGCTCCGATGACAGCTACGCTCTTGGGTTCCAAGAAAAACTTTACTGCATTTACTGCGGATATTGCTTCCCTGTTCTCGAAATTCCTGATTGCCTCCGGAAGCGAGGAAGGGGAGAACCTCACTTTTAGGGATCCTGGTCCAGCTTCTGACTCAACCGCAAATCCCATACTTTTGAGGACTGCTATCATCTTATAGTTCTCGGGGGAAACGTAAGCAACGATCTCACCCGCCCCAGATCTCACCGCCTGTTCTGCCATCAATCCCAGAACTGCGGTTCCAAGACCAAGGGATTGATACCTTTCATCGACTAATATGCCCATCTCTGGGATGTTCTTGACTTTCTCGTACAAAGCACCGTGCGCGATTATCTTTCCATCCCTGAGGGCAATTACGGAGATTATATCTTTACCTAGGAGGAGCTCGATGGCCCGGTCTCTTGGAATGTTTTGCATGAACCTTCCAATGATCGCAGAGTCTGATATGGAGTGGATGAATTCCTTGAATTTTGACAGATCCCCTTCAGTATATTCCCTGACAACAACCAGGGTTCCGTCCTTTAACACAATACCTGAGTTTGCTATCACTATATCCGATTGCGATGGAGTTAAAGAAAGTTGTTGGTTTTTATGGAAAACTTAAACAGAGATGACGAAGACAAGCGGAAGGCGAATACTTGGATTCTGAGTCTCTTTAGATATTGTTGAAGTACTCTGCGTTTACTTGTTCGAATGGATGAACCTCTCTATCAAAGGTATCTCTCACTTGCTTTATCAGAACTTCACGTTCCACCTTGATGTAGCCGATGGTGCTGGGGTCGAGTCCACAGGGACTTATCTTATTGAAACCAGCAATTACTTCCTTCGAAATATTGATGGCCACACCATGGAATGAAATCTTGTCCTTTATGGCGAGACCGATTGAAGCTACTTTCTTTCCGTCCACCCAGATGCCAGGCTCATCTCCCACTTTACCTTCAAACCCTAATTTCCCTACCGAGGTGATCACAATATCTTCAATCAGGCGGACGTATTTTTTGACCCCATCGATCTTGTTCTTTTCCAGGTCAATTATGGGATAGATCACAAGCTGTCCGGGTCCATGATATGTCACATCTCCACCCCTCTCAGTCTCTATGACCTCCACTCCAAAATAATTTTTGGGTTTCTTTCCCCGTCCCACAGTAAAGACTGGGGGATGGTCTAGAAATAGCAGGACGTCTCCCAGCTCTCCTCTCCTCACCTTGTCTACCAGTTTCCTCTGCAACTCGAGTGAAATAGAATAATCGATCGTTCCAAGATCAGCGACTGGATTTGTAGTGTAATGATTTCCCATAAGTGGCTTCCGCAGCCTCCTTCACACCCTCAGAGAGTGTAGGGTGGGGATGCACAGTCATTCCGAGATCCTTGGATGTAAGTCCCGATTCCACAGCCAGTGAAATCTCGCTTACCAACTCTGAAGCTCTGGGAGCAACGAATGCTCCCCCCTTGATCACAAAGTTATCGTCCACGTAAATCCTGAATACCCCCTGGTTGGCATTCATGCCTAAGGCACGACCGTTCGTTGCCAAGGGTATGTTGTTGAACTTTTCTGTCTTTGTTCCAGTTGTCGCGATCTCAGGGTCCGAATAAATGACGAAAGGCATGGCGTGGTAATCAACTTCCGCGATTTTCCCCGATATGTTTTCCGCAGCGATCTCGGCATCATAGAACGCCTTGTGTGCTAGCATCGGTTGACCGCTCACATCCCCAACTGCATACACGCCTTCCACGCTAGTTCTTTTTCTCTTGTCCGTCTTTATGAACCTCCCATCCATCTCCGGATTGATTTTTTCTAGCCCAAATCCTTGAGTGTTTGGTTGGCGTCCAACAGTCATAACTACGAGCTCTGAATTCAGGAGGCTCCCGTCTGCTAAACTCACTGTGTATCCATCAGCCTTTGTCACCTTCTCTACCCTGGCTCCGACGATTGTCTTGATCCCGAGCGTATTCATCCTCCTCTCCACGAACTTGCTCAGATCTGTATCTGTACCTGGAAGTATGTTTGGCATCATCTCAACAATGGTCACTTCGCTTCCCAACTTCGCAAATGCAGTCCCGAGTTCAATGCCAATGTAGCCGCCTCCGATCACGACTAGTGACTTTGGTATGTGGTCAACGTCGAGTATGTCCTTGTTGTATAGCACTTCATCAATTCCCTTTATCCTGGACGGTACTGAACCAGTCGCTATGACGATGTTCTTTGCGTCGTACGTCTCATTGGACACCCTAACCGAACTGCTGTTTTCAATCGTCCCCCTCCCCTTCACTACAACTCCGCCATATGAAGTCACCAGCTTCTCCACTCCAGAAGTCAGTTTGTTGATCATCCCCCACTTCCATTCCTGCCACTTCTTCATATCGATCGTGACAGAAGATGTGACTCCTGGCATCTCCTTTAGGTATGAGATCGCATCAGCGAGCTCTATGACTGCCTTGCTTGGTATGCATCCGAAATTCAGGCATTCCCCCCCGATCTTGTTCTCTTCGATCATCAGTGCCTTCTTACCATTCTGTCCGAGTCTAATCGCGGTGGAGTAGCCTCCCGGTCCGCCACCCAAAATAATGGCATCGTATTCCATATTTCACACCAGAAGTGTAGCGGGAGCCTCTAAATATTTTTTGACCCTAGATATGTACCTGGCCGCCATTGCCCCGTCAATTAGTCTGTGGTCTGCTGATAGAGTCACGTACATGAACTTCCCCTGCACTCCGTCCATTATCCTGTGGACTCCCATGATAGCTACCTCAGGGTAATTGATGATAGGAGTGGAAAATATCCCGCCTATGCTTCCCACGTTCGTAACGGTGAATGTCGAATCTCTCACTTCCTCCAGTTTCAGCTTTCCCTCCCTTGCTCTTTTTGCAAGTTCTTCTATCTCCGCAGAAAGTTCGGTCAGTGTCTTCTTATCAGCTTGCTTGACTACCGCAACTGTGAGTCCTTCGACTGTATCAACTGCCACACCAATGTTGTAGTAGTCCAATAGTTCAAAGTTGCCGTCTTCTTGGGACCTCGCATTGAGGTACGGATACTCCTTCAGAGCGGCCACCGCAGCCTTTACAAAGAATGGAGTGAAACTCAGTGTGACTCCCTGCGACTTCAGCTTCTCCTTGAAATCAATGAGTTCCTGCATCTTCACCTCTTCTGCAATGGCATAGTGAGGAATATTACGCTTTGATTTTGTCATCTTTTCAGATATCAATCTTCTGAGTCCCTTCAGTTCCATTACTTTCCTTTCAACCGTCACCGTCCGTGGTTTCGGTGCGGCGGAAATCTCTTCTGTTACTGGCGTTGCAACATAAGACTCTACGTCTTTTGCGGTGATCCTGCCGCCAGGACCCGTTCCCTTCACTCTCGAAAGTTCAATACCCTTCTCCCTTGCAAGTTTCCTCACTGCAGGTGGTGCAAGAACGGATCCGCTATCTGCTGCCTCTCCCTTTACAGGTATCTGAGACGTCTTTGTTGATGCCTCCTTTACTACCTCTTCGTGAGTGGTCGGGGCGGTTGTAGAAGAACTCCCACCTATTTCCAAGAGAGAAGTACCTACTTTGGCAATTTCGCCCTCCTTGTAGTACAATTTCGTGACCTCCCCCTCGAAAGGTGAAGGGATCTGAACTGTTACCTTGTCGGTCATCACTTCCACTATGATATCGTCCTTGTGAACCAAATCTCCCTGCTTAACGTTCCACTTGACGATCTCTCCTTCTTGGACTCCTTCTCCAATGTCCGGTAACTTGAATGTAGGCATCTCAATCCCTCAATAAGTTAGCACCTTATTAATTGCGTTCATTATTCTTTTCTCGTCAGGAATGTAGAATTCCTCGTGAGAGTACGGGAACGGAATGTCGTACCCCGTAACCCTGATTATGGGAGCGAGCAGCGAATCTATCGCCCTCTCCGCAATCAGCGCTGAAATTTCCGCACCAACACCAAGTGTTCTTGGCGCCTCATGGACGATCACGACTCTGCCTGTTTTCTTCGCCGTCTGAAGGATTGCGGTGATATCCATCGGTAGTATGGTTCTTAGATCTATAACATCAGCGTTCACATGGTTTTTCTCGACTGCGCTCATTACCACCGGAACCATGCTACCGTATGTGATGATCGACACATCATCACCCTCCTTCAACTTGGCCGCTTTTCCTATCTCGACTTCAAACTGTTCGTCGGGAACTTCTGACTTTGCTGCCCGGTACAATCTCTTCGGCTCGAGGAATATTACCGGGTCTTTGCTCTTGTAAGCTGAGACCAGCAGTCCGCTGGCATCGTATGGGTTTGATGGAGTTACGACGATGAGGCCAGCGGTGTGAGCAAAGTAAGCTTCTCCGCTCTGTGAATGGTACAGTCCTCCTCTGACCCCTCCTCCGTAAGGGGTTCTTATGATAAGCGGTACGTCGAATCGTCCTCCGGTCCTATACCTGACCTTGGCAATGTTGTTGATTATCTGATCAAACGCGGGGAAGATATAATCCTGAAATTGGATCTCAGCAATTGGTTTGAGCCCATACATCGCCATACCCGAAGCCATCCCGATGATTGCAAGCTCGTTCAACGGGGTGTCGATTACTCTTTCGGTCCCGTACTTGTTCAGCAGGTTATCAGTGACCCTGAACACCCCACCATCTCTTCCAACGTCCTCGCCCATGATGATTATTCTTTCATCGGCTGCCATCAATCGATCTAAGGATCTGTTCAGAGACTGCACCATGTTAATCTGAGACATTCAAATCCCTCCTCTCTTCCTCCTGAATCCATGTTGGCTTTTCGTAAACGTCATCAAAGATGCTCAACGGATCTGTAGGAGGTATGTTCATCCTTTCCTCCATCTCCTTGTCGACACTTTCTTTCGCCTGTGCCTTGGTTGTCATTACAAAATTGGAATCGACGACTCCCATTTTTAGGAGGAGGTTTTCAAGTCTCTTTATTGGATCCTTTTCACTGCCATCAGTTATCTCATCAACCCTGTACTTCTTCGGATCGTCTGAAGTGGAATGGGGTCCTATTCTGTATGTCACCGCTTCGACAAGGTATGGTCCCTTCCCGCTTCTGACATAATCAAAAGCTTCTTGAAGACCTGAAAGGGAACCTATGAGATCGTTGCCATCTACCCTCTTTCCCGGTATTCCATAGGCAGCCCCTTTCTTGTATATTTCAGCCTTAGTCTGTTTACTTGCAGGAAGTGAAATTGCCCACCCGTTGTTTTCACAGATGAAGAGAACATTCAGATTATATACCGATGCCATTGTTAATGCTGCGTGAAAATCTGAGGTGGATGTTGCACCATCTCCAAAAGTCGTAATTACAATTCCGTTCTTCTTGGTGTATCTCATTGAATATGCGGCACCGACTGTCAGAGGTAGGTGTGCACCTACAGGACTCTGCACTGTAGAGAAATTGAACTCCTTGAATGAGAAATGATCCGGCATCTGTCTTCCCTTCTGGAAGTCATTGCTGTTTCCGAGCATCTGATCAAAGATCAGAGACAACGGCACTCCTCTCTGAAGGTAGAGCGCAAGGTCTCGGTAATAAGCGAAAATAAGATCTTCCTTATCGGCGAGCATAGCAGTTGCTATCTGTATCATTTCCTGACCCTGAGAAGGGACATGGAATCCAATTATTCCCTGTCTCTGGGCATTTATTATTTTCATGTCGAGAGTTCTCGCCAAGACCGCAGTCTTGTACGCGGTGATGGCCTGCTCATTCGACAGATTACCAACAATGGCCATTTCCCTCAGTGTCTCCTCATCGCCCATGCTTCTGCGGCCCTGTAAGATGTTCTGACCAGGGGTCCAGATGCCACGAACTGGAATCCCAGCTCGTACCCAATTTCCTTGAATTTTTCGAACCTGCTCATGCTGCTGTACTCTACAACAGGGAGTTGCATTTTTGATGGCCTGAGGTATTGTCCTATTGTAAGAATGCTCACATCAACACCTCTTAGGTCCCTCATCGTATCAATGACTTCTTCATCAGTTTCACCAAGACCAACCATTATCGAAGACTTTGTAACGAACCCTTTTGATGCAGCATAATTTAGAACCTCCAGCGATTGATCGTAACCGGCACGATTGTCTCTCACCGAAGACGAAAGCCTCCTGACAGTCTCGACATTGTGTGCAAAGACAACAGGCGTCTCGTTCAAGATCGCATCTATGCATTCTTTGTTTCCCCTGAAATCGGGAGTCAGAACTTCAACAACCGCCCCGGTGTTCTTGACTTCCTTAATGACGTTCGCAAAGTGATGGGCTCCCTGATCGGGTAGATCGTCCCTATCAACGGATGTTATAACTACATACTTCAATCCCATCTCTTTCACGGCCGTTGCAACTTTAGATGGTTCCATTGGATCCAACGGTTGGACAAATCCATGAGTTACAGAACAGAACCTGCACGCCCTTGAACAATTCTTACCAAGAACCATAAAAGTGGCAGTCCCTTCAGACCAACATTCCCCTCTGTTGGGGCATCTCGCTTCCTCACAAACGGTGTGCAAATTAAGACCGTTGACCTCCCTCTTTGTGTCGAAGAAAGTCTCTTCAGTGGGAAGCTTAACTTTCGCGTACTCTGGATGCATTATTTTGAAAGTTGATTATGCCTTTAAAGATTTTCGGTACAATTAAATTCTATGTCATTAAATGTCTCCCTGAGGAGACATCTCATTTTGAAGTAGCTCTGCTAGATTCTCTCTGCCATGCCGCCTTATTTCCTCTGAGTACGGACGGAATAATTGCAGCCAACATTATCGCTGCAGAAAGGAAGAAAAGGTAGTGGATCGAGGAGATAAACTGGCTTACCCATGGGCCAACCGAACCACCATTAGAAGTTCCAAGAAATATTCCGGTCAGATTTGTCATCGGTACGGAGAGCGACATTACATAGAATGCGATCCCCATGCTGAATATCTGTCCAGTGTTCACGAGAGTTGCGCTCATTCCCGATGCTATTCCCCTCTCAGACGGAGGAGATGCATTCATTATCGAAGCTCTGTTCGGTGATGCAAAAATTCCCATGCCGCTACCCACCAAAATCAACGGTCCAAGGAGTTGGTCAAATGTAGTCGTAGATCCCAAACGGGCGAGAAATATGAATCCAATAGCAGAGACAGCAAGTCCGATAGTGGATAGAATCCTAGCACCATACTTGTCAGATAGCCAACCACTTATAGGTCCGAAAAAAGAGAGTGCAATTGAAGTTGGGACAAGAAAGACACCTGCAAGAAACGGATTCAATCTCATGGTGGGACCCTGTAGATAAAACACAAGAACAAATGTGACAGCACCCCTCGCAAGAGCATTCATGAAAATTGCCAAATTACCTGCCGCGAAGAGCCGTATTCTGAAGAGCCTCAGGTCAAACATCGGGTGATCTATTCTCAATTCATACAAAATGAACCCAATGAAAATAACAACTCCAGCAACCAGCATCGCAGATACTTCTGGAAGATGAGCCGAACCAGTTGCATACAAAGTGATTCCCGCAAGTATCAGACTGATAGCGCCTGCAAAAGAAATGTTTCCAATGCTGTCTATTTTCTGGCCTCTCTTAATCAACGCGAGTTCTTTCAAGTGGTGATGTGCCCACCATGTCGCAACGATTCCGATGGGGATATTGACGTAGAAAATTGATCTCCATCCGATGGTGTACGTCATTATTCCACCGAGGACAAGACCAGAAACGGAACCAACAACAATCGCAACCTGATTTATTCCAAGTGCCATTCCCCTTTCCTTCTCATCAAAAGCATCAGTTATGATTGCCCCGCTATTAGAGAACAGAAATGCTGCTCCCACCCCCTGTACAAGTCTGAATCCTATCAGCTCAGGACCGCTCTGTGAGAGACTGCACAGGGCAGAGCCAGCTGTGAAGAGTGCAAAACCGAAAGTGTATAGCCTGACCCTACCAAACATGTCAGATAGTCGACCAAAGTTTACAAGGACGGCTGCCGTGATAAGAGTGTAACCCATCAGTATCCAGAGCAGGTCAAGTATCGAAGTATTGGGAAGTTCTCTTGCTATTGTTGGGAGGGAAATGAGGACGATGTTCATATCAAGGGAAGCCATAACTGTCCCAAGAGTAGTATTAGAGAGAACTGTCCACTTGTACTGCACTCCTCGGGTAGTCTTCTTCGAGATAAAAGATTTATGAGAATCAATAGAATACTTCAAGGAATTATTGGATTATTCAACTATAATTAAATATATATAATACCTTAAACATACGTGGTTTTGTTTAAAATGACGACAGCAGAAGTTGGTGTTGATGAACTGTCGCTAGAAACGAAAGGGACAACCAGTCAGAAAGTTGCGGTCGCTCTTTTATTGCTCATACCAATGGTGGTATTTGCATTAACTCCGCTCTACAACTCGAAAGGACCAGAGCTCTTCGGAGTTACATTTTTTTACTGGTTCCTGACGTTTTGGCTTTTTGTTTCTGCGGCTTTGTTTACTGGTGCTGCATTGTTGCTGAATAAGATGGAGGGAGGAAAATGAGCGGCACTTTTAACATAGAGGTATTTGCAGTATTTGTCAGCCTGTTTATTCTCTTCGTAGCTCTAGGATTCTGGGCGTCTCGCTGGAGAAAGGGAGACATGAGCGATCTTGGAGACTGGGCACTGGCAGGCCGAAAAATCGGCAGTTATCTCGCATGGTTCTTGGTAGGAGCAGACCTTTATACGGCATACACTTTCATCGCGATTCCAGAGTCACTTTACATTAAAGGCGCGGTATATTTCTTTGCCGTACCTTACGTAGGTATGACATTCGGAGTAGCTTTGATCACCATGCCGAGACTCTGGAAACTATCCAGAAAACACAACTATGTAACGGCAGTAGACATGGTCAAAGACAAGTTTAACAGCAGATCGCTAGCTACGATTATCGCGCTGACCGGAATAGTCGCTGAACTCCCATACATCGCACTTCAAATCTACGGTATGCAGGCAGTACTTACAGTTATGATAGGTCAATTGGTGACAAGTAATGCCGCAACTATAACCGAAGTGGCGCTCATAATTGCATTCATCATTCTGGCTGCGTTTACCTTCACCAGTGGACTGAGGGGAGCTGTGGTTACAGCGGTGATGAAGGACATCATAATTTTTGCAACGGTGATAGTTGTCATAGTTCTTGTCCCGATGTACATCGGCGGATTCGGAAATGCATTCACAGCCATGGCAACGGCAAAGAGTCATCCCGTCACTGGTTCATATCAACTGTCTGGACTCTTCCTCAACGGATTCATTAGTCTAACTATAGGAAGCGCGCTTGCTCTTTATCTGTACCCGCACGCTATCAACGGAGTATTGAGTACCAGCAGCACGAAGAAACTGAGAATGAGCACAGCACTTCTGCCCATATACGGGGTGGGACTAGCCCTGCTTGCACTTTTCGGAGTTTTGGCTTACGGTGCGACAAAGGCACTACCGCTCATTCACACGTACGGGCCAGTTACGACCGTACCTTCTCTAATATATGCCTATTTCCCGCCCTGGTTCGTGGGATTCGCATTCCTGGGTATATTCATAGGAGGACTAGTACCGGCATCAATCATGGCAATAGCACAGGCAAATCTGCTGACGAGAAATGTCTTGAAGCCCTATTTTAAGAACATAACACCGAAGCTTGAAGCAAGACTATCGAAATACTTCTCCATAATGTTCAAATTCATAGCGCTTGCATTCATATTTGTCGTGTTGCCAACATACTCTCTCCAGCTGCAACTTGTGGGTGGTATCATAATCCTACAGACGCTCCCATCGATCTTCCTTGCCCTTTATTCAAACAAGCTGAATAAATGGGCTACGGGTGTAGGATGGCTTGCAGGTCAAATCACAGGTTTGGGATTACTCATAGATGCAAACTTCATCGTCAGCCATGGAACGAGCATAACAACGGTCTTTTTCAAATTCAGTACGCCGCTCGGATTCTTCTACGCAGGTATGATTGGCATACTGGTAAATCTGCTAGTAGTGTTTGTTGGCTCTATGATTGCGGGAGCAGTTAGACCTAGGGCAGTAGCTTCACCCGGCACAAGTGGAAGGAAGTAGTTTCTTACCTTCCTTTTTTATTTTTTTCTATTTCACTCCTTTCCCAGGAAATATATTTTCAGAACAAAGTCAGTTCGAGATTCCTCTTTTGTATAAAGTAGTTTGAAAAGCCACCGGAGGGAATCGGACCCCCGACCTGCTGATTACGAATCAGCTGCTCTACCTACTGAGCCACGGTGGCGTCAACGCTTATCTTGATTCAATATATGTTCATTTCCATTGTGTCAAAGGCTCAGAAAATGGCTCTGCATCAAAGTTTACGGAATGTAGTCACTCTTCTCAATTGGAAACGTTCATATAGAAGAATAAAATACGGAAAACGAGGTGTCCAATTAAATGATGCCAGGACAGCCAATATTTATTCTAAGAGAAGGTACGAAGAGAGAATCTGGAAAAAATGCAATGCAAAACAATATCAACGCCGCCAAGGCAATTGCTGATGCGGTAAAGACAACGCTAGGTCCAAGGGGAATGGACAAAATGTTAGTAGATTCCCTTGGTGATATCGTTATAACAAACGACGGCGTTACAATCCTAAAGGAAATGGATATAGACCATCCTGCGGCCAAGATGATGGTTGAAGTCTCCAAGACCCAGGATCAGGAAGTCGGAGATGGGACCACAACCGCAGCTATTTTGGCAGGCGAATTCTTGAGAAAGGCTGAAGATCTGCTGAACCAGAACGTCCATCCAACCGTCATAGCATCCGGTTACAGGATGGCTGCAGAGAAGGCAAAACAAGTTCTGAACGACATATCCATTCCAGTGAAGAAGGATGAGAAAGGTCTGCTGAAGATTGCGAATACGGCTCTGAACTCCAAGGGAGCTTCTACTTCAAGGACAAAACTTGCAGACATTGCGGTGAAATCCGTATTACAAGTTGCTCAGGAGAGAGGAGAAAAGACACTGGTAGATTTCGACGATATCCAGCTCGTAAAGAAGCAGGGAGGTTCCATCGAGGATACTCGGCTCATTCAAGGAGTCATCGTGGATAAGGAAAGGGTTCACCCTGGAATGCCAGTCTTCGTTAACAACGCAAAAATAGCTCTGCTAAATGTAGCTCTTGAGATCAAGAAACCTGAATTCGATACATCCATCAGAATCGAGGATCCAGAATCGATCATGAAGTTCAAGAAACAGGAAGAAAGCATCCTGAAGAATATGGTAGAAAAAGTAAAATCAACGGGAGCAAACGTCATTCTAACGCAGAAGGGAATAGACGATCTTGCTATGGCTTACCTAGCCAAAGACGGCATCTATGCGGCCAGACGAGTGAAGAAAAGCGACATCGAGAAGCTAGCAAAGGCAATCGGTGGGGAGATCATCACCAACATGGATGACCTGACAGAAAAGGATCTAGGAAAGGCAGAGAAAGTAGAGGAAGTCAAGATCGGAGAAGATCATCTGACGTTCGTGACGGGATGCCAGAATCCTAAGGCTGTTTCTATACTCGTAAGAGGCGGAACAGAACACGTTGTTGACGAAGTCGAAAGAAGTCTCGTGGACTCATTGCACGTTGTAGCAGCGGCTCTTCAGGACGGAAAGATTATTCCTGGAGGAGGAGCAGCGGCCATAGAAATTGCAATGAAACTCAGAGAATACAGCGCATCTGTTGGTGGAAGAGAACAGCTCGCAATTGAGAAATTCGCAGAGGCAATCGAGATAGTCCCGAGGACTCTCGCAGAGAACGCCGGTCTAGATTCCATCGGAATCTTGATTTCCCTGAAGAAGGAACATGCGGACGGCAAGAAGAACATGGGTGTTGATGTTGTGAAAGGGAAGCCAATAGATATGGTTGAACTCGGGGTCATCGAGCCCATCAGAGTTGGAAAACAGGCAATTGACAGTGCAACGGACGCAGCTGTCATGATTCTCAGAATAGACGACGTCATTGCTACTAAAGCTTCTAGTGGTGGAGCTCCAAAGCCACCAGGCGGAAGACCCGGCGGGGACGACGACTAAAACCTAAGGTCCCAGACCTTATTTTTTATTTTTATTTCCCTATTGAATTCATAACTGAGATTAAGAGATCACATCACTGCATTCTCTCCAAGAATCATGAATAAACAGTAACGTCGCAACCGTTTTATATTCTCTATTTCTCACTCGGCTATGTTTAGCGGAAACTACAACCCATCAACCGCAGATCTGATAGTAGTAAGCACCCCCTATGTGCCAGGATACAAGATAACCGGCGTCATAGGATTTACATGGGGGCTGATCGTTAGGTCAAGGGGGTTAGGAGGAAACGTAATGGCTGGCCTGAGAACTATCGCTGGAGGAGAGATCAAGGAGTACACACAGATGCTCGACCAGAGCAGATACGAAGCGCTTGAGAGACTCAAGCAGCATGCGAAGGGACTGGGAGCAAACGCAGTTGTTGAGGTCAGATTTGATTCCTCCGAAATTGGCCAGACAATGTCCGAAGTTCTTGCATATGGAACCGCTGTCATTGTGCAGAAAGATGATTCCCAGAGTCAACCTGTATCCCTGAAATGAGTAAATGGTAGTCTACTCGCCTCATAAGGTGATCCTGTTCGGCGAGCACGCGGTAGTGTACGGTTACCCAGCACTGTCCGCGACGGTCGATCTCTTTGCAAAGATCTATCTGATCCCGAGCAGGAGCGGACTCCAGTACACGCCATTTGTACAGAGGACATTATCTTTTCTGGGCCTGAATAATGTCTACGTCAAGGTCGAGACCAACGTACCTTCGGGTTCTGGTCTTGGAACTTCTTCGATGATCATTTCAGGAATATTGTTGAACGAGAAGGATTATCAAAAAGAAGCATTGGCAAATGAAGCCTTCCGGATTGAATACGAAACCCAAGGTCTCGGTTCTCCGATTGACACGACCACTATCTCTGCCGGCGGGTTCGTTTTGACAAATGGGAAGGTCGGAGTACCGCTGTGGAAGATAGAAAGAAATGGAATATCCTGGAACTTTTCCACCATTCCAACAAGAAACCTGGAAATGGTAATCGTGTATTCCGGTTCAAAGGGTTCCACCCGAGAACAGGTTGCGAAGGTCAAAAAATTCTATGAGAGAGGTTCGTTCGCAAAGGACATCATGAAGAGGATCGGGAACATAACAGAAGAAGGGGTGAGGGCTGTTATGAAGAGTGATGTCGCGAAGATAGGTGAACTGATGATCGAGAATCATTCCGAACTCAAGATATTCGGCATATCAACCGATCCGATAGAGAAGATAGTTTCAATCGGAAGAGAATATGGATACGGTTCAAAGTTGACGGGAGCAGGGGGAGGAGGCGCGGTAATAATAATACCGAGAGACAAAGAAAAATTAATGAAGAAATTAAAGGAATTGAATGTGATTGTTTTTGATACCTCTACCACAGGCGCTGGGATATTCAAGAGATCCGAGTGACTGAAACCACCTGGTCACCGTCATCCAATTCTATGAGCTTAACTCCCTGTGCGTTTCTTCCTTTCTGAGGTATCGATGCGACGGAAGTCCTGATCGTTTTCCCGTTCCTTGTTATTATGAGAAGTTCGTCCTTCTCGTTTATTGATGAAACGTACATCGGTCTTCCCGTTCTTTCAGTGACTTTAATCGCTCTCATACCTTTCGCTCCGCGATGCCTCATTGAAAAGTCCTCAACGCTCACTCTCTTCCCGAGTCCTTTTTCTGCGATCACAATCAACTCTTCAGTTATCACAGTGGCGTCACTCGCGACCTTGTTGTCTCCCTTGAATCTTATTCCGGTGACACCGGATGCGGGTCTGCCCATCGATCTGAATTCTTTCTCTTCCACAAGCACCAGTCTGCCGTCAGTTGACAGCAGGGCAATCTTTTCATCACCGGTTGTAACGAAAACATCTTTCAACAGATCTCCCGGTCTCAATTTCAAAGCGATTAGACCGTTGGACCGGATGTTCATGTATTGAGATATTTCAGTTTTCTTTACTCTTCCCTTTTCGGTGACGAACAGGAGATATTTCTTCCCTTCTCCCGCCTTTTCCGTCATGATGAAAACTATTCGCCCCTTCATGTTCTCGAAGATCGCAGAGATCAGCTTTGCCCTGGATCTCCTCTCACCCTTGGGAATGCTATATGCCTTCATCTGGAACACTTTGCCATTATCCGAGAAGAAGAACACCCTGTCGTGGGAATCGCAGGTTATTAACTGTTTTACCTCACTCTCCGAAGTTCCAGTGTAGACTCCTTTTCCTCCCCTCTTTTGTGCAGAAAAAGTGTCTGCTTCTATGCGGCTTATCCTGTTGTCTTCCGTAAGAACGATCGTATCGACTTCGTGCGGAATCAGTTCTTCGTCAGTGGTCTCTACGTACGAATCAGTTATCTCAGTCTTTCTAGAGTCTCCGTATTTTTCCTTGATCTCTTCCAACTCTTCCACTATCAGATCCCATCTCAGTTCTTCGTTCTTGAGCAAGTCGTTGTAGTGTTTTATGTTATCTTCGATCTCCTTCATTTCTTTCTTGAGGTCTGCAATTTCCATTCCAGTCAGCTTTTGCAGTCTTGTTTCAAGGATTGCATTTGCCTGTAAATCATCGAAAGAAAACTGTTTCTTCAGTTTCTCTCTGGCGTCCTTAACCTCTTTGGATGACCTGATCAATTTGATCGTTAAATCTATTGCATCAAGTGCCTTGATAAGTGCTTCCAGAATGTGCTCCCTTTCCCTTGCTTTCTTCAGGAAGAACTCTGTCCTTCTTCTTACTACCAGTTCCCTATGGTTCAGGTATTCCCGCATTATTTCTCTGAGACCCAGGGTTCTAGGCACGTTGTTGACTAGGACCAGGTTGATGATCCCATACGAGATCTGTGCCTGGGTGTGCTCATATATCTGGTTGAGGGTGACCTCCGGACTGAAGTCGTTCTTGACCTTAATCACCATTCTTATTCCGTCTTTGTTGCTTTCATCCTTAATGTTCGAAATACCCTGAATGACTCCTTCTTTTGAAAGCTCAGCCATTTTGATTAGGAGTTCAGACTTGTTTACTTCGTACGGTACTTCTGAGAACACTATTTCATTCTTTTCAATTTCCGCCCTTGCCCTCAGATCTATTTTTCCTCTTCCTGTCCTGTATGCGTCTATGATTCCCTTCCTGCCGAGTATCATACCACCGGTCGGGAAATCCGGTCCGCTCACAATCTTGATCAAATCTTCCACAGGTGCATCTTTGTTCTTTATCATATGGATCAAGCCGTCTATTATCTCATTCAGGTTGTGTGGAGGCATATTAGTTGCCATTCCCACAGCAATTCCAGACGTCCCATTCAGAAGAATGTTCGGAATCTTGGACGGAAGATAAAGAGGCTCTTTCAACGTTCCGTCAAATGTCAGTGAAAAATCCACTGTATCATATTCTATATCTGCGAGTACTTCATTGGAAATCTTTTCCAGACGTGCTTCTGTATATCTCATAGCCGCTGGAGGGTCTCCATCTATTGAGTTGTGTACGAATATTCCTGCCGAGAGTGCGAAGTTGTGAATATTCTCGATAGAAATATCATAAACATCCTCCGTCTCCGGCAGATATCGGACTGAACTGACTTTATGATTGTTGAACTTGGATTCGACTACGATCCCATTAGAATTGTCAGTATTGACCAGTGCCATCTCTTGTTGCAGTCCTTCCAAATTCGGATAAGACAGGGATAGGTCACTCACTCCGTGTTTCAATTTCCATTCTTCTAAAAGTGCGCTGGAAAACTGCCATTCTTTATCCGAGGGCTGATATATCATCTCACTACCCTCAGGTTTCTCGCTATCTATTCCATCGTCCACTCTCGTGTAGAGAGGCATCAGGGAATCTCCCTGCTGCAGATTCCTTGCCTGTCTGTATGTTCCGTCTCTCAAAAGGTATCTATGGTCTGGAGTACACCTTATCTTCTCTCCATTGTCGATTGTGACTTCGACCAATTCTGCATTCCGTCGGGTGATTCTCGGATTCCTGATTTCGGCAACTTCAATCCTGTCTCCCTCTTGGTTAAATCCAAAGGTCCAGTTTCTTTTCCCTTCCCTATCCTCCTGGATAAGTTGCTCGAAATCCAGATCTCTTCCGTCCGTTAATCTGATTTTTGTATCTCTGGTGAAACAACCGAAGTTCCCCTGGCCGTCGATCAGCGGATACCTCAGGGAGAATTCCTGACCCATTCTTACGAGCGAAGAATATATCGCCGAGTCTCCGTGGGGATGGTACTTACCCATAACCTCTCCGACAATTCTGGCGGATTTCCTGTATGGCTTGTCGAAGGTTACTCCCATCTCGTACATCGAGTAAAGGATACGCCTCTGCACTGGTTTCAGTCCGTCCTTAACGTCTGGTATAGCCCTCGAGAGAATCACGCTCATCGCGTAATCCAGATAGGAACTCTTCATTTCCTTTTCAATTGCTCTGTTCTCAATCATCTAAATCACACATCTATGTTCTGAGCTTCATTTGCGTGGGTGATTATGTAATCCCTTCTTGGTTCAACTTCCTCACCCATTAGCAAGGTGAATAGCGCATCTGATTGTTGGGCGTCTTCAATTTGGACCCTTACGAGTTTTCTTGTCTCTGGATTCATCGCAGTTTCCCAGAGCTGATCTGGATTCATTTCTCCCAATCCTTTGAACCTCTGTACTATCGGATTAGACAGTTGTTTGATCAGGGCATCCTTTGCTTTCTCTGTATATACGTAGTTGACATTTGTTCCCTTTTGGACTCTGAAAAGCGGTACCACCGCAATATACACGTGACCATTGACAATGAGGTCCTTCAGATATCTGTAGAAGAGAGTGAGCAAGAGCGTCCTGATGTGACTTCCGTCCACATCGGCATCAGTCATGAAAATGATCTTGCCATATCTTAGCTTCTTGGGATCATACGGATCGTTGGGTCCCATATTTATGGCGGAAAAGAGGTTCTTAACCTCGTTGTTTTTGAGTAGCTTATCCCAGGCGGCTTTCTCAACGTTGAGTATTTTCCCTCTGAGTGGAAGTATAGCCTGGTAGGATCTATCCCTTCCCTGCTTGGCAGGTCCTGCAGCCGAGTCCCCTTCTACGATATATAGTTCAGTTTTTTCGGGATCTTCCAGAGTGCAATCGGCGAGTTTCCCCGGCAAAGTTGCGTTGAGAGATGATTTTGACCTGACCATTTCCCTTGCATTTCTTGCCGCCTCCCTCGCTTCAGCAGCTTGGTACGCCTTCTTGCAAATTATTTCTGAAACTCTCGGATGGTCTTCAAAGTAGAGTTTAAGATGTTCAGCAACACCACTAAAGACCATTCCCTTCACGTTACTGTTTCCGAGCTTCTCCTTCGTCTGCCCTTCGAATTGCGGTTCCGGAATCTTGACGCTTATCACCGCTGTAAGCCCCTCTCTTACATCTTCTCCAGTGAAGAAATTTTCGTCTTCGATTATCTCTTGCCTCTTGGCCTCATCATTCAGGACCTTTGTAAGTGCCCCTTTGAATCCAGATACGTGCGACCCTCCCTCCCTAGTGTTGATGTCGTTGGCAAATGCCAACAGATTCTCGCTTACTGATTCATTGTATTGGATAGCAAATTCGATGTACGTGCTTGGTTTATCAGTGCCTTCCTCGGAATCATCTCCGATTTTGTTATTTCGCGTTATGTCTTTCATTTCACCGTTGAACTTGATCATTCCATAAATAACATCTTCGTGAAGTGTCTTCTTTCCCTTGTTCATGTTTCTGACCATTTCTTCAATTCCGCCCTGATGCTGGAAGGTGGTAATTGTACCATTCCAGTCGAGTGTGATGGTCAGGCCCTTGTTCAAATAGGATAGTTCCTCAATTCTACCTCTTACCGTTTCTAGCGAATACTCAGAAGTCTCCATTATCGTTTCATCCGGTTCAAAACTTATGAGAGTACCAGTAGGAGACGTGAAATGAAAATTGGTGGATATTGCGCGAGTCCAGCTAGGTATCCCGTCTGAAATCTTCCCCACTCTTTCAACTTGAGTTAATTTCTCTCCCTTTGAATATCCTTGATGATATACAAATCCATCCCTCTTCACAAAGACTTCAAATGTCGAAGATAGAGCGTTCACCACGTGCATTCCCACCCCGTGAAGTCCCCCCGAAACCTTGTAAGCCTTCTGCTCAAACTTGCCTCCCGAATGAAGTTCTGTGAGCACGATTTCCAATGCCGGCTTGTTGTATTTTGGATGAATATCAACAGGTATGCCTCTTGCATCGTCTTCTATAGTGACCGTTTTCCCCTTCACGGTGACCCAGATATTCTTACAAAATCCCCCCATCGCTTCGTCTATGCTATTGTCCAAAATTTCTTGAAGGAGTTGATGTAAACCACGAGAATCAGTACTGCCAATGTACATGGCTGGTCTCTTTCTTACCGCCTTAAGTCCTTCAAGGACAATTATGTCCTTTGCTGTATAGTCTTCCATAACCTCTTAAACCTATACGTTGAACGCATATATATTGATTTGCAATTGGAGTCTTCTTGTGCCATTGCAAGTCAAGATTATTGGATATTTTCTGATTTACATTTAACTAAAATTATAATAAATTCTCTTCTATTAAATCTATTGTTTTGTATATTTATCTTATAATCTATGTCAAATATTTGACTTACCTTAAATAGGTTGCTGTTGGAGAATTCGTCCCTTTGAAAGTAGTGTGTCTGTATCCTATTGCCTCTTAAGAATGTAGCTTCCTCAGTTTCCTGACCCTTTCCGTACCTAAAATCCAGCCTTGAGAACACCCTAACGATCACTCTGCCGTCTTCATTCAAGACTCTTCCAGCCTCCTCAAGAGCTTGGCTCCTCTCCTTTGCTGAGAGATGGTCTAGAGAGTGGAGGAAAAGAATGTTCGAAAACGAATTGCCCTTGAATGGGAGCTGAACCATATCGCCCAGAACCTTAGTCTTGCCTCTGTACAATGATAAGGCAAAAACGGAAAAATCAAGTCCTATCAGATTTTCAATGACTGGAGTTCCCTTACCGGTCCCACATCCATTGTCTAGCGTCATACCCGGAACGAGTATATCATCAAAAATGTCCTTTTCCTTAAGTTCCCCTCTCCACAAGTTTCCCCGCATTCTATACTCTCTGTTCCAAGATTTTCTTTGGTCGTGACGCATAAATCCGGTTAATATAGCAGTTACGTATTTCGATTTATGGTAGAGCGGGACATCATAGAACACCTCGTAAACAGAGATCCTTTTGCAAACAGTATTGGGATCAAATCGAAGATTCTAGAAGAAGGTAAAGCCGAATGTACACTAAATCTGGAAGAAAAACACATGAGGTTAGGGCACATAGTCAATGGCGGTGTCATTTGCGCTCTGGTAGACATGGCCGGAGGAACTGCGGTTCTCTCCATTAGTAAGAAAAATCAGGTGACTACAAACTTAGATATCAATTTCCTGCGCCCAATCGCTAAATCACCCGCAAGGGCTGTTGGGGAAATAGTCAAAAAAGGTAGGAACATATGCGTAGTTAAGGTAGAGGTTTTCGACGGGGAGGGCAAATTATGCGCGTATGCAACAGGTTCCTGGTACATTTTCAACGACTAAGTATTTAACCTCCGAACTCATGTTCGGAAGTGACCCTAGAAAGAGCCGGTATAGAAAGAATTCCAACCGAATCTAGACAGGGGAAACCAAGATCACTCTTCAATCTGTGGTTCGCAGCTAACCTAACAATTGCTGATTTTGCACTCGGTTTCATCCCGATATCCCTGGGTATGAATTTTCTGAGTTCTCTAATCTCTATCATCATAGGAAATATCCTGGGGGCTGCGGTGGTTGGATTTTCAGCAATAATGGGGCCAAGAACTGGCTATCCACAGATGATGGGTACAACCAATTCAATGGGCAGGCGAATCATGAGGTTATTTGGAGTTGTCAATCTTTCAAACACAGTTGGATGGTTCGTCGTTAACAACATACTCAGTGTATTGGCTCTCTATCTGATCTTTGGCACTACTTATCTTCTCCTGATTCCACTCTTTGTGTTGGTAGTTTATGTGGTAGCTTACCTCGGTCATAATTACATTCACCGTGTAGAAAGAATTCTTTCTTATGTATTGGGGGTGCTCTTCGTTATCATCCTTGCAAAGGTGTTATTTTTCAGTCCACTTCAGATGACATCTATGTCTGGACTTTCTCTTTCCTCAGTCAGCCTAGACATATCATTCTTCGGAATGATTGCTTTCACCTACAGCTACCTTATGAGCTGGGGACCATATGCGTCCGATTATTCCAGGTACCTGCCAAACAACATATCCCTCAAGAAAGTATTCTTCAACACGTTTCTTGGTTCGCTAATTTCAACTACTTTCGTCGAAATTGTGGCTCTAATCATTTCATTCATCACTCTCAGCGGTTCATCAATCTCTGCCCTAAAAGATGTATCAGGCACTCTTTATCCCCTGTCACTTGTTACAATTGCCCTGGGTGGAATTGCTGCTAACGTTCTGAATCTATACTCTGCGTCTCTATCTGGACTGGTTGGTGGAATCAAGATCAGCAGGACAAGGTTTGTCGGAATTGTCGCCATAGTAGGCGCAGTGTTATCAATGCTCTTTTACAATGGATTTTACAACTTCTTCGAATCGTTCCTGTTGGTGCTCGATTACTGGATCTCTCCATGGGTTGCCATACTCATCATCGACTTCGTGATCTTGAAGAGACAGAAACTCAACTTTGAAAAGAAATACAATTGGAATGGAGTCCTTGCATACGTCATTGGACTGGCAGTTTCAATACCTTTCATGAATATTTATCTGGGAAGTTTCAACTACACATTCATATTTTCAAAATTCCTCGGAGGAATAGACATTAGTTACTTCATAGGTTTCGTGGTCGCAGGTCTTGTTTATTACTTGACTGAATCGAGGCAAAGGTCTTCCTCATCCAGGCTAAAGGTCCCTAACTCGAAATCTTCTCCTTGATTCCGCAACTTGGTATGTATGCACATTTTGTCAGATTGAGATGACATCAGAAGATTCCATAACATTTTGCCAATTATATGAGACTTCATTCTTCCCTTTCCTAGGTATGATGCGAGCTTGCATGTCAACACTATAAGCAAATTATTTTTTTTTGTTTTGGTTTAAAAGTTTGATAAATATACTTATTTCATATTCTTAACTCCTTAAAAACTACCGAACCAGTAGATCACGAAAGTCAAAGTGAAATGGAAAAGATGTAATTTTTGCCGTACTGATACAGACGCACTTTAACAGTATCCCTCATTTTTAACAAATCTTTAAATAATGAGGATAGTTTTAGAGGCTGGTGAAGATTGACGAAGACAGACGACGATGTAGATGGATATAACGACGTCGAGGAGGTTCTCCGACAATTAAGGACCGCAGAAGAAGAGAAGAGATATGCGGAATTGGAGAACAAGAGACTGACAGATGAGATAGAGAGGCTAAAGAAGGAGTTGAACAGGCTGAAGCTTCCACCTCTCCTGA
>JAJZYT010000023.1 GCA_021797915.1 Thermoplasmata archaeon | reverse complement strand
TCAACAGGGACAAATTACGATGGTCGGACAGAGATTACAAGAGAAGAGTACTGAGGTTAAAGATTAAGAGCGACCCCTTAGAGGGTGCACCTCAGGCAAGAGGAATCGTTATAGAAAAAGTGGGGATTGAAGCGAAGCAGCCTAATTCTGGGATCAGGAAGTGTGTCAAAATACAGCTTATCAAGAACGGAAGACAGCTCACTGCATTCGCACCAGGAGATGGAGCGATCAACTTCATTGATGAGCACGACGAAGTTGTTGTGGAAGGTATCGGAGGAAGAATGGGAAGATCGAAAGGTGATATCCCGGGTGTGAGATACAAGGTGATTAAGGTAAACAACGTCTCCCTCAAAGAGCTTGTGAAGGGAAGAAAGGAGAAGCCGGTCAGGTGAAATCAATGGCAGGTATTCTCGTTTTTGAAAAGTGGGAAACTGAGGGAATTTCCATCGTGGACCCTGCACTTTCCAAGTACATCTCGTTAAAACCAACGGCAACTCTTCACAGCGGTGGGAAACACGCTAATAAGTTCATGGGCAAGGCTCAGATGAACGTGGTAGAGAGACTGATTAACAATCTGATGAGGACAATCAGGTGGACCGGGAAGAAGCAGAGCGCATACAGGACGGTCAAACAGGCTTTCGAAACGGTTGAGAAAAAGACCAAAGAGAACCCAGTTCAGGTATACGTTAATGCAATACAGAATGCTGGTCCAAGGGAAGAGATCACGAGATTGAAGTATGGTGGTATCGCCGTGCCAAAGTCAGTGGATACAAGCTCTTCAAGAAGACTGGATCTAGCCATCAGGAACATTTCTTTTGGTGCTAGACAGACCGCAACCAAGTCCAGGAAAAACATGAAGGATGCGCTTGCAGACGAGATTATCGCTGCAGCCAAGAACGACCCAAATTGCTACTCAATAAAGGAAAAGGACGACAAGGAAAGACAAGCATCCTCAGCTAGGTGATTTTAAATGGGAAGAAAAGAGGACAACATTCAGAAAGCTTCTGAAATAATGAAGGATATAACCAGAATCAGAAACATAGGCATAGCCGCACACATAGATCACGGCAAGACCACGCTTTCGGATAATTTGATTGCAGGTGCCGGAATGATGAGCGAGGAACTTGCAGGAAAGCAGCTAGTCCTCGATTATGATGAACAAGAGCAGGCAAGGGGAATCACAATAAATGCGGCTTCAGCATCGATGGTTCACGAGGTTGAGGGAGTTACATATCTTGTGAACCTAATAGACACACCAGGACACGTGGACTTCGGCGGAGACGTCACTAGAGCAATGAGGGCAGTTGACGGGGCGGTCATAGTGGTGGACTCAGTAGAGGGACCAATGCCTCAGACAGAAACGGTCATCCGTCAGGCGCTCAGGGAGAAAGTCAAACCTATACTCTTCATAAACAAGGTAGACCGACTGATCAACGAACTGAAACTCGGTCCAGAAGACATGCTGAAGAGATTCGTGAAGATAATTACTGAAGTCAACAGGCTGCTAAAGAGATACGCACCTGAGGAATTCAAGGAAACTTGGCAAGTCAATGTTGAAAATGGGTCAGTCATTTTTGGTTCCGCATTCAACAACTGGGCAGTTTCAACGAAATACACTCCAAAATCATCCGTTGGTTTCAAGGAAGTATATCAGTATCTTTCCTCGGGAGATCAGAAGACTCTCGCAAAGAAGAGTGCCTTGCACAAGGTGCTACTGGATGCCGTGGTTCACCATCTTCCATCTCCAAAAGTGGCCCAGGTCTACAGAATTCCACAGATCTGGAAGGGGAATATAACTTCGGATGTGGGAAAGGCTATGACCACTTGCGACTCTAACGGTCCCGTCATGATGATGATAACAAAGATCATCGTTGATGAGCATGCAGGTGAAGTCGCTGTCGGAAGACTATTCAGCGGTAAACTGGTAAAGGGAGTAGAGCTGTATATCTCGGGGGCGGGAGACAGGAAATACAAGGTTCAACAGCTGGCGATGATGGTAGGACCAGACAGGATTTCCATCGACGAGATGGATGCCGGTAATATCCCGGCAGTGGTTGGTCTGAAGGATGCAATAGCAGGATCGACCGTTTCCAGCCTGAGTGACTTGGAAGTATTTGAGCCAATGATCCACTATTCAGAACCTGTGGTGACGGTCGCAATTGAAGCAAAACATACAAAGGATCTGCCGAGGCTAATAGAGGTCCTGAGAACGATAGCAAAAGCGGACCCAAGCATAGAAGTCGAAATCAATCAGGAGACGGGTGAACACCTGATGTCAGGAATGGGAGAACTACATCTCGATGTCACTCTCTACAGGATAAAGAATGAGCACAAGGTTGAGGTGGAAACGTCAGACCCGATAGTGGTCTACAGGGAAACCGTGCAGGCAAAGGGAGGACCTTTTGAAGGGAAGTCCCCCAACAAGCACAACAAATTCTACGTCGAGGTAGAACCACTAGAGAAGTCCATCACCGAGGCGATACTAAAAGGGGACATCGTACAGGCAGAGAGGATCAAGGACAAGAAGGCAGTTATGGCATTGCTCCAAGAACTCGGAATGAACAGGGACGAAGCGAAGGGAATCGAAGCCGTTCACGGTCCCAACGTTCTGCTCGATCTGACCAAAGGAATCCAGTACCTAAGTGAGACGATGGAACTTGTAAAAGAATCCTTTGTTGAGGCAATGGACAGGGGACCGTTGGCTGCAGAGAGGGTTTACGGAGTGAAGGTCATGCTGGTGGATGCAAAGTTGCACGAAGATAGCATTCACAGGGGACCTGCCCAGGTTATACCTGCAGTAAGAAACGCAATCTACGGCGCAATGTGTCTTGCAAACAGAATACTTCTGGAACCGGTACAAAAGGTATTCGTGGATACACCGCTCGAAGAGTCTGGATCCGTTACAAGGGAATTCCAGCAGAGAAGGGGATTAATCACAGAAATGGAACAGGAAGGAGAGCAGTCGAAGATAACTGCAATGGTTCCTGTACCAGAAATGTTTGGTTTTGCATCAGCGATAAGAGGTGCCACTGGCGGAAGGGTTCTCTGGTCAACCGAAAATCACGGTCATCAGACCGTCCCGAGGGATCTCCAGATGACGGTCGTCGGGAAGATCAGGGAGAGGAAGGGACTCAAGGCAGAGCCCTACGATGCAAAGTACTACGCAGAACTCTGAATTCATCTACTGAAACGACTGGAGATATTTTCACCTCCAGTTCATAATCTTTTCTTAAGGTTGTCAGGCTGCTTCTGATGAAAAAGAAATTTTAATATTTGGGAATCATCTCTCTTGAATGTACTCCCCGCTGGTATTTGTTGCAATTTCAGTTGTGGTAGCCTCACTTCATATGATCGCTCCTGACCATTGGCTCCCCCTGACTGCCTTGTCACTCAAGAGAAAATACGGGAAGGGCAGAGTACTAGAAATCTCTGCGGTTTTGGGGGTTCTACACGGGTCCACTTCCGTGATACTTTCATTGGTAGCACTTTTTCTGGGGTTGAGTTTCTTCGGACTCAATGCACTTAAGGAAGTTTCAATAATTGTGCTCGCAGCGGTTGCGATATACATTCTCATTAATGTAATGAGAGAAAGCAAGGGGTCAAGTAATGTAGAGAACACCTCACTAGTTGTAAGTATTCTTCCAGATCCGGTACTTCTTCCGATAATCATAGCGTCGTTTCCTCTCGGGACTAGGGAAGTAACTGCGGTTGGGGTAACATTCATTGTTGCAAGCGCATTAGCGCTCATTGCTGTAGTGGCGGCAGTCACGGCTGGACTAGCTAAGAGTTTGCCAAAGCTCAAACCAACCACAGTTGACAAAGTCGTAGTAGTTGCCCTCGCGCTTACTGCAGTCTATATTTATTTCTTCGGGTGATAGTCTTCGAGTGTGATGTCAATCACTTATGGAATACGCATGGTCTGAGACCGACAAACCAAAATGTGACAAAAAAGGATTTATATGGCAATAAAATAGGCGGTAGCTAGGTACAAATATGGAGGCACAATAGTATGGCTACGCAAAAACCACATCTGAATCTCGTAACCATTGGTCACGTGGATCATGGTAAATCAACGACAGTAGGAAGACTTCTGTTCGAGCATGGAGAAATCCCGGCTCACATTATCGAGGAGTACAAGAAGGAAGCTGAAGAGAAAGGAAAGGCAACTTTTGAATTCGCGTGGGTTATGGATAGGCTGAAGGAAGAAAGAGAGAGGGGTGTTACAATAGATGTTGCACACAGGAAATTCGAAACGGACAAGTTCTATTTCACACTCATCGATGCCCCTGGTCACAGGGACTTCGTCAAGAACATGATCACTGGAACGAGCCAGGCGGACGCCGCACTTCTAGTCGTTTCCGCAAGGGATGGAGAAGGAGTTATGGCACAGACGAGGGAACACGTTTTCCTCGCAAGGACTCTGGGCGTCCCGCAGTTGATCGTTCTCGTTAACAAGATGGACGCAACCCAGCCGCCGTATTCCCAAAAGAGATTTGAAGAAGTAAAGAAACAGATTGAGCAGCTTCTTCTTTCAGTAGGATTCAAGAACGTCCCAGTTGTCCCAACATCAGGATATAAGGGAGACAACATCGTGAAGAAGAGTCCAAACCTTCCATGGTGGACTGGACCGACTGTACTCGACATGCTGAATCAGCTTACAATTCCAGCAAAACCAACAGATAAACCCCTGAGACTTCCAGTCCAGGACGTCTATTCCATCACTGGAATAGGAACGGTCCCTGTTGGCAGAGTTGAAACGGGTGTTATGAAGATCGGGGACAACATCATTTTCGAACCATCCCACAAAGTGGGAGAAGTGAAGTCCATTGAGGAACATCACGAACAGATACAGCAGGCGGAACCGGGAGACAACGTTGGATTCAACGTAAGGGGAATAGCGAAGACGGATATCAGAAGGGGAGATGTCGCAGGTCTCGTATCGAGTCCACCAACTGTGGTCGCAAGCTTCACTGGACAGATCGTGGTTCTGAACCACCCATCCATTATCGCTGCAGGGTACACTCCAGTATTCCACACACATACTGCGCAGGTCGCTTGTACAATTACAGAAATCATAAAGACTATTGATCCAAGGCAGGGAACAACGAAGGAGGACCATCCCCAGCACATCCAGACTGGAGATGCGGCTATCGTCAAAATCATTCCGGCAAAGCCAATGGTCATTGAGAAAATGTCTGAATTTCCTCAAATGGCAAGGTTTGCAGTAAGGGATATGGGACAGACGGTCGCAGCAGGTCAGTGCATCGATCTGGAAAAGAAAACGCAGTAGTGAATTTCAATGCCTTCCTACCGAATGAAAATCTCCCTATCTGGAACCGATGTTAAAAAAGTCGATAACGTTTGCACTGAAATTCGGCAACTAGCCGGCAGGACAGGCGTGGAGATGAAGGGTCCGATTCCACTGCTAACGAAAAGACTCTTGGTGCCAATAAGGAAAGCCCCGAATGGGGCTGGAACCGCCACCTGGGACAGATGGGAAATGAGGGTCCACAGGAGGCTGATCTATATTGATGCAGATGAGAGAACGATCAGGCAGGTAATGAGGATCCAGCTACCCGATGGCATAAACATCGAAGTGAAACTGCAGTCCTAGTTTCTATTTCTATTCCTTTTAACCATCTTCTCATCTGGCAATCACCGATAAGATTAGATGCTAAATTTCGTACAGCGTCTATGGAAATGGCATCAGGATTCCCTAAGTTTGAGTGCGTAATCTCAAACACAGATGAAGAGTATGATTCAGAGGTTGAGACATTTTTCACTGCCTTGTCTTCAGTTATGTCAGATGTCGGATTGCTCTTGTTGAAGGATCCTCAGTGGATAGACAATTATAAGAAGATCCTTACTTACTTGCAGGATCTTGAGACTTCTATAATCCTGAAGAGGGGGGTTCCAGATTCCGAGTTCCTGAAATCTCTCCTCCTGGCAGAGAATCCTGAGGATGAAGTTTTGGACGTACTTCTTAGAGCAAAGGATGACATTCCTGCAATACTGACTCGTGCACAGACCAAAACTCGAGATGTGGGAACGCTATACGTCAGGATGTCCAGAATACCAAGATTTGCAGATGGTTTCACCGTTGATCGGTTTCAGGGACTACCGCATCTCAGAAAGGTTCTCTGGAGAAGGGCGATTGAATACTCCAAACTGTGAATCCAGGCTAGACCAGACTATCATTAATAATCTCGGTTTTCTTTTTGTTTTCTCTATTTATCGCCAGTACCATGGATACGAGTATGATTACTCCACCTAACAAAATGAGAGATGTGACCGGATAATGGAAGAATATGGTCGAGACCGCTACGGCCGATACCGGTTCAATAATCAGAATCAAGGCAGATAAATATGCACTTATGCTCTTGATGGAGAGGCTCAGTATCCATATAGCCAGCGTTGTACCCAGTATCGCATTGAAGAGGATGGAGAACAGAACGTAACTATTCGTCAAAACTCCTACTTTCAGTACCGACTCTGGGCTCACCACCAAACTCAACACAGCCACAACTACGAGTTGAAAGAAGGTGAACACCATTGGATCTCCCTTTACGAGATACTTTTCCGTGAGTACCATTTGTAGGGCGTAACAGATAGCTGTTCCTACGGTCAATACGTTTCCAAGTAGCTGACCTGAGGTAGAGGTCACTGACATCAGGACCATCCCAACGAATGCAGTCACCGTCAGGTAGATCTTGACCATGTCTACCCCATTCTTGAGTATGAAAATAGAAAGGACCGGGGTGAGGATGATATAGGTGCCAGTTATCAACCCTGACATCGATGGAGACGTGTATTCCAGACCATAGGTCTGGGTGACATACCCCAGAAATAGTGGAATTCCTACCAGAGAACCAAAGATTGCATCCCTTTTGTTAATCCTCTTGTAAATGAAGGGGAACAGTACAAGCGAAGCGATAATGAACCTGAATAGTAGAAAAGACATAGGGTCGATAAATTTCAGGGAAGTAGCTATGATAGGAAAAGTAGACCCCCACACCAGCGCCACAAAGATTAACCCACTAAAAGCTACTCTCCTATCCATCGGCCTGAAACACCCCTAAAAAGATATGTTTTGTGTCGCTGAAACAGAAATGAACTACAGAAAAGAGTAGTTTTTTATCTCTGTTATTGTTGCAGGGTGAATGCAGTTCAGGACCTTGATAATACTGTTGATAGCGCTGGTGATAATAGTCCCAGTTGCTTCATACGAGGCGTATCATTACGTTCAGCCCAAGCTTAGCGTGGTCAAGAACGGAGATAACGTGACGCTCTGGTATTATGGGTACATTGTCATAGATGGAAATCCGCTCATTTTCGATACCAATATTGCAAGTGTGGCAAACAACAACTCGACATACCTGAAAGCTGCAGACTTCACCTATCATCCACCATTCAAGACCCTCAATGATACAGTTGGTTCCGGCTCGTTGGTACCGGGATTTGACAATGGGCTCGTTGGAATGGCAAAGGGGCAGACAAGCACTATAACCGTCATCCCTTCCCAAGGTTATGGACTAGAAAATACGAGCAAAATCCACAAACAAGCAATCAACGGTAGCGTACCGGCTTACCAGCTCATGAACACAACTTCTTTTGCAACAGAATTCGGGGTCTCTCCAGTAGCGGGAGAAACACTGAGGAGTCCAACTTATGGTTGGAATGTTTATGTCATGAGTTACAACGGATGGTACGTTGAGATAGAAAATGAACCGGCAGCCGGTGGCCAATACTATCCTTACGCTAAAGCCACGGGATTTAGCATAGTTGCCCAGAATTTTACCGGAAGCGGGAACAACACAACGATCAACTACTACACTGACGTGGTCAATGGTACTATACTTAGCTCAAGCGCATACATCAGTGAAGTTTCTGGCAGCTACTACTATCTCAACGGAAACTCTTATCTTGCAGGAAAAACACTTTACTTTGTAGTGACAGTGGTCACTGTCAAACCTTAAATTCAAAAAAGGTGCAAGGTTCTAGGATCCTAGCACCCTTGCTTCGCTGGCGAATTTTGGAGATATGCGAATAGTCAACTCACGGGCAGATAGTGAACTTGTAACCGTACTGGATGATTCCTTCTTTTCCTTCTGATCTGACCTTCCTGAGGGTAGCCGTTACCTTGGTTCCAATCTTAACCTCTTCAGGAGAGCAGTCGACGATCTGTGCTGTTACGAAAGGTCCGTCCTTCATCTTGACCAACGCCATCACATATGGGATTTGCATCTTGAATTGCTCAAGTCCATCGTGAACTACTGTGAAGGAATAAATTTCTCCTGCTCCAGACATCTCTTCTTCCTTCATCTTTCCCACAGACTCTCTCCTGCAAGTAGGGCAAATCACCCTCGGAGGAAAATAGAGAGTATCGCAGTTCGTGCATCTGGTCCCGACCAGTCTATACCTATGTCTTGACTCTCTCCAGAATCTAGGAACTTCGCTCATTTCAATCCACTCCTATAACTGTTGACACTGAAGTAGTCCCGAGACCACCCATGTTGTGTATCAGGAAATTCTTTGGGTCCTTGACCTGTCTCTGCCCAGCCTTTCCTCTCAGCTGAACTGTGGCTTCAACCGCTTGGTAAAGTCCGCTGGTTCCGAGAGGGTTTCCATGTGCTTTGAGGCCTCCAGAAACGTTCAACGGCTTCGATGAATTGAAATAGAAATCATTTCCCTCGGTCATCTTAACCGCATCCTTCCCAAGTATCTCCTCTAACTGTATCAGGGCAGCTATACTGTAGGAATCGTGTATCTCGAGAGCATCTATCTTTCCTATATCAAGTCCCGCAAGACTCAAGGCAGAGTCAGAGCTCTTCTTTACTGCCCTGAATGAATCTACGCTCCGCCTGTCATGAAGAGAGAGAAAATCGTTTGCTGCCGAACTGGACTTAATCCTGATCGGATGAGAAGCGTTGTTGATTTTCTTTAGATCTGCAGAAATGACCAATGCAGAAGCTCCATCGCTAATGGGAGCGTTGTCGAAAACAGTCAGTGGTTCGGCAACAGGAGATGCGTTTATGACATCTTCTATCTTTATTATATTCTTGAAATGGGAAGTGTCGTTCATTGAAGCGTGCTTGTGCGAAATGACTGGGAACATGGCATAGTTCTCCCTTTTAGCCTTTCCCTCGAATTCGTGTCTTCTCGCAATCATTGCTGCAATTGAACACTCTGTCGCACCGAAGAAGGTCTCCCACTCAGCATCCAGTGAACCTCCTATGATCTCGGTAGCTACCTCCGAAGGAACATCTGTCATCTTCTCTACACCGCCTACTACCACTGTATTGAGCTGACCAGATTTCACGGCTAGATATGCCTGCATGAGGGCAGCCCCTCCGCTGGCGGAACCTGCCTCTACTCTTATTGAAGGAATGTTGAGATCCGAGATTCCAGAATAATCTGCAATGAGTGCGGCTATCTGTTCCTGGTCAACAAACTGGCCACCGCTGGTATTTGCACCATAAAGGGCGTCAACGTCCTCTGCATAAATTCCAGCATCCATGATGGCCTTCAGTCCGGCTTCAGAGGCAAGCTCTCTCAGGCTAAGATCCCATAACTCTCCAAACTTTGTGGTGCCGACCCCTAGAATATAGACGTCTCTCATTATTTCACGCTCCCCTCATAATTATCTTTCCTCTGTATTTCACGTAAGTGGCATAGTCGATCCATATTGGATTGTTGACCTGCTCCATAACGCCTTTCGCTCTCTCCCGCTTTAGGGATTTGACTCTATCGTTGACTGTCATATCAAAGACGTCAGATCCCGCTCCGCTACCAAATGCAACTCCTAGAATCCTGTCCCCACTCTCTGCTTTGTCGAGGACTGCAGATAGGCCAATGATCATCGAACTCGAATAAGTGTTGCCGATGTAAGGAGTGAGAAGGCCATCCTTGACCTGCTCGTCCTTGAATCCCAGCATTTTTGCTGCCCGAGTTGGGAACTTTCCATTTGGTTGATGGAAGATGGCATAGTCATAGTCTTCCGGCTTAGTTCCCATTCTTTCCATCATTTTCTTAGCGCCGGTCAAGACGTGTTTGAAGTATGCCGGTTCTCCTGTAAATCTCCCACCATGGCTGGGATACTTTTCCCCCTCTCTCCTCCAGAAGTCCGGAGTATCTGTGGTAAATGAGAGAGTTGCATTAAAGTCGGCGAAACCATTTTTTCCAATCAGTATAGCAGTTCCTCCTGCGGATGCAGAATATTCAAGAGCATCACCTGGCGCTCCCTGGGAAGTATCCGCACCTATTGCCATCCCATTTTCTATCTGACCACTGTCAACCATTGCCATTACATTTTGCATTGCAGCAGTTCCTGCTTTGCACGCGAATTCATAATCTGCAGAATGGATGTCATAGGAAAGCCCCAACGCTTCCACCAGGATTGAGGAAGTTGGTTTGACTGCATATGGATGACTCTCGGAACCAACGTATATTGCCCCTATCTTACTCTTGTCAAGATCCGTTCTCCGAAGTGCGTTCTTTGCCGCTTCAGCCGAAATAGTCAAGACGTCTTCGTCCGGTCCCGGGACAGATTTGCTATGTATAAAAAGACCACTCTTTATATTTTCAGGGTTCTCACCCCACTCCTTAGCGATATCCTCAGTCCTTATCCTGAACCTAGGTATATATGATCCATAGGATACTATAGAACTCATTATAATCAGCCTTCAATTTCGTCACATATTTAGCCTTTGCCGACATTAAGGTTCGACAATTGTCTATTCTAAATGAACAGGAACCCTACTCTTGCGAGAAAATTCGGAAGTAACCTGGGGTAGAAACCTATTGAAGTTTCTAATGGCGCATTCTCCCGCAAAGAAACCTCAATTGAAGAAATCTCCTGTGTTGACAGTTCAAGAGAATTGGCTGAAACTAGTTCTTTAACTTGTTCGCTATTTTTGAATCCAGGTATGGGGAGTATGCCGAGATGTTTTTCATAGGCAAGGATCAGCTGGACTATGCTGGCTTTTCTCTCTTCAGATAATCTCCTAAACACTGAGAGAACTCCAGCATACTTTTCGAAATTTGATGCTGAAAATATCTTGTTGATCCTTCTGACCCCTCCGGATGGCTTTCTGTCCCGAGAGTATTTCCCGCTCAGAAATCCCTGTGCGAGAGGACTCCAACCAATCACCTTTACGTTGTTCGTCTTCATGTACTCGAGTAACTTAGAATCGGGCCTCTCCACAACATTGAACTTGATCTGGTTGCTTTCGACTCTCGTCTCTTTCATGGAATTGTTTGCCTTGGCTATGGCTTGCGCTGAAAAGTTAGAAACCCCAATATGTCCGATCAGACCCTCCTTCACCTCTGTCTCCAAGGCTTTGAATAATTCTGAAATGTCAGTGTAAATACTAGGTTCCCAATGAACCTGGTAGAGATCTATGTGGTCCACCTTCAATCTTCCAAGACTGTTGGTTAGACTTTTCTTGACTCTTCTAGCGCTAGCATTGAAACCTGCCAGCTTAGTTGCGATGAGATACTCCTTCCTATCCAGGTCTCTTGTTGCTTCTCCTATCAGTGTCTCAGATCTTCCCATCCCATATATCTCTGCAGTATCAATGAAGTTCAGCCCATTCTTGATCCCAGTCTGGAGAGCCTCCGCAAGTTCCTTCGCTTCATAACCAGCTCCCCATCCTTTGAGCCCAAGCTGCCAGGTTCCCAATCCAATACCACTGACAGTTTTTCCATCGAATAGACTGACCATTGGACTTTATAAGAAACGGAGATTAATCCTTTATCTTATGGAGTTCGGTAAAACTTATGAGGAGCTGTTCACATCAGCAACTAATGATAGATCACGTGAATGCCTTTGTACTCGCCTCAGTGATGTGAAAAAGTCTGCCGAGTTTTACAGGGACAAGCTTGGGTTTATTCTGAAAGAAATTTCTGATGACTTTGCTTACCTGAAGTTTGCTGAGGCTCCCGGACCTAGATTTGCACTAGTCTCAAAGATGGGTATCGAGAAGGAGGTTCTATCCTCCTCTACTGCTGATAGCGATCGTCGCGGTTTCTATTTTGTTTCCTTCCTGAAAAACGCAGACAGAGAATTTGAAGGTCTGCAAAGCAAGGAGTGCGCTTCGTGTCCCTCCGACCAATATAGATCCGACGGCCAAAGGTTTGGATTCTTTGAAGATCTAGAGAGTAATCTCTGGGAGATATCCCACTTCCCCAGGTAAAAAAAATGCATGAATAGTACATAACCACCAGTCAGATTGTCGGGAATTGAGGAATCTTATCAACGATTCAAAGTATTATATTTTTGAATCTCATTTGACTTTGTGCGGGTATACTACGAATTTCCACTGAGCGAACAACCTGAGGACGCTTTCCAAAAATTGATAGAAAGCATAGATGACACCGAAATATGGAAGGGTCATCTCGTCATCAATAGAATCGATCAGAACAACAGGGAGTCAATCCTTGCCTTTAGGAATAAAAGACAGATGGAATGGGTAGGAAGAAGGAAAGAAGATCTATCATTAATGATAAAATACGGAGAAGGGCCCCTGAGTGGATATCAAGTGATCCAGATAATTGAGGATAAGATATTGATTAGGATGGACATAAAGATGAGAGGATTCTGGTATCTGTTCACACGGTTTGCAATTCAGCACATACTGGAAGGAGAGATAAACGCACTAAGGAGACTGTTTCCAAGCATCCTACAACAAGAAAAAGCTAAATAAACTCAGTCGATAAGACGAAAAGCCCCGATAGTGTAGTGGCCTATCATCCGAGTCTGTCGAGCTCGGGACACGGGTTCAAATCCCGTTCGGGGCGT
>JAJZYT010000022.1 GCA_021797915.1 Thermoplasmata archaeon | reverse complement strand
TGAGGCGCACGTACTTGCCCACTTTGATCTCCTTTTCGACGGTATATGAATTCAAGGTGGAGGAAAATTTACTAGCATTTTCGCGATTATTCAATAAGCAGTAAGCTCAATAACCAAGTCGACATATCGTGCAGGTATAATTAGATGAAATTTGAAGGACTGGGAATAGGGTCTGAACTCACCTCTTCCCTTAACAAAATGGGTTTTTTGAATCCGACTGAAGTTCAGGAGATCACAATCCCCTTGATCTTAGACGGACAAGACGTATCTGTAAGATCCAAGACAGGATCTGGTAAGACAGGAGCATTTCTAATACCTATAATTAACATTTTAGGAAGGAGTAATCTGCTCGAAGCGATAATAATAGCGCCTACGAGGGAGCTTACCCTCCAGGTGTCTGAGGTGGCTAAAAAGATAGGGGCCGTCCATAAAAAGAAAGTTGTTACGGTCTATGGCGGTGCATCAATGAGCATGCAGATAAATGCTCTGAGAAATGGTGCAAACATCGTAGTCGGGACTCCAGGAAGGGTTCTAGATCTTATAGAAAGACGAGAGCTCCGCCTTGGTAACTTGAAATTTGTGGTGCTGGATGAAGCAGATGTCATGCTCGATATGGGGTTTATTGACGACATAGAGATCATATTATCTCATACTCCTAGAAGAAAACAAGTACTCCTCTTTTCTGCAACAATGCCAAAAGAAATTGTGGGATTGGCGGCAAAGTTCATGAATGAGGAAAGAAAGAACATCATAGTCGGAGATGAAAAGCAAGAGATCGTTGGCAATGTGTCTCACCTTTATGGTGTTGTCCAGCAGGAGTACAAATTTCCACTCTTGATGGCATACTATTCAGAATACGAACCTAAAAAGTCTATCATATTTGCAAACACGAAGCGCATGGCGGACCGGATCGCAGGAACATTGAAGGAAAGAGGACTACGTGTCTCGCTTCTCCACGGTGGGAAATCACAAGCAGAAAGGGAAAGAGCGCTCAGTGCCTTCAGAAATGGGGAGGACGTTTTGGTGGCAACGAACGTTGCTGCGAGAGGTCTTGATTTTCCTGAAATTACGGACATAATAAATTATGATGCACCTGACGACCCTGTTGCTTATATCCACAGAATCGGAAGAAGTGCGAGAATGGGAAAAGAGGGAAGGGCGTTCACCATAATCAACGATTCCCAAAGAATCTTGATTAATGAAATAAAGAAGAGGACTAAAATAGAAATCAAGAGAATAGAAGTAGATATAGAACCATTCAGAGACCTCAAAGTAATCTCTCATCGACATCATGGGCCCAACAAGAGTGATATGCCCAATGAAAGACAAAGAGGGTACAACGGAAGCAGAGTGAAGCGAAGAAATTCTATTCATAGGGATCGGCCACGCTGGTGACTATAACATCCGTAATGACGATATTGTACTCGATGTTTCTGGATTAGGGGAGAACGTAGTGGAACTGTGTATCGCAGGACTGAAGAAAATAATCTCAGGTTTCTTTCAGTTTCCACACTCCGGAATATGGTCATTCTCTCTACGAGCCTATAAAGAGCTAAATATTCAGAAACGTACTAATAGATTATGAATGAGGCGATAAATATCGACAATATCCCCAAGGGCGGTCCATACTCTCATGCCATAGTTTCAGGGAACTTCATATTCCTGTCTGGACAGACTGGGCAGGTCTCGAACGCAGTACTGAACTTTGATCAGCAGTTTGAGAATGCAATCGGCAAAATTAAGAAAGTGTTGGAAGCTGCTGGGTGCACCCTGGAGAATGTAGTAAAATTTTCAGTTTATCTTGCATACAAAGGTGATTTTAACAAAATGAATGATTTGTTTGGCAAATACTTTCCAAACAATCCTCCTGCTAGGACGACTCTTGTGACTGGTTTTGCCTCAGAGGGGGTTCTCATAGAAATTGATGTGATAGCATCAAGGTGATATGCTCGGAGAGCAGCTCTCTGCTCAGGCCATCTCCTGATCTACTCTTATGATCAATCCATTCAAACAGCTAATCTTAAGGGCTAAATCCCCATAGTCCATAACAATTGGTTCAAGATTTGAAGGTTCAGAACACTCTCCTTAAGAAAATGTAATTTGACATTCCTTCGCCCTTCCAATGGATGTAAGATTTCATCACTCCGCATCTTGTTGCTTCCCTCATGCCCATAAGATATTGGATGATGCTGCCTGATGGTTCATAGTACCACCATACGGTTCTCTTTGATCCGGAAGACTTCCAAGGATGAGCCGATATTTACATATCCTCTCTTCCCAGACATAAGGGTCGAGTGCCCTTCTACCAATTAAATAAACTGAAAAAATGAACGTCAAGGTGAATTAATTCGGATACACTTCTATGCTGTAGGAGAATTCAATCGTCGAACAAATGAGTACGTCGGCAAGCTACATTCCACCGGTTAATGATATCATAGTGGTTATAGTGTCAGTCGGTTTCTCAACTCCCGCGGCTTGGATATTGGACAAACGAAAAGAGAAGAACACAAGAAAAGAGCAAAGAAATGTATAAACGCATTATCGACGACTTGAGCAGTAAAGAGGATGAAAATGAACAAACAGCCGAAGATTCCGACTCGTTCATAAAGGAGAACAGGCACCTATTCGATCCAGAGTTCAAGGAAATCCTTCCCCAAATTTTTGATGCGTCCTGGGGAGACCAGATCATGACCGGCACTGTTGATATGACCTTTTACAGGAACGTATTTCAGAAACTTAAAAGGTTACAAACCGAGGAAAACTATCAATCCAAGAAGAGAGGTGAAAACTGCGACCAAGAACCATACCGTTATGGATTTAAATCTCGAGAGTGGTTTACTTTTCTCTTTACTCGCCAAGCTGGCTACAGGTGCTGACTTCGTGGCATGAAATAGCGAGAATAAAACCCATGCATCTATTAATACTATCTCAAAAATCTCTGTCGTGGCAGAGGAGGGGAAAGGTATGAGAAGGTCACCAAGCGGCATCAAAATCGCAAGACTAATCGGTGTGATGGCTCCGGTGAAATCCTGAGCAGTGAAAGAACCAATGCCCATGAATACCATGGCAAGAGCCGCCTGTACAAAGAAATATGTTGACACAAAATCGTGAGGATAGGTGCCACCGTGGTATATGCCGATCAGTGAAAGGAATATCCCGGCAACGAACCAGAATGCACCTCCAAAGACTTGCATCTTTTTCTCTGAAGTCGCAACAATCCCCAGGGACATTACCCATATGACGACTGCGATTATGCCCAGACCAACGTTATAGACCCAAGGGAATTTAGAAAATGACGGATCTCCAAAACTGCTAAGTGCATCGCGTGTCAGTACCCACTGTGGATTGAGAAGGTAACATATCAGAAATAGAATCCACGGTGCTATAACAAGAGTAAGCGCAGAATACTTGGTCATCTTTTTTAATGATTCCTTGTCCGTGAGCACTCAAGATCTACCGACTATTTATACTTCAAGAGCTACTTAAAGTTTTTTCTGGTGAGCCGTGCTCAATGAAAACAGAAAATTTATGATTCTCTAAAGGAAGTCCTGAAACATCCATAACAACATCAAATTCTTCCCTGTGTTCCTCGAGTATTTTGATTATCTTCTTCAGTTCGTAGAACCAACCGACGTAATAAGGGAAAGTGGAAAATATGATTATCGAATTGACAATCATTTCTTAGTTACAACGTTTTGTAAATTAATATTTTGACAACCAGCCATATTGCAAGGGGAGTTAGGAACAAGATTACCTTGTCAGCAATCATAGCGGAAACGATTATGCTATATCCGAGAGGAATGTATTGTGGTGTCAGAGACAGATAGGTGCTTACTAGAAAGTAAAAGGGGTAGCCTATTGCACTTTTGGAAAGCTAAAGAAGAGGACTTATATTATGGACATATCTTATCAGACCTAATGCCGTCGGGCCTAAGGAACCCATCACTGAGAGCAGGAGCACGTTTCTTAACCTATCCAAGATGAACCTACCCGAGTTCACTGTGTTACTAGTCAATCCCCGTGTTTCAACTTTTCCCAGATGAACTATGTTATGATTGCCGATTAGGAAATCATTATGCACCTTGGATGAAATATGGTTAATGGATTCCTTTGAAGGTCTTTGAGAAGCAATTACACTACCTATAAGGTACTGAAACTATGTTCAGATGAAAAAATCATGAGAGTTATATGCGTCTATGAATCATACTGAAATGTTTCCCTCGTCTCTGGACAATTTGAACCAATTTATCTCGTTCCAATACGACGAATTCATCGCGTCCCTTCCAAAGACAAAATCGCGTCGATTTCAAATTACAATCCAGGAATCTTTAAGTACGCAAAGTATTTAATCCCAGGTCAGGTAAGTCAAAAAATGAACTCTGGAGAACAGATGGACATCTACAAGGTCGCTCAGGAGTTTTCCTTTGATGAGGACTTTACTTATAAGATCAATGTGGCCTTGACGGGAAAATCTGGACTTCAGCACAAATTTAACGTTATATTGACTGAAAGGAATGATGATCGGAACAAGATAGCCATTCTAACGGACACTTCCGAAGATCTAGTCAATGACATAATGGAATTCAATGCCAACTCAAGGGACTGCGGAGTACAGCAGAAGGCGATCATACTGGATAGGAACCTGTCAAAGGCCGAATCGAATTTGACACGAATATGCAATATATCTGTGATAAAGAGGGGGTACGATAAAGAAAAATCAGTGATATTCGGGGTCAATCAACTGGATGAAAACTTGGGCGGGCTCATCAAGAAAGGCAGCATATACATGATTTCTGGCGCTCCCGGGACAGGCAAGACGGCTCTTATTTCACAATTCTTGGTGGAGGGTGCGAAGAAGGGTGAGAAGGGAATGGTGATCCTCACCGATATGACTGGCAGAGATTTCATTTCCCACGTGGAAACATTCTCTTACGGATTCAAGCAGTATTATAAGAGTGGTGCAATCGAAGTACTGGAGATCTCTAACAGAATCCTAAAAATGAAAGCAGATATCTCCACAGACTTTTGGTCAAGGAATAATTATATCCGTACACTGATCGGCCAGATAAAGACCTTGGTAGCGGAGTATGAGGTAACAAGACTGGTCATCGATCCTATCACTCCCCTGCTCGTTGCAGACAATGATTTCCTCGGTCAGTTCTTCAAGGTTCTTCCGATCCCACAGACTTATATGTTCGTGACCAGTGGCACTGGAAAGAGTGACGTGAGTGTCTTTGGCATGGAGGAATTCTTCGTTTCCGGTCTCATCAAACTGGAAATGGATGAGCCAGAGTCAGAAGTCAAAAAGGCATCGATTGTCAAGATGAATGGAGGAGGGTACAACACGAATCCATTCCACTTCAAGATTGCTTCGAGAGGCATCGTACCTTACGATGAAGACGGAAACGCAAGGGCTGGACCGCTTTTCAACCAAGTCGTGTTATGATTTATCTGTGCTGCGTGACACACCTGGAAAAAATCTCAACCTCATCATTCCCAGATTGTGACTCAAAATAGAGTCGTCTGACCCGTCCTAAGGGTCCAATCGACCGGTTCCAGTCCTGATACTCTCCTGAACAGATTGATGGTTGCAGGTCCAAAACCTTGGAAATGATTGTTGCTCAGGACATACGCATGTTTGATCAACTCTTCCTTTCCCTTTATTTCCTTCGCCCAGTATTCAATTTCCTTGGACCTATCCCTTAATACTTTCCCGAATTCCTCTTCGTTGATTGATCGATCGCCTACCAGTCTTAGATACACGAAATCCGTAGTGGTGATAGGCGGAACTTTTGAAAAGGGAATCTCTGACCAGGCAAGACCCATCTTGTTTTCCCTCAGCATAAAAAAAGTATCGTCTACAAACCACGAGTTGTGTCTGAACTCCACCGCGCACCTAAAATCAGAAGGCAACTCCTCTACAAGGGATTTCAAATTCTTGTATCCCTCCTGAAATGAAAGTGAAGGGGGGAGTTGGATCAGGATCACTGCAAGTTTCTCTTCTAGCTTGCAGATGACGTCGATAAAACTCCTCGCCTCGTTGACCGCATTTCTTAATCTAAGATCGTGGGTTACTGTCTGTGGCATCTTGGCGGTGAACGAAAAATTCGATGGCACAGAGCTCTTCCATTTCTCCACAGTGCTCGCTTCTGGTACTCCATAGAAGCTTGAATCAATCTCCACCAGATCGAATATCCTAGAATACACCTTAAGAAAATCAGATGATTTTGTACCAGACGGGTAAAACGGTCCGACCCACTGACCATAGCTCCAGCCTGAACAGCCGGTCCTTATATCCATTACGTGAATCAAAGGAAGATTGTTAATAAGGTTAATTCCACAGGCTTAACATCTTGTTGGTATTGCTTCGGTCAGTGCTTAGAGTCCTCTTGATGGATGAAAAAGGGGGGAGGCAATTTTGTAAATACTCCATCGAAATTCAGGTAAAGTCCTAGAAATCTTTGGGGTTCGGAATTTACTATGGCAAAATCCTTTAGCAAACGTGGTTACATCGTTCTTGTAGCTGTCATTATCGGTTATATGGGAAGTTTTGGATATGCTTATGCAATCATTTCTCCAATCCTTGTTCCCATCTCAACACAGTTCAACATATCAGAAACCACTGCGTCCCTTATAGCAACAGTAATGTTCATAGGTGCAGCCATTTTCGCCTTCCCCGGGGGGATGATTGTAGATAAATGGAGTCTTAGAAAGGCAACAGTATTTGGACAAGGCTTCTTGTTGATCGGCTGGTTCGTTTCATTCATATCTATGAACTTTCCAGAATTTCTGATCGGGAGATTTATAATCGGATTGGGTGGAACAGTCATTGGAATCGGTGGTGCAACCTCTGTCGTCCAGTGGTTTGCTCCACAAAAAAGAATGATCCCAATGGGACTATGGAGCGCGTGCCTGCCGATAGGGATCGCATGGGGAGAAATCCTGGCTGGAGAGATTGTTTCTCGCGCCGGATGGAGAACGGCCGTACTTGCTGGAATCATTATCACCATAGCATGTCTTCTGCTTGTTGCTGCCATGGTCAAGTCAGGACCGTTAAAAGAAGCAACAGTCCAATCAACTCCAACGAAATCCAGCAACGGGAGCAACTTCATCGACGGAGTAGTGAAAAATAAGGAAGTGTGGAAATTCAATATTGCACTCATCCTTGGTTTCATTCCGCTTATGACAATTACGACTTACTGGGTTGCATGGCTGATGAACAACAAGGGTATAGGATCAGTAGTGCTGTCCAGTTCTGTCACATCTTTGATCGGAATAGCTGGCATCTTTGGGGCGATGCTGGGGGGATACATAGCATCACTGATCAAGAGGAGCAAACCGGTCTTTGTCTATCCAGCACTCGCTGAAGCAATTGCGATCCTGCTCTTTGTATTCGCAAGGGGAATAGATTCCCTTATTCTGCTCAGCATTGTGATAGGATTGACAAGTTACATGCTGGGAACTATGCTTAACGCGATTCCTCCTCAACTCGTCTCATCGAAATTTATTGGTTCGGAGTACGGTATTGCGGTCATATTCTTCTATTCTGCAGGGATTGTCGGTCCATTAATAATTGGCGATCTTTACTCAGCAAGCGGAGGGCTCATTGTTCCAGGTATTCTAATGCTGTCTTTTCTGGTCACTTCTGCCCTCCTAGTGAGTATAATGAAAATCAGGTAGGGATCAGTTTTTCAAGCTTCTTTCCTTATTTCTTTCTCCGTTGACTTTCCACTTCACCGTTGTCAGTGCTACAGCTACGAGCATCGTAGCTCCTCCAATTATGGTGTAAACGCTCACAGTTTCATTCAGTATTAGAACTCCTCCGACTATTCCAACGACAGGGATGAGATAGAGTTGAACGGAAACTTTTACCACTCCTCCTCTCTCTATCATCGTGTAGAACAGCATATATCCGAAGACCGTGCTCAGGAGCGAAAGGTAGAGAATTGCCAGCCACCCGGATAGAGGTAACCTGGAGACCTGTGCAACGAAACTCTCCGACATAAAAGGCAAGAGCATTGCTGTTCCAATCAGACCGACCCAAATGGTCAGTGCTTTCGCCCCAAACTTGGGAATGAGGGGCTTTGCAAAAACTGCAAAGGTTGCATAAGAAAGTGCAGTTCCTATCCCTTCAAGTATACCAGGTATGGTGCTAGTTCCGCTAGACTTTAAAGTTCCGAAAAACAGGATCAAAGCGCCTATCAAGGCAAGCACTATTGCGGCATATATGACCCTGCCATGTTTTTCCCTGAGAAATATAGTAGAGAGTACGACGATGAATATTGGGCCCAATGATACCAGCAAAGTCTCGAGCCCAGCTCCGATGCTCCCTTCTGAATAATTGATGGTCAGGTGGTAAGCAACGACATTTGCAAAAGAAACAAGAATCAGCCGCGGAATGTCTCTCAGACTGATGCGAGTTTTCAGTTTTCCGTACACCGGAAGTAATGCCAAGAAACCTACACTAGCGATCAACCACCTGAGAAGGGTCAGGTTGATAGGACTAACCATCGGTTCCAGAATTTTTATTGCAACAAATGCAATACCCCAGATGAGACTGAGAGTCACAAGTACCCCGTAAACTCCGATCATCCTGGAAATCTTGGACTTCTCTTTTCTCGTCTCAATATTCTGTGAATTCGTAGGTGCAGTACTTTCTTCGCTGATTCATCTCACCTCTGAGTTTGCCTTCTCCATGTTTAACAGAAACTCCTTCCTCCCAATCCCCAGACCGTAACCTCCAAGGCCACCATCCTTGCGAATCACTCTGTGGCAAGGTATGATTAACGGGACAGGATTGGAAGCACATGCGTTTGCTACGGCCCTATCAGCCTTGGGCTCGCCTATCATCTCAGCAACTTCGTGGTACGACCTGGTCTCTCCATATGGGATCCTCAAGAGAGCAGACCAAACCCTCTTCTGGAATTCCGTTCCGCCAATATCAAGTGGCAGATCCAGGAGTTGACCATCGAAATATTCCAGCACTGACTTCAGTCTCTGTCTCACTTCCTCTGAACGGATCAGCAATGCCCTGGGGTATTCCCTTCTAAGGTGAGCTACTAGAGACTTTTCGTCATCAGCAAGGCTCAGGGAACATATACCGAACTCAGTCTCTGCAACAAGAAGAAATCCCAGTTTGCATTCTGAAGTGAGATACATTATGGTGGTCCCTTCCCCACCCTTTCTATAACTGGTAGGGGTCATCCCAAGTTTGGAAGAAGGCTCCTCGTAGAGCCAACTATGAGAATTGTACCCAGCTTGATAAATGGCTTTAGGGATAGGCACGTTGTTCTTCAGATTTTTCTTCAGTAGTTGAATTCTGCACTCTTCAGCATATTTCCTGGGCGATATTCCCATCATCTCCTTGAATGTCTTTTGGATGGTGAAACGGTTGATCTTGAACCTAACTTCCAAGCCGGGAAGTGAAACGTCCTCTGAAGGATTGGAGCGTATGAAATTGCATATCTGTTCCACCAGGGCAGACTTTGCAAGTTTTCGTTTCCCAAGACCAGCCACTTCTCCGTTCTTGATTGGCCCAGAATTCGCATCCTTCATTAGAAGTTCAGTTCAGTAGTAATAAAAGACATTTTGTCGATTTCTTGACTTCTCTAAAAGATGAATTCACACTTAGATTTCTAAAACCTGATCTGTGTCGACCAAAGTAAAAAATTATTTGGGCAAAAACTAATCTCGTTCACATGTTTCAAAATTTGCAAGGTATGATAAAGAGAGAGAAGAGCGCCTTGGTCGTCTGGGATGTCCAGGAAGCTTTGGTTTCAATGATTTTCAATAAAGAGGAATTCCTGTCAAATCTGGTCAAGGTCGTCAATAAAACCAGAGAATCTAGGGTTCCCTTGTTTTATTCCAAGATTACAAGACTTCCTGAAGTGTTCGAATCTCCAATGAGAAAAGCATCCGGTTTTGGAAAGTTCGAACCGGGTGATATCGTGAAAGAGATATATCCAGAAAAGTCAGATATAGTCATCAACAAAAACACCGCTAGTTTCTTTGTGGGGACCAATTTCGAGTTGATGATTAGAAATGCAGGGATAAACACTCTCTACTTCACCGGAATTGCAACCGAGATGGGAGTTGAATCTTCAGCGAGACACGCCCAGAACCTAGGTTTCATTCCAGTGATCATCCAGGATGCAGTTTCGTCGATGAACAAAGAATCCCACGAAAGGAGTCTCACGAATCTGTCGAGGATGATGCCGACAATAACAACGGAAGAGTTCATTAGAATAATCTGAACCTTCACCGAATGAAAACAGTCCCGTGAAATAATTAGCGCACCTTGAAAGCTATATATATTGACCGATACTCTAATGCAGATGATAAGGGAACTGCAATGGAACGACATGGAAGACCTGGTCGAAAACTATTACTCTTTCTACGATGAACTGAAGGAATCTCCCGATTTCGGAATCATTTTTCATCAGGATAAGCCGAGCTATGAATCTGAGATAGCGTGGTTTTCAGCCCTCTTTAAGCTTATCAAGGAAGGCAATGCTGTCGCGGTCGTAGCTGAAGTGGATGGAAAGGTTGTAGGGCTATGCGACTCGCAAAGAATGAGACCAGGCAGCGAAATATCTCATATCGCTGTTCTAGGGATAGCGATAAAAAAGGGATATCGTGGGAAGGGACTGGGAGAAGCGATGATCAAAAATATGATAGAGCTCTCAAAGGGTAAATTTGATATTTTGAAACTAGAGGTGTTCTCTGTAAATACAACTGCAAGGAATCTCTATAGGAGAATCGGGTTTGTCGAGTATGGAACGCTGCCAAATGCGATCAAGAGAGGGAACACATACTACGATTCAGTACACATGTACTATCCACTCTGAAGAAACTAAGGATTCTGAACCTACACAAATCTTAAGTGAAAAGTAATTCTTTGTGGACTGAGAGAAATGACGATAATAAGCGGCTCTCTTCCACCCGTCACCCAGCGGTATGAAGCCGGGTTCGGTAGCGAAGTCGAAAGTATTTCTACCAGCATAACTGCAGAGTGGTCTTGGTACAATAAACTGCAAGGGATAGTGTCTTGGAACTTCAAGAACAATTCAATCTATCAAGGGTCAGTCGTATTGTACAGATCTGGATATTTCTTTGGAAACGCCTACTTCCCCATCTACCTTGAAAATGGAATTACGATCTGGGCTGGGAAACTGTCACCATTGATGAACAAGGGACCGGACAGGAACACTATGCCTTTGGGTGTGGTAGACTTTGGTAAGGCGAAGCGAATTATCGCTTTTGTTTTCACATTTGATCCCGGTCAGACGTGGAGTGTTTTGGAAGGAGGCTTTACGAGCAAAACACCGCCATCTAATGCTGTCCTTTATGGACTTGAACTGGAGAAGGTGCGTTCCTTTTGCATCGGTTACGATCCAAAACAAGTTACTGATTATGACAGACAAACCTCTTCAAACTTGAGGGGTTACTCCCCCAATCCAGATTTTATCAAAACGGTCGAAGTCTCTGTTTCCTCCTATGCTCCGTATGTTCAGTTATTTGCTGGGGACTCAGTAACGGACAGTCCGTGTGCAGGTCAGAATGAAACAGTTATCGAGAGCAATGAAAACGCCGCTCCAGGTGACTTTGAAGAAATAATAGCGAACGTCGTCAAGAGGATCCGCTCGTTTTAATTTCCATCGTTGAAATAGTCAGGAGAGACTATTCTGATTCCTTGACTGAATTAGAAACATAATCAAAGAATCTCTCAGTGATATTATCCGATGTCCATTCCGCCCTAAGTCTGGTTTTCTTCTCTATCTTTCTCATCTCGGAGAGGAGGATTCTACTGAGGTCCTTTGCACTTTCTCCTTCCAGTTCTGCATTCACTTCAATCAATTCCCCGTTCAAAACTACGTCACCCTTCCTGATTAAGAACCTCTTCAAGACTTGCAAAACTGACTGAGGATTATTGCTGCTGGTCTGTGCCTTGAGTTTGTAGATTCTAATACTCATCCATAACTCGCCCAGTCCCAATTCTGTTCAATAGTTTCATCCTTTCTGACCTTCTCTGTGAAACAAGATTTCTTAGGGCTAGATTGGGGAAATTCGCACTACTACTCTAGGAGTAGTTTTTTTATTTTCAGTGAAGCATCCCTAAAGTTGTGGATGGTCATATCTGCGACTGTGCTGCTGGAATCATCATCCATTTTCAGAGCTATGAAACCCATCTTCTTCGCACCCTCAATATCTCTTCTCTCAGAGTCTCCTATGAATACTACCTTGGTAGGGTCGTGTGCCTCTTTCATAGCTGCCCTGAATATTCTCGGATCAGGCTTTGGTGATTTCACCATCTCTGCAGTAACGATTGAATCGAAATATTTGTCGATCCCAAGAGCAGATAATGTACGCTCTGTGTAGGTGTTGTCCGCATCAGTTACCATCACTATTTCGTAATCGTTCTTGGCCTCTTCTATGAAATCAACGAAATCCGGTCGCAGCCTCAAGTTACGTTCGTGTGACCGATAGTATTCTTCTTCAAAGATTTCCGAAATTCCGTAAAGCTCTGACAGTACTTCATGATTGATTTGCATGAAGGACCTGAATCTTGTTTCCCTATCGACGAGTTTCTCCATTCTCGCTTTGGCGAAGTTTCTTCGTATGTCCTCCTTCAATCGGTACTCATTAACTATCAGATCGAGCCATAGTGACATAGATTTATTCTCAGATTCCACAGTGGTGATAGTATTTGAAAAGTCAAGGAAGATTGCTTTTCCTGCAGGCACTTTTCTCGATGCTTGCCTTTGGTAAATATTTTTACCGAGAAGTATTTGAGGAGACATGGCCGGGATGGGGTAGCGGTGCATCCTTGGGGACTGTGGATCCCCGGACCCGGGTTCAAATCCCGGTCCCGGCC
>JAJZYT010000021.1 GCA_021797915.1 Thermoplasmata archaeon | reverse complement strand
GGAGTATGGTCGCAAGGCTGAAACTTAAAGGAATTGGCGGGAGAGCACCGCAACGGGAGGAGCGTGCGGTTTAATTGGATTCAACGCCGGAAAACTCACTAGGGAAGACCATGGTATGAGGGTCAACCTGAAGAATTTACTCGATAACATGGAGAAGTGGTGCATGGCCGTCGTCAGCTCGTACCGTAAAGCGTTCACTTAAGTGTGATAACGAGCGAGACCCCCATCCACTTTTGCCAGTACTCTCGCGAGAGAGCACGCACTATGTGGAGACTGCCAGTGTTAAACTGGAGGAAGGAGAGGTCAACGGCAGGTCAGTATGCCCTGAATTTCCTAGGCTACACGCGCGCTACAAAGGACGGAACAATGGGCTGCGATCCCGAAAGGGAAAGCCAATCCCGAAATCCGTTCGTAGTTCAGACTGAGGACTGTAATTCGTCCTCACGAAGCTGGATTCCGTAGTAATCGCGATTCAACAGCTCGCGGTGAATATGCCCCTGCTCTTTGCACACACCGCCTGTCAAACCATCCGAGTTGGTTCTGGATGAGGGGACATTTCTTGATGTCTTCGAATCCAAGATCGATGAGGAGGGTTAAGTCATAACAAGGTATCCGTAGGGGAACCTGCGGATGGATCACCTCCTAAGCTTGGAAGGAAATCTCTTCCCATCACCGTTCTTTTTTTTTGTTTAGTAAATAATCCAATGAATTTTATGTCAAAACTCTAAGTGAAAATTCTGCATTAATCTACCTCGTATTGAACAACATTTCTCTTCTCAAAGTAACTAGAGACTTTAGCATCCGCAATGAGATGGATTGGATATTTGCAATAGTTCTTAAATGAAAGACCTTAAATCTTTTTCATGAATTCTCAGCCACGATCGAACTTTCGAACATTCCGCCAAATAAACCACGGCACTACCGCAAGAGAAGTAACAGACTCATCGCAGTATTGGTAGTGGCGGTTATAATCGTTACTGCGGTGGGGTTTGTCTTACACTTCTGGACATAGGGGACCCAAATTCGTCTACGATATTCCTCCCTGTCGTTTCCAAAATAGTATGGGACAGCGGGTGAGACGAGGGGAACGAGCATATCCTCCGTTACCTACTCCTTGGCACCGCTCAGAGCAAAGATTCGTATATGATTTTCATCAGTATGCTAACGTCAAGAATCGCCGAAGTGTATATCACATCTGCAATAGTGATAGCGTACAACCCTGCCTAGTTTTTCTAAACAGAATTGAGATACAGCAATGAGAATGAAATCGTAAAGAGCGAACATCTGACATACTCCCACAGCTAAAGCTTGTGGGGTTCTAAGGTCGCTATCGCTCATAACGTTGCCTCTTTAGGGATATCAGTGTTCCCTTTGCACGCATCCCTGTCTACGTGCAATCGATCTATGCTTTCCACTAAAGGGGGACGCAACGCTATGTTGAACGAGGCGTTGGCATCGGCATGATCAACGTGCCCGCACTGGCACTTAAAACCCTTGCCCGAACGGTTGCCTATCTGTCCACACCTTGAACACTCCTTTGAAGTGTGGTATGGATCAACATATACAACGGGTATTCCAAGTAGTCTGGCCTTGTATTCTATCATCTGCTCAAGCTGATAGAATGACCAGCTATTCAGGGAATACCTGAAATTCCTGCCCGACTTTGCTTGCCTTATGCCTTTGAGATATTCGAGCTTGATTCCCATTCCATTCTGTTTTGCTTCCTGCACTATCCTTTTCGAAACCTTATGGTTAATATCTTTCGCTATTCTACTCTCCCTTCTCTTTGTCCTTTTCACCTTCTTATATTTACCCTTCCTCTGAAGGTCCTTTCTAATGTTCCTGTATTTCTTACGGACATGTTCAGCCTGTTTCCCAAGCTTTAGGATTTTTCCCGTTACAGGGTTGCCCACCACGGCAATATGACCAGTTGTATTCCGGTCAACGCCAAGATAAGTTCCAGGTTCTATCATTGCGTTCTCTGAAATGTTCACGGAAATGTATGCAAAATTCCCGTCAAGCTCTATCTGATTTATCTTCTCAAAATCATTCCTGAAAAGATAGTTTACCTCAAACTTGAGTGATGGTATGGATATTGTTCTCTTTTCATGATTGAACCTGATTCCCTGTGCCGGTATGGTCAGCTTTACACTTTCGGCTTTCCTGGCATTCCTGTTCCTTGAATATTTTCTGAGAATCTAATTCGATATCACTGATTTCAATCCGAATTGCCTGACATCCTTGCTTGAGAGTGTTCTGTGTTCTATGGCAAATTGAGCTACTTGTCTCGCCTTTGCAAGTTCAAGGGAGAAGTCTCTGTTGTGTTTGACTTTATAAGTGAGAATCATACCTTCTTCTGCTCCTCTATATACTTCTTCACAACCGCCTCGGATATGTGTCCAACAGATTCCGCATAATAGCTTCTGGTCCAGAGTGTGGGAAGTTTGCTTTTCAAATGAGGGAATTCTTGCCTGAGCATCCTGGATGTATAACCCTTGAACTGTTGAATTACAAAGTGAGGACTCATGGTGGGATCAGTTTTCACAAAGAGATGTACATGATCTGGCATTACCTCCATCTTCTCTATATTTACCCCTATTTCCCCCGCTTTAATGTTCAACAATTCCTTAAGCCTCATTTCAATTTCTCCCACTAATACCTGCCTGCGGTATTTAGGGCACCATATCAGATGGTATCCCACATTATAGACAGATTTATTGCTTCTTTTCCACCTTTGGTATACCATCTATAAATATATACCTGCCACATATATACACATATCGCATTCATCCTACGGCTTAAACCGTAGGCTTTCTGCTCAGATAATCGTAAGCGCTTACCTAAAACGATTCACCAAAAGATCAAGATTTCTAAACTGAGAAAAGCATTTTAACGAAAGCACGATAAACAAAATGGTGCACTATGCTAAAGGTTGGAATTAATGCCTATGGAACTATTGGAAAGCGAGTGGCAGACGCAATAACCAAGCAGGACGACATAGAGGTCGTCGGAGTTGTAAAGGCACACCCTAACTACATGTCATACGTTGCGAGCAAGAGGTTCAAACTCTTCGTTCCCGACAACAGTGCATTGAAATCTTTTGAGAATACAGGAATCAAGATTGAGGGGACCTTGGAGAATCTGATGGACGATTCAGAATTGATAGTAGATTCAACTCCAGAGGGGCTTGGAGAAGAGTACAAGAAGATCTATGAAAGGAGGAAGAAAAAAGCGATATTTCAGGGGGGGGAAGACCACGAATTAACGAACCTTTCATTCAATGCCTATGCAAACTACAAGGAGGCTTGGGGAAAGGATTTCGTGCGGGTAGTTTCCTGCAATACCACTGGCTTGATCAGGACCCTTAACCCCCTGACCGAATTTGGAAAGATTAAGGTTAGAGCAAATCTGGTGAGGAGGGCCACAGATCCCGATGACTACAGCAAAGGCCCAATAAACTCAATCGTACCAGAACTGAAGATACCTTCCCATCACGGTCCCGATGTTGCATCCGTCATCAAAGGGTTGGACATTCAGACAATGGCCGTCAAAGTACCCACGACCCTTATGCATCTTCATTTCGTGAATGTAACATTCCCGAACGAAACGAAGGTAGAGGACATCATCAGCAAATGGAAGGAATACAGGAGAATTGCGTTTGTTTCTGGAAAGGACGGTGTCAAGAGCACTTCCCAGCTTATGGACATCGGAAGAGAATCGGGCAGGGAAAGGTCAGATCTGTTCGAGATAATGTTGTGGAAAGATTCCGTGAGTGTCAAGGGGAATGAGCTCTTCTACTATCAGGCGGTACATCAGGAAAGCGACGTGGTACCAGAGAACATAGACGCAATGAGGTCAATGTTCCAGCTGAAAGATAAGCAAGATTCAATAGATAAAACTGATAAGACATTAAGAATTGGAGAGCTTGTTTATGGTAGATAAAGCAAAGAAAGTCAAGGAAATTGAAGATTTGACTGGTGTCGGAGAATCAATAGCTGAGAAGCTAAGAGAATCCGGTTATTCTGATATTATGAGTCTGGCAGTGGCTTCACCGAGGGATGTGGCGGATGCAACCGATATCGGTGAGAATATTGCAGCCAAAATCATAATGTCAGCAAGAAAAGCAGCGGACATAGGCAACTTCGAATCTGGAGACGTCCTTCTTGAAAAGAGGAAGGAAATAAAGAAACTAACAACAGGCTCAAAATCTCTGGACGATCTTCTTGGAGGAGGTCTGGAAACTGCTGCTATTACTGAGTTCTTTGGAGAATACGCATCCGGGAAGACACAGATCATGCATCAGCTTGCGGTGAATGCGACCCTTCCGCTAGAGAAGAACGGACTCGCGGGAGAGGTCCTCTTTATCGATACAGAAAATACGTTCAGGCCGGAAAGAATTGTGCAAATGGCTAAACACATAGAGCTCGATCCATTAGAAGTTTTGAAGAAAATTCACGTCGCAAGGGCATACAATTCGAGTCATCAAATATTACTGGTTGAGAAGGCATACGAACTTACAGGGAAGTTTCCTGTCAGATTGCTCATCGTTGATTCCCTGACGGCGCACTTCAGGGCAGAATATACTGGGAGAGGTACACTTGCAGAGAGACAACAGCTTCTCAATAAGCATCTTCACGATCTCCTGAGATTCGGTGACATCTACAATTCTGCGGTGGCAGTGACAAATCAGGTAGCGGCAAGACCAGACGTTTTCTTTGGAGACCCAACTCAATCTGTTGGAGGAAACATAGTTGGCCACGCCAGTACCTACAGATTATACCTTAGGAAGTCAAAGGGTGGAAAGAGAATCGCGAGATTGATTGACTCACCGCATCTACCCGAAGGAGAAGCGGTAGTGATGGTGTCAGAGAACGGAATCTCCGACAGCATCTAGTCAGCAAATATTCTCCCGTGCTTCAGAACTTCACAGCTTCAGAGGATAAATCGTAAGTGCTTACAACGGTGCCAATCGCAGGTTTAGGATTGAAATTCATCATCTTCTGGTAGTCCGTCTGTTCCTGGAATGTGGATGCATTTATTGCGAGAATTCCCTTGTAGTTTGTTATTGAGTGACTGTGAACGTGTCCTGTTATGAAAACATCTGGAACCGGGTCTATGAGATAGTAATCAGATTTCAGTGGAATGAATGAAAGATTCTTTCCATATTCTGGTGCCAGGTGACCACGCCTCAGCATTTCAATCATAATCTTGTCGGTATCGTTCATGGTGGTTCCCGGAATTGCCTCCAAGAAGTCGAAAATGGACGTTCCATGGTAGAGTAGAAAAATCCTCCCACCAATTTCAACCCAGACTGGATTTGAAAGAGACGTGACATTGGATGGGAAAAGTGCGTTTATCTCCTTTGGGAGAGGGTTCTGCGGTTCCATCGGGTATACAATGTCGTGGTTTCCCGGAATGATGATGACTCTCACGTTGCTGTTGAATTTCGATATTAGTTCTGCCAATTTCTTGTATTGAAGATTGATGTCGTTAATTGCCAGGTCCTTCTCTTGATCCGGGTAGACGCCTATGCCATCCACGAGGTCTCCGTTCATTACCACAAAAGAGATTCCCTGCGTGTTGACATAATCCATCATTTCCACGAAGTTATCTTCGAGGAAGTTCTTCGAGCCAACGTGAATGTCAGAAACCACCATGACTTTCATATCGCTCCCTCCTATCCTCGGCTCTTTCGAAACTTCAGGGCGATAAACGCTTTCAGCGAAAATAGCTGTACCATCCTTGCTGAATTGGCCTGATACACCTATGACTTCATCCCTGATTATGATGTCCTTGTATGTTCTCGGGAGTATAACTTTGATTGAGCTGGATTCATCTTCGATCTCCACAATGCCGTACCCTTTCTTTGATTCGCTGAAATCAGCCACCATACCGGACACAAAGACCGTCCCTCCATCCCTTCTTAGTTTGGAGACGGGAGAAAAGACGTGGGTCTTGCTTCTCTGATTCAGTTTGGCATGCAGAAACGAGTACCTGCTCTTGAAGAGATCCACGAAGGTCTGGCTTATGCCAGGATATCCGTCAAGATGAAACTCCTTTACCAGGGAAAATTCGTTGATTAGTGGAAGGTTCGATATTGCAAATATCGGAGATGAGAAATCCATTTTTTTTTCGTTCCTGACCACGTATTCCAACCCTCCTCTCTTCTCAATTTCCACTATAGCCTTCTCCTCTATAAGACACCCCCTCTCTAGAAAAAATTTTTCGATGTCTTCATTCATTAAGGTGCTAACAACACGTCGATAAAAACGTTTACTCAAGCAGAGTCTGACGTTCTGTTCGTAGAACATAAAAACTCTTATAACAATAAAAATTCGTTAATGGTGGATCAGAACTCACTCTTCAATAAAGACACCAGAGTCATAGCGTTCGATGATTCCCCATTTTCAAGGAGGGATAAGCACACAAGCATAGTTGGTGTAATCATGAGGAAGGACCTCTATATTGAATCCCTTATAACGAAGAGAATTGAGGTAGATGGCACCGATGCGACCGAAAAAATATTGGATGTCATCAGGGAAAAGGGATCTGGTATCAGAGTGATAATGACTCAGGGGATCACGCTGGGAGGTTTCAATGTCTTGGATGTCAAGGAGTTGTTCAGAGAAACCGGTATTCCCATAATCAATGTGGTTGACCACGAACCTAACATGAAAGCAATCAAAGATGCTCTAAAGAAGTATTTTGAAGACTGGGAATCGAGGTATTCTAAGCTTACGGAAGACTTCTATAGGTTTGGCCCGATATTCGTGCAGGCGACAGGAATGGATTCCAAAGTTGCCGATAAATTCATAAAACAAATCACGGTAAAGGGTAACATTCCAGAACCTCTCCGCATAGCAGATCTGATAGCAGGTGCACTCTAGACCGAGTCCAGTTTAGCAAGCCTTATGTCTTTTCTTCTACGTTCCAGGTATTTGTAAACGGTGCTGTGCTGGTTACCTCTAAGTATCATCAGGACACTCTCCCTTGAAATTTGGTTCTGCACATAATCCCCGATGAGTGAGGCAGTGTTTCCATAGATTGAGACATAGGACTCAGAGAGCTCTTCTATTAGCTTCCTTGTCTTTCCCCCGGTCCCAATCAGTCTTGACTTTACTGTCTTGGCTCTCTTTGAATTCTTTCCCGTGAAATCTTTGAGATCGATTACTTCGAGATACGTCCCAGTATCAAAGAGCCTGAAGGCTCTCTGAGGCGAAAATCCACGTCCAATTGCCCTTATCACATCTCTTGTCTTGAGGGACATCTCTGGATCGTTTGACTTGCTATCATCTATTACCACGTCTCCGCTTGCAGAATCGATTGTGATGCCCACCTGCGACATTTTTTCTATTTCAGCCTTTGTCTCGCCATTTTTTCCCACCAGAACCCCGATCCTTTCCTGAGGAATCTTAACGGTATACACTTGAATCACCAACGCTGTATTTCAGCACTCTTGTTTCGTCAAGCTTATACCCAAATTTATTAAAAAATTTTGTCATTATGCCAACATCTCTCTTGAGCAGTACCTTCGACATAACATCGTTAGTATCAATCGCCTGGGCTATGTCAATCACGTAAGGTTTCTTCCTGTGTATCAGGAAATTGTACTCGCTCAAATCACCGTGGACTAACTCTGCCTTGGTGTAAAGGGTTCTGATTGAGTGAAGTGACTGTTTAACGATTTCGTCCGTGATTTCGCAGTTCTTCATGAGCGGTGCAGGGGTCCGTTTCGTACCCACATACTGCATTACGAGAACGTTTCCGACCACCTTTATCGGCTTCGGTGCCAAGACTCCGGCAGCATTGGCAATGTCCAGGTTCCTGTATTCCCTGTGGGCCCATTGGACAATGAATTTTCGCTTGTTGCTTGTGGTGTCAATCCCCCACCTCTGACCGGCATATCTCTCAATATTTTTGAATGTGGACGCGACTGTCTTATAGATCTTCACCGCGAAATACTTGTTTCCTTTTGACGCGGCAAATACCAGGCTCTCTTTTCCGGATGCAATAGGAAATTCAAACCTTCCAATCGTTCCGTCAGTGAACAATTTGTAAATGTTCAGTAGAGTAAACTTGTCGAACACATAACCAAAGACCTTCTGAGTCTCCTTGAGGCGGGTTTCAACTTTCTCTCTACGTTCAGAATCACTTGAAAACATCCAGGATCTCCGGCAGAATCTGGTTTCTTGAGAGGTAATTTGCCTGTGTCTTGGTATACCTGAAATTGACGTCAGCTCTTTCCTGTTGAAAACTCCATGGTTTGACAATGACTAGGTCTCCTTCCCTCATCCACATCCTCTTCCTGATTTTTCCCGGTATCCTCCCGGTTCTGGTCTTTCCATCAGCACACATCACCGTAAGTCTCGAGTTTCCAAGGAGTTTCTCGACTATACCAAACATCTCCCCCTTGTTAGGGTTTGGGAGTATAACTCTCGAGATTTCCTCTGTGTAGTCTTTTTCTGGGTCAGGCACTTCTCTCTTAATCGGTCGACTTTATATAAATGTTGCCAAATTATTTTTGAACGATTTCCAACTAGGCCAAATGTCAAGACAAAAGGTCAAAATCTCAAATCTTGAGGAAGGCCATGGAAGCAAAAAGATAGAGAATCACATGCTTTTTCGTCGATACTTCACACAGGCACAAGGGTCTCGCAAAGATGGCACTGGACGGTGTGTTGGAAAGGGTAATGGGAGATGGTGGAGGTCTGGTGGAAGCTTATCTTGTTACAAAGAAAAACACAGTGGAAGTCTGGTTTGGTTCCGTCGGTATGTCCCTGGAAAGAGGGCTCGAAATTGTTTCCGATTTGGGAGAAGCAATGTCCTGGTCAGAAAAATAGTGAAACCCATTTCAAAGTAACGCGAACGTTAGTTTAAAAGCTCTGCTGATTGGCGATTCGTTCATGTTCTCTGAAGTGCACAGAGAGAGCTTCAGAACTCTTCCTCCACATAAAATTTTCAAGTCTCATTGAACCCCGAAAGATCGCAAAGTAAGAATGATTAAAATTGAGATATCCTGTATATTGGCTCTATAATTTTCTGGAATCGATGCTAGTACTTTGCCTTGCAAGCGAAAAGAACTGATTCTAGAATGTATGACTCACTCGACCTGCTGGAAAAGAAGTGTAATCCAACGGAAAGAGGGAAGTCGAGGGACATTGCTGGACTCCAATAGATTAGGGAAAACCATATGGGGAAGGTTCAGGCAAGCAAGGAGATGGTCGATTGGGGTTGGAGGTGGACTAATTTGAGATGATCACTCTCAACGCACTCAGAGTGGTGAAGGCCGCTGGGAGAATGTCTTAAGAATCACAGACGTAACTACGGTTCATTAAAATATCAAATATTGTTATTCCAGAAGAAATGCCCACACCTCTGGAAGAATACGTACGTAAATCGATGGAAACCGTGAATTCTAAGGAAGATCTAGAAAAGATGAGGATGTCCGTTTCCAAGAAGTTCAAGCTTCCAAAGGTGGTGAGTAATACCGACATCCTTCTGATGCTCAGAAAGGATGAGAAGGATAGATACTCAGACCTCCTTGTGAGAAAACCAACTAGGACGCTTTCTGGAGTTTCAGTAATTGCGGTCATGACATCTCCCTTTTCGTGTCCACATGGCAGGTGCACTTACTGCCCCGGTGGCGTTGAGTCTTCTTCTCCACAGTCTTACACAGGGTTTGAACCAGCAGCAATGAGAGGAAAGCAGAACAATTATAATTCATATCTGCAGACTAAGAACAGACTTGAACAACTGAGGAGAATCGGTCATCCTACCGATAAGATAGATATGATAGTGATGGGAGGAACATTCACTGCACGGGGGGAAGACTACCAGAAAGAATTCATCAAGGGTAGCCTAGATGCAATGAACGGTCATATTTCAGAAAACCTGGAAACATCTATCTTGGAGAACGAAACTGCCGAAAACAGGTGCATAGGCCTCACGGTTGAAACGAGACCTGACTGGTTCTTTGAAAGGGAAATGAATCTAGCTCTTGGATACGGAGCGACAAAGGTGGAACTTGGGGTACAGACGGTATTCAATGACATTCATCGTGAGACGAAGAGGGCGCACAGGATATCTGATGTCATAAGGTCAACGAGGTATGCCAAAGACTCCGCATTCAAGGTTCTTTACCACCTGATGCCAGGTATAGGAGGAGTTGACCCTGACGGGGACATAAAATCCCTGACAAGGTTGTTCGACGACGATCTGCTCAGACCAGACATGCTTAAGATATATCCATCCCTCGTAGTCGAAGGGACGCAGTATTACGAGTCGTATAAAAATGGAAAATACAAATCCTACGAGAGCGATGAAGCAGTCGAAGTGGTCTCAGAATTTTTCAAGTATGTGCCGAACTACGTCAGGATACACAGGATCCAGAGAGATATACCTGTTTACAAGATAGTTCAGGGAGTCAAGAGAAGTGATCTCCACGACCTAGCACTCAACAGGGCAATCGAAAAGGGGTATGATATAAGAGAGATAAGGTACAGAGAAATTGGTCACTCGAGCAAATCAACTGGCAGGATAGAACTGAAAGTCACGAATTATCTCGCTTCCGGTGGGATTGAAAAATTCATGGAATTCGTGGACGAGGATAACAAGATAGTTGCTTTCCTGAGGCTCAGAATTCCAGGAGATAATAACGATAGACCGGAGTTGACTGGCAGATCGTTGATCAGAGAGATTAAGACATTCGGCAAGGAAGCGAGAATAGATGAGGAGGGCGAGTACCAGCATAGAGGGTACGGCAGGAGACTGCTCCATGAGGCGGAAGATATAACGAGCGAAATGGGTCTCCACGGCATCGCCGTGATTTCAGGAATAGGTGTAAGGGAATACTTCCGAAAGAACGGCTACGAAAGACTTGGTCCTTACATGTCAAAAAGAACCAAATAGATTTAAACAAAGTCAAATTGTACGCAACATGTCAACACTGATACTGCTATCGGTCATAATATTGCTACTCTCTCTGCTATTCTTAGGGCTCTCTATTTCCATGCTTCTGAAGAAATATACAATGAGAGGAGCAGCGATAGCTATCTTCTTCACAATCCTGTCGGTGAAGTACCTTATCTTCATCTACTACCAGTTTGTGGGGGTGCAGGTGAACATGTTGCTTTTCTTAGGTTCCGACTTCATTATGGTGTTTACCCTACTTGCTTTGATGATTTCTAGGTGAAGAATTGAGCGCCGTAACCCGAAAAGATCAGATCCTGGACTTTGTGAAGAAGAATCCAGGCCATCACTTTAGGGGTATACAGCGGACTCTCCGTGTCTCAACTGGTGTTTTACAGTACCATTTGAACACACTCGTAAGAGAAAACAACATCATAGTAAGGGACATCAATGGAACTAGCTGCTATTTTCCAAGCAAGTCATTCAACGAAGATCAGTTCAAGGTTCTCAGTCACCTGAGGAACAGGGTGAGGAACAAGATATTGAGAGTAATGCTGGATGGGGAACCGAGACCCCCCGCGGATCTGAAGAAAGAACTCTCCGTCAGTCCACCGACGCTTAGCTACCACCTTGCTTTACTGACAGTCGACGGTATCCTTGAAAAGGTCCTGACGGAGAAGGGCACTTTGTACAGGTTGAAAGATCTTGGAATGTTCAAGGGGCTGATAGTGGAATACAAGGAGTCGTTTGCAGACAAACTCATACAGGACTTCGCAGATTTGTGGTCAGAATGAATCAATCATTTGCGTTTATAGTATGCAAACATTCCAACCATTATAACCGCGAAAATGGCTCCGCCTATGCCCAGTGAGATGGCGTTTGATCTTAGATTTTGGGTCAGGTAACTCGAAAATCCTCCAACCTGCAACTGTCCAAGGACATCGTTAGTTATCGGTTGTCCAGATGAGACCACCTGGTTATAAGTGAAGGAGAAAGCTCCATCTATTATAGGAAATGAAAAACGGAGTAGGGTACTATTTGCTCCCCAGTGAGTATCTACTGAGAGGAAGACCTGAAAAACAGAATTACCTACATTGACAAATCCTGGAGATTGAAGGTAGAATGAAGAATTTCCGTAATCCAGAGTCAGATTGTAAATGGAAGCATTCTGAATCAGTTGGGTCCCGTTGATGAAGGTCCCGTTCAACAGGATGTCACTTGTTGGAACCGCTTCATTTATTGTGATGTAAGCGAAAGAGGTGTTGCCCTCCACTTTCACATTGTTCAGATAAGATTTCATAGAAGGGACTGAAAGTGAGTATGTCCCATTTTTCAATGGAAAATTAACACTTATTGGATTTTTAGATAGATGTATCGAATCATTCAGGGAGAGGCTATCATTAATAGGAGAAACAAGGTTCGTCACAAAAGAGAGGTTCAAGAGACTGCTGGTTCTGTGGACATAAGAGTCACCCTTACTTATGTGGAATGTCTCCATTGTGCCGAAGGGGTTATTGCCCAGAGAAATGGATTCTAGGGCGATCATCGGTACCTTTTCGGAAGAAGAATAAGAAGCAGCTCCCAGTGCAGATGCTAATATCATGATCGTAACGACCGCGATCAGCACAGCGACTGCGCCTGAAACCCGCATAAACTCTTTAAGATGAAATCATCATTATAAAGGTATCTGGTACAATTTTCAAAGGTTATATTATGGAGTACCTTATTTTCTGCCCCTGGGATATAGCCTTCCTCAGTGCTCTTCCCTGCACGGATTTTGCCTTTACCTGGATTATCCCGTTCTTTGAGACCCTCGCTATGAAAAGAGGAGAATCCTCTACCAGGACTTCTACTTCCTTGTCCTTGAACTCTCCTCCGACGTGAAGATTGATTTTGCTTGCCGTAACTTCTGCCCCGACGCTTTCTGATGCCTTGAAATTCATCTCTTCTATGTCTATAGGCATCCCAATATCCTGTTCCAACCCTCTTACCCTCGCTCCACCTTTGCCTATGACCTCTCCCATGTACTGCTCAGGCACGTAGAGCTTCAGCCTTCCAGTGTCGTCAACATCTATCTTGTGAGGAACATCGCGCAAGGCATTTTCGAGGTGGTTCACCACTGCTTTTATATCGCGTTTCTGTCTCTTCTTGACAGGGACAACAACTACCTGTTCCCCGAACGTGTAGATCTCGAACATGAGAGTCCCGGTGAAAAAATCCTTTATCTCTATAACTGGACGGGCAAGATCCTCCTCACTCATTCCAGAAGGAACCTTAACGGAATAGGATAGATCAAGTACGTCCTTTATTCCTCCGTTTTCGATGTATATGATCGTGTCTATGATTTGGGGGATCAGGCCAAGTTCGATCTTTCCGACGAACCTCTGCATGGCGTCAATGGCCCTGGAAGAATGGATAACACCAAGCATCCCGACCCCTGCCAGCCTCAAGTCGGAATAAGTGGTGAAATCGCTAGAAATCCTGATTTCATCAAAAACTGTATAATCGGGACGCTCGAGTAAGAGGATATCCCCAGTCTTCTCAATAGATCCCTCAAGAGGGGTCAGCTGAGTGATCTCTTGCGAAACTTGGAGGTCTCTAGGTTTTTCTATTGTCTTGACAACTTTACCAAGAGAATTGTAGTACTCAGCGAGGGCCTGTACAAAGGTGCTCTTTCCGGCTCCGGGTTTTCCCGAGATCAGGATCCCCTCAGCCCGCTCTCTGAACCGTTTCATCAAGGAGTCCCCGATCTTGTAATCTTCAAGACCGAGTTTCGTAATCGGCCTCACTGCGGTTACTTCCAAGCCGTCGCTGACCGGTGGTCTGGTTATTACTATTCTTATATTCTTCAGCTGGACAACTGTCGCGCCCCTCACGTCCATATCGATCAAGCTCCTGATATCGTTCCTTGCCCTCTCAAGTATGTCGTTGGCTATCATGTTCAGCTCTTCTCTGTCCAAGACCGCAGCACCATATTCAAGATTCCAGGTGCCAGGGTGTCCTACCTTCATTCTTGGCTTAGTTCCCTCCTTGAGATGGACAGACATAGTAGCATCCGTGAAGAAAGTCTCAATGGGTTTTGAAAGTATCTGGATCGGTTCCAGATAAAGAACCTTAATTCCCTTGATCTCAGCAATGGATTTCTGCACAAAGTCTCCCGTGACCAGAGTAGAATTGTTGTCCAGAGCCAGCTGTCTGATGAGATCATCTATCTCTCCACTCTTGGCTCTCTTGATCTGCCATTCCGCAGGTCTCTTCCCTGAGAATGCAAGAGTAATTCTACCGTCATCGCACATCTTTCTCAGTCTCTTGAGTTCTTCAAGACCGGTGAAGCCAATGCTCTTCCCCTCATTTGCCTGATGTTCTATCTCGGAGATGAGGGACTCCGG
>JAJZYT010000010.1 GCA_021797915.1 Thermoplasmata archaeon | reverse complement strand
GATTGTCATAGGATTTATCCAGTCTCCTGAAAACATCCTGAAGGACTTGGGAATGTATCTCTCCATATTCTGGCAGTGTCTTTTTCAATTCAGGAAGCTCGTTGGCCTGCCTGCTATAGGATTGTGTCTTGCGGTATTCCCTATGGGCGATAATCCTCTGTTGCAATCCCGCATTGTATAGAGTATGGAGAAGATTGAGCCATCCATCCATAATGGCTACCTGTTTTGACTTTGGATACAATCTAAATTTGTATGTCCTCTCCATATAGTTATCTATCCGGTAGTGAAATATAATACTTCTCACACGCCGTACTCTGTAGTTTTATTGGTAATTAAACTACAAAGCCCCTTGAGGAAAGTCCATACATCTCCATGCTGAAGCATTGGAGTTTTACAGCTTCCCTCAAACTCCCAACAAAGATTATAATATTCTATACGCATTTATAGCAAGATGCGAGTAAATAGAAGCATCCCAGATACAGAGAAAGTCAACTCCAATACCAAGGTCATTTCGACCATGAGTATTCGGTCCATAGTTGAGAAAATACATTCTGAAGATTTCAGAGCCTACAATAGTGTCGGGAAGTCAGTCACAAAAGTGTCCAAGGTGATAAAACGTGCACTTGGTTGTGTTAAGTCCGGAGGAAGGGTCATTTACGTTGGTTCCGGAACTAGCGGTAGAATAGGGGCACAAGACGCGATTGAGATGTGGCCCACCTATGGACTAGGTAGGGAGACGTTCGACTATCTCATAGCTGGTGGGAAAATAGCGTTGACTAAATCAATTGAGGGTGCGGAGGACTCTGGAGAATCCGCAGTCAGAGAATTAAATAAAAAAAAGTTGACTAATAGAGATTGTGTCATCGGAATAACCGCCTCAGGACGCACTCCATTCGTGGTAGCTGCCCTGAGGGAGGCCAAAGCAAGAGGATGTTTTACTGCCGCAATAGTGAATTCCAGCAAATCTCCCCTTAAAGAAGTGGCCGAGGTTGTCATCTTCCTCAATTCAGGCCCAGAGGTGATCCAAGGATCTACCAGGATGAAGGCAGCAACATCTCAGAAAATGGTCCTGAATATAATAAGCACTACAATAGCTATCAAACTTGGTAGGACCTATGGGAACCGAATGTTTCACATGAAGGCATCCTTCAACAAGAAACTTAAACTGAGGGCCGCCAGCATGATAAGTGAAAGATTCGGGCTCTCTGAGACAGCGGCTAAGGGAATGCTAGAAGAGAACGCGTACAATCTAGAAAAGACGGTGAGACAACTAGAGAGAATCAGGAAACGTTGAAGAAAACAGCATTGTGGAAATGTCTTCGCAGGCTAAGTATTCCATCGGACTCCCTTGTGGGATATACTCTATTTGTCAGAAGTACACATATAAGGTTCAGTTCCGTATTGATGCAGATAGATGTTCCGGTAAACCCCGTATGTCCAAATGTCCCGTAAGGCGCGAAGTCGCCCATGAATGCATTCAGGTAAAATGATTCGCTCCTGTTCACGGGTGCTGGAACCTTTGTCATCCATCCAAGTCCAAACATTCCCCCAAATTGGACATTCCTGTTGGAAACGGCTAGCTTTGTGACCTTTTCAGGAATGACCTTTCCATTCAAGAAGGATTGAAGCAATTTCCAGACATCTTGGGAGTTTGAAAACAGTCCCGCATGACCTGCCTCTCCACCTATATAGTAAGATTTTTCATCGTGCACTTTCCCCCACACTAAGCCCCTGTCCTCTGTGACTTCTGTAGGGGCGACTCTTTCCTTTTCTACAGAAGGGTTGAATCCAGATGATTTCAAACCGAGTTTATCGCCGATCTCTTCTTTCCAGATATCTCCAAGTGGTTTTCCGTACAACTCTTCGAGCATGAACCCGAGAAGTATGTAGTTGAGATCACTGTAAATCTCTCTGCTGAATGGCACTGCCTTCTCAGCTTCCTTGTTTATACCGGAAAGATAGCTTGCCTTGTTCTTCCCTTCCATGTAAAGCGGTTTATCAGGTATCAGTCCGGATGTGTGTGTCATAAGTGTTTCAATCGACAGGTTCTTCAGATTTTGGTACTTTGTAAACAGCCCAAGATCGCCTACTGTGTCTCTTAGAGCTATCTTTCCTTTTGATAAGAGCTTGCAGAGCAGCAGAGAAGTTGCCAAGGGTTTGGTTAACGATGCCAGGTCATAGATCGTGTCCTGTTCATACTTGAAATTTAGTTTCTCTATCGTTCCGAGAGCCCTGTTGTATACGACTTTCCCGTTAATTGAAACTAATGCAGAAAGGCCCATGGTAGCAGAGGGGACTGACTTATCAAAAGTCAAGTTCAACTGTTCGGTCATTTTTTCTAGGTCTAGGGTTGCCACTTGAGACTTATAACAAGGATTGTTATTTACAATTTTCCAGTTCAGATACTATTCGATGAATAATCTGTGCAAAGTCAGCATTCTGGTCTATAGCATCTACCTAGCAAAACAAATAATCTGGAATAAGTCATCTCTTTTTAGGATGAACGTTTCCATTTTTGGATTTGTCAAAATAAGACTTTTTCCATTATGACAAATGTTCTGGAAATATTGAAACCAAATCTCTTGTAGATGTGGGTCGCTCTTTCATCTGTCCAGAGGAAGAACGCCTTTTTGAGTTTCAGTTTCTTCATATTCCTAATCAAATTAATCAGGATTATTGAACCGATACCGTTTGATCTTTCTGATTCTAGAACTCCAAATGGTCCAAATCTCTCTCCAGAGGCATACCATTCGGCACCCGATCCTGCAGAAAACATTCCATAGCCAACAATTTTGTTCAATCTCCTTGCGACAACAACTTGCTCACTTATTCCGTGCTCAAGCACCTCTTTTGCTCGATAATACCAATCGGCGGGAAAGTTATTTCCTATGAACGTCAAGAGATCACTCTTCTCAGTGTCCCTAACTGCGGAAACATCCATACCGTTGATTGGTCTCATCTCTGGAATCGCACTTTCTAAGCCCGACTCCATCGAAATTACTCTTTGAACCTGCTTGAAGCCGAGCTCTAGTAAGGCCAACTTGAGCTGAGGATATCTGGCATCATCTACCCCTGGTAAGAAATAAGTTGGAACCATGTTCGAGTAATACACTCTTCCAATCTTCCTTCTGGCAAATTCTTCAAACTGCTTATTTATTAGATTCAGCAGATCTTCTCTTTGATTGCTGAATCCCGCACCCAATATCCATCCCTTACCTTCTTCATCACTTTCATAAAAGAAGGGATTTCCTCTCGACGCTGCCAGTGAAAACGCCGTCTCTTTATAGGAAGGCAGAATTGGCTTGACGAATTCGTTGTCGTAGAATCTTGATTTAAGATCGCCCACACTTACCTGGTCTTCGCTAAAGAATTCGTTCCACATCCGAGTGACTTCCTGGACGTCCTCAATCATACAGCACACACGCGACGAAGTGATTCTTTTCTACTTCTTTGAAGTCTGGTCTTCTCTCTCTGCAGACATCCTTCACGAAAGGGCACTTGTTTGCATAACTGCACTCATTTTTCCCCTCGTTTGTATATTCGGATATCTGTCCACCGATTTCATCCGTATTCCATTTCTTGTTTGGGTCAGGGACTGGAATTGAGTCTATCAGAGTCTTTGTGTACGGGTGGAGGGGGTTCTTGATTATCTCCCCGGATTCTCCCATTTCGACTATCTGTCCGAGATGCATAACTGCAATCCTGTCTGAAACGTATTGTGTAACCGTAATATCGTGTGAAATGAACATCATAGATTTATTTAATTTTAGCTTCAAATTGATCAAGATGTTCAAGATGTCAGCCCGAAGGGATACGTCAAGCATTGAGACAGGTTCGTCTGCAACTATAAAATCTGGATCACTGATGACTGCTCTAGCTATCCCAACTCTCTGCCTTTGACCTCCGCTCATTTGACTCGGAAACTTGTTAAGAAACTGATCGGCAGGGGTAAGTCCAACAGTTTCCAAAGTCTGGATGACCTTATCTACAACTTGCTCTTCGCTCATCTCCTTGTGAAAGACTTTCAAGGGGGTAGAGACTGACTTGTAAATCGTCACTACTGGATTGAGGGAGCTGTAGGGATCCTGGAATATCATCTGAGTCTTTTCCCTGAAGTTGAATAGTTGCCTCTTCTTCAAATCATAAATGTTTTCACCGAAGAAATTTATCTTTCCTTGGTTGAGGTCGATTAATCTTAGAATAGCCAAACCGAGTGTAGTCTTCCCACTTCCGCTCTCTCCGATGAGTCCAAAGATCTCGTTTTCATTGATGGTGACATTCACCTGATCAAGAGCTCTTGTGGTACTGGTGGTTCTTTTTAAGAACCCTCTCTTAGTGACGAATTCCTTTGTGACTTGATTCGTTTCGATAATGCTGTTCATAGTAAGACCTCAGTAAAGGTGGCAGGATACATAGTGATTATCTCCTACATTTTTCAACTCTGGTGGTTCAGCGAGGCATCTGTCAAACATCTTGGGGCAGCGGTCAGCGAACGGGCATCCCTTTATCTCTTTTGATAGATCTGGAGGAGTTCCCTTGATTCCTTTAATTGCGGTTCCCTTTTCCAACGTTGGTATGGACTGCAGAAGGGCCTCTGTATATGGGTGAAGCGGGTTTTCGAATAATTGTTTTGCAAAAGCCCTTTCTACAATCTTACCCGCATACATTACGTTGATTATTTCCGCTATGTTTGCGACCAAGGATATATCGTGTGTGATAAAGACAAGGGACAGGGAGAGATCCTGTTTGAGTTTTAACAATCTAGTTAGAATCTGTCTCTGAACAACAACATCTAAGGCTGTCGTCGCTTCATCTGCAATGAGAAGCTTCGGATCACATGCAAGCGCTAAGGCTATGTTTACGCGCTGTTTCATGCCTCCACTGAGTTCGTGAGGGTATGACTTTTTAATCGATGTTGTTAGCCCAGCCAGCTTCAATTTCTCATCGATTTTTGCGTCCACCAAAGATTCGTCCGTGCCATGCTCGATCATAACATCTCTTAACTGACCTTCAATCCTCATCACAGGGTTGAGCGAATTCATTGCACTCTGAAAAATCATGGAGACCTCTTTCCATCTATATCTCATAAGGTCTACCGGCCTCATCCGCAGAACATCCACCACCCCTTTTGCACCGCGATAATTGACCTTCCCGTTTCTTATCCTTCCAGGTTTTTCGATCAAGTTTAGAAACGTCATGGCAAGAGTAGATTTCCCTGAGCCGCTCTCGCCTACTATTGCTACAACGTCTCCTTTGTTTATCTCAAGGTTCACGTGGTTAACTGCTTTTATTGTTTTTCCATCGACTCCATATTCCACAGAAATGTCCTTAACTTCTAGGAGGGGAAATGACATCATTTTACTCTATCCCCCCTTCTGTGGCTTGGTGGTCTCAAAGATTCCATTTGACAGAAAATTCGCACCCAGTCCAAGAATTATGATGCCGATACCTGGAGGCAGTAGCCACCACCAAGCCTTGTAAGCTATTCCGTCCTGATTGAAGAAATAGTAGAGTTCAGTACCCCAGTTTACAGATCTGAGATCCCCGAGTCCGAAAAATGCGAGACCGGCTTGTGCAACAACTCCGCCAACTGCTATGAATATTGCATTTATGGTGATTATTGGAATCAACATTGGAATTATGTCGCGAAATATTATCTGCATTCCGGATAGTCCAGAAAGCTTGGACGCAAGGACATACTGCCTCTCTTTTAGCGTCAGGGTTTGAGACCTAATTACCCTTGCCAAGAAGGGCCAGCCCAGTATCGAAAGTATAAGTACGGTGGTTTCAAGCGTGGGAGGAAGAAACGTCTGGAGGATTACCAACAGAGGAAAACCTGGGATTACTAGAAGGACATCGACGGCTCTCATCAAAACGTCATCGATCTTTCCTCCAAAGTATCCTGCTATCACGCCCACAGTCACCCCTATGAGGGCAGATAATATCGCAATGGTGAAACCCACCACCAAAGATGTTCCAGTTCCAACCATGAACCAAGAAAGGATGTCTTGACCTATGTAATCCGTTCCGAGAAGGTGAGCGTGGCTCGGGGGTTGAAACGCGGCTGCATTGTTTGCCAATGGGTTGTAGGGAGCTGCAAAGTGTCCGATCAGGGCAAATATCACAAGACCGAAGAGTATGATCAAACCAGCTTTGCCCTTCCTATGCTTCCACAGCTTACTCATGAAATCTTTGAATCTCTTAGTCGGCCTGCTAGATGTCACAGCTTCCATTCTCTCTTTATCTATTCCCACATTCGTCATTTCAGAACCACCCTGGGGTCAAGATATGCATAAAGCAAATCGACTGCGAAATTAGCCAGTATAGTCACTATCACTATTATCAGGAATATTCCCTCTTCCAGAGGGTAATCATAGACTGTTACTGCATTGTAGAGCAGGTAACCAATACCTGGATACGAAAAGACCTCTTCCACAATGAATGCCCCGCCTACGATTCCTGCGAATGCTAGTCCTACGCTGGTTGCAACGGGAAGTATAGCATTCTTGTTAACGTATGACTTCCTGATGGTGTTGAGACTCAACCCCTTCGCTTTCGCCTGAAGTACATAGTCCTCATCTAAGACCGTCACTATGGTGTTTCTCATCAAGAGAGCGAAACCTGGAAATGAGGTTATAACTAGAGTGGCGAGGGGGAGTATCGAATGTTTGAGCAGAGAAATAACGAATTGATAGTTGAAACCTGGAGTGACAAAGTACCCGTATGCGCCTGCTACAGGTAGAATGTGCGTTCCGTCTATGACAACCAGGACTGCAAATACAAGCTGGAAGATGAGAGCAAGCCAAAAGTATGGAACTGCAGTTAGACCTATTGAGAATGATTGGAGAAAGGAATCACTGTATCCCCTTTTCCAGCCTGAATATGAACCGACTGCTACTCCCAGCACAATTGATATAATTGTTGATGTACCCAGAAGGAAAAATGTCCAAGGTATATGGGTAATAATCAGACTCGAAACACTCTGAGGATAGTAATAAAAAGATGGACCAAAGTTTCCGTGCAAAAGGGAAATCCAGAAACTAATATATTGCTGCCAGAGAGTCCCACTAATGTGCAGTTCGCTTTCAAGAATCTTCAGCTGTTGAGGTTTCACTATGCCTCCATACTTGGTCAGTAGGATGATCAATACTGGATTTCCTGGCGCCAATCTGGGAAGTAGAAAAACAAGCGTAATAGCCACAAAAAAAGTAATCGCCATGTAAATTATTCGGCGAATGACGTAGCGCCGTGTTATCATTCGGCATTAATTTACTCATCTAATATAACACTTTGCAGACGTAGTATTTTTCAGAGAATGTGTTGCTTTCAATTCCTTAATTGGATTTGCAATATGGTGTTTTCTGAATCCCGGGAAATATTTTTAGTCCAACCGAGAGGTTTAGTAGGTAACAGCTCAACTAAACTTCTATTTTAATATTTCTTTGGTGGATCTTGTTTTGAGAGTAAATGTTTAAATCTATGACAAATTATCAACTCTATGAGTTCTGAAAAATCTAGGAACAAGGAAATTAAAAATTCGAAGAAGCTCTTGGCGATAGGGATCATCGCTGTTGTTGTGTTGATGTCTTTTGCAACACTCTTCAATTTTGCAGCAGCTTCTTCAGGACCTTCGGGAACGTATATCTGGGGAACTCCAGTATCTACAACGGTAACGGACCTCAATCCCCTAACCGCACAAAATCTCGGTGCAGAAGCAACGGCAATTATGTATCCAAGTCTTCTTTATGCTCTGTCAAACGGAACGCTATTACCTTGGTTGGCTACTAGCTATTCAATAGCTTCAAATGGAACGCAGTACACCTTTAACCTGGCTACAAACGCAACCTGGGAAAATGGCACAACAGTTGCAGGTCCTATAACGGCAAGCGACGTTGCATTCACCTTTGATGTTCTGAAAGCCAACTCTACGCTAGATGGATTCGGAGTCGACCCTTACGTAAAGTCTGTTGTTGCGGTAAACAATGATACAGTGGTGTTCAACCTTAACTCTTCTTCGGTAATGATGCTCACCTTCCTAGGAACACAAGTAATTATTCCGGCCGCGTGGAGCTCAGCTGTTGGAGGAAATCTATCGGCAATCGGAGGATATGACAATTTGAATACTCCCCATCAACTTCAGGCAGGACCTTTCATACTGCAATCTGCAAGCGAGTCAGCAATGAACTTCGTTGCAAACACTCACTTTTGGAAAGGAACACCCCACGTCGAGAACTTGGTTGTCTCTCCATTCAAATCTACTTCTGCAATGACGCTTTCCTTCGAGAGTGGAACTATCAACGCGGAATATCCTGCAATAAGTGACTATGCAGCACTGAAGAATGCGCCGAATGTCGTTAACGTGATATACAAGGAACCATGGTCATACTACCTCTGGTTCAACACTCAGATAGCACCGTTTAACAATACACACTTCAGGATAGGATTGGCTGAAGCAATCAATAAGACGGAAATATTGCAAAAAGCAGAGGATGGAATAGCCGGAAATGGATCATTCGGAGGAGAACCATGGACCAACCTGTCTTGGTGGGCACCCAACTTGCCCTACTACCACTATAACCTGACAAACGCAACTGCACAATTTGAAGCGGCAGGGTTAGTGAAAATAGGTGGATTCTGGGCTTATGGGAACAATAACACGACGGTTCAACTGCACATAACAGATCCTCCTGTTTCTGACTGGACCACCGCAGCTTCTCTTATTACGAACGATCTGAGTCTTGCAGGTTTCGAAGTGACGGAATCTGTAGTACCTTTCGGCAGTTGGGCAACTGATATGTTCCAAAGCAACCTCTCCAAGGCAACAGGCTACATGAGCTACTTTGGCGCAACACCTTCGTACTCTAACCCATGGTACGTCCTACAAGACTTGTACTCCCCCAACAGCTTCTGGGACGGATACATTTCACACTGGAGCAATTCAACGGTAAACACAATTCTCAATGAGACAGCAACAGAAGTGTCGAACTCATCCCAAATGTTGAACAATCTCTTTGCTGCGCAGAGAATCATAGCCGCCCAGGTACCGATGGTGCTGATAGGAGATGTTGGAAACTACTATGCTTACAATAGCCAGAAGGTCACCGGATTCGTTGCAACTGAGCCTCCTGATGGACAATACAACTTGTTGAGGATATCCGTTCCTTCAACAACTACCACCACTCCAACTTCTACACCAATAGCAGCCTGGATATATGCCGTGATTGCAGTAGTTGTGCTGATCATCATAATTGTCCCAGTTGCGCTCGTGATGTCGAAGAGAGGAAAGGCAAAGAAGGAAGCAGAGACCACTCCGCCATCCGAAGAACCTCAGAACAAAACCTGACGGTCATCGTTTAAACTTTTTTTTTATTTTTCTCTCTTACTTTTTGAATGTTTTTCCGATTGCTTTTGCCAGAATTTTATCTGTATAGCAAGTATTCATCACGTCTTTTCTTGAATTCCGATTCATCGGCCGCAAGTCTGTCCCATAGGGTGTCAAGATCACCACTAAGCAGTTTACTCCTGACGTAGGAATTTCCGGTTACTCTGTCAAAATATTTTTCATAAAAGTCAAATTCTCCACCTTCGTTTCTTATGATCCAATCAAGAAGCTTCAAACTGAACCTGAAGGGCTTAAACTTTGTTCTATCGGTCACGTGTATTTCGATGCCATAGCAGTGTTCAGTGCTATACTTTGAGAACGTCGGGGTGAATCTTATTTCGTTTACTTTTACCCCCTCCAGTTTCAGCGCGTTGATATCTCTTGCAAATTTGTAGCCGTCTATCCAAGGTGCTCCGATGATTTCAAATGGCCTTGTCGTACCCCTTCCTTCAGAAACATTTGTTCCTTCAAACATCACCTGTCCGGGATAAACTGTTGCAGTAGCCAACGAGGGCATATTTGGAGAAGGTAATATCCATGGCCATCCAGTCTGGTCAAACCACATCCTACTCCTCCAGTCTCTTAGTCGTGATACTTTCAAATTCACGTTGCCGCTAAAAAGCTCCTCATTGAACATTCTTGCCAGTTCTCCGAGCGTCATTCCGTGTCTCATCGTTATGGAGTATGATCCGATGAATGACCTGTATTTGGGATAATCAAGTACTGGACCTTCAAAATCTATACCGTTGATGGGATTTGGCCTATCCAGAACGAGGAATTCTATCCCCTTTCTGGCGCAGGTGTACATTGCATTAGCCATAGAAGAGATGTGGGTGTAAACCCTGGTTCCGATATCCTGAATATCCAACACTACTGTATCCAGCTCATCCGCAATTTCCTCTGGTATGAATTTTCCATCATCCTTGATGTCAAAAGACCTCATTTTCTCATCCAGGTCCTGCGATTTGTATTTCAAGCTTCCTTTCCCCCTCCTGTAGATACTGCGTATCTCTATCCCAAGATTCTTATCGTAATAGGAGTCCACTGCTTCTCCAGCTTGTTCATTTAGGTGGAACCCGTGCTCTGGCGAGAAAAGAGTGGCTAACTTGATACCGAGCGCCCTCCTAAAATAGTCAGCAGTGTATTCAAAATCTCTAGTGATTCCTGTGCGATTTGTAATAAGTCCAACTCTCTTTTTCTTGAGGTCATTAATAACTTCTCTTCCCAAGTTTTCCAATCCAATCTTTACTGGCACTATTTGGTAAAAACTCAAGACACTAAAGTCTTTTGGAGAATCGAAGAACGATTAGATGAGCGAAAATGCTTTAAACATTCTAAAAGGATTAGAATCAGCATCCTATGACGGTAAGTGGAAATTCTATCTGTAGATGGTGGTGCAACCAAAACCATAGCGGTAGTTTATAACGAGGACAGAACAATACTAGGCGTAGGAGTATCCGGTTCAACCAATTTCAGGAACGTAGGCATTTCGACATTCAAACGCAATATGCTCACCGCCATTAAAAAAGCAGAAGAGAATGCACATGTGAATAGGATAGATGAATACACATTTGCTTTGGCGGGGATGAAGGATTCCAAAAAGTCCTCGGACAAAATTATGACAATTCTGAATAAGATCATACCTAATTCAAAAATATCGTATTACAATGACGGAGAAGCTGGATTTTATTCAAGATTTCCAGAAGGTAAAGGGATCGTAGTGGCACCTGGAACTGGAATGGTTGCGTACGGAATGTACAATGGCAAAAAGGAGAGGTCCTCTGGGTGGGGTTGGTTTCTTGACGATGAAGGGAGTGCTTTCAACATAGGAATGAAGGCTCTCAGGGAAACTACCAAGTCCATGGACGGGAGGGACGAGAGATCTCCTAAATTTAAAGAATTTGTCAGGAATTATTATGGCCTTTCTGCAGACAGAGACTTAATAAATATAATACACAAGTCCAAATTCGATATTAGGGGAATAGCCCTCCTCGCTAAGTTTGTTTCTGGCTTTGCTGCTGAAGGAGATGTTGTAGCTAAGGAAATAATGAACGATGCATCTGCGGAAACTGCCAACGCAGCAATATCTCTATATAAAAGACTGGGTAAACCAGAAGATATTGCGATTAGCGGATATGGGGGTGTATTGCGAGCAGGGGAATGGTACTGGAACCTGATAAAGAAAAGAATAGATGACAATATAGGCAAGAGGAAGTACAAGGTCCCACTGTACGGCTACGAAGCGATCATTGGTTCCATAGTTATGAGATCCATCTCTTTGGGTTTCAAAATAGGGGACGACGAAATAAATTCCCTTAGGAATCAACTGACAAAATTCATCGTTAATTTGAACATTGAAGACAGAAGGGAATATCTTCTGTTATGATCATGTGCGATTAACCATTCTTACCTTTCCATTCACATGGGGGGCTCATACAGACCAAGTATGGAGTAGACTGCAGTAATGATACTTTCATATTTTTCACTATATGAGGCAATGTACCCCACCTGAGTATCAATTAGTTCCCTATCGTTAGGAATGCCAACAGAGACAAAGCAGCAGTTGTTGTTTTTTGCTAATTGGTTAATTCTCTTCCAATTACCATTTAGATGGAGGTTCTTTCCAAAGAATATTATTTCTTCGTTCGAAAAATTCCATTCGTCATCGATATACTTGACGTGACACTCAATTCCCAAGCTCGTCAAATGATTGCACATGTTGTTATACATGTTGTAGGGCCACTCTTTAACGTCACCGCTTGATCTCAGTGGAACTATTGCAAGTCTACTGTCTGCCCTCAAATTCTTCTTTCTTAACCATCTCACAGCTTGGACTGAGATCCAGTTCATAATCTCACTTGGAGGTTTAAAAGTTCCAACAGCATGAGACCTCAGATTTTCAATTCTTCTGGACCTATCTTGTGCGCCTTCCCTGGCAACACTTTCTAGGGAATCGTACACTTCTAGGGCCAATTCTGGATCAACGCACTCGAGAATGTCTGCCCCTGCACTATATGCCAGTTTTGTAAACTCTGATGCGGAATAGTTGGACGTTATTGCTTTCATATCCAATGAATCTGTGATTATGACACTTTTAAAATTCAGGTCGTTTCTAAGACGGCTGATTATGTTTTTAGAGAGCGAGGCAGGAAAATCTGAATCTAGTTTATCAAACTTAACGTGGGACACCATAATGCTCTTCACTCCTGCACGAATTGCTCTCGAAAATGGTTTGCTGCTTTCCATGACAGACTCCTCATCTCTCGAGTCTACTGGCAGCTTAAGGTGTGAATCTTCTTTTACAAATCCGTGGCCTGGAAAGTGTTTCGCAGTGGCTGAAACACCAGCAGACTGAATTCCCTCTATGTAGCTATCTCCTAAGTCGGAAACTAAATCAGGATCTGATCCGAATGATCTCTCCATCACTATAGGATTGTCGGGATTGGAAAATGTATCTAGAACAGGTGCGAGATTCCATTCAATCCCGAGTGAATATAATTGGTAACCGGTTAGCATGCCTGAGTATCTGGAAACGGCTTTACTGCCCAAAACTCCGAGTGCGTAGTTACTTGGCAAATAATCCAGATCTCGAATTCTGACAACATTCCCACCCTCTTGATCGATTGCGATCAAAGGTCTCGCAATTTTTAATTCTTTGTCATATATCTCAAAAATCCATTTGATTAGCTCTCTTATTGAATCTAATCCCGTGAAGTCTCTTCCCATCAAGATTATCGAGCCGGGTTTGATCTTGTTGATAATATTCCTCGAACGGACCCTGTCCATCCCATATATACCAGTCTGCAAGAACAAGCCTGTCCTCATAATCAAACATTCGGTACTGTTATTTAATTTAATAGTAAAATCAAATTCTCTATGCTGAACTTAATTATCCGGAAAGCATTCCTGAGCATGATCTCCTCAATTGAATACAAGAAGATCGAGATAGCGATGAAAAAACCCTTCGTCATTGCTATTGGAAGTACGGATGTTTATGAAGGATATATCGTAAGAGTCAAGACAAAGGATGGATACGAAGGCATTGGCGAAGCTGTACCAACTCCGCACATAATGGGTGATTCTATGGGTTCAGTCGAAAATGAACTGAACATTTTCTCAAAGAAACTGATAGGCCTCGACATCAGCCCTGAGAGAACTAACGAAAAAATGATTTCTCTGGCCAGAGATTCCAAATCAAGCAGGGCTGCAGTCGATATGGCTATCTGGGACATTATTGGTAAAAAAGCTAATCTACCGATTCACTCCATCCTGGGAAACTACAGACCTGATGCTGAGACAAGCTACACCGTTGATCTTGTGGAGCCTGAAATTGCAGCAAACCAGGCAGTTGAGCTATTGAATGAGGGAGTTACAGTTTTCAAGATCAAACTTGGTTCTGGAATCGAGAAAGACTATTCAAGAGTGGAAAAAGTGAGGAAGACAATAGGCGACGACAAGCAGTTATATGTTGACTTCAATCAATCTTACACTGCAAAGAAGGCGATTGCACTCTCAGAAAAGATATCGAGATTCAATATCGAATTCCTAGAGCAACCAGTTCCGGCAGATGATGTGAAGGCGCTCAGATTCGTGAAGGACCATACGACGATACCCGTGATGGCGGACGAAGCAGTCAAATCCCCACAGGATGCAGTCAGAGTTATACAGAACGAAGCAGCTGACATGATCAATTTGAAGCTCATGAAATCCGGGGGCATAACTGACGGAATTGCCATCATAAAGACGTGTCAGTCTTTCAGAATTCCGGTTATGATTGGGTGTATGGTAGAGACTAGACTTGCCAACACCGCTGGATTACACATCGGCCTTTCGTACCCTGCAGTCAAGTACACTGATCTGGATGGATTTTCGAGCCTCAAGGAGGACATCGTCACCGGTGGACTCGTCTTTAAGAACGGAAAGAACTACCTCCAGGATGGACCTGGTCTCGGAGTGAATCTGATAAAAGGATTCTAAGCCATTGCTCAAGAAGAGATATTAATCTCCACCGTATCGGTTTTAAAATGAGTGAAATACTTTCGTACGTATTCAAGGACAAGAGAGGGAGCCTCCTGTACTCTGCATCACCTCACCGAGCTATGATACCCGCTTCAAACATGAAGATAGTGACTGGATTTGTTAGCTCGGTAATCCTTGGCGACGATTTTGAGATAAAGACTTATTTTAGAGTTTCAGAAAATGACTTGATAATAACTGGCGGACCCACACCTTTACTTAGGATCGGAGAAATAGAGAGAATAATTGAGAGACTGAAAGACTACAAGATTAAGCGTGTCCTGTTCAACAGGAGTTTTGACGAGGACTATTATGCCCCTGGATGGCCCTCAGAGGATCAGAGAGAGTGCTATCAGTCTAGGATTACCTCTTTCTCATTAAATGAAAACTGCATACCGAGAAGTGAAACTGAAAATGGCATTAACGGAGTTGAACCTCACTCTGGAAGAAAGATAACAGACATTCGTCCATATGACACCCTCTCCAGAACACTTGTTTCGAAGGGTGAACGGGACATATTCCCCCTGTTCGACTTCACAGATTCTAATGATGGAAAATTGGTCTATACCCACAAAGAAAAGGTCGGAGATATACTGGAACATTTGGAACCAATTAGTTGTAATTTTTCTGCAGACGTTTTGTTCAAATTCGTTCACCACTACAAGGTCGGTCAACTGGGAAGTTGGAGGGGTGGTTCATCTGTGACGAGGAATACATTGGAGAGGATGAACCTGTTGAAACCGAATTTGACGATAGTTGATGGGTCTGGTCTCTCCTCCTTTAACAAGCTGACTCCTTCCTTCATTTCCGATCTTCTCAGAAAAGCTCTCTCGATTGAAAACGGAAAGTTCATAGAACATATGGCTTCTCCCGGCGACGGAACGCTTAAGAAAAGACTAGATGAGTTCAGTGATTATGGTATCAAAGCCAAGACTGGTTCTCTCACAGGTGTAGCAACCATTAGCGGGTTCATAAAAAAACTGAATGTAACCTTCAGCATAATGTTGAACAACACTGAGAAAAAGGGAAAAGATGCACGCAACGTGCTTGACGATACTCTCACGGAAATGATTCATAAGATCGAAAAAAATAGAAAAAATGGACGAGGTAACTAAAGATGTGAATGGATGGAGGAGACGCTCAAGGTGGAATTACAAAAGTGACAAGCATATCATCTAAAGTTTCTTCTCTCTTTATTATTGTCTCCTTCTGACCATCAAGCAACAATTCAGTTGGTCGTTTCAACAAATTATAGTTTGATGACATAGACATCACATATGCTCCGGCATTCAAAATCGCAATAGTGTCTCCAACCTTTACTCTTGGGAGTTGGATTGACTTGAACATCACGTCAGTGTTCTCACAAACTTGTCCAGTTACTTTTCCCGTTTCCACCAAGTCTTCCGTTGCCCTATTGGCGACGATTAACGGGTGTACGGCTCCGTACAAAGGTATCCGAAGAAGGGAGTTCATACTTGCATCGGTGCCCACTATGATCTCGTCATATTCTTTGATATTCGTTACTGTTGAAAGGAGCACAGCTGCATTTGCAATTATGAAACGACCTGGTTCTACTATCAGCCTGCTTTGTTTGAAGAATCCCCTGGATTGACTTTCCTGGAAATTGGTAAGGATATTCTTTGCAACCGCCTTTATATCGAGTTCTTCTTCGTTCTGACGGTATGGAACCCCCAAGCTCCCACCGAGATCCAGAAATTCAAATTCTATTCCCACATCTTTTGAAATCCTTTCTGCTATTGAAAAGAACAACTTTGAAGACTCCTTGAAAAATGATGGATCGAGAACATTCGACCCCGTCATCATGTGAATTCCAAATTCCTTGCATCCATTATCCTTTGCAGCTCTGTAGGCTTCAACGGCTGCGTCTGCAGGCATTCCGAATTTGCTCCCTTTCCCCCCCGTCACTATTCCTTCAAATTCTCCTTTTCCTATCCCTGGATTTATTCTGTACGATACGACTTTCGGTAGGTGATCTTTGATAAGTTTCATTTGATTGATGTCATCGAAGTTTATCTTCACTCCTTTCTCTGAAATTGCTTCGAGTTCTTTCTTAGAAAGATTGTTTGGAGTTGCTATTATTTTTTCTGGGGAGATACCAACCTTTATGGCAAGTTCAACCTCGTTAAGATTAGCCGCATCTATACCTACCTCTAATTCCTTGAGAATTCTCAAAATCGTAGGATTGTAATTCGACTTTACTGAAAAGTGTATTGATATGGTGTCGGCTCCAAACGCAGTCAAAATCTTTTGTACATTTTCGACTATTTTTCTCTTTGAATAGACTATGATAGGTGTACCATATTTCTTGGCTAGGTCGGGCAGATTCCTATTGTCCAAGTACAAGGAATTGTCATTTACTTCGAAAAAATTTAGATAATTCACAAGGTAATGATTAACTATTATTATTTTAGGTATTCCTTGTAGACTTTTTTGTCGAGTTGGGTAGCCGTGACGCAAGAAAGGTATTTACATAACTTGCTATGCCACTTTATGTGTAGGATGGTGTTACTTTGGGGAGAATTCAGCCCTGAGTTTGAATCTATTTTCAGATCTCTGGCTGATGTCGCTGAAGACGATCCCCTTGCCAAGAAAAAACCAGTTTCTCACAGAGATGGATGGGGTCTTCTGAACTTGTATAAAGAAGGTTTAGAACTGAAACGTTATGGAACTCCTCTAACCCTTCGGGTGCCAACCCCAAAAGTCGAGAACGGAGTTGCGATCATCCACGTTCGATTGGCAGCTCCAAGCGAAGGGATGGGCGTATTAAATGCGCATCCATTTCATTTGCAGGACGAAAGATACGATGTTTACATATCCCATAATGGATGGTTTGACAAGTTTGAGATGAACAAGACTCTGGGTCTGGGGTCAGTTAAGAATATGAACGATACTGAAACATTCTTGAAGCTACTGATGACCCAGAATGGATCTATAGAAGATAGAGTCAGAGAGGCCCTTGATATATCGAAAGAGAACGGATACATAAAAGGAGGGGCAAACATCTATGTAGTTGCCACAGAGAGGGAAACAAATGCCACGCACGTGATATACCATTCGGATGTAGCTCCAGGAAACGACTATACGGAATACGAAAAACTGTTCCTATTGAGTGGAAGCAACTGGAGCGGAGTCATATCAAGCAGCCTAAAGGAGTCGAAATTCTTCCCCAAGGGAGTGAATATCGAGGAGATCGAAAGAGGAAGAATCCAAGATACTGTGGTAAAAGTTTGAACTTGAAATGTTCAAAACTCTCCTCTGTTATTGCCAGCCGTGCTCCAGGAACTGCCATTCCCCTGATTGAACATCTTCGAGAAAGTCCTTGGTCCATATGTACTCGGGATGATTTGCTAGAAATTTCTTGCTGTCAAATTCATCTGAACAGGGCTTACCCCACTTGACGTAAGATTCTCCTTTCAAGGCACCATCTCCGGAGACTATCTTCCCGTCGATTGCTCCAAACGGAAAAAAAGGACCTTTCTTATCAAACACATCTAGATTGGGCTCTATCTCCCTATGTCCGCAGATTGAGTTCTTGCCTGGCCTATTCTTCTTGGAGTCGTAATCGAAGTGGTCAGCAAGTATTTCCTTGTAACTGGCAACACTAAGGCCTTTGTCTTTCATGAGATCGTTTAGTCTGTACAACCTGCTGTTGTCTGAGTTTATCGTTTGATCATATACTATATTGGATTCCTTCCTGACCTCGGGAAATTGCACAAAGTTACTGGACGGAATGAAACCATTATTCTTCTTTATGAGAACGTGATTAAAAGTGGCAATTTCCAATAACCCTATCTCTTTGCTCTTGCCGTCTCCCAGAATATAGTCGTTGGCGTATCCTCCGGTGTTACCATCAATAATGTGTTTCGAAAAAGAATCAATTGAATCCGCATATTGGATAGCCAATCTCAATCTCTGGAAGATTGGAGTACCTTTCAGACTGTAAGTATTTATGCCGTCCAATGTCGTCTCACTGGCCATTATTCCCTTCTCGTTGTAATAGAAATCAGTTCCGCTAAATACCAGACCGGGTGCTGTCTGCATTGCGAAAGAGTATCCCTCGTCTGGGACAACTTTCAGCATCAGATTGAAATTGACACCGGTAAAATACCTCCACCAAGTAGTGTGAGCAAGTATGACGTCTCTGTTTACGGTATTGTCTCCAGTGGCCACAAACGAAGTGCAGGATCCGTTGTTCCTTGCATTATCCATTGCCAAGAAACTATCGGCGTCGAACGACACATTTAGCGCCAATATATCTTCAAAATTTATCTCAGTATTCGAGACTGAGTTGTATCCATCTACAATACCCTCCATTTCCTGCATTATTCGCTCATCAATCACGTGGAGGAAGTTATCCTTTGAGAACTCTTTCAGCCATTGCCAGCTTTTTGAAAAGTCGTGAGTGAAAATGAAATTAAAGCTTTCCAAGGTTCTCTTGATTTCCTTGCTGAAATTCTTACCTACTTCCTTTCCTATCTCTGTAGGGTTTCCAGAAACTTTTTTGAAAATGAATTTGTTTCGTTCCATCGACCTGGCACCTCTTTTCCCATAGTAGTTCGATTTTGAAAATAGTTTCGGCTGCAAATGAGTGTGTTAGTCTTCTCTTCACTATTGAATAAAATATAGAATAATTACAAATCTCTTTGAGAGGAGGTCTTCTTTTTCAGTTGTTTATAGCTTGAATGGCGATAGTTCTTCACCATATTGTAGCTTGGCCCTATTCAGACGTGTTATTTCATCATCGAGCTCTTTGAATACCTGCGGAGGGGTGGTTTTCATACCGGAATAGACCTCTCTGATCCTCTTGTCCTTTTCTATCAATTTCGCTACCCGTATTTTGAACTGATTTTCGTACTGCTCTTTAGTGTAATTTTTGTTCAGAATATTTTGGAATAGTGGTTTCAAATCCTCGTATTTTGGTATGAATCCAATGGGAGTTGATAACGCTTCAACTTCTCCATGAACCCTCCTCTCCATCCACTTCAGCCAAACCGCCTTGTCCACCTTGTCGTTGAGAAATGTATCTCTCTCCTTGAGGAAATAATTCACTGCAAAGATCAATGGTTTCTTAACCAGCTTGGAACCAAACTCGATGTAATTCTGCAGGTACTTTCCAAGATCGACGGATAGAAATTCCATAATTGACATCGCGTTGAAAGTTCTGACACCAATCTTCCCTATTGAAGCAGCAGTTGATTCTGACTCGATGCTGGCCCCCTTGTTCACTACACCGTGGTCCCATGATAAAGCCTCGCAGACCGGTGGCCACGTATCGCTATCTCTTCCACCGAAAATAATACCTTCAACAGGCACACCCTCTTTGTTTTCGAGGGCCCCCTTGTCCAATCCTTTAAAAGAGCTAAGCTTGACAGTAAATCTCGCATTCTTGTGCGATGCCGGTATTTCTTTGCTTTCCAAGTCTTTGTTCCCCTTTTTCCACGGTCCGCTATGATTTTCTCCATTATCTGGTATTGCGACACCCATTCCATTCCAATATGGCGATCCGTCATTTATCAGAACATTTGAGAATATCACCTCATCATTACTGTGAAGAACTTCCCAGATGGTTCTATCATCCTCTCTGTTCACTCCATCAATGATTCCGAAAACACCACTCTCAAGATTTATCCCCCTAGCATTTCCTTCCTTGATCCTTATGAAAACGAGGTCGTCTCCCACTATCCTCTCAGACGGGACCATACAAGTGGAAGTTTTGCCACAAGCCGATGGGAAAGCACCAGTGAAATAAGTCACTCTATTCTCTTTGCCGTTGACTCCCATTAGGAACATGTGCTCCGCCAACCAGCCTTCTCGAAGGGCCTTGCTTATAGTTAGTCTAAATGCAAGCTTCTTGAGTCCAACCGTATTCCCTGCGTACTGAGTATTTATCGAAAGACTCCTTTCGCCTTCAAGATCGAAAAAGACTCTCCTGCTCTTGATGTTCTTTGTAGTCTTTCTTGAGTCGACTTCTCCCTGGCTGTGCACAAATCTCAGGAAATCCGTACCTGGATTCTTAACAAAATATTCGTAGTCCGTCCTGTAAAGCATCATTTCGCTGTGCATCACATAATATGAATCGGTAATCTGAACTGCTTTCCCTGAAAGGGGGGAATCCTTCGGCCCTAAAGAAAAGAAACCAACAAGCATTGTTCTTCCTTTCATTATCCCTTTCATGAGGTTCTCTATTTCAGAGATCCCGGAGTCTCTTTCCATCGTGTTTATGAAAGGTAACTTTTCGCCTCCTACCGTTAGAACTTTTGTATTCTCCTTATCTCTTGCCTGGTCATAGTAATTGTCAAAGTGATAGGTGTGGTTGGAAGATTTCAACTGTCTCTCCTCTCCATTATCCAGTGACTTCTTTCTTATGAGTTCATAGTCTTCTTTTGAATCAGTTACAAAGTACACCGATGAAGGCTTCATTAGATCTACATAATGGGTTACGAATTCCAGAAGTTCTTTGTTATCAATTAGTTCGATTTTGTTTAACTCCGAGATGGGGAATACTTCTGTATTTTCCAGAACAGAATTTTTCATCAAATCCTTTAGAGTTAATATTGTTATAACTTTATCTATTACATTTTGTCAAACAAAATTTGGGAAATTTTAATGGTTTCTACGATAAAAACTGATAGTCTAATTTTCCATCTTTATGACCATAATAGAATGGACTAAACAGATTCCTTACTGCGTCTATATGTATAACCATGCCTGCACGGACATGCTGAGAGGGTGGATTGTTGAATTTACCCTTCCATACTCAAGCGAGAGTATCAGATAAGGGATCTATTCTTTTTTCTCTTCTTCTGATTTCTCGTCCTTATTTTTGAATCCTTTTACTAGACCCTTGCCGAATCCCTTCACTACGCCTACGCCTTTGTTAGCTACCTTCCCTAACTCTTCTCCTGACTTTTCGACCACACCTTTCTTTTTCTCTTCTTCCATACTTTTGACCTCTTATGTCTTACTTCAATTTAGATATAAATTTTTGGATTGCTCCTTGCAAATTTCACTTTCCAGGAATCTACCTGTCCCAATTCCCCCATGACAGATGCTAATCTTATTGTTATCTTGGATCTTCTCATACATCGTCGTGAAGAGAAATGCTAATACGTTGGTTAAGGAGGGTCGGAGGGTCTCAGAAATATCCGCAAGAAACCGTCCTGCGGGATGCGATTGGATACATTCGGTCCTAACTATCTCTCAACCTGAAGAGTTACCTTGTCGTCCATGATGTTTCGAACTGTCACCGTTTCATCAACGTTCGTATCGGAATCGCAGACAAAGCTCCAATCTTCGTTCAGAACGTTTACCGTTCCCCTTTCACCAGCCCTCGCTGCCTTCAGGATTTTTCCGGAGTGACCAATGAGATTTTCTGAATGAAAATACCTCTTCTCTATCCTGGTCACAACGGTCTGACTGAAGCCCACAAACAATATCAGGGTGAGGAGAAAGAACACGATTGAAAGTGCCAGGAAAAATGGTGTATTCTCTCCCGTCACAAGATATTCTACAAGTAAGAATGCTGAAAAAGCGAGCAGTACAATCAACAACCCCATGGTTCTGTAACCGTACTTGACAGTCAATCTGGATGTACCTCTGTTCATACTTTCGACTACCGCTCTTATAATATTTGTTGGGAGTTTGAGGGAAGCTGTAAAACTCCAATGCTTCAGCATGGAGATACACGGACTTTCCTCAAGGAAAGCATTAGTACCGGGAATAACATTCTATTAAACAATGTTCAGAACTATTAAACTGAAACTTCCCTACGATAAATCACTTCTGGAAACAGGAGAGAGATTCAGGGAGGCATGCCAGATGGCTCTGGACTATGGATTTTCTGCACGTACATTCAACAAGAACAAGCTTAACAGGGCAACGTATGAAGATGTCAGGAAAGCCATACCAACGCTTCCGTCTGCACTTGTCCAGACCGCAAGGGATACTGCATCTGAATCATTGAAACAGACCAAACTGGAGAAGAAAATACACAGGAAATCTCTGACCATAAGGTATGACAGGCGAACGTTCAGGTTCTATCCTGATTCGCACACAATATCGCTGACAACGGTCAGTGGCAGGCTGGTATTTCCAGTTGCCCTTTCTCCACTCATAGAGAAATACAGGGGAGAATATACCAATGCACAGGTATTCATTGACACAAAGCATCGGAAGATGTCGGTGATGATACAGGTGGAATTGCAAGATAAGGAGGTCGAAAAAAAGGTATATAACAACATAAAGGTAATGGGAGTAGATAGAGGCATAAGGAACATGGCGGTATTATCGAATAACATCTTCTTCAATTCAGCACAGCTGAAGGACGTGAAGGGAAGATATCGTTACAACAGGAAGAAATTGCAGCACGCAGGCACTCGTTCCGCACATCTTAAATTGAAAGAATTGAGCGGAAGAGAGAGACGGTTCGTGCAGAACACAAATCATGCAATTTCAAAGCAGATCGTAAATTTTCCATTTGACGTGATTGCACTTGAAGACCTGGGATCGGCAAGAATGAGAACGAAGCGCAATGGAAGGAGATTCAATCGTAAACTCGGTTCATGGTCTCCTCATCACCTGGAGCAGTTCATCGAATACAAGGCCCAGGAAAGAAACAAATCGGTCGTCTATGTGAATCCTAGATACACATCTCAGAGGTGTTCATCCTGTGGATACGTCCATAAGGACAACCGAAAAGGATCTGTTTTTCGCTGCCTGAAGTGTGGATTCGAGCTTCATGCCGATCTCAATGCATCAAGAAACATCGAGGTACTCGGTAAATCTGAGTACTTCAGGCTGCTGTCAACCAGCCAATCGTTGCGGTTCGATGAATCCATGCCTACGGACGTGGCGGAGACCAGCAACAAGCTGCAACCCTTCAGGGTGCAGTAGTTGACTACCTTGCAATGCTATTTTCCATTTCATATTTTTCGTTCTCAGAAATGGCTTTATGAATTGCTACAAAATGTCCGCAATAACCCTGTTCATCCTTACAATAAACGTAGGGATCGCTTCTACTAGATTGAAATCTTATATAATTGGGAACCGTGAACGAACCTGGTTGAGGAAGAAAATAAATAGGTATTAGGAATTGAGACTTAGGAGATGGAATCCTCCCGCGCTGCTCGAGCCAAACCCTCTCAAGAGTGATGATTCCTTACAAAGGAGTGGATTTCGTGGATGACATTCAGAAAGAGCTGCGAGAGAACGAGAAACAATTGGCCTTACTCAAGGAAAGAATAAAGGTTGCCGGAGAGGACTACGAACTGTTCATTGGAAAGTTGAAGGAAGTGGAAAGATGACCGAGCATGAAACAATGGTGAAGCTGTGGTCCTTAAACAGGCAGGTTGCATCCCTTCGGTTCAAATATTATGAACTCTTCACTACCAACCGTATACTTGCGATGAAATTATTTGGGTATAGAGCTACCGAGCCAGAAAAATTTTCTGATGGTCTGGTTAAGAGAATGGAATTCTACGTTCTTGACGGTAGAACCGTTGATATGCGGATGAAGGAAGCTGAGTCCGATAAAGGAAAAAGTAAAGAGAAGACCGAGTGAACGGACCTTGAAGAAAAGGCTCCCTCAAACAGAAAGAATGTTTCGAGACAGTGACGACCTCATAGTTGGCCTTGCAACTGTAATCTTGTCATTCATTTCTTCTGTTGTGACTCCAAAATGGGAAATTCACTTTCCCGCTGCTAGCAGGTTTTCTAAGAATTTTCCCCTAATTCCTTCAGAGTCTTCACTCCCTATAGTGAGAGTTATAACAACCAGGTAAGTCTCTCTACCGATTTCCTCAATGTAGCTCTGGTAACTCATTATTTCTTTAGAAATCGAAACGATGGATTCTACATCCTTCTTAAATTTTGCATAGTCCACATTCTTCAGAATTTCCGTCCGGATCTGTATTCTGTTTCTAACCGGGTTTACTGCAGTCGCACCTTGGATTACTATGCTATTTGGCATCTTTAAAACAGTTCCATCATCCTCAACGATGGTCGTGAAGTTCATGGATATGTCCTCCACCCTTCCTTTTATTTTCCATCTGAACTCGTCCCTCGATAGATACTTTGGAGGATAGGATGGCAGCATGTAAGAAAACTGCCACGAATTGAATTCGATATAATCGCCTGGGACGAACGGCCTAGACCATATTAGGAGGATCCCACTGAAGAAATTAGAAAGAATCTGTTGTGCTGCGAGCCCTATTATTGCACCAACAAATGCACCGCCTAGTATAATAGAGCTCAGATTCACACCAAGCAGGTCAAGAATGACCAACAGTATAATGAAATAACCAGCAATCGACAAGAGGAAGATCAGGGGTTTTACGTACTTCTTCTGAATTCTTCTTTCCAGAGATCTTTCCAGTGTCTTTAGAATCAGTCTAAGCACCATGTACAGAATTATTCCGAAGAGAGTAGCCTGTATTACGTTGTCATACTGTAAATAACCTATGGGTATGATAGATTTGATCTTCGTAAAGAAGAAAACTAGCGCAATTAGCACCAGTCCCGTCAGAACTATCCACCAAATCCGACTGACCAATCCCTTATTTTTCACAGTCACGCCACTTGAATATTTGATAAGTATTTTTGTGGAGTGTTCAGATATGAAGAATTAGACTGTTCGGATTATAAATACAGACCCATTGTGTCCGGAAATTTTCACAGAAAATTTATCTCCGATAGGTTTCATCAGATCGCAAAATGCTTGAAACTGTAGCCAGATACCGGCTGCTATACGTATCTATTAAATCAGTAGCCATAAGTAAGAAAAAAAATGGTTCTAACAATAGAGATAATCGAGATTATGCATATTCCACGGCAAACCCCCTAAAGTCGATATCTGAAGTAAAATCATTCGCAATACTTATATGAAGTCGTTTCGATGGAGCTTTACATATGAAAAAGAGAATTCGACGATTCCGCCTTCTGCTAGTTATACAGATTGCGAACAGGATTCTCGATTCGTGGAGGAGGAGTCTAAACAACTATGAATGACTGGAAGAGAGAGTTGAAGAAGGAGGAGAAGAGGAAGGAGATAAAGTATGCAAAGAGGGTCAGAAAAGAGGCTCTCCAAAAGGCACTAGCTAAAGAATTGAAGAAGAGTCGGTCTCCAAAAAAGAGAAGTGTTACGCAAATAATCAAGAAGGATCTCATGGAGGTGGAGTCTTCAGTGAGGGGTATTAAGAATAGTCTGAAGAAGAAGCCAAAAAGTAAGTCCAAAGACAAGTGAGTATCGCCTGCTGCTGATTCAATTCCGGATTCCTAAACTCCCAAGTATGGAGCGGTTGAATGAACCATCATAACAAAGAATAGAATAACTTCTGAAAATAGATAATAATCAGAGGATTTTCGTAGTTCCTCAGTAGAATCCAAACATTTGGAAACTTTTCTCACACTTTTGGCGTATCCTTCGCTTCCTGAGCTTGCTTATATTTGACATTCTCAATCTTGTTTCCTCCTCTCTTATTCCAGCCTCTAGTAATTTTGAATCACTTCACTACAATATATTTAAGAAATCTTCTTCCCCCTCACTTTGCTTTTTTCGATCTTCTTGGAGGTAATTTCCACTACTAGCAAATAATATCATTATTACCATTTCGCAAGGAGATTGAATTTCGTATTATGAAAGATAACTACACTTGTTCTTTCAAATACAATATGACTTTCTGTCTTGCTCTGTCGGACTTAGTCTTGATGCGGAGGGGGAGATTTGAACTCCCGGATCCCTACGGAGCCAGACCCTCAATCTGGCACCTTTGACCTAGCTCGGCAACCTCCGCTTTACGGGGAAAGAAATTCTTTCGATATATCTTTAATGGAGATAAGCTGTTTAAGCTCGCTCCACTGATCCAGAGAACATCAGTCCGTCGATCAGCATCGTAATTCGGTCATGAGGAAGTTCCTGAAAGTGTGCCCCAGACTGAATATGGCTAAAGGCTCATTTTCAACGACTTCCAAGGACATTGACCATTTACAGTCGCTGCGAGTGTTTGTTCAATTTGAATCACCAAACTTGCCCAGTGATTCTCTCGTACAGTTTCCTGTAAAGGGAGGACGTATCTGACAGAATATCGTTAGGGAGGGGCGGAATGGCTGGCTCCACTGCTCCCTTGCTTCGTGCGTCGACAAGGTTTTGATAATATCCTATTCTCCTGTAATACTGTCTCACGAATTCCTTGCTTCTCTCAACCAGAGTGCGATCTCTCTCGTAGTCTTCTTTTTCCCAGAATCTGTCCTCATCGGCGGTTCCAAAAGTATCAACCAGCACAGGGGCTCTTTCACTGTCAAGTGCGAATTCCTTCTTACCGTCTGCGTGAATCAGTCCACGCGAATGTGCCTCGGTGTTTATCTTACTATCCATCTTCGTGATCGTTTCTCTGATGTTATTGACGTCATCATCACTCAATCCGCCGATCTGCTTCGCCTCCGCTAAATCCAAAAGCCTGTCTGTTTTTTCGAATTTGGTTGTCATTTCAAAGAGTGGTTCGGGTATCTTATCTCCGTGTTTTGGAGGGTTCTTGAACCCCAGATCCTGAAATTTTGTCTTTCCCTTTTCGATCCGATCTAGCAGCGACCCCGCAACATAATAACGCATTATGAATTCTAGGGGTACAAGATAATTTCTCTTGTCCGGGGAAGCACGTCCTTCTATTATTTCGAACTTCTTCACCACCATCTCTCTCTTGTTCTTAAATTCGAGAAGATGATTAGATATCCCCAGTTTGGTTGCCTGGTCGAACCAGTATTCAGAAGTCCTAGCCAGTGATTCTCCTTTGTCCGGAACCAGTGAAGGAATTACTTTATCAAAAACAGATATCTGGTCGGTGAAAACGAACAAGAGATTTTCACCAATGTCGTATACTTCCTTAACCTTCCCCTTGCGTATCAATTTCATAATTCATTATGTTAGGAGGAAATTAAATTTTTCCCAATAATTTGAAAAGTTTGTTATTTAATGGAATCTACAGAAAACAAGCCATTTAGTCTATTGAATTAGAGTCAATAAAATTGGAAATGTATATTTTGAAGATTGTGATATATCTTGTATGGCAACTGAGATTAAGGTAAAGTATGGAACAGATCTATTAAAGAAGGGATTTGCCAAAATGACAAAAGGAGGGGTCATCATGGACGTTACAAATGCAGATCAAGCAAAGATAGCAGAAGGTGCGGGCGCCATCTCTGTTATGGCACTTGAAAGAGTACCAGCGGACATAAGGGCAGAGGGAGGTGTAGCCAGAATGGCAGATCCACTCAAGATCAAGGAGATAGTTGAAGCCGTGACGATTCCAGTCATGGCAAAAGTCAGAATAGGTCACCTTGCAGAGGCCAAGGCACTGGAGGAGCTCGGGATTGACATGATAGATGAATCGGAAGTCCTGACGCCAGCTGATCCATTCTTCCACATAAACAAGAAAGAAATTTCTATCCCATTCGTTTGTGGAGCAAGGAACTTGGGAGAGGCAGTAAGGAGGATCTGGGAGGGAGCGGCAATGATAAGGACGAAGGGAGAGGCCGGAACAGGAGACATAATCGAGGCTGTAAGGCACGTTAGGCAGGTTAATCAGGGAATCCAGGAGGTCGTTTTGGCCGACGAAAATGAACTGTGGGAAATGTCGCTCAACGTCTCGAAGAGCTATGAGAAACTCACCAAAGAAGTTAGGGGAACGTTGTACGGGAGGGAAATGATAACCGACAAGGACATAATCTTCGGAAATTACACATATGGTGAGATAAAGTCTGGAATCCATGAGGTACTAAAGGAAGTCAAAAAGGCAAAGAGGCTACCAGTGGTCAATTTCGCTGCTGGAGGAATAGCATCCCCCGCAGATGCTGTCCTGATGATGGAGCACGGAGTAGATGGAGTTTTCGTAGGTAGCGGTATTTTCAAGAGTTCAAATCCTGACAAAATGGCATCAGCAGTGGTTCAGGCAACTGCAGCGTGGGACGATCCTTCCGTAATGGTAGAGGTGAGCAAGGGCCTTCCTGGAATGAAGGGAAGGGACGTAGAGAAGATGGAAGCTTCCGAAAAGATCCAAGGCCGCGGATGGTAAACCCCACTAATGTCGTTCCTGACCGTTGTTGGGCACATTAACGTAGACATAATTTTTGATATCAAGCAAATTCCGTCTTTCGGAAGCGAGGAGATCAGGGGAATAGAGAAGAGACTTGGGGGGACAGGGGCCAACATTGCGAGATTTGCAGCCGAACTAGGCACTCCCGTCAATCTCATATCACGCATTTCCAAGAATTTTCCAGAAGAATTGCTGCACCTTTTGAACAAAGAAAATATCTCGTTGACCCTTGAAAAGAGCAATGAGGAGGGCCCGATCTGTTACATAGCAGACGCAAAGGACACACAGATAGCTTATATGTACCAAGGTCCGATGAAATACCCGGGGGACGATTACGAGATTGAAAGTGAGTATTGTCACTTCGCAACTTCGAATCCTGACTGGATTCTCAAACTTTTGCGGAGTACCCGAAGTATAAAGGTTCTCGACCCTGGCCAAGAGATAAAGTACAGATGGAATCAAAACAAGCTAATCGAAGCATTGAGGATGGCTGATCTAGTAATACTGAATGAGCCTGAATTCAACTATCTTTCATCCCTAACGAGAATCGATGGAAACAAGACTATCGTGACCCTCGGGGAACGGGGTGCCATTTTTAGCAACGAGCTTATTCCCACAGAGATCGTGAAGAAGGGATCCTCACTGGGTGCTGGCGATATGTTTAGGGCTGCTTTCTATTCGTCTCTCTACCGCGGGAAAGAAATGAAGAAGGCAATTTCTTGTGCAAACAGGATCACAAGTTTTTATATGAAGAATGGTATGAATACGGGTATTAAGTTCGATTGGGATAATGGATGCTAGGGTAATTTTTTTGATCCGCTTGTATTTCGAGCATGAATAAAGGATGGCGTAAATATTGAGACACTGTGCCTAAAATTGGGCCCAAGCGTAAGACACTTTGGTCTGGGAATATGGTGTTAAGAAAGCTTCTTTCATGATATCTTGCTCAAAGAACTGATAATCCTAACATCTGTGAGCGCCCTTAAAATTTATCTTTAAATAGAAATAATCGCAATGCATACCTGTTGAATGAGTACCCCCTCGGGAAGGGACAGATGGTTTCTGTCCTATTTCCCAATGAACACTTCAGCGGGCATTACGAGCCCATTGGCGCCACTCTTCATTACAGAACTTCTGGCTGGGGGGATCATCGATTATTCAATTTACGTTATTGTTTCATCGATCGCCTCAGTACTGGGACTAATGGTTTGGGGGAATCTTTCAGATAGACTCGGAAAGAGGCGAATGTTCGTAATAATAGGATTTGTCTCACTCGCGGTAACATCCGTCCTTTTGGCTATATCATTCAACACTGCGTATTTCATTTCGATCTCCTTCCTGTCTGGTTTCTTTGGTAGTGCAGCCACTCCGGTCTCGTCAATCCTCATTATGGAGCTCACTGAGCGGAGGGACTGGGCAATGAAGATCTCGAAGTTCTCACAGTACAACAGTTACGGAAACATAGCTGGAGTCGTTTTTGCTTCCGTGTTCACTGCGTTCTTTCCAAAGGTTTCGCTGCTGAGATATCTATACCTTTTTGCCGTAATTTTCTATTTGATCTCGGCAGTCCTGGGTTACCGCTACATACCGGAGAGCACGGTCAAAATTAACAGAGACGAGGTCCCTATCCGCACTTTCAGCATAATTCAGAGAGTGAGGTACCTTCCATCTCAGATCATACATTTCAACTTCCATTTTAAAGACCTAGCCAGCGACCTGAAGTTCATAATAATCGGTTTCATGATCATGATGACGGGCTTCCAGTTGTTCTTTGTTGCGTTTCCGATAATGCTGCGGACGCTTGCTATTTCTGCGTCCGTATATTTCATCATTTTCCTTGGAAACTATATTTTTGGTGCAATAACTTACGGATTTTCTGGTCAGATTGCCCTGAGATACGGAAACAGAAGGGTTACCACGTTCGCCGTGATGACAAGGATGTTCATTTTTCCATTCACAATAGCGCTTGTGGCACTGTTGCAGACCCATAGACCATTCCTATTTGTCGGATTGCTTCTGGTCTACTCAGTTCTGGGAGCCCTGTGGTCATTCATCTCTGTGGGGACAGGTACACTCGTCTCGAACCTATCAAAACCTGAGGAGAGGGGAAGGGTAAGTGGAACCTATAATGCAGTTCAGAGCTTTGGCGCTGTCCTGGGCTCGGCACTGACTGGCGTTATTGTCACAGGTATTGGTTATTACGCAGACTTCCTGATTGCATCAATAGTCGTCGGGATAGGACTGTTTATTTTTCTCAAGGAAAAATCGAAGTGATCACTCCAACTTGACTATCTTGCCACCTTTAAAGATTGGAATCGCGTCTGTGATATCCTGCTGAAGGCAGAAGTCGAGGTCCTCCTCGAACTTATGCTCCTTGAGAAGCGTGGCTCCATTTCCGTTTCTAGACCTTGCAATATTGACATCTATATTGGAGCCTGGTTCCATCACCTTCTTGGTGAGAGCATACGCAAATTCGTTGTCCTCCGTAGAGACCCCGTTTTTCAGATTTGCGGGAAAGATATGAACTTCTTTGTTTCTGAGATACCTTGAAAGTGCACCTATATTTAGGAATGAACCAACGAGTGTTCCTTCACCCGCCTTTAAAATAATCCCAGACCCGTTAGTCGTCATCAGAACGGCCTTCACTCCATCAAGATCGAGCTTCATTGTCTGCGTTGGCGAGTTGCCATACTGAAATCCCTCTATCGGATTCAGGTTGTTTTCCCCGAACAAGACGTACCCTTCTTTCTTCAACGAGAGTGCGGTATTGACATCGTCGACGGGAATTATCTCCTTTACTCCTTTCATAACCATGGTAACGATGTTTGAAGTTGCCCTGAATATGTCTGCTACGACCGGTACTCCGTATATGTTTCTTATGTACCTGCCATCAGTGATTCTTATCATTGTATCATTTCCAGATTTATCTCTATTCCCTCGTTGTTGAACGGCCGCCAGGAGTACAGGTTGAACGGATAGCCAACTATGATATGAATATTCCCGAATTTTGAGTACAAACTCTTGTCGTCTTCACTAGGATAAATCACACCAGAGGGATGGGAATGAATCGTGCCTACGTACCCCAGATCTATCGGTCTGTTCCATAACTGCATTATTGCACTCCTTTCTCCAGAAATAGTACCGGGAACGAGCGCTATTTCGTATATCACTTCCTTCTTCGCCTTGAGGAAGGCTGCGAACTCGTTCGGAAGAGAGTCCTTGCTGCTCTCCATAACGAGCTCTATGACCCCCCTCCTTATCTTCATACCATTTTCTCCCTGGTATTCTTGTAAAAGTCTGAATTGAACCTGATGAATCTTGCTGGGTGTTCGCTCTCTGTGAAAGATATCTCATCGTGGAAGCCCACCTCCAAGCCGTCCTGTCCGTCTAGAGTGAGCATTATGCTCTTGCCCTTATCGAGCGTGACCACCCTTATTGTGGACTGGGATGGGACCACCATGCTCCTGGCACTGAGACTGAATGGTGCCATGTAAGATATGATGAAACCCTTCACCTTGGGGTCGAGAATCGGGCCACCTACACTCAGGGAATAAGAGGTTGACCCAGTCGGGGTCGCTATGATTATTCCATCTGCCCTTGTATTGTGGATGAAATCATCATCTAGGTAGATCCCGAACCACCTGATCTTGGACATAATCATTGTTTTCAGGACTGCCTCGTTCAAGGAATCCGGAAGTCTCTTTGAGTTGACCGTGGTCTTTATTCTTGCTCTCTCCTCTACCTTGTAATCACCGTTGAGGAGCCTGTTTATGCACTCGAGAGAGTTCGATGAATCGACCTCAGAAAGGAATGCGAGGCTGCTCACGTTTATGGGGAGTAATGGAAGTTTTGTTTTCTGCAGCGTCCAAAGGGCTGCCCCATCGCCTCCGACAGTTACCAGAGCGTCTGCGTGGATCTTCTCCACCCGCTCCCCATCCATCTTCATCTCCTTGGCTGTCCCAGATTCCAGCACATAATCGTGTCCCCTTTCTTTGAGGAAATCGATAAGGAACTTGATGAGTTCTTGACATCTAGGGCACTCAGGTTTCGATACAAAACCTATCTTCACGCACGATGCCCCCCATCACCCAGAAAAGCCACTTTAAGGAAGCTATTCATTGTTGTCTAGGAAGTATTATCCCGTATTTAAAAATGAAGAATCATTCAATTCGACCAACCCACAATAAGGTTAAATTTTCAATAGTTTTTAAGAAAGTGCATGAAGTTGGGGAAAAGAGAGATCGCGATTATATCTGCGATAATCATTGCGGGGGTAGCCATAAGGATATTCCCCAACGTGCTGAATTATGCGTGGGGCAATGACTACGGCATCTATTACTACCTCAGCCAGGCGTTCCTTAGCAACAAGGCGCTCGCATATCCGCCCAATTCTCCGTGGGGGACGGATGGCTACCAGTATTTCCCCGTTACTTTCTTGATTGTAGACACCGTCCATTATCTCACCGGTGTTCCTGTTTCAATAGCTCTAGATTATTCCATCCCTTTCTTGGGCGGGTTGACACCGTTCCTGATATACCTTATTTCGAGGCAGGTAGGCTTCGACAGAAACATATCAGCGGTTGCGGGGTTCCTGCTTGTTGTAAGTCCAATCCAGCTTTACCAGACCTCCCAGCCCAATTATCTTACAACGGGGCACTTCTTCCTCCTCCTTTCAATTTATTTCTTCCTTGCATACCATAAGAATCACAATTATGCGATACCGATGGGTATTTCTATCGTCCTCCTTGTGCTCTCTCACCAACTTTCGACTTACTTTTTCCTTATCTCACTGGTGGGAATGGTGTTCGCAGTTAATCTGCTCGGCACAAAGTGGAGACAAAATCTATTTTCAGACCTGTTAATCATTGAGCTTTCCGGGACACTGATGATGGCATACCTGCTCCTTAGAGTTCCGAACATGGTCTCATTCTTTTCCAAGGCTGCCTATGGATTGGGATATGGTGCGGTGATCGCTGTATTCTATGCTATGGTACTTGCTATGTATCTTATACTCAGGAATTCGAACTCCATAAAAATCAAGGATGTTGTAGTTAAGATAATAGAAAAACTGAAGTTGCAGATTGAGCCCAAGAGAGACCTGTTGCTTGTGATTCTTTCCGCATTCATACTCGTAGCAATGTTTGTGGTATTGAGCTTGACTGGATTTGTTCCACGTTACATTTCGTATGGTGCTTTGGTAGTATCACTACCTTTCATAATTTTTATCTCTGTATCTGTGGTGGGAGTGAAGTACTTCCTCATAGAGAACAACATCGCAGAGGTGTTTGGCTGGACGCTCGCAATAATACTTTCCCTGTTCTACAGCTTCGTTTCGAAGAATACCGTGCTGATTCCAGCGAGGAGTCTCGAATATCTTTCCGAACCGTTCTGCATCGTTTCCGCCTATGTTCTTGTCAAGTGGTACCAATATTTCAGCTCCCACAAGAAGGGGAAAGGAGTGAGGATAAAGCAGGTGTATGGTACAACCCCGCCAATCACCGCTCCCATAGCCATAAATACTGCTGCGGGAGTGACAATGGTTACGGTGCCCCGGCACGTTATTTCGACCAGTGCCAGACACGTGACCTATTCCGTGAGGCGACCTGTGGAGAACATCATTGTGATTGCTGCCGTTTCTCTCGTCCTTCTGATGGGTGTTGCGAGCTATCCGATGGTCTCAGATTTCGTCCCTTCCCACACCGAAGCGATTACGATCCAGGACAATTCTACCATTTCCTATCTGACTCAGATCGGTAACACGAATCTGTCCGTTGCAACTGACCACCAGATAGGGATTCTGCTATATTCTTACGGATTCAATTCACCGTTCAACAATCTTTCGTCAATATGGAATTCAACCAGCTGGCAAGGTGCTATAAACGACCTCACCGGACAAAATGGGACTTACCCCCCAGTAGGGTACATCTTCCTCAACAGCTACATGCTGAGGTATGGCGTATGGGGTTTCAATAGCTCCCTGAATCCTAACCAGGCACCGATAATGGTCAACGGATCCGCTTTCACCAAATTTTTCAAGAAGCCATTCGATCTGGTGTATGAAAACAGCTCCACCGAGGCGAACAGCACGAGTTATCTGTTCGAAGTAAACTGGACATATCTTGGCAACAGAGGCTACAACCTTACTTACTACGAAGGACTCTACAAGAACAGCACTACGACGCCGTCGTTCATCCAACTTTCTCCCACTTCTCTAGCTTCTGGACTGACGAAAGGGTACTCCCTCTCTTTATTTCTTCTCTCAACCTGTTCTCCCTCTCCGCAACGTCTACGGCCCTATTAGCGATCTCCTGTGCTTCTTCTTCGGGTATTACCACTACCCCGGAATAATCTGCAATGATGTAGTCCCCAGTTCTGACCTTTCTTCCCGCTATCTCTATCTCGCTTCCTATCTCCCCAAACCCCTTTGGATCCCCGGCATTGGATGAAACGTACTTTGAAAAAGCTGGGAATGGAATCTTCATTATGCTGTCCAGATCCCTGATTGCCCCCCAGATGACCACGCCCTTTATCTTCTTGGTGACGCAGCTCCAGGATGCAAGTTCTCCCCAAACAGCGTCCTCTCCCCCATCTGCATCTATCACGATGATATCACCCTCCTTCGCGTGGTCGATCGCCTCAACTGGTTTCGCCCAGTCTCCGTTGACAGTCTTTACGGTCAAAGCTCTGCCAACGATTCTCGTGCCTTGCGGACTCCTCGATACTATTCCGTGAATAGCCCCTCCCCTGTGCATTGCGTCCGAAACATTGGAGGAAGACACCTTGGAGAGCGCCTCTACTATCTCGTCCTTTGAATACTTCCTGTACATGTCTCCATATTCTGCAACGCCGGTCGCAATGACCTTTTTTATTGCTGCCGTCTCCTCAGTTACGTTCGGTGCCTTGGTAATAGCTCCGCCCACAATTATGATCGAGGCACCTCTCTTGATAACGTCTGGGATGGACTGCTTGTTCAATCCCCCTGCAACCGCAATAGGAATCTTGGTTGCTGATACTACCCTCTCAAGAACTTTTAATGGGTTCTTCCCGATCATCTGCATGTCTATTCCCACGTGTTCGCAGAAGTATTTCACTCCCAATTTTTCCAGTTGTTTCACTCTCTCCTCCACGTTTTCCACCTGGAGGAGGTCAATCATTATCTCCGCCCCGTACTTCTTGCCGGCCTTCACTGCCTCAGTTATAGTCGGGTCGTCACTGATACCGAGGATTGTGACTATCTGGGCGCCACTCTTTGCTGCGATCTCTGTCTCAAATCCTCCGACATCTGCAGTCTTCATATCTGCCACGACTACCTTGTTGGGAAAATTACGCTTTATCTCTCTTATGGCCTGCAATCCCTCACTCTTGATGAGGGGGGTCCCAACCTCTATCCAGTCGGCTCCGCCTTCAACGGCCTCCTTTGCAACCTGAAGTGCCCTACTCAGGTTCTCGAAATCCAAGGCTACCTGTAAAACGGGTTCCATTAGTCTCCATCTAAAATCTAAAATGACTACTTTAATGTATCAGGAAGGAACATTATTTCCATTAATTGCGTTTACGTCAGGAAAGTCTGGCCTTAATGACAGATATATGAGGTGATGAGAAACGTTATCAGCATTTTATTCGAATTTTGTATTAATTTTTGAAAATTGTACCAATAATTAGTTTAAATAAGTACGAGTCAAAAGGACATGAGGTATTTGATTGTACTGATGTTGGCAGTGGTCATCAGCATGATGACCATGCCTCTAGGGTCTGCCACCACCATGCACGCGACTATAGACACACAGACGGATGTCGCAAACGTGAACACAACCAGCAACTACGTGCTCTACTACACCTACCCTGCAGGGAGCAATGCTTCGAACCAGCTCAACGGTACAGCAATGTGGCTAAACGCAACTTCCTATGTGAATGCAACGACAAGGCAGGAAATACAGCAGGACATGAACCAGGTAGAGATCAACGGTAACACTTCAGCTGGTGGCGTAAATGCTACTGGGACTTCCAGCACAAACAGGACTGTAATTCATGTCATAAATGCGACCATTTCTTACCACGTGCATGCATTCGCAAACCAGACAAACCTCACCGTCTACAGGAACATGACATTTCATCTGACTGCTACAAATATTACGAAGAAGACGGGAGGGAATTCAACGGTAATAGACATGTCATGGAGAGCATTTGGTGTTCAGGGGAAACTGGAAAGCACATTCCATGGGAATCTAGCGGTGAAAATGCCATTCGTGAACTTAAGTGTGAATGAAAGCATCACCAGCAATATTGACGTCAACGAACTTGGTGATCTGAGTCTGGGGCTTGGAAGCGGAAACTCGGGTTCGCTTGATCTCAGCGGGCTATTCGAACAGATAGGATTCAACGGCGATATTGCATCCTATAATACGGTAAATTTCCATGTATTTAGCAAACCATTGACCAGCTGGGTTAGAGTTTACGACAGCAGTGCGAATACAACAACTTTCTACTACAATGCCACGACCAACTATACTATAAACTCCACGATAAACGAAAATGGAAGCATATACACCCTGAAGCTCAGAATTGATCCTAATGCTGCCATGACGACGAACGGTGACGCAGAGGTAACGTCGGCGAATGATCTTGCCATTGTTTCTGCCTCAAATCAGGGGCTTTCCACAACTTACATAATTGGCATCGTAGTGGTAGCAGTCGTGCTGATAGGTGGCATTTCAGGTTACGTCATTAGCAGAAACACAAAGAAGAAGTAGAATTTTTTCTTTTATTTTTCTTAATTTTCTCCCCAAAGACTGATCTTTATATCGACTTCTGGGAAAATCGTATATAGTGAAGTAACAGTTATTGCCTAATGAGGAGAGTCTAATTGGAGACATCCACAAGAAAGAAAGTTACCATAGTTTCAGCGGTCGTTGCGGTCTTAATAGTCATTGCTGTGGTATCGCTCTACTACTGGGGACCTTTCTCACTGTATGGCAACAGCGAGAGACAGTTAACTCTGATTGCGTCTGAGGATAGCCAGAGCATAATATCTGGGCAGAACATCACTTTGCGATTGGGAATATACAACAACGGACCTACGTCGATCTTCAACGTAAGTGACTTGTGGCCCACCATTGGAGGGGAGAAGATTCGACTTACTATCTCTCCCTGTAGCCTAGATATTCCTTATGGTTTTGCTGTTGTTCCGGGCAATGTTTCAAGCAGCTCCATCGTAACTGCAAAGCCCCTAAATATGTGGCAGCCTGGGGTGTACATGTGCCCACTTATCTACATGGTGAGCAGTTACAAGATATTGGGCCTGAGCAGCAATGGGTACATCCTTTCCCAAGGCAATTCATTCAATTCATCTAGCAACTTACTAATACCAATCACGCTATCCAATGCAGTCACGTTTTCAGGATACTGGGCTCCCTCAAACTCCATCAACGGTTCATATCACTTCGTATATTTCCCAGCTGGCCAGTACACAGTTATAGTCGCCGACGAGTGGGGAGCGGTTGCATTCCTCCATTTCACGGTGACTTCATATATCATACTTCCTGTTTGATCTCTTTATCTCCTCGACCCTCTTCTTCAGTTTTACGTCAGATTCAGATACAATTCCCACTAGGTCTGCCCTGGCGGCTTTCACTATTGCATTTGAATAGGCTCTGGAAATCTTGCCTGCATCGTTACTTGATGCCTTGTAGATGTCTGGAATTTCGTATATTATCCCGTGCTTAGGCGGTGTTCCCCTTCCCTTTCTGAACCTGAAAAAAGCCTTTTCAGCACCTATTATCTGCACCGTACTTGCCGAACTAAGGGCCAGATTCTTGGTTCCGCCAAACGACTTCAGCAATCTTGCAGCAACCTTGTACCCAACAATCTTCTTCAGATTGGGAGCGCTCCTATCGACGTATTCATCCAGTGAATGTTCCAACTCTTTTACAAATCCCCGAATCTCGGTCAACATTTTTGAAATCTGTTCGGAAAAACCGCTATTTACGGATGTCGCATACTTCATAAAAGTAGATGTTTCTTCCACTTTTTGAGCGAGAAAGTTTTCAAACTTCTCCATCTCATCGAGGGTGGTAATTATCTTTTCTATTATCTGATCTTCCGTCAGTTTCGACGATAACAATTTCCTGTTCAGAAGTTCGAGGCTGTCGCGTAATGCCGAATAGTCTATTCCTTTCTTCTTGAACCCGGGAGAGAGCGAGACATCCTGTCCATTGAAGTTGGATTTTCCGTTTTGTAGAATATCCAGATAGATCGTAGAGAACTCTTCTTTAGTAATTGCTAGCTCTTTTCCTTCCCCTTTGAGTTTATCGACGGAAACTAGGTACAGCATCATCCATTGAAAAATGGCTAACATAAATACTTTGGTGACTCAATGGTCCGTAAACGTAACGTCTCTCTCAAATATAAATAACAAATGTCAATCAAGGAAAGTGAGAAATGTAGATTTTGATTCGCTGCTTAATGTATTTGAAAATGAATTGAGTACTCAGACAGGTGACCTGGCAACTTTTGTTGTGAAATTTCTAAACAAAAGGGTTCCACACTACAACTGGGTTGGAATCTATATGATTGAGGGGGAGAATCTCGTACTTCGAACTTACTCGGGCCCTAGGGAAACAGAACACACCAAGATAAAGGTAGGAGACGGGATTTGCGGACTCGCGGCTAAAGAGGAGCTGACTGTCGTCGTACCTGATGTCTCAAAAGATTCTAGATACATTGCTTGCTTCCCGGAAACGAAGTCAGAGCTGGTGGCACCCATCTTTAGGGATGGGAAGGTAACTGGAGAAATCGATATTGACAGCGATTCCGTCGACCCATTCTCGAACAACGACAAACATTTCTTAGACCGAATAATAAACTTAATAGGGATGAGGCTATAACTAAAGAAGAGGAGATTTGTGACAGCTTCAAGTATTATCAAGTATTCTACAGGTGGTTTAATGTCTAAAAGAAAGTACTCTAAGTATGAGAAGGCTAGAATAGTTGGTGCTAGGGCCCTCCAAGTATCGATGGGGGCACCCATTATCATAGAGATCCCAAAGAATGTCATAGACCCTTTGAGGATAGCTTTAGTCGAATTCGAGAACGGGGCAATACCGATGACAGTCAAGAAGAGATCGAGGACAAAGTAGGTTCTCCATGAAGAACTGGAGCGGACACATAATTTTCCCTCAAACTTTTGAATGGAAACAGTTAGAGAAAAGCTTCCGCGGTTTGATGGAACTTTTTTTCAGGGAAACGAATGAAATGGAAGATGAGCCGGATCACAGGGATGTGATCATTATGCTTAATATGCAGGACATCAAGAACAACAGAAAACCTGAGGGCTACACAAGGGAAGGAAAATTGAGGATGATTTTTCCACTCGATAGGAAAGAGATAACCATACTGGCACCGCTGCCGGAGACTTATGTTAGAGACGTTTCAGAAGATATGAGCAAGTATCTCATTTCGAAGAAGATCAGGCACGTCCTGGAATTCGACCAGATGAAGTATACAGCTTACAGGAAGAAGAGAAAGTAATAACTCTTGGACGGCTTAACTTTATTCTGCGATATCTGTACTAATCCCTGGACCAGAAGCTGAAATCAAGCCAGGAATTCAACAATTCTTTTTGCACCCTCTTCTAGATCTTTATCTGAAAGGGCAAAAGACATCCTAACCTTATTTTTTCCAGATGGGCCAAAGCCAGATCCAGGTGTAACCAGAACCTTCTCCTTCTTCAGAAGTTTTTCTGAGAACTCCTCTCCAGTCATCCCGTTTCTCAGTTTAGGAAATGCATAAAATGTTCCAGCCGGTTGTCGGAACTCAATCTTGTCACTTTTTGACAGGATGGAGTTAAGGGTATCTCTCCTCCTCATGAATGTGTTTCTCAGATTCAGTGGAAAATTTGGATCATCAAAGGTCTTCAAAGCTGCATACTGAGAAACAGAAGGTGCACATGTGATTGTCTGTTGTTGGTACGAGTCTATGTAGTTTGTGAATTCCGGAGGAGGAATCAGGTAACCAATCCTCCATCCAGTCATAGCGTGACTCTTGGAGAAACCGTTGATCACAAATGTCCTGTCTTCCATCCCGGGGAACGATAGGGGCGAGATGTGCTTTCCCTCGTAAATGATGCTCTCATATATCTCGTCAGAAGCGACGTACAGTTTGTGGTCGATTGCAGCATCAACTATTCCCTTCATGTCCTGTTGAGAAGCGACCCACCCGTGAGGATTTGAAGGAGAGTTGATTAGTATCAACTTTGTCCTATCATCTATCATCGCGTTGAGCGCATCAATATCGGGGCTCCCGTCCTCCTTGGACGGAAAGTACCGGGGCACTCCTCCGGCTATCTTTATGATTTCGGGATAAGAGACGAAGCTCGGGTCCTGGATGAGAACGTTGTCTCCGGGATCTATCACGGACTGAACCGCCATATTGACCGCGAACTTAACAATCGTAACTATCACGTTTTTCGGAACGACGCCCTTGCCAGTCATGGAACTATACTTCTGGGCTATCTTTTCCCTGAGTTCCTTGATACCGAGAGATGAGGTGTAGTGGGTCTTCCCCTCTCTTGCCTTTTGGGCTGCATAATCTATAACTCCTTCTGGCGTTGTGGCGTCGGGTTCTCCAACTCCAAACGAAATAGCTTTTTCTCCTTTCTCCTTCAGTTCAGCGAATTTGTTGTTCAGAGAAACGGTGGGAGAGGGCAATACTGCTTTGAACTTAATTGAAACCATTCCCGCTTATAACCGATTTTGATATTTAATTTTGATTAAGTTGGACTTCTACCCTCTCATTCTAGATGCACTTTTTCTTCATCAAGGGTTTGCACTGTTACCGCAAAATACTGTGTGATGTTGTGGAACGATGTGAAATCCTCATTGCTGCGTTTGATAGAGAAAATTCATTTTTTCATTTTCTTCATTTGGTAGAAGGGCACTCAACCCTAATGTCTGGGAAGAGAGATTCTGGAAAATCCCTTGATCCTGAGAGACGGTCGATATGAAATGGACTTCGAAGATCTTGAAAAGAAAGTGAAGGAATCCAGGGCAAGAGTGCTAATACTTTGTTCACCTCACACAAATTTTGCCGCAATTTCCTATGAATTTGCAGACAGATCCGTGACATGCACTTCAGCCTCCAAAACATTCAATCTTGCAGGACTACAGATTTCCAACATCGCAATACCCAACGAAAGGCTTCGAAAAGATTTATTGAAATCTATAGAAACGACTGGCGTGGATCTACCCAATGCATTTGCAGCTACTGCAGCTCAAACAGCCTACAATGATAGCGAAGAGTGGCTGGATCAATTCCTGGAATATCTGAAGTGCAATCTTGAGTTTCTCAAGGATTTCATCAAGAAGAATATTCGTAAAGGTAATAGAGCCGGATCCTGAATAGTCTCAGGATCTCCTTCTGAAGGAGGCAAAAGTAGCATTCAACAATGGGAAAGTATTCAGGACTGGAGGGGCAGGATTAGAAAGAGTCAACAGCGCGTGTCTTCGTTCGATTCTTAATTCGGCACTGAACATGATTGCAGCTGCGTTGCAAAACTACAGAACGGGAACCCTTTAGTCGGTTTCATGTGGTGTAACGAAATACCCATATTTCTGGATATTCAGTTACACAGGATTTAAGAAATAATTAGAGATACCTTGCCATGGCATATCTCAGTATGAATGACGTCTTGGATGAACTAATACTTCAAGAAAAGAACGTATTCACGCTTGGAGATGCAGCGAGGATAATGCACAAGGATAACGGATATGTATCAAAAATGCTAGCTTCAAACAGAAAAGTGGTTAGAATCGAGCGAGGGAAATTCTTTATCAATAAAGGAAAAATTTGGGATTTGTATGAGATAGCCTCCCAATTAGTTTTTCCAAGTTATATAAGTCTCTTTTCTGCATTCCAGTATTACTCAGTTACTGAACAAATCGTGAAAAGATTCAGCGTTATAACCTTAAAACGGCATAGGACCATTTTTGTCGATAATAACACCATTGAGTTTATTGCGATAAGAAGAGAGAGATTCTTTGGCTATACAAGAGATCAGAACAGATATGTTGCATTCTTAGAGAAAGCAATAGTTGATTCGATCTACTTGAACACCCCTCCATTATCGTATGTGGAAGAGGCATTTCTAGCTGCATTCAACAGAAAGAAGATAGAAGTAGACAGGCTAATTGATTACTCTATAGAGATGAAATCTAAGAAAGTTATGAAGAGCGTTGGTCATCTACTTGAAATGAAAGGAGTAAAATCGAAAAAGCTGAGGGGTGCAATAGGTGATCGATGAAGGAAATCTCTTGAGGAAAGCCAGCGGGTTCAGAGATATACGGCAGATCGAGAAGGATTATCTCCTAACTATGATACTCAGAGAAATTTCCTCGGTCTTTACTACCGAAATCATATTCAAAGGAGGCACTTGTCTAAAGTATTTCTATAACCTGAACAGATTTTCTGAGGATCTAGACTTCGCTGTTGACCCGTCACGCACTGGAGAAATGATAGGAAGAGTTTACGACAAAATAAATGCTGTCTTTGATAACTTAAACGAACAATATTCTGTTGTAGAAAGGGAGCATAGAGGACATAGGGAGGGAGATAACGTTGTTGGAGTAAATTTCGAAATAAGAGTCAGAGGGCCTTTGAATGCAAGGACTGGACAACTACAGAATATAAAAATTGATCTCAGCACGGGGAATGATCTTGTCTTGGAACCAGATACGAAATTCCTATTGCCTCAATATGAGGACATAACCGTTTTTTCAATTCTTGTCATGAAAGTCGATGAGATCGTATCCGAGAAAGTAGCAGCTATCCTCGAGAGGAGCAGAATGCGTGATATCTACGATCTATATTTCCTCTTACACGTTAGAGGGGCGAAATTTAACGAAGAATTGGTGATAAGCAAAATGGAAAAGAGAAATGAGTCATTTGATAGGAATAATCTCATCAGGAAGATATCAGAGGCAAACAACAAGAAGAGGTGGAAGTCAGAACTTTCCTATCTGGTTGATCCTCTTCCTGAAATTTCCGAGGTGACAGATTTGCTCAATAAGATTATAGAATAGGACTTCTTCCATTTAGTCTGAATTGAGGAATGAAAATGCGCATATCCTCTCAGCTGAGGTAACCATTTATAACTCATTTTGTATTTGATTATTCAAGGTAAGAAAATGGTTTCATTAAGTGATAGACACAACGCAATGTTATTCCAAAAAGTGACTGTAAGAAGGACGTGAGTAAATGGAAAGGACCGGTTCTCCAGGTGACAAGGGTAAGAGGGTTTTCAAGAGTATTCAGGATTGGTGGCCTGACAGGTTGGATCTAGGAATCCTCCGTCTGAATTCGTCGAAGTCAAACCCCATGGACAAAGATTTCTCTTACAAGAGGGAGTTCAAGAGTTTGGATTTTGCAGCGGTGAAAAAAGATATAGCTAAGCTATTGAAGGACTCGCAAGAATGGTGGCCAGCTGATTTCGGCAATTATGGTCCTTTGTTCATTAGAATGGCCTGGCACGCTGCTGGAACTTACAGGGTAGGAGACGGCAGAGGTGGGGCAGGCTCTGCTCAACAGCGTTTCCCTCCCCTTAACAGTTGGCCAGATAACGTGTTACTTGATAGGGCCAGAAGGCTCCTCTGGCCGATCAAGAAGAAATATGGAAGGAAGCTATCGTGGGGCGATCTGATCATACTCTCCGGTAATGTCGCATTGGAGACGATGGGTTTCAAGACGTTTGGTTTTGGCGGAGGCAGGGAGGATGTTTACGAACCGGATGAGTCAGTTTACTGGGGAAGCGAGGGAGAATGGCTTGCGGATAAGCGTTACTCTGGTGAAAGGAATCTGGAAAACCCTCTCGCAGCCGTTCAGATGGGGCTGATCTACGTCAATCCGGAAGGGCCCAACAGCGTTCCCGATCCCATTGCTGCAGCAAGAGACATCCGTGAAACATTCGCCAGGATGGCAATGAATGACGAAGAGACGGTTGCACTGATTGCTGGTGGCCATACGTTTGGGAAAACTCACGGGGCAGGATCACCAAACTTCGTGGGACCGGAACCAGAGGCTGCACCGATAGAGAATCAAGGAATAGGATGGATTAGCAAGTTTAAATCAGGAAAGGGAGACGACACGATAGGGGGCGGACCCGAAGTCACCTGGACGACGACACCAACAAAATGGGGGATGGGTTTCCTTGAAACTCTCTACAGGTATGAATGGGAACTAACGAAGAGCCCCGCCGGGGCATATCAATTTGTAGCCAAGGGAGGGACAGAGGCTAGAAAAATACCATATGCACAAGACCCAAAAAAGAAGCGGTCTCCAACTATGCTGGTAACAGATCTTTCACTGAGGCTTGATCCAGCATACGAGAAAATATCACGACGCTACTTGGAGCATCCAGACGAGTTTGCAGATGCATTTGCGAGAGCCTGGTTTAAACTGACGCACCGCGACATGGGGCCAAAGGCGAGATACCTTGGCCCCGAGGTGCCGGAGGAGGACCTGGTCTGGCAGGATCCAATTCCGCGTATTGATCACAAGCTCATAGGCAGGAAGGACATTTCTGATCTGAAAAAATCCATTCTTGCCTCAGGACTTAAGGTGAGAGAGCTCGTCTACACCGCATGGTCGTCTGCATCCACATTCAGGGGGAGTGACAAGAGGGGAGGGGCGAACGGTTCTCGCATACGGCTCGATCCACAGGTGAACTGGAAGTGCAACCAACCTGAACAGCTCAAGAAGGTTCTCAGGACCCTAGAAAAAATTAGAAAAGACTTCAATTTAAATGCAAAGGGAGGAAAGAAGGTGTCACTTGCTGACCTCATAGTTCTTGCAGGAAATGCAGGAATAGAGAGGGCTGCGAGAGAAGGTGGATACAAAATCGAAGTCCCCTTTGTCCCGGGAAGGATGGATGCGCTTGAAGAACAGACCGATGTGCAATCTTTCTCCTTTTTAGAACCTAAAGCAGATGGTTTTCGCAACTACGCATCTGCATCCATTGGAACGAAAGAGGAATTCCTGCTAATCGACAAGGCACAGTTGCTCACGCTCACCGTTCCCGAGATGGTCGTCCTCGTGGGAGGAATGAGAGTGCTTGATGCAAACTATGACCACTCGCAGAAAGGAGTGTTCACAGAAAGACCTGGTGTGCTGACCAACGACTTCTTCGTGAATCTCCTGAGCAATGAAACGGAATGGAAACAGAGTGGAAAATCTCAGACTCAGTTTGAGGGAAGGGACAGGAAATCTGGGAAAGTCAGATCGACCGCCAGCAGGGTGGACCTGATCTTCGGCGCTCATTCCGAGCTCCGTGCGGTGGCAGAAGTCTACGCAAGCAGTGATGGTAAAGAAAAATTCGTCAGGGATTTTGTAGCCGCTTGGGCAAAGGTGATGAACCTTGATAGGTTCGACTCGAAGAGATAGCGCCAAGAGTTTCAATCATAATTTATTCCAAGACATGCTGTAGGAGAGCATGATCTCGCTCTACCGTTGCATTCCAATGGACTACGAGGAATGCCTCAACCTGCAGAGGAGACTGAATCAAGAGAGGAACGAAGGCAAGATCGGTGATACGATTATCGCAACAGAGCATGAGGACACGTATACGGGAGGGATCCATTTCAAGCCAGGGAACATGGATAACTACTCTGTCCCCATAATACGAGTAGAAAGGGGGGGTAACCTGACGTACCACGGAAAGGGTCAGCTGGTCCTGTATTTTGTGTTCAACCTGAATGATAGGGGAATTAATGTAAGGAACCTGATTGAGCAGGTCCAGACTGCACTAAACCTCACTCTTATGAGCTACGGTCTGAAAAGCGATGGGCGTCTCTTCAAGGAAACGGGAGTGTGGGTTGGAGAAAGAAAGATATGTTCCATCGGTTTTGCAGTGAAGGGATTTTCGACCTTTCACGGAATCGCTGTAAACCTCAACACCGACCTCAGTAAGTTTTTCAACATTAATCCATGCGATATGGACCCTGGATTCATGACTTCACTGGCCAAAGAGACGGGACATAAGATTGATGAGATGGAGTTCCTGGAAAAGATGATAGACTATCTCTCAAAAGTCTTCGAAGAAGATATCAGAATGGAGGATTGCGTCAACATTAAAAACTGATTTGTTTTATTTTTATAATGAAATAATTTTAAAACTGAGAAAAATATATATCTTTTCTCCTAATTTAGTTATATGATTGCGCAGGATTTTTTGGACGCAGATGAAATTAAAAAGATGATTTCATCTCACATGCTTGCAGATGGGCTTCCGCTCATACTCAATCTCCAGAAAAGCAAGGGGATGAAGCTTTTCGACATGGAGACGGGTAAGGAGTTCCTTGACTTCTTTGGTTTCTTCGCCTCAAACGCCGTCGGGATGAACCACCCGGACATGTTCGAGAAGGACTTCCTCGAGGACCTGAAGTGGGCAGCGATCACGAAGGTCACAAACTCTGATATCTATACTCCAGAGATGGCGAGGTTTGTAGACACATTTGCAAATGAGACCGGACCGGACTACATGAACCATTTCTTCTTTATTGACGGAGGTGCACTAGCTGTGGAAAATGCGCTCAAAGCTGCATTCGACTGGAAGGTGAGGAAGAATATGATGGAGGGAGCGAAGGGAGAAAAAGGTTCAAAAATCATCCACCTGAAGGAAGCGTTCCATGGAAGGAGCGGATACACGATGAGCATGACTAACACCTACGATCCCAATAAGACAAAATACTTCCCAAAGTTCGACTGGCCACGACTGACCAATCCCAAGATAAATTTCCCCTTAGATGCAGATTCAGCTGAGGAAGTGGAAAAACTGGAAGATAAGAGCATTAGCGAGATGGAAACAGCATTCAAGAAGAACAAGAACGACATTGCCGCATTCATAATGGAACCCGTACAGTGCGAAGGTGGAGACAACCATTTCAGGAAAGAGTATGTCCAGAGGGCAATGGAGGTCGTTCACGAAAACGATGCACTCTTCATAGTCGATGAGGTTCAAACCGGAATGGGAGTGACCGGAAAGTGGTGGGCACATCAGCACCACGATATCGAACCAGATATCCTCGCATTCGGTAAGAAGTCGCAGATCTGCGGCATAATGGCTGGTAAGAAAATTGATGAAGTGGAAGACAACGTCTTCAAGGTCTCGAGCAGGATAAACTCTACGTGGGGCGGAAACCTAGCAGACATGGTCAGGTCTACAAAGATAATTGAGATCATGAAGAAGTACCAGCTTGTGAGAAATGCAGAAAAGATGGGCTCAATCATCGTCGAATTCCTGAATGAGATGCACGACAAGTATCCAAACCTCGTGGTCAACCCGAGAGGAATAGGAACGCTCGACGCTCTTGACTTCAAGACAACCAAGGCAAGAGACGAATTCTTTGACCGCCTCTACTCGAAGGGAGTAGTGGTTCTGAAAGCTTCTGAGAGAACGATTAGACTGAGGCCTCCACTCATTGTGAGCGAGGACGATATAAGCCAATTCTCAGAAAAAGTGAAGCTAGTACTCAGGGAGATGTCCTGAATAACCTGACAAATATTTTATTTATTCTTTATATTCAACTGACCAATGGACTTTAGGGTAACCAAGGAGAAACAGGACGATGAGAAGGAACAGGAAAGGGCAGTCAGTGCGGAGATATACTTCGAAAGGGGTTCCAGATACCTCGCGCTAAAGAAATACAAGGATGCGATCGATAACTTTCAGAAAGCCCTAGAACTGGACAAGGGCGATTTCGAAACGCGGTTCAATCTAGCCGTGACTTACTTTCATTCTGGAAAATATGACAAGGCACTGGAAGTGTTTGATGAGCTCGTAAAGGAAGGAAGGGGGGATCAGGATCTCTTTTTCAACATAGGTAGCATCTATCTCGAGAGAGGAGACTACAGGAAGGCAGTAGAGAACCTTGAGAAGTGCATACAGCTGGACGAACTGTACCTCGAAGGTTTCGTCAACCTGGGGAATGCGCACTTCTATCTTCAGGAGTATGACGATGCAATCAAGAATTATGATATATCGATAAAACTCAACCCACAGAATGCGGATTACTTTGTCAACAGGGGCCTTGCATACATGGGTAAGGGAGATAACGCTACAGCTGCAGCCGACCTGGAAAAAGCTCTTTCGTTGGATCCTTCTAACAACAAAGCGAAATTGAATTTGCAGAAGATAGAGTCAGAGAGCTAGGCCTTCACTGCGCTGACAATCTTTCCAAGAATTTCAGGATCGTTTTCCGCAATAGTTCCTGTTACGACTGCTGCGGCACCAGCGTCAATCATTTTCCCTGCCGTTTCGGGATCCCTGATACCTCCTCCGACAATGACAGGTATCGTCATCTCCTTGCAGACGGATTTTACTACTGCTGGATCTATACTCTGAGGCGCCCCCGACCCTGCTTCCATATAGATTGCGTGGAACCCGATAAGTTCGGCTGCACTTGCATAATCAAGAGCCGTAGATACATCTTGTCTCCCGATCAATCTCGCACCTCCTACTTTACCCACTGTCATTCCAGGTTCAAACACCAAGTAAGCAACCGAAATGACTTCCATTCTTGTACTCTTCAAAAGTCTTGCAGACTTGACTTGGTAACCCATGACATACTTGAGATCATTAGAGTTGAGGAGGCTGAGGTAGAAGATTGCATCCGCCCGTGGTGAAAAACCATCGGGGCTTGAAGGGAAGAGGATCACCGGTTTCTTGGTGGACTTCTTTATGGCTACGATCAGGTCATCCACGGATTTCTGGTCAGTCCCAGTTGATCCCCCGACCATGATCGCGTCACTTCCAGATCTATTGATAATATCCAGTACATTTTCGACATTACCCGGGCCATTCTTCTCAGGGTCCAACAGAGTCAGGTGTCTTATCCGTCCATATTTTATGTTCTCGAGAATCATACAGCACTACCAACTAGGAAGGCTATCAGTCCAACTACCATTCCGATCTTGATGAGATTCTGCCCTTTGGTTTGGTCATTGAAGAAAAAGAAAACCGAAGCCAGGAATATCGCATCAGATAATGCAACAGTAAACGCGTAAAACCCGTTCCACTTGAAGAAGATGTAAGGGATAGGCGTGAGTGAGACTGCAACAACTATCAGTACAGCGGCTGCAACAAGGCTCAGGCCTTTGCCTATTTTCTTCGGAAGGGTAGTCCGGTTGATGTCACCCGACACATCCTCCACGTCTTTTACGATCTCCCTGGCAAGATTAGCAAGGAATGCCATGATTGAAAGGATGATCACGACATAAGTCAGCCTGATGGAAAGACTGCCATAGATGAAAACAAGACCCACAAGAGAAGATATTATCACATTACCCACGAGGCCCCACGCCTTCGTTTTCCACTCATACGTCACCAGAAGGAAAACGGCTACAGCCGCGATCAGGAATTGCGATATGTTGAGTGTGAAAATGGAAAGTATCAGTCCTCCTGCAAATAAAGCGATCGCAAGGTACTTCGCTGATCTTCTAGAAACCTGGCCAGAAGGAATGGGTCTGTTAGGGTGATTTATCTTATCAGTTTCTACATCAAAGTAGTCGTTCAGGATATTCCCTCCCAAGAGAATTAGGAATACTACTGCCATAGCAAGGTACAGCTTTGGATGCAAAAGCCCCCTAATGCTCTCCACTGCAATGACACCACCTATGACGGTCCCGAAGGAGGCCATCACAGCATTTATAGGTCTCATCAAGGCGAGATATCCTTTCATGCCTAAAACCGAAGGTGCATCTGTTAAATAAGTCCTTCTAAATATAGTATTTTTATAGAGATTCTAAAATTTTTAAATACTCTTCTCGCCCAGCGTCAGATTTTATCCCCTTCTCATTGAAGTTGGTGCTTCCAGCTTTGTAACCCTGATTGTGAAGGGCGTCCAATATTTTGTTTTTCTTGATCTCCCTCTTTCCATTCGAGTTTTCGTAGAAGAGAAACATCAAGTCCTCGTTCTCAAAGTTGCTGAAGATTCTTCTGGAATTTTCAGCAAAAGGAAAGGCCTCCATTTCCCTTAGGAGTGCAAGATTGTACATTTTTCCAGAATACAGTGGTCCAACCGTCTTTCCTTCTACATCGAATAATTTGAATTTCTTGATAGACTCATCAGCGACCTTGTTGCCTTTCTTGAATCTCACAAAGACTCTTATGAAGTGACCCTCCCTGAGGACCAAAAGCGGTTCCCCTGCCCTTCCAAGAGCGGCACCCCTTTCCATGACATATTTCAGGAAAATTCTTGTTGATATCTCCCTTGCGAATGTTCCGTTCATTGACATTGAACCGTATATCCTGAGTCCCTTGACTGTGGATTTTCCTTCCAGGTTGGCGGTATCAGTCATCGTGACTCCTATTATGCCGTTATTCTTCAGGTTCATTATCGCTGCGTCGACCAATCCAGATGGGGTCCCATAGGGATCAACATCGATGTAGTCCCACTTTCTTGACGAGACGGCTGCGAAATAATCCCCCCTCATAGTTTCAATATCCAGTGAGTTCAGACTGGCATTCTTTCTCTGAATCTCTACATTCCTGCTATCTATGTCGTTGAGAACTACCTTCCAGGAAGTCTCCTTTGCTATTCTCATTCCTCTGATACCAGTCCCCGCCATAGAGTCAAGTGCAATACCTGGTTCGAGTGATCTCAATAGAGCTACGGAAAGATCTCTGGAAACTTCCATTGACCTGTTGTAGAAACCCGGAGAAATTTTTCCCGGCCCTTTTTCAAAAGATGATAATGTTTCTATCTGTACTGCTCCTTCCCTGATGATCAAACTTCCTCTCCCTTGAGAAGCTGTGCAATCTTGTATGGGAGCAGTGTCCTGTTTATCTGTGTCACTTCCAGGCTCCTGACGTCGTCCCTTTTCTTCACTTCTTGGAGCAGCGGGTTCCTCCCCTTCTTGTGCAGTGTGAGTATCATCATCTTGTCCAGCTCAAGCACTTCTTTCACGATCTCTGTATAAGGCTTGCTCTCCTGCTCTATCTTTCCAACTTCATCTATGATAATAACGTCCGCATTGTCCTTCGACCATTCTATCGCTGGTATAGCCACCTGGTCAAACGCTTTCAGGTCAACTCCGAACTTCCCTATCCTAATCCTCGAATTGATGCTCTTGTGCGCGAATATTATAGCGGTCTTGCTGTGCCAGTCCAACACTTTGAGGCCGACTGCCTCTTTCCCGTCCATTACCTTTTCTGTAAGTATCCCGCCAACAACATTCCCTTCCTTCTCGAGAATGTCAATCGTCTTCATGAGTGTTTGAGTCTTTCCCACACCCGGCAAACCAGCAAGGGATATCTTTACCTTCATTCTTCCAACACCTTGAATCTCATCAGAGGATAGCCCATAGAAGTAACCCATGCCATCTTGCCCTCAACCAGTGCCTTTCCGTATTTGATTCGTAAACGAACATCCATCATATCGCCCAGGAGCGTTTTGTACTTGTAGATCGCTTTTGACTTCCCTACCTTTCTCCTGTCGATGCTAACCTGCACTCTTGTTACAAAGGGTTGAGCTGCGACTGCCTTCTCTATCGCGCGCTCGAGGAACTCAACGTTGTTGTCATTGATTGGGATTCCGGTATATTGATGATAAATTGAGCCTAGCTTTACTCCAGTTTCAAAAATTGCCCTTTCTTTATCGCTACATGAAAAATAGTTACTTGCCGGATCAGCCACTTTAGATAATAACCGCATCGATAATAAAACTTATTTTAGCACTTCAAAAACTGCATTTAGGACAGAAAGATGGAGCATCATCCCATATTTTAGTGCCTCTTCGTTTATGTCGAAAAGATCCGAATGTTTTGAAACTTCTTTTCCTCTGATTTTCCCAGTTCCGAGGAACGCGAATGCGCTAGGAGCTCTCTCACAGTAATATGCAAAATCTTCGCCACCCATGGTGGGCTGAGCCAAGACTGGTTTGACGTACTCGAATGCCACTGCATCGATCTGTTTTGCAAATTTCTCGTCATTGATAAGGGGAGGAAGCTCTCGACGGTAAGTTACCTCAACGTGCTCACCTTTCAACTTATTGACCTCACTTTCTATGATCTGCGAATCCTCCTTTCTGTACGTTCTTACCGTTCCTCCTATTGTGACCTCTGCGGGTATTATATTGTTTGCAGTGCCCCCGTTAATTCTTCCTATGCTGAGCACAGCAGATTCCAGCGGGTTTATTCTTCTCGCAGGCACAGTCAGGAGGTACTGAATGATCCTGGAAGATTCCAGTACGGTATCGTAAGCCAGGTGAGGATAACCTCCATGCCCACCAGCTCCCTTGACCTTGATTTCAAACTCATCCACAGCGGCCATAGCCTTTCCCCTGCAGATCGAATATTCGCCAACATTCAGCGCTGGCCACGAATGGAGTCCAAAAGTGTGAGCTATGCCTTCCATCGCTCCTCCGTCGATCATCATCGCAGCCCCTCTACCTATCTCTTCTCCCGGCTGGAAAATAAATCTGACAGGTTTCAGGTTCATTCTCTTGCAATAGATCATTACCCCCATTAGAACGGAAGTGTGAAGGTCATGTCCGCACGCGTGCATCCTCCCTTTCACCTTGGAAGAAAATGAAAGACCTGTTGATTCCACAATTGGGAGGGAATCCATATCGGCCCTCAAGGCTACTGTCGGCGATTTTCCAGAATCGATTATGAGACCGTTTCCCACTTCCTTTATAGAATAACCCAGGTCATTTGCAAGTTTCTTAACGTAGTTTTTGGTCTCTATGGTGTCCATCCCGAGTTCAGGATTCTCGTGAATATGTCTCCTGTATTCCACCACAAGTGGGTATATCTTTTCGACTTCGGATAGATCAATCAATTAGTCGCGCCCCCTCAACCTGAATCCCGTTGAAGAATTCATAGTCTAGGGTGACACCTATTCCAGGTCCCCTGTATGGTGAAATTCTTCCATCTCTCATTTCGAAAGTCTCATTCGTTATGTCCTTCTTGAAATATCTGAAATTTGGAGAAGTATCGCCAGGCATATTCACCATCGTGTTAGAGGCGAGAGAAACGTTGAACGACCTTCCTATACCAGTTTCCAGCATCCCGCCAATCCACACTTTTATGTCGTTCTCTTTTGCCTTTTCCATGATGTCGAGAGAATTCTGCAGGCCTCCGACTCTTCCGGGTTTGATGTTTATCACGTCGACTGCTTCCCTTTCTATTGCATTGGTCGCAGATTCCACGGACTCTATGCTCTCATCGAGGCATATGGGTGTGTTGATCTCCTTCCTGAGGAGAGCGTGGCCGTTTATGTCTTCGAGGGGAAGTGGTTGTTCAAGGTAGACTAAATTGAATTGGTCCAGTTTTTTCAGTAGCCTGAAATCATCCCTCGTAAAACCTTGATTTGCATCTGCGCTGATAGGAATGTCCTCAAATTTGTCTCTGATCGCTTTCAGAAGGGCAATGTTGAACCCCTTCTCAATTTTGACTTTGATCCTTCTATAACCAAGTTTCACGGATCGCTCTATCGTCTTCAGTTCATCCTCTATCGTCGACATACCGATGGAAACCCCAACGTCTGCGTATCCCTTGCTCTTCCCTAGGAACTTATGTAGAGGCTTCCCTTCCCGCTTTGAGTTGATATCCCAGAGCAGCATTTCAAGGGCTCCTTTGGCCATGTTGTGTCCCCTGTAAGCAGCTGCCTTCTCGTTGAATTTGTACGGTTCAAGTTCAGGCGAAAATATCCCCTTGAGGTGACTGTTTATCATGTGAATGACAGTGAAATTGTCTTCGTAGCCGTACAGAGGGGCTTCCTCCGTAACGGCCTCAGCAAATGCACGAGTCTCTCCCTCTTGATAAGTCAGAATTATCGCATCTCTTGTAAGTTGGGTCCCAAAGCTTGTCTTGAAAGGTTTAACAAGCGGATTAGAAATCTTGCTGTACGAAAGCATCTAGGCTAAATTACTTTCAATGACAAATAATTTTGTCGACGTCAAAAATATTCAAATTGCACCTTTTATCTAAGAGATCCTCTAAGAGCACTTACGACAGAGCTTATGTCTTCAGTGGATGTGAGATCTATGAAGACCTCCTCCAGGTTCCTCTCCTTCAGAAGGTCAACAGTCTTGCCCTCCGCAACTATTTTTCCAGTCTTCATGATGGCAATCTCTTCGCACACATTTTCTGCAATCTCAAGAATGTGAGTGGAGAATACCACAGTCATCCCGTCTTGAGTCAGGCTTCTGAGTAGGTCCCTGAAGATCTTTGCGGACTGGGGATCTAATCCATTGATGCTCTCATCAAGTATCAAAATCTTTGGTGCGTGGATCAGAGACGCAATAATAGAGACTTTCTGTTTCGTGCCAAAAGAAAGGCTACCAATGAATTGGTCGTTGTACTCTTCCATGGCGAATGCCTTGGTCAGGTCGTTGGCCCTCCTCTCGGCTACCTCCCTTGGTATCTCTCTGATAGAGCCAATAAAGCCGAAATATTCGTAAGGGGTGAGGCTCTCGTAGAGGTATGGAGTCTCTGGCACGTATCCAACTATTTTCCTAACTTCTATCTGGTTGACTCTTGCGTCTATTCCATTGATGATAACAGAACCTCTTTCGAACTGTGAAATGCCTGCAAGTATTTTCAGCAGGGTAGTCTTTCCCGACCCATTCGGTCCAAGGATCCCAAATATCTCTCCGTCCTGAATCTCGATAGAGAAATCGGAGAGAACTTCCTTCTCCCCATAGAACTTGCTGAGAGACCGAACCTTGATGGACACAACAAGAAAAGACCAATTTGATTAATTATCTTTTGCAAGTTCGACAGGTAAACCAAGCGCAAGTTCCATACCTTCAGGCAGGAGTTAGCGATGCAATCTTTAATGGCATTTGTTACATTTCTATCAGTACTGATTAAAACCCTTAAAGTGCGTTTGTACCCGAATGGACAACAGAAAATCCTATTGGAGAAGCACTTTGGGGCATGCAGGTTTGTGTATAACCACTTCCTTGAAGTCAGGACGAAATATTATGCGAAGAGCAAAGCACGGAGGAAAGCACAGGGACTTAACTATTTCAAGACCTGCAAGATGCTCACCGAATTGAAGAAGGAATATCCATGGCTTTATGAGATATCCAATCCATCGTTACAGCAGTCACTGAGAAAACTGGACAATGCTTTTACTGCATTCTTCAGGAAAAATACCGACTACCCGAATTTCAGGTCAAAGAAGGATAACCAGTATTTCTTCGTACCGTCAGGTTTCAGAGTACACAGAAACAAGCTGATCATTCCTAAGTTTATGAATGGAATAAAATTCAGGGACAGATCAGAAATTCCTGAACACATCAAGCAAGTAGTCATGACAAAGGATGTGGAGCGGTACTATGCATCCATACAGTATGAATCTGAAGAGGAATTGCCCAAAGGTAATGGTACTGTTGGAATAGATATGGGTATCAAATCATTCATAACAACGTCAGACGGATTGCAGGTAGAACCATTAAATGCATTGAGGAGGGATGAAAAAAGACTAAAAAGACAGCAGAAGAAATTGGAAAGAAAAGAGAAAGGATCAAAGAATAGGAAGAAACAGATTTTAAGGTTACAGAAAGTCCACCAACAGATCAGGGATGCAAGAACGAACTTCAACCACAAGGTATCAACTGCGATAGCCAAGCATTACGGTACTGTTGTCATTGAAGACCTGAATATCCAGGGCATGCAGCAGAATCACCATCTGGCGAAGAGCATAACTGACCTGGGATGGTTTCAGTTAGGGAAGATGTTGGAATACAAACTCGGATGGAGAAAGGCAGAACTCATAGAGATAGGAAGGTTCGATCCATCATCAAAGTTGTGCTCGAACTGCGGAAACATGAAGAATGATCTGAAACTATCAGATCGAAACTATCATTGCGATGTCTGCGGTCTTGCAATAGACAGGGACCTTAATGCTGCAATAAACATTCGCAACATCGGACTGATAAAAGTAGGGAAGGGCATTCCCGA
>JAJZYT010000020.1 GCA_021797915.1 Thermoplasmata archaeon | reverse complement strand
ATCATTTTTCTGTACATCACTCGGGAAATCGATATGCACCGGTCCATATCTTCCACTTAACGAAACCTCGAAGGCACTCCTAAAGACCCGGTCCACATCTTCCGTGTTCTCGATTCGCCAGTTCTGCTTGGTCACAGGTCTGAAAAGATCAAAAGCGTCGACTTCCTGGAATGCGTCGCTTCCAATGGAACTGGTTGGAACTTGACCAGTTATTGCCACAACTGGGGACGAATCGAGGTATGCAGTTGCAATACCCGTAATCAGATTGGTGGCTCTTGGACCAGAAGTGGCCACACAGACTCCCGGTACCTTCGCTGTCCTCGCATATCCATCGGCCATGTGAGCAGCATTCTGTTCGTGTCGAACGAGGATATGGTTTATGTCGGAGCTAAACAACTCATCATAAAACGGAAGAATTTGTCCGCCAGGACATCCAAAAATGGTGCGAACGCCCAGTTTACTAAGCCGGTCTACACTTGCTCGAGCGCCTGTGAGTTGCATACCCATCCACACATCCGATTTGAATACCATTCGTTACTTCGATTGCGCTCGCGTTTCGAATAATTCGAATGGTCCTAATCGTGGTCAAATGGACGTTGTTTGCGTTCATGTCACTCAATCGCTGTTAAAGTCTTCGTTTATTTGTAATTTTCTCAGGCGAAAATTCAAGGCCATATTAAGAAGTGGGAGAAAAAAATAAGGAATTAAAAAATCCTTCATTTAGGAGTCTAAGACACGTTTATTCCCAAGTAAGGTGTAAATGTCTTCGAAGTGAGATTCAGACAGCTGGAAAGGTTGAACTCAAAAATCATGTTTGTGGTTGATCCGGCTAAAACCTTGAATGGGTGATTTATGAACCCAAAATGCGATGACAGGTTGAAGCTCACATTTGTACCAGCTACAGAGACAGATACTGAAGATATGAATATCCGAATCATCGTATAGTTTCCAGCAGGGATAGTTACAGTTCCAAAGAGTGATGAGTTGTTCAGTTGAACTCCGAATATGTTCACCGTCCTAGTAGTGAAAGTATAATTAGTCCAACCAGAAGAACCACCAGATGAGTTGTTCGCATTAACTCCCGCTTGGCTGTTGTGCAATTCTATTGCAGAGAAAGTAATATACACGGCACTTACACTCGATAAAATTGGGGAGTCCATAGCCGAAAGTTTAAGTGTCCCCGTACTGTGACTAGAATTGTACTCGAAGACTCCAACACCGGCTACCACAATGACTACCACAGCCACTATGGCAACTAAAATATTCTTGTTCATAAATATACTGACATTTTTTGGCTATTAAGGTTTTCTCATATCGGTTCAATATTTCCAGTGACCTCCAGATAGTCGGTCATACGAGAAACTCTTTTGTATCAGATTGTTAACTGTATTTTTCTATCATCCTCTCTAATCCATCTCTTTAGCCTACGGGAGTAACAAGCCGTATGCTATTTCCTTCAACTCGTTCTCCTTTCCACTGATGAATATGTGTCTCGATTGGGTGTACTCCAGGATTCCTTCTAGGCCAAGTTCTCTTCCAATTCCACTGTCTTTGAAACCTCCTCTGGGGGCAGCGGCCGAAAGCAAATGATAGTCATTGATCCACACAGTTCCAGCCTCAATACGGCTTGCAACTCTCATTGCCCTGTCGTCGTCATTTGTCCACACTGCGCTTGCCAGACCATATCTGGTATCATTAGCAATCTCTATTGCCTCTTCCTCTGTTTCGAACTCGCTAATGGTTACTACCGGGCCAAATATCTCCTCCCTTGAGACCGTCGGACTCATCTCAATTCCAGAAAGTATCGTGGGCGGATAATAGAAACCGCCTGAAGGGACTCTACCCTCTAAGGCTAAAGGTTGAGTGACTCCAACACCATCTGATAAGCTTCGCGAGACCATCTCCTTGATTTTATCGAGTTGATCTGAAGTCGTTATAGCGCTTATGTCTGTCTCAAATTGCATAGGATTTCCGGGGTTTAATCTACTCATCTTCTCTTCCATCATTTCCATGAATTTTTTCTTGACAGATTTCTGTATTATCAATCTACTCCCAGATTCACAGAGTTGTCCGGAATTTAGATAAATTCCAAAAAGTGCACCCTTCACAGCCGTTTCCAGTTGTGCGTCTTCGAAAACAATGTTGGGGCTCTTTCCACCAAGCTCCAGAGTGACCTTCTTTATTCCAGACGATGCAGCGTTCAGAACCTTCTTCCCAGTAGCAGTTGATCCGGTAAAGGAGACTGCATTGACCTTAGGGCTCTTAGCAATCGTGTCGCCTATAGATGCTCCTTCTCCAGCAATTATGTTGACAGTTCCTGCAGGAAACCCAGCCCTGTCAATGTCCCTTGCAAGCTCCAGTGCTGTTAGTGGAGTGAATTGCGACGATTTGATCACGATGGTGTTTCCAGCCACTATGGCCGGCGCCAATTTCCAGACGGTCATCATTATCGGCACATTCCAAGGAACTATTGCCCCGATGACACCTAGTGGAGCATACTGTATTATTCCCTTTGTCCCTGGATATTCTGGGTGGGTAATTTCCCTCGTTTCCTTGAACTCGGTTTCATGTGAAAAGTACCTGAGATGGTCTATGGCGAGAGGTACGTCCATCAGAGTACTCTGCCTGATTGTCTTGCCAGTGTTGGCAGACTCCAGTTGAACATACAGTTCCGATTTCTCCTGAACAAGGTTGGCTAGTCTTTCAAGGAGGGTCTTCCGCTGGCTTAGCGACGACCTATTCCATTTTGAATAGAACGCATCGTGAGCATCGTCAATTGCACGTCTTGTCACTTCCTCGTTTGCCATTATAACCTTAGCAATCTTGCTTCCGTCAACGGGGCTGATGATTTCCTTTTCCTTTCCATCGTCGACAAATTCTCCACCAACATAATTCTTATAACTTCCAAAATTTTGAACCATAATTTCATTCCCTCTGATAGACCAAGAAAAGAGATTCGGTATTCCCATCTTTGCTGGGGTATTTGGAACCAATTCCAAGCATCATGGTCTATCCGTTGTACATGCACGAAGCACTACTTTAAACCTTAACTTCATACTCCATTCAGAATATAAATATTATTTTCAAATGATCACAATCAAGCTTCATTTTCCCTTCCCTTGACGGGCCGTCTCCTAAGACTCCCCGAAATTACAGATGAATGAGTAGGACTATAGTTTGAACTCCGTGCTTATAGATTCGGCAGTTTTGACCATTTCAGTAGCTGCCGCTGCGTACTTCATCAGCAACATCATGTTTCCCTTAACCTTGAGGATGCCAGTAAGCATCGCCTGGGTAGGATTGACCTTGCCTTCCAATATCTTCTTCCAGTTGGAATAAGTGGCATTGAGTACGAACGGAGCACTGTCCGCATCATCACCAACCAGTCGATATCCTTCACACTTTCCGTCCTTCAGGTTCAGGATGAACGATCTGAACCGGAGATTGACGTTGATACTAGCCAGGTCTTCAACTTTGAACTGAATTGGTTCCTCCCAACCTTTTCCAAGCCTGCCATATTCTGTTGAGGCTGAAAGTCTTGAGCAGTAGTCCTTGATCCATTCTTCTGAAGGGAATACCAGTTTCTCGCTCATGCTTATTCGATAATTTTTGAGATATTTACGCTTTTGCAAAACCTTCGCAAATACATCTTTTTATCTTAAGGCAGCTACGTCAGATTTGGTTTGACCCGTCATTAAAAGCTACTCAGTTTCTGCAAGTCTAGAAGTTATGGATTTCTTGACTATTTCAAAATTTGTCCCGTTTTTCCACATTTGAAAGAAAGTCAATTCAGGAAATCTTTCTTTCACTTCCTTTATGTGCAAATCCCTATCGTCCAGATAGAATAGTCTGTTCGGGTTGACAGGTTTCCCATCTTCTCTGAGTTGTCTAAGGACTTCTTCCATCAACAAGTATTTCTTTGGGTGAGAGGCTATTTTCTGAAAATCAAACAGTTCTACAAGTCCAAATGCTTCAAGTGCCTTGTATGCCATCTCATATTCATTCCAACTGCAAGTGGAGATAAGGCCACCATTGGTTCTGACCCACTTTACGAAGTCTACAGCTTCTGGAAGGAGGCTTATCCTCACGCCTTTGGCATCTGAAATAATTGAGTTAGATAATTTTGAGTAAGGAGGAAAAGTAGCTGAAACATCGAGGTGATCCCATAGAGTTCCGTCAAGGTCAAGAAAAACTATCCAAGGCAAGACCATATTTCTCAGCACTTGAGTGCTTCTGGCTATTCAAAATATCGCAGTGAACCAACTGATCGTGACAAAGAAATAGAGACAGCAATTCGGTTAACAGGAAGTCACTTGGGAAAGAAAGTGGTGAATGAGCCGCTTAATACCATCCTCGTGACTGCCAGATAAATCAGCGAAACCACCAAGAAAATCATTGGTCCCTGGTAGAGATTGACCTGCCCCTGTAATTCGTAGATGAGTGCGTAGACGAAGATGAAAACTATAATAAGAATTCCCTGAACTGCTCCAAAAACTAGTCTGGCAACCCTGGAAAAGACTTCAGACCTACCTCTTAAAAGTTGTGAAATTGTCATCGCTGGAGAACTCATCAAAAGGGAAACAATCATCGCGTTCGTGCTGCTCAGTACGAGAGAATTGAGATACATTATTACAGAGGATGCAACAAGCAGAATGACCGTCAGTACGGTCAGCGAAAGAAGATTCTGCAGGGAAGACTTGAGAAGGAATCCAATCAAAGAAAAGATGATTGATCCTATTATGATTCCAGTGAAGATTGGGATCAGCTGTCTCGTGTCTCCGATGCTGAAGATCAATCCGGATGCATATCCGTACGTTAAAACCACTCCAGAAGTGAAGATTGCTGCAGGAACGGTCACAAGCGCCAAGCCGGACAAAAACTTCATTGCCCCAGATTTAGAACTACTTGGCATCTCAGGTCCTCCTTCTTGGAAGCAATATTGCCATGGAGACGAAAGCAATTATCAGTACCAAGAGCAAATACGGGGAGGAATAAAATGGAGAAATAGTCGAATCTACTTTGACAAAGGTTCCGATTCCATTCCCAGAAAGGGTATAGTTTATCGCGCCCTGGTTAGCATAGTGCAACGAGGCAAATGGTTCTTGAGGGTTAATGGGGAAGGTGCTGGAAAGATTCGAAGAATTTTGACTAGCATTGAGATTAAAATTCAATACCGTTGGTATTGAAATCGTGTTGCCGAAATCAAAAGTCATAGGACTCCTCGCTGTACTGAAGTCGAAAAAGTCAAGAGGAACGTTCACTTTGCTGACAAAGGAGTTCAGCGCTGGAATATTCCAGTTGTAGTCTATGAATGCCAGGATGGACGAATGAGTCAGGACGGTATTAGATATGTAATTCTCCTTTGCATACGGAGACACAACTATTAGCGGGAGCCTCATGCCCAGTTGGTGATTATCCACAATCGGGGGAGAAACCTGATCATAGTATCCTCCCGGATCATCCCAGGTTATGAAGACAGCCGTACTATTCCAAATGGGGCTTGCCTCGATAGAATTTATCAACGATAGAAGCCATAGCTCCCCCTTCAGCAAGCTTCCAGGTGCACCAGTGTCGTATCCGTTTCCTCCCTGAGAAAATACGTAACTCACAGAAGGAAGTGTACCGTTGCTAAGCTGCTGTGAAAATTTGCTCCAACTATTGATATTTGCAGAATAACTGTTAATTCCCTGGATCATACCAGACATATCAAAGCTCTTCTGGTTTCCGCTCACATAGACTCCCCAAGAAATGTTGTACTGGTTAAGTTCTCCGAATATGGTTTCCCCAATCGGTATACTTGGAGGAGGTCCATAGTCGTTGAAAACGGGAGTGAACCCAGCAAGGTAGTATAGGGTGTTAGGTGCGCTTTCGGATATAGTAGAGGCAAAGTATTCATCGCTCATTCCGTACTCTTCGGCAAGGTCCCAGATCGGTCCTAGCTGGGCTGAAGTATAATATGTCATTGAATTTGGACCGCTTCCTGTCTGGAAGCCGTTCATCTTCCCATGATTCCAGTCCAGGTGATATGCCGTGAATCCTTCGACCGGATTGGGAGTGCTGAACGTGCCTGCAGGGACCGGAGTCAAACTGCTAGATAAAGAAGTGTTTTGAAGCAGATTCTGTGGTTCTGAAATGTTTGCTATGAGAGATTGATCGGAGGAGGATGGATTCTCCGGATAGGTTCCAAAGAAGTTGTCGAAAGTATGATTCTCGAAGTAGATGTTTATCACGTGTTTAATGGGAGTTTTTTCGCTACTATTTGAAATTGCCCCGCTGACAGCGGGCAGAATCAAAACAGTCGCAATAAGAAGAACAACGACTAAACTCGTCCCCTTCATTCAGACAATTATAGTTTATTTAATATTTATAACATGCCAAAAGGTAAGTACACTTAAATTCTTTTCCAGAACAGATAAAATAATCTTCCGATCTAGCGAGGAAAATGGCCTTCCTGAAAAGGTTAAAATACGGCCAACTCAATTCCATTTCTATGGACGGAATTAATTTTGAATCCGTGCTAAAAGAATTGCAGAAAGGCCTAAAACCTTATGACTCTTCCGAATCAAATTTTGTGAAAATACCAGAAAAGGGAATCGCCGAAGATTCTATCCTTGGAACTGTTTCCAAGTATTCTGAGAGAGAGAACTCTCCGTGGAAGGCAGGTAAGGTCTCGGGGGCAGTTTACTATGGAGACGAGCCGCTTCTCTCTTTCTATGAAAAGCTCTATCACATCGTTTCACAGACTAACGCGCTTCATCCCGACATCTGGCCAAGCATACCAAAATTCGAGAGAGAGATAGTGAGCATGTCATCCTCGTTGATGCACGGAGACGAGGGGGTCAGAGGTTCAGTTTCATCTGGAGGAACTGAGAGCATACTGCTGGCGATGAAGTCTTACAGGGATTATTTCAGGAAGAAGAAGGGAATCACACAACCTGAGTTGGTACTGGCATCGACTGCCCATCCGTCTTTCCTCAAGGCTTGCGAGTACTTCACCATTAAACCCGTTGTAGTCGGATTTGACGAGAACTACAGGGCGAATGTCGAGAGCGTCAAAGAAAAGGTCAATCAGAACACGATGGGAATAGTGGGTTCAATGCCAAACTTCCCTTTCGGCACTTTCGACCCTATAAGGGAACTGGCAGAGATAGCAGAGGATAAAGAGATAGGCATGCACGTCGATGCATGCCTCGGAGGTTTTGTCGATCCTTTTGTCAGGGAGTCTGGATACAATTTTCAGGACTTCGATTTCTCAGTAGAAGGAGTCACGTCCATCTCAATGGATACCCACAAGTATGGATTTGCGCCAAAGGGGACCTCTGTCGTGCTTTACAGGAATGGCGACTTCTACCAGAATCAGATCTATGCAGCGACAGGATGGCACGGAGGTATTTACTTCACACCAACTTTACTCGGAAGTAGGCCAGGATTTCCCATAGTGGCTGCATGGGCCGCCTTGCTCCTCCTAGGCAGAGATGGGTACAAGAGGGAAGCGAAGAAAATTCTTGACGTTGGAGATTATATAAAGAAATCTGTCAGAGCAATCACCGAATTGAAAGTGGTTGGTGAACCTCTCTGGGTCATAGCACTGACCTCAGAAGAGATGGATCCTTACCTAGTCTGGGAATCGATGTCACAGAAGGGGTGGATACTCAGCGGGCTCTCAAACCCAGCCGCATTCCATCTTGCACTAACTCACAGGCACACGTTGAACCAAGTAAAAGAAAGATTTGTTGCAGACCTAAGTGATTCGGTAGATTCCGTAAAGAATGGAAAGGTGAAGAGCTCCTCCATGGCTCCGATATACGGTATGGCTTCTGTCCTCCCCAAGGAATCCACAGAAGTTTTCATGAAGAGCATTGTCGAGTGGCTATACAGCCAATAGGAAGGATGGTGCAGAAAATGAAAGATGCATTTGTCGGAATTGATCTCGGAACTTCTTCTGTCAAACTCTCTCTGATGGATATTGACAAAGTATCGCACGGAGGGGTGATCAGGAAATATGGACTCAATATCGGGGAGGGTGGAACGGCGGAACAGAACCCCCACGAATGGTTTGATGCAATAATGGGCGGTATGGAAGAGATAGTGTCTAAATCGGATGGTCTGGAGATAAAGGGTATAGGGTTGACGGGACAGTGGTCTGGAGTGGTCCCGGTGGACCGGAATGTCGAGCCGCTGAAGGATGCAATAATTTGGATGGACACTCGCGGTAGTAAGGAAATAGACAAACTGACCCACGGTTTTCCTTCCGTGTCCGGGTACCGTATCGACAAGTTGATGAAATGGCTGAATAAAACAGGAGGTGCCCCCGCACATTCTGGAAAAGATTCCCTTGCCCATATTCTCTTCATCAAGCAAAATTTCCCAGAGGTCTACGAGAAGACCTACAAATTCATGGAACCAAAGGATTTCATTGCAGCCAAACTCACAGGGAAGTTCAAGGCTTCCTGGGACAATATAGCGCTGCTCTGGTCCACAGATAACAGGGACTCGAACAACGTAACATATGATGATGCACTCCTCAAGATGGCCGGAATATCAAAGGACAAACTACCGGAAGTTGTGAAACCTACCGAAGTAGTCGGAGAGCTGAAAGAGGAATTAAGGAAAGAGCTTAGGATTGGTGACGTAAAGGTGGTATCAGGCTGCAGCGATATGGCGAGCTCGCTCTTGGGATCTGGATGCATTGATGATTTCAAATCTCTGATCTACCTGGGCACATCATCGTGGATATCGTCGCATGTTCCATTCAAAAAGACCGACATTTTTCACAACATTGCATCCCTACCGAGCGGTATTCCAGGGAAATATATGATAGCTGCAGAACAGGAAAACGCGTGCAACTGCATAGAATTTGTCACTGGTTTCATGGATATCAAGGGAGAAGACAAGTACAAGACAATCGATGAACTTGTGAAGAGTTCTCCAGCAGGTTCGAAGGGACTGATGTTCCTTCCGTGGCTGTTCGGAGAAAGGGCACCTATAGAGGACCCGAACATCAGAGGTGGATTCTTTAACCTCTCTCTTGAAAACAACAGAGGAGATATCATCAGGTCCGTGATGGAAGGGGTCGCGCTGAATTCAAAGTGGCTTCTGGGGACCGTTGAGAGATTCACAGGTAATAAGATAAACGAACTGTACATGAGTGGTGGAGGGGGTCTATCTCCGTTTATGGCATCCATATTTGCGAATGTACTTGGAAGAAAGATCCGGGTAGTAAAGGATCCAAGATTCTCAACAGTTAACGGAGCAGCGATGCTTTCTGCCGTTGGTATGGGCAAACTAAAATTCACAGATCTTAATGATCTCTCTGCACCCACTGAAGATCACCTTCCGGAGGAAGCGGAGAGCTCGATCTATGAGAGCGAATTCCAGAGGTTCATTGCATACTACAAGAACAACAAGAGGATTTCAGGTAGGAGCCATCCAGCCTGAACTCGTTATGTTTGCAAGCAATTGCTCTACTTCAGGTTCCTCTCGTATTATTTGGAATTTTTTTGGCTTTTCTCGTATCTCTTAGCATGAATGCCAGTACTGCTGCCACCAGCATCATGATGCCAGTAAAGACTATGGCAAGGAACCACTGATCTGACATCAACATCCCAATACTCATCTGCAATGTATTCAATGCTGGCATGATGAGGATGAAGAACAGCGCACCCACTTGTGCCATCAGCCATATGACACTGGATGCAGTCCCCGCTCTCTCTTTCCCAACCGTTTCCAAGGATATCTGAAGTGCGATTGGTGCGAGCGAGAGAAGCACAAAACCCAGTATCGCCCCTACGAGCGCATAATACAGCAAGTTCACTCTCAGGCTGAAGAGCAACAGCAGCACAACGACGATGGCTGCATTTACTATAGTGATCTGTTTCAGTTTTGAGTACTTGTCAGCTAGTAAGGGGACTATCACCATTCCAAATATGCCTGCTATCAGGATTCCAGCGCCAACCAATCCACCATCTAGTGAAGAAATTCCTTTCGTGTACAGTATGGCTTCGACCCACTGGATGAGTCCGCTGAATATTCCCACCCCGATCAGAAATATGACCATGAGCAAAACGATGTTCCTCATCTTGAGCAGTTGCTTGAGTTGGGAACCAGCCTTCTCCTGAGCGACAGGTCCGGTAACAGGTGTACTTGGGCTCTCCCTTGCAAAAATCAGGAAGATCACCGCAGAGAAGGTAGCTATCAAAGACACCACGATTATGTTGGCCTGCAGGAGCGAAAGGGTAGCAGTTGGAACCATTATAGGGACCAGGACTAGGGCAAGTATCATACCCACGATCTGGCCCATAACTGAAATACCGTTTGCAAGAGCCTGTTCTCCTTCAGGGAACCAGTTTCCAGCAAGTTTTGAAATTCCGTTGAAAATGAATGGTTGGCCTATGGAGGCAAGGCTTTGGAAGACAAAGAGGAGCACAAAACTACCTCCGCCAAACAGCCTCATCCAGGAGAATACGGCGATGATTATAGCGCCAGTTGCAACAGTCTTCTTGAAACCCCACCTATCTACCATTAGTCCCGTTGGTATGGAAATTGGAATGAACACGAGAGGCCAGACTCCAGACATCAGACTTAGCGGTCCATACCCCACGTGAAAAATGCCTTCCATCTGAGGGGATACGATTCCAGCAAAGTTTAGCCAAATTATCTGAGAAGACATCGAGACAAGCATGAACCCAATTAAAACAAGCCATCGCCTGTTGCTGGGTGCAAGATCAATAGGCGTCTCCTGCATAGTTTGAGTATGTTGAGAGGGCTAAATAAATATTTGCAGTTCCTCTATCAGTTTCAACCGACTTAAGAATTTCAATTGCTTTGGGCATTCACAGTTGGGAGTAAATAAGACGAACTGCCCCCTCCTTGTTATTTTTTCTAAGAACTCAACGAAACTTTGTTACAACACTTTTCTCATCCATAATCCTAGTATAAGGAAAATAGAGATAACAACCGCAACAACGACCCAAAATAAAAATCATAATAGAAGGCTGGCCTCTGCTTTTCAGCTTTCGTCGTGTTAAAACTCGGTTCAAGAACATCGTATTCCTCTAGGAGTCCTTCAAAACTACAATTTGGACAAGCTATTTTTGCCTCATGGCTAACAAGGCATGGTGCTTTCGCGCCACCACTGCCTTGCATGGGATAATAACCCCCAAGGAGGCTTCTCGAAAGTCTCCACACATCTTCCGCATCTTATGTTCCCTTTCGATTTCATTTAGCAATCTATGATAAGTAGCTTGTTGAAATATTTTTTTTATAAAGTGGAAAGTTGATTCAAATTAGGATGATTCAGACTGAGCCGATTCGAACATCTGCTCTTAATCTCAGTAGTAAATTATTGTCGTGTCCTTGCTAGGAACACTACCTTTAGTGTTAAGGCATTAAGCTAAAGGAAAAGTTTCGGAATAGTCCTATCTACATCAACCACAAGCATTTTCGGATCTCTCCCTTCCTCGAGCCACTTCAACTCCTCAAGGTCTCTTCCGGCGACCTCGACCTCAATTCCAAAAGATTCCGCAAACTTCTCCGTTGGCAGATTGAAGCTCAGATAGTCCTTCTTTTCGACCCCTGGAGAATAGCTAAGGGAGTAGCTTTTCAGGATGGAATAGCCACCATTCCTGAGGATGAGGAATTTCAAAGGAAGGTTATATCTCTTGATAGTCCAGAGGATCTGAAGCGAATACATGAACGAACCCTCTCCAACGATCGCGAGAACCTTTTCCTTCTTCATTGAGATACCTGCAGCTGCAGGTGATCCCCAGCCGAGCTGACCACTCTTGGAAAAGAAATATTTTCCCTGCGAATAACCCAAGACATCCCTCAATATAGTTGAAGAGGAAATGGCTTCGTCAACTATCACGTAATCAGAGAAAAGTTTCTTCACTTTGCTCATCACATAAGTCACCCCCATTCTCTCCTTCTCATTCGCTATCTTGGTTGTGGCCTGGAAATCGACTGGTCGGGAGTAGTTCCCTTTCTTAGTTATCTTTCCCAATAGTTCCCTCAGGAAGAATTTTACGTTCACCTTGTAAGTTTCTCCAATCTTTGGCTTGATGTTGAGTCCCACAAAGACAACCTTCTTTCCCTCGAGCAGGGGAGATGGGAGGTATGGATACAGAATTACATCTCCACCAACAAAAACGACAAGATCATTCTGTAGCAGCTTGAGGTTTATAAGGGTGGTTCCAGGAAGGAGATTTCCCGCAAACATCTTATTGGAAGAGTTGAAGGGAGCTCTGTGAGCAAGGGGCTCCCCGTACACAGGACATCCGAGTTTCTCTGCGACACTCTCCGCCTCTTTGAAAGCACCGAACAGGTCAATTTCCCATCCAAAAACAAGCGCTGGGTTCTTGGAATTGTTGATGAGTTCAGCGACTGCATTTACAGCTTCGTCATTTGTTACATCGTAATTCAAGGTTGCAGGCTCTGGTTCCGTGAATGACGTCTCTTCATCCATCAAATTCATCGGTACTGAGAGGAATACGGGACCAATAGGTGGAGTCATTGCCTCTATCTTGGCCTTCCTCATTACTTCCGTGATTTCAGCGGAGTTCTTCAATTCGTATCTGTACTTCACATTGTTTCCAATGAAACCTACGAGGTCCCCTGAAAGGAGCGGGTCCATCGACATGTGTCTTAGATCTTGTTGACCAGCAGTCACGACAACTGGAGAGAAGTTCATCTTAGCCGAGTAGATATACGCCATTGAGTTTCCGAGACCTAGGATCGTGTGGAGATTCACAAGATGTGGAGAAAAAGTTAGCTGAGAAAGGCCATCTGCCATACCTACAGATAACCCATCGTGCAGTGTGAGGACGTAGTCGTTGACTGCCTTCAGTGAAGTGAGTTCAGTAGTTCCCGGGTTCCCAAATACAGGCAGCAGATCAAGTGATTTGATTGCACCTGCAAAGACTTCATATCCCCTCAAAGTTCCACCTTGTAGAGAGGATCTATACCCTGAGCATATCTCAAAACGTTCGAGATGGTCTCTGTAAGAAATCTCTGCTGGCTTTCTGCAGTGACACCCGCTATGTGGGGGGAAAAAATAACGTTCTCAAGCTTGAAAAGTTCCGAATCAAAATCTGGAGGTTCCTTTGTATAGACATCGATTCCCGCTTTGATTCCCTTCTTCTTGACTGCGTTTATCAGTGCGTTTTCATCAACTATTTCTCCCCTTGACGTATTAATGAATATCGCACCTTCCTTCATTTTGGAAAATGTCCGTTCATCGAACAGACCTCTGGTATCTTTTGTCAGGGGCATGTGAACAGAAATAACATCCGAATTCGCAAGGAGTTCGTCGAATGTGACGTAGTTTAGTCCAAGCATCTCTTCCTCATCTGTACTCAGTCGCCTTACGTCATAATAAAGCAGGGATGGGCCAAATGGCAGGAGTCTCTTGGCCAATTGCACCCCTATCATTCCCATTCCAAGAATGCCAACTGACTTACCCTCAAGGTCCCTCGAGCCTGTTAATATAGGCCAGCTCTTCCTCTCCTTAAGTTCAGCATTAAGGAAAACCATGTCTTTCAGAAATACCAGGATGAATGCCATCACGTGCTCGGCCACGCTCTGCTTGTTTGCAATCGGGATGTTACAAATCGTAATCCCCTTTTCCTTGATGTAAGATAGGTCAACGTTGTCGACTCCAGTGCTTGCTATCTGTAGATATTTCAGGTTCGGAAACTTTTCCAGTTCCTTCCTTCCGAGTCTAGTGAAAGTAGTTGCCACAAGGACATCAGCGTCGTTCTTCTCAAACTCAAGGTTGTTGACTATTTCCATCTCCGGCAGAATCTGGTTTATTGTGTCTTTCACCGACGAAGAAGGAATAAATTCGGGTAGGACTGTCAGGAATTTCACCATCTAAGATTAAGAAAGGACTACAAATTTTTTGTCCTTTATCATTGGAATCTATAGGCAGTCTCTATAGACTAAGATTGGCCCGTTCTTCATTGTAGTTACCAGTGGGAAAGATTTAGGCAATCATGATTTCATCTCATCACTACGGTTTGAGTAAAGGGAAACAGACGCCTCTTCCTTAGGATTTTTTATGTTCCTTTGAAGCGTGGGCGTCTCTCTGCTTAGCGCTGGGGAACACTTCTCCGCATGACTTGCATTTGCATGGCATGTAATTCGAACAATAATGAGCTAGTTATATAAACTCTTTTTTTGGACCCTTCTGGTTTCTCTTCGTGCACTGACTCTTCCTGTCACTATACTCCAGAAACCGAGATATATGGTGAAGAACTATCTATCCATGGGCGACCGGATGTATGCCTTGTGGGGGAGCGACAAGGAAGAATATCATATGAAGTCTGCCCTATTGGATTACATAAGGAACAAGGTAGGACTAAAGGAGGATAAGATTCTCTGGTCCGGATATGCTGAGTTCGATAATTTCAAGAAATCAGACGAATTAGAGGGGATACTCGCTTCGTGCGTTTCTCCCGAGAATACATCATTTGATTCATCTGAAAGAGTGAAACATTCCATTGGAAGAAGTGGGAAGGACTACATTCCGCTGATCGAAAAGAAGGATTTCAGAGTTGTCGACGCCGTTGTATATCCTAACGAGGATGAGATAAGGCGTCTTCTGCAATCAAGAAACAAATTGCTTGAAATAGTTCCTTTTGGTGGAGGAACCACCGTCACCGGAGGAGTGTCTCCTTCCGGGAACAAGAAGTATTCGGTGAGTGTTGATCTTGAAAAATTGAAAGCTCTCTCTGTTGACATGACCAATCACATACTTGAGGCGGGAACAGGGTTGAAGGGACCGGAGATAGAGGCAGAACTGTCCAAGCATGGACTTACCCTGGGCAATTTCCCCGAGTCATTCTTCTATTCCACATTGGGGGGGTGGATCGCGACAAATGCCGCAGGACAGGAATCAAACAGATATGGTAAAATCAAAGACATGATAATCAGTTTAAGGATGGAGTCGCCCACAGGATCATATCAGGACCACGTTGTCCCAGGTGAATCTGCATTCTTCAGACTTTCGGATATTGCAGTTGGAAGCGAGGGTGCCTATGGGATTGTCACGAAGGCATGGTTGAAGGTTCACAATAAACCGGAACGTCTCTTTTACAACTCGTACATATTCAAGTCCTTCGGTGATGGGCTTGCCGCACTCAGAGAAAGACTATCCAACGACAAAATTCCTATGATTTCACGCCTCTCTGACGAGGAAGAAACAGAGCTTTCGTTCATGGGCATAGAGGACAACTTCATAACAAATTTATTCAAGAGATACGTCTCTTTCAGGACACATGGGATTCCGGGTGCGTTACTTATAGCTGTCAGTGAAAAGAAAGAAGAAATCAAATTTGAGGGAGGAGCAAGTCTCGGGTCGGTTCCCCCTAAATTTTGGTACCGTGAAAGGTATTCAAGGCCATACATGTACAATGAATTGCTCAAGAGGGGAATAATAGCAGAAACGATTGAAACTTCTGCAAAATGGGACGGTCTAGACAGGATACACAAAACAACAAAGAAGAGATTCGACGAAATCTTAGAGGAATTGAAACTAAATGGCTTGATTATGTGTCATTCATCACATCAGTATGTAACCGGTTCTGCTCTCTATTTCACATTCCTCTTCTATTCAAGAGATAATAGAGAGAAGGCGCTGGAAAGGATTCGAGATGGAATAATGGAGAACATTCTTTCAGAGGGTGGTTCGATTTCTCATCATCACGGAATCGGTACAGCTCAGTCGAAGTACGTGAAGAGTTACAAGGGCAAGATGTACGAAGTGGCACAGGGAATTAAATCTCAGTTTGACCCTGACGATACTTTGGTTCCCGGAATCATACCACCAAGGTGAATACATTTTTGGAATAAGATTTAATTTCTAGCGGATTCTAAGGTTGTGAAATTATTATTCATTGTAAACCCCTCTGCAGGAAACGGGAATGCCGGGAA
>JAJZYT010000009.1 GCA_021797915.1 Thermoplasmata archaeon | reverse complement strand
GGGACTGACAAAGATAGGGAGGGGCACTCCCGAATTCACGCCCGTGGAGATCGGAGCTCTGCCAGCAATGGCAACTCCGGTCGCTGAAACGGGAAGCCCCCTGCGTTAGCTGGGGGAGGATGTCACTTAGGAACAGCTCTTGCGTTTGGTGCTAGTTCCTTCCTTTCTGGATCCGATATATATGGCTCTTCCCGTGATAAGAAACCCTTTACAAGCTCGTTAACATAGTCATTGATTCTTGACATTGCCTGGACCCAGGAATATTCACTCATTGCTGATGCAAAGTTCTCGTTTTCAACTATTACTGAAGAGTCGACTATCCTTCTAAGTTCCTTTAGGACTCCATATCCCCTTTTCTTTCTTTCCGGGGACTCACTGTGGAATGGCATTATCCCTACCAGAAAAACCTTGTTTCCCTTTGAGTTTAGAGCTTTACAGACGAATTTAAGAACGGTAGAAGAGAACTCTCCTGCGGGGGAAGAGACGATAACCGCCCTCTGATTCTTTTCTTGTTTCCCAACAAATTGTGAAATCTCCTCAAAAGAAACGAAGTTGGATGAGTCTACGTACTCTGAATTTCTATATCCAAGAGCTTTTACTATGTTCACTCCAGCACCTCCTATACCAATAACTTTAAAATTGTCTGACATATAAATGACATTGATATGACAATATATAAGCTTTTTGATTTAGGAACGTATAACTCTCCGGTAGTTTCAATCTTCCTTTTGGAAGGTCTCCTTTGACTTTTCCAAAATATTCAGCTTTGCAAGTAGGAATTGAGGTGAGACTCTGAGAATATATTCATTCTCAACACCCCCCGAATATCCTTTTCCTATCCTGCTCTTTTTTACCAAGCCTGAGAGTTCTATCGATTTGAGGAACTTGTAGATCTTCGAGTCGCTCATGCCGCTACCCAAATCTTTCAAGTCCGATGTCTTGAATCCCTTCTCGATGCTTATAGACTCGAGCAACGATTTCAGTAGTTCAATCTCGTCGTCGTCAAGATTGATGAGAGAGCTTTCTTCGAGTGGAGGGGAAAAGTCTCTATATGCCTGAAGGACCTCGTCTTCGTCCAAGAAAACGTTCCTCGATTCTGCATATAGAGCCGAATTCCTGAGCAATTCTATGGCAACTCGTGCACTTCCATTTTCTTCCAGTAGGTCTGAAATCCTGTTAATGGCAGACTCTGTGTAAGAACCTTCGTAAAGACCATTGCTTGCTCTGTCTTTTAGAATTAGATATAGTTCATTGGAATCGTACTCCTTGAGTGGGATTCTGTTGTACTTACCAAGCCCTGAGAGCGTACTCTTGTCGAGATACATTTCTGGTTCCTCCATAGAAAGTAGAACCAATTTCACCTCAGGACCACCTAGTTCCTTGCTCCTCGAAAGCAGGTAAACTATCTGGCTGTGGGTACGTTTCAGTGATTGAGATTCGTCTAGAACTATCAGGTTGTTCCTGTCTGGGAGTTCTCTGAACAGCAGACTGGAAAGAGATTCCGAGCGAGAGTTTCCCAGTTCTGGTAGCCTTATGTTGGGATTGGCTAGAATGGTGGAAATTATTGCCCTATCTGACTGGTTGACGTAGCAGTTAACATAAGCCCCCTTAAATTCCCTGAGCTCTCTCAACAAATATTTTCCGATCAGCGTTTTCCCAGTACCTGGATTTCCCCTAATCACGAAAGAGGAGGATACGTTGCTTACGCGTATAAGTTCCTTGAGGCGTGCGATATACTCTTGTCGTGCGATGATGTTTTCAGGGATATATTCCTGAGAAAGGACAGCTGAATTTTTTATGATTTTCATCTGGGTTTTAGCCAATAAACGAAAGTTAATTATAAAACCTATTATGTCGGAACATGGAATATACGACCCTCGGAAAATCTGATCTAAAAGTTTCCGTCATTGGACTTGGCGCTTGGCAAGCGGGAGCGAAAGGCTGGGGGAAAATTGTTGACTCGGACGTGAAGAATGCAATTTTGACCTCTATTGAAATGGGATTGAATTTCATCGACACTGCGGAAGTTTATGGTGATGGCCATTCGGAATCAGTTATTGGTGAAGTAATAAAGGACATTCGAGACGAGATTATCATAGCGACAAAAGCATCCGGAAGCCACTTGAAGCCGGAGTACCTAGAAAGAGCACTGGATGGTAGTCTAAAGAGATTGAATACGAATTACATCGACCTGTACCAGGTTCACTGGCCAGACATATACATTTCACTGAAAGATACCATGAAGACGCTTGAGAAAATGGCTAATGATGGAAAGATTAGATACATTGGACTGTCAAATTTTAGCATTTGCCAGATCGAAGAGGCCAGATCTTACCTATCGAATTTGGACATTGTTTCCAATCAGGTGAGGTACAACATCATTCAGAGGGAGATCGAAGAAGAAATGCTTCCGTATCTTAACGGGGAGAAAATAAGCGTAATTGCTTATTCGCCACTCGCCCAGGGATTGCTTACTTTCAAGTACGATTACTCGAACCTTGAGCCGAGTGACGTCCGAAAGAGCAACAAGCTGTTCTCGGAACAGAACATAAGGCTGATCGCACCATTCCTTTCTGTACTCAGAGATATCTCGCTAGAGACAGGACATTCGGTCGTTCAACTCGCACTTAACTGGCTGATCTCGAGGGGGAATGTCATTCCCATACCCGGAGCAAAGAACAGAGATCAGGCGACAATAAACCTACAATCGAACGGATGGAGACTCTCTCCTGAGCAGACCAAGAGAATTGAAAACAAGTATCTGGAAATAAAAGATAAACTGGACACTTTCTGATATCTCTCAGTCTCTTACTCGGAACCAATTTTCTATCGATTGGACTAATCTACTGCCTTATGAATCAGTTCTACGTTGCGTCCAAACAGCAATTCCTTGAACTCCTTTGAAACATCGTAGTTTCGGGTTTCAATATCGCTCTCTATCAACATCAATTCCGAGAGTTCATCTGGATACCCTTCTGAGAATATGATCTCCTTTATCCCAGCGTTTATGATCATCTTCGAACAATCTGAACACGGATGGGTCGTTACGTAAATTATGCTATCTTTGATTGCCGTGCCGTTATAGGCGGCCTGAATGATTGCATTCTGTTCTGCGTGAAGGCCCCTGCACAGCTCTCTCCTCTCTCCTGCAGGTACTTTCAGCTGATCTCGAAGGCACCCCGCTTCGTCGCAGTGCAGGGCTCCCCTCGGTGGGCCATTGTAGCCCGTCGACATTATCCTCTTCTCTTTGACTATGACGGCTCCCACCTTTCTTCTAACACAGTTTGACCTGGTGGCAGCCATAAAGGCCATTCTCATGAAATATTCGTCCCAGGAAGGTCTTTCCATTAATGTTATATCCCTACCTTGTAAAAAAGGATTTATTCTCCTTTGTCTTTTTAACTTCCCATCGGTGATGGCAGGGGCAGCTAAATAGGGGACAAAGGGAGAATATACCTTTTCAGTCATTTTGTTGGTGAGGTTGTAAAAATGAAACGGATGGCTTTTGCTTTAATTGTCTCGGTGGTCGTGTTAGCTTCAATGTACAGTGAGACCATGTTGATAGCCGAAGGACAAAGGGAATACTCAGGGTAACAGCACATTAACTGTCATGTCAGGGAATCCTGTACTAAGTCAACTACCACCAGTGCCCTCGGTGACAGGAGCTGCGATATTCGAGAGTACCAACTTCGGTCCGTGGATTCCAACGAACTTCTCAAATCCACTGGGGTTAGCGAACAACACCACAGATGCCCCGATGGAAGGTGGTAACTACATTCTGTATGGTATGCAAACGGCAATACCGAGCATTTCCGAAGGAGGCACCCAAGTCAACTTTACGCAAGTTCCTGGAGAAAGAGACAACAAATCAGGTGCTAATGCCTGGAGCATCCAACTTAATACCAATCCCACTCAAGCAAGTAATGGTTATACCTACTGGATACAGTTTGTTTTTGGAAACAACTATGGATATTACCCATTCCAGTATAGCTACTTCGCAATTTGGGTAGCGAATTTTTCCCATACTCGAACTACTTATACACCATATGGCAAGTACGTTCCTTATCAAAGTCTAACTGCAGGCAATAACTATTACGTTACTGGACTCGTACAGAACGGTCTCCTTGAGGGATACTTTACCTACCTTGCAAATGGAATTTACACCTCTGTTTATGAACAGATACCGGACAAATACGGCCTTCAAAATCACTGGAATTATGTCGATGGGACAATACTGGGTCTCGGAGGTGGAAGCACTGCTAATTTTGCCTCCACAACATATGAGCAGACTGACCTAACGATGTACCCCGCCTCTTCCTTCGTTTATACTACAAGCTCGAGTACCGCAGAACAGAACAATCTGGCGTACTATTCAGTTGTCTATGGGTTTTCCCAATCTCTTGCGTACATGAATACACGGTCATGGGTATGAGAGAATCTAAGATTGCATTTCGGTAACGAAAAAATCGAACTTCTCTCATCTTCTCTTTTTATTTTATGCATCATTCAACCTACCTTATACTCTTCATAGGTTGGTTTGGCAGTTTCAAGTTAAACTCTATTCAGCTTTGTGCCCTACGGCTAAAGTCTTAAATGTAAATTAAGATTACTATCTCCTGCAATGAGTCAGAATCAGGTTCCCCACTCTTCGGGGGAAGATGAAGAAAGTGAATTCAATAATCGACTGATCCCTTTAATTGCAATGGTTGTAGTGATAATTGTAGTGGTGGCTACTGTGATGGTCGTCTACCATCCTGACACGTCAAACACAACAATACCTACGACGGAATCTGAAGTTATAATGGCCAATGGTACCTTTCTAATCTATCCGGGAGGAGTAAGTGGACCTAACGGCCCACATCGCACTCCCAGTTTTATCGGTCAAAGCTTCATCGTTTTCAGCAACATGACTGATATTCATGTCTACGGGAGCTTTACTTCCAACCAGAGTGTTTTCACTGTGCTGCAGCTTGTAGGTCCGTGGAACACGAGTGCTACGGATGAATTGCCTGTTCCCACTAGGAATGTGTCAACCAGCAGCACCGCCAAGCAAGGAAGCATATCGATCTCGCTCCCAACTCCCTCTAATTCCATGAACAATAATATGTACATTCTTACCTTCAATATGGCAACTTCCATCGCTACAGAAGTAAACGTGACGTCTCCTATAGTACTTGCATACAATCCTGCATAGTCATCTCTTTAGATTGCCTGAAGCTTTATCCGTTTTGACCGAACTCTAGAGAGAATTCATTGCATTAGTCCTAGATTGAAGAGACGTTCAGCAGCACTGCCACATATCATTTTTCAAAAATAGTCGGGACACTCGCACCTGCACTGCAGGGTGGACTCAGGTGATGTGTAGCCTAGAATATAGGTCTCCTCCAATCATCCCTTACAGGCTTGGTGAAGGTAGTTTTGGAACTGCCCTAAGCGTGACCTTTAGTTTGATCGCATAGATGATTGCAACTATGATGGCCACTACTATGAGCCCATAGAAAAGTGCAACTGTAAAATGCTCCACACCCAGAAACTCCCGGGCTAATAGCGGTGATATGGTCGGTCTTCTTCCCTGGACTGGTGGGTAATAAACACCATACCAGAAATAATAGAAGAAAGTCCTGATGATGTAACCGTAACCGGGAAGGTACTCGAACATCAATCTTGGGCTGGAAGAAAGGATGAATATGCCGGATGCGTAGTACACAAAGACGGTTTCAAGAGCCACGAATATGGAGGTCATCCTGACGATCCTCTTCTTCCTGCTGTCCATCATTATTCCATTGGAATGACGTATTTGCGTTTTTCCCAGATAGACGGCCTTGTCTTCTCTGCCCCTTAAGGAGTATATCCATCAAGCACTGAGTGGATAAACGCCAGTGTCCCGAATACCTATTTCTCTCCGAGAGGAATGCCGTTTCCCCTGTGCAGGGAATCCTTTATCTTGACGTAGGCTACTATGAGTAGTATTCCCGGAATCAGACCACCGAAAATAAGTTGGATTATCCCGAGCACCAGAGAGGGCGTCTCTGCTTCATTGACCCTTTCCAGAGCGAATTGCCTGTCTCCGTCAAGGTGATCGCTCCTATCTTTTTTCTTGTACTCCCTATTTCCACAACTGCCCACAGAATCATGGTTCGGAAAATGGAATGAAGGAACGGGGGAATCCGGCCATCGCCACCCCCCGTCCCCTGTTCTCTCAAACCCGGGCTCTACATGTGCCCTGAGGTTTGTTAACACGATCCAAATGCTTTTCCCTGCCGCCAGGCGACGACCTATTATCCATCTGGTAGTGGTATTTAAGCCATCGGTCGAATCTTCAAGGGATGTTGTGCACTTCGAAGAATCAGCGGTAGTATTCACTAATGATTCTGGTACCATGTGGTTCCCAGCACACTAGGCTATGATTGTGAGCTCCACACATCAGAGAGAAGCTCCCAGACTATATTACTGTTCATACACATTCCTCCTGTGACCGATTCTTAGCACCAGAATTATGAACTTTTCCCTATCGAGGTCCACTATTGCCCTGTAATCACCTACTCTCAGCCTGTATCCCTTATCTCCAACAAGTTTCCTGACGTAAGCATCAGGTCTTATCCTGACCCGTTCAAGCGTTGCAATAATTCTCTGTCTGATTTCCCCGTCGAGTTTTCTCAGTTGCTTCAGGGCAAGATCCGAGAACAGCACTTCATAGGTCAAAGTCCCAGTTCCTTTTTGACCTCTTCCAGCGTGTGGTACCTGCCTTCCCTGATCTCCTGGCGAGCCTGGGCCATCTCTCTCTTAGTTTCTTCATCCAGTTCCAGTGTATCTTCCACGAGATCCCAGATTACATCTTCATATGTCTCCTTGTCATACATCTTGCGTTTGACCAGTTCTTTCTGTAACTTCTCGCTAACCTGTATTGTTGTAGACATTCTTTACCACTATATTATACTATAAAGCACCATAGTACTTATTGTTTGTGCTTCAGACTTGAGTCCCGCATTGCGAGGTCACTTTCGGAAACATGGGCACCCTGATAAGATCGGGAAGGTGCATAGTGCTGGAGGGAGCGCTCACGAAGAACATGCTCTCTTCCAGAAAGATAGAGGAAACGGCGAGATGGTTCAACGGCAGCTATCCCATGAACGATATGGGGAGGAGCTACAGGATCACCAATCTGGATCACGATACTGTGAAGACAGAAAGAACGATCGACGTCATTGAAAGAAAGAGGAAGTACATCACTGCCTACTGCCATCTCAGGAATGCCATGAGAACATTCAAGAGGAGCAGGATAAAGGAAATAGTTCCTGCTTAGTTATCACTCGGTATCCAAGAATCTCTCCCAAGACCGGCAGATCCAGTAAAAATGAATACCAGATCCTTGCCTACCGTCATCAACCTGTGGAACGTCCCCTTGAGCTCGTTGATCCCGCTAGCTACAGTCTGGAATTCGTCCAGCACAATAATGATCTTCTTCCTTGATTTAGCATTTTGTTCCCGATTTCAAGTCACTTCAGCATTGCGGAGTGAGACCTGACACCTTCAGGTTTTCCTGTCCACTACTACTATCCTTAACCCCTTCCATGCAACCCTAAACCCGGCAGCACGCAGACCTTCCTCTGGAGGTATACCGATGAAATCAAGGTACTCCACCATTGCCCTGTCATCAGGGTACAGAGAGTTGAGGTGGGAGATCATCTGATCAGTCAGCTTCACAGGTGATGCCTCTCTTTCATGTGGGGTGGCCCGTTCCTCAGTCTTCGATTGCTGTCCGGGCTCCTCTCCTGAATATTTGCGGGCCAGGTGTTCCCTGATCGTCCACCAGTCCACCTCTCCCCTGAAGCACACGGCTCCCTTCGGACACCTCTCCTTCCCATCCAGCAGGCAGAACACCTCCGCTCTGATTCCGGAGTCAGCAATACCCCCCACCTTGAGGAATTCATCGTTGTAATATCTGAGAGGCGAAAGGAATATCGGCACTTCGTCTTCTCCCGCAGTTACGGAATAGTCTGGTGTTATGATCTTGCCATCAACTTCAAGAGACCTGGGACTGCGATTCACGAATGATGGCAGCTTTTCCGCTGTGACTTCATCCCCGCTTATGAGGTCAGAAATGGATTCGTCCAGGTGGTATAGGAATTCGTCCTTCACCTTCTTTCCAGTGTTGCTCTTGAGGGAGATGGAGGCGTTGAGTTCCCAGTCGTCGTGGGATAGGACGTATCTGACGAATAAGGCAAGCTTCACTCCGTACCTCTCGCTCTTCTCGAATATGGACACGGGACCGTTCACCTTTATTGTGTGCTTGGATCCGTCCATCCTCTCCTCATAGAGGAGTCCCTTGGACCTTATGCTCCTTGTGAAATCGTTGCTGTGTGTACTGGTCGAAACCTCGACCCAGATGGATTTCATTATGACTGTCTCTATCTGCTCCACGTTGAACTTTCTTGCGAGGACTTCAGGGGATGCATTGAATGGCGATGCCAGTATGAGATTGCTCTCCTTGTCACCGTATATGGCATCATCCACCTCCCGAACGGAAGAATTCATGATGGATGCGATCTTCTCCAGCACGGCTTTCCTTTCCCCGGGATTCACTATCGGGTTCCTTGCCATTGAGAATATGGTACTCCTCACCTTTTCAGAATCAAGGGGGGAAGGTTTCCTGAACTCTGAAGCCCTGAACATTATCAGTGCAAGACCCCTCATTATCTTCGGGTTCTGGACCTTCAGTTCCATCGTCTTCAGTTCTTCTTCAATCTCCCCCCTGCTCTTTCCCGTGCTCTTGGAGAAGACGTCCGTGATCGAGGAGCAGTAGTCGCTGTTCTCCTCCGTGAGGAATACCGATCTGAGTATCCCCTTCTTGCTCCTCCTAACTGCCATCAGCTGAATCGGGAACACCCTTCCTCCTCCTTCTGGAAGTCGCGAATTCGCTTGTACCCCTTGCCACTATCTCGTATAGCGTTGCTTTCTTGCCTGAAGATGGTCGAAGAATCCTTCCCAGCCTCTGGCGGAACTGTCTCGTTGAACCGGATCCGCTGAGTATTATGCCTATGGATGCATCCGGGACGTCCACTCCTTCGTCCAGGACTCTTGAAGTGGCTATCGCCGTCACGGCACCCCTCCTGAACATGTCCAGGTACTTCTTCCTCTCCGGTCCGGGGGTGAGATAGGTGATGCATGGCATGAGGAATTCCTTAGATATGAGATAACTGGTATTGGTGTCTTCGGAGAATATTATCGTCTTCTCGCCCCTGTGCTTCGACAGGACGTATCTCACTGTATCCACTTTCACCCTGGAATTAAAGGCTATCGACCTTGCCTTCCTCCAGGCGATGAGTGCTTCCCTCCCCTCCGGGTTCCAGGACGAAAGGATGAATTTCTCGAAATCCCAAGGTCCCCTCATCCTCATGCGGTGCTTCCTGAGGTACGTAAGGAATATCTTCCTGTTTTTGTCGTATTCCTCTTCTTCCTCCTGCTCCAGTTCCACGGGAATTCTTATGATCTGGTAATCGGCAAGGTATTCCGTCAGTTCCTCATAACCAAGTTCGAACACCTTCCCTCCCATGAACTGCTGCAGCCTCTCATGAAGCATGTCCGTCCGTTCATAAGTGGCAGTCAGACCCATCCTGTAGGGGGAAGCAAACATCCTTGCAATCTCTACGTAGCGCTCTGCCGCAAGATGGTGCACCTCATCCACGAGGAGGAACCTGAACCTGTTTCCAAGCTTCTCCGCCATCAGATAAGCAGAATCGTATGTGCTGACGGAAACATCCCTTATATCCTTCTCCCCTCCCCCTATCTGCCCTATCTCCATCCCGAAAACTTTCTGCAGCCTATCCCTCCACTGCTGCACCAGTTCTATGGTGGGTGCCACAACCAGGGTGGAAGTGGATAGACGGGACATGGCTTCCATCCCTATGTGTGTCTTCCCGGCTGCGGTGGGAAGAACAACTGTACCTGAAAAGGAATTTGACGACCACAGTTCCACCGCCCTCTTCTGGTACGACCTCAGGTTCTCGTTGTGCTTCAGGTCTATTTTCATTTCCTTGAAAACTCTGTCCTCGGCATCCGGGAAATCCGCCTTGAGCCGGGAATACAGGTATCCTTCCGTCCTGTAAGTCCGTGTCCTATTATCGAAGGCGATGTAATCCCGGGTCGAAGAGGGATCACTGACAATTATAGTTCCTGCCTCATAACTTAGACGCATTCTTTTCAAATATCAAATGAGGGATATTTAAGGGTTATTTACCGTTCACACATCATTGAAAGTTGTACGGAGAGAACAACCAGCCCGCTGGAAATTCTATTGTATTCTGTGTTTTGACTTAGGAATGAATACGTTACAACCCTAAATTATGTTCGAGGGCTTTTCTCAAATAAGATATTGTGAAAGACGCAAATATTCCATAAAACGCAGGACAGACAATGTAAGCTAGATTTAGCGGAAAAGAGAAATAATGCAGGAGAACATAATAGAATCCAATAAAGGCCATCACAATTGAAGCTACAAAATAATAGAGGAAAGTGGAACTTCTCAATCCACTCCTTGCCCTAATCGATCGAGAAAATTTCAATATCGGTTTAATCTCTAACTCAGGTTGTTTTGCATATCATGTTTTGAGATTCTTCACTTTTCTCACTTACTGTCCTATATGCCCTCAGACCAAAATTCGAATCTTCCAAGTTTAGCAGTGACAAAAAGAGAGAAAAGAAAAAATCAAAACGTATTCTAAACTTCGTCCAGTCCCCAGCCGAGGCCTTTAAGTCCTGACGCTTCTGACATCTCAGATATTCGGCCAGCAGTATCTAGCATATAGGGCGACTTTACTCCCGTTAGAACTACAAGCACCTTGATTGCACCCCTCATAGAAGAGTCGATAGAAGCACCCCAGATGATCCTGGCGTTGGCGTTCACCTTTTCCTGCACAAGCCTCACCGCAGCTTCAGCCTCAGAAACGGTCATCTCCTCGTCCCCGACTACCCGTATCAGCGCTCCCTTCGCATCCGATATGTCCGCCTCTATGAGAGGCGATGATATCGCTGCGTGAACTGCCTGTTCAACCTTGTTAGCACCGCTCGCTTCGGATTCGCCTATTCCTATCATGGCCACCCCTCCTCCTGTCATTATGGTTTTGACGTCCGAATAGTCTATGTTCACCAATCCAGGCTTCGTTATTATTTCTGTCAGTCCCTTAAGTCCCTCCATCAAAATCTGGTCCGCCACCTTGAAAGCTTCGTCCAGAGGGAGCCGTGGGACGAGCCGTAAGAGCTTGTCGTTTGGTATCACTATGGTAGTGTCAGAATTCATCCTCAGTTTTTCCAGACCGTACAGAGCATTTTCCATCCTCACTCTCCCCTCGGAGGTGAAGGGTAGCGTGACTATGCTTATTACGAGCGACTTTCCCCTCTTGGCTATTCCTGCAATAATGTGAGCTCCCCCAGTTCCTGTCCCCCCTCCCATTCCAGCGGTAACGAAGGCTATGTCGGTTCTGCCCATCGCGTTCACAATGTCTTCTTCTGCCTCCCTAGTCGACTCTTCCCCCACCTGTGGAATTGCTCCCGCCCCTAATCCTCTAGTAGCTCTCTTTCCCAGAAGTACCTTCCTGTTGGCCGCTACGCTCAGCAGGTGTTTCGCATCCGTGTTGGCCGCTATAAGTTCCGCCCCGAATATGCCTTCCCTCATGCACCTGTTTACCGTATTGCAGCCACCGCCCCCGCAGCCTATTATCTTTATTGAAACCTTCAGCTGTTCGACGATCCTCGCGAGTTCTTCGTCGTCCCTCGATGATATTGGATGCGTTGGTGTAAGAGACTCCCCTTCCGATTCATTCTGCTCTCCGATCGCGTTCCTGACAATCGATTTGATCGGCATGTCTTGCATCCTCCTAATATGTATCCTTTGTATGATATTAAAGGTTAATCCGAACTGTCAGATCGTTGAGTGATTCCTGTTGCATCCATGGATCTCACATCTATTGAAACTCTTCGATACCGGATCTTTAAAACCTCAGTTTCTAGCTATCCTCTTGCTCAACACCTGATAGCATCTCAAACATCATAAAGGGATAGCTATGGCTATCCAAAATATCGAGAAAATAGGGTGAAAATATGGCAAAAAGAGGTCGTTCTAGGGACACTATAACGGGAATATTGGTCTCTCTACCCTAACATCAACTGACTCTCTAAAACTGATAGGTTATTGGAAATACTCTGAGGTCTAAAGTGCAATGCTGGTTAATCTAAGTTGCGCCTACCTTGATGGAGATACTCTCCCCTTTGCTTATTCTATCCAGTTCTATTTCCAGGCAATTAATTCCAAATTTCGAAAAACACTTCCTTCTAAATGGCAATATTGTCTCTCTAGCTCCGTCTACCAAAATTCTACCAATAGTCAGGCTGAATTTCTGAACAGAGACTGTTGTTATTCTCATTGAATTTATGCGCGCAGGAGCAATAAATCTGATATCTTCATCACTCCTAGGAATTTCGTAGGAGAGTGTTAGGTATTCTTGTTCACTTTTACTTAAAGTCCTATTGAGTGATATTGAAATTAGAGTCTGCATACTCATTGGAAGGACTATTTTCATACTGGCTTTAGATAGTATCCCGAGTTCATCATGGCCACTCAGACGGAGATCATTTAATGAGCTCACCATTCCCTTTGGCACATAAAATGGGACATTTTCCAGAGGTGTACTCGCGTTATTGGTCACTTCTAAGAAAACAGTAACGATTACCTCGGTCACACCTAAATTATAATTAATGGCTACTCTGTCGAAAATTATTTCTTTTACTGAACTTATAGGGGACGCCTTTGTGTACAATGCACGTCTTCCATAAGCAACCTTCTCGATTAACCCACCGATGGTTGCCTTCTTCAACGCCCGGTTGAACTCCTCGTTAGAGAATTTAATTTTATAAATCCTTTCCATTTCCCTAATCAATGCAGTGTATCTGAATCTCCTCTGTCTCATTTTCCTTGTAATAAAATCTTCGACTAGTGAATACAAGTTTTTCGCCTTATCGGTACGCTCGATGAAGTGGGAGTAAGTGGAATCGGTCGGTACAAGGTGGAAAGTGTGAGGCGAGTGTTGGTATTTTAAGTAATAATACACCTTCCCACTTTTTGCCTTAGTCCACCATTTGGATACTGATGCCTCCTTCCCGCAGATTTTGCATCTTGAAGCGAGTCTATTACTTTTCATTGCTTCTCCAATCGTTTGAGTGCATCTTTCCTGTTTTCTTCTTGTTCCTGTTCCACTGATTTTGCCCACTTGAATTGCAAGACAGTGAATTCAGGTAAATCTTCAGCCACGAAGCTCTCGATGAAAACTCCATTCCTAAAGTCAGTAGTTATAACCTTCTCCGACTCATCCTCTATCTCGGTTCGTTGTGCACTTGTTCTCAACACTTCCATTGGTTCTCTACTCTTAGAGATTAACGAAAACCTAAGTGATTTTATAGGGGTAGGGGCAGTGAATGAAGAGAGATAGGAAGTAACAGGCCAGAAATACTCTAAGCATAACTTTCTGCTTTCTCTCGGAAGAATGGGGGTAGCGAATTCGATTATTATCCTCTTCCTTCGAGGACTATCTTCAATGAAATGAATCCTTGCATTTTCTTTCTTTTTGAGGTCATATGCAAGGAACGATACTTCGTCATTTTCACGAGGGTCGTCACCTACGGTGTTGTATTGTATATATTGGAGTGGGAAAGCATTGTCATTTAGAATTTCGAACCTGAATATATGCTTCTCGAAGGTGTGATTTCTCTTGGTATCTTCTAGAGAAATATCAGCTTGTTTTATAACATAATAAAGCCTATTTGGGTTAAAATTGTTAATGTAAAGAACCTTTCTGCCATTTCTTATTGATTCCACAAGATTCTGACTTACCAGTCTGCTAAGCGATTCTCTAATCTGTCTATGTTGCAGACCATTCTCTCCTTGCCTCAGAGTTGCCATTAACTCATCCAAAGTAAATATTGCCTGCTTGAATCTTCGTGAATTTAGCAGAAAAACCAACTTATCCTGCGCTTCCTTCTTGCGTAATCTATGAGTGGTTCTGAGATTCTGATTCAACCAGTGTGTGATCCCTTCGTGATGATACAGCACATAGTCGTACCGCTTGCCGGATCTATTCCTTACCCATTTTCTAGTAATCGTAGCGGTGTCGCCGCATATCGGGCAGGTTTGCTGAAATGGTTTCTTTCCCATAGCTAATCAGTTACTTTAGCTATTAAAATTTGATAATTCATTCGATGAAACTTTAGTTCCCAAGAGAATTATCCTCGAAAGGCTTTATGACCTGTACAAGGGTCCAGATGAGGGCCCCCGAGAACAGTAGAATGGAGTATATCATTAAATCACCTCTCAAAATCAATAAATCTTGTATTATTTTAGAACAAACACCGAGTTAGAAATTTAAAATAGAGCCTTTTCCATTTCTCAGATGATTCACTTGTCTGAATCTGTTCCATCAAAGAATCCTAGAAAAACTGGAGCGATAACTGTTCGTCTCACTTGTAATTAGGAGAAAGATTTTCTATCTAGTAACACTTTTAGAAAAATCGTGTTCTCAATTTTAGAAAAGTTTTTCCTAATAAGTACTACACAGCCTCCTACCTCATATTTTTTGAAGAGTGGAATACTATCACTTTCTTTTTGAGCGATTTCGCCGTTTAGCAAGAGACACTAGATTTTTCGGTGTTTCTTGTGTAATACGAAAAGTCTGCTTGGTCGAATTTTCTAACAAGGACATTGCTCTAATATAGTAAGTCTGCGTAATTTTCATTTGAGATGAAAAAATGAATGGAATCAACATGAAGGTCGTTTTGGCAACAATAGTCGTAATCCTGATGTCAACGAGCGGATTTTATTCCTCTGTTTCGTCAACTTCATCTTTCAATACAGCAACTCCTTCTGAGGTGCTAAGTCCAAGTGTTATATCAGTTGTAGACGCAAATGCATTCGCGAACTCAACCAACAACCTTATGGAGAAACTAGGCAAATCAATGAACTCTTCAGCTTTAAGTAAAGAAATTGTCCTTGATGGAGGTTATATTACCGGTAGCGGTCTCTTTTCAGGTCTGTTCTCTAAGGGAGACAGTTTCTATTGGACCATTGCTTTCAATACTTCGAACCAAAACGGAAGTACCATTTATTTCCTGTTCCCAGGTTCTGCATCTACAGGGCCTCAACCAGTAGAAGATTTCTTGCAGATATCATTTCCACTGTATGTTGAAACTGGAAATCACGATACAGTTTCGGACTATACCTATACAAATTTTTCAATGCCAACAGGAGCGTATTCTAATGTGACCAATACCTCTCAACCCTGGGCGGGATACGAATTCAATAGTCCGTTAACTGGCAACAAGACGGTAAATTCTGCTTCCGCTTGGATGAATGTACCTACACTCTCATATCCTCCTCCTCTCCAGAACACGACTAACGTTCCTTTTCAATATGGCGAGTGGGTGGGCATATCTAAGGGATACTACGGCAATGGTGGGCTTTTGCAAACAGGAGTGGGTATATACAATGGCTCTACTGACTTGATTCCCAGCAAGTATCCATTATGGTGGGAAGATTACCCTACTAACTTACCACAGCCTTACAGTAGTTCCTCATATGCTTATCCCGGCAATATTATATGGGCATCTGCATTCGATGGCTACGACCCAAGCACTGAAGTCCCATTTTACGTTAACTTCACCATTTACGATAGGAACACAACTATCGAGTATGGAATCAACTACGATGTCAAGGAATACACTTACTATGCACAGTTCATCGTAGAATCCAACGATGTGTTCGAACTCTCACAGATAGCAAAGCTTCCGGAGTTCTCGCCACCTGCTAAATTTGAGGGGGGAGATGTAGAACTAGGTCTCAACGACGCTAGTTACCAAATCACGACTCTTTTCAATGACTCGGTATATACCAACTTTACAATGATGTGGGATTCGGGTTGGTGGCCAAATATTTACACCAAGTATACGATGCAGTGGAACGGCTTCGGGGATGTACAAGAATACGGTTATCCAACTCTGACTTGGAATAACTCTTATGTTTAATCATTTTTCTCTCTCTCCTTTTTAAATTATCAATTTTTACACTACTAATTGCAAAAGTCCTGATAATTAATTGACTCGGAGAAAATTCTGCACAACTAACCTGATACAATTGCTTCCTGCTTGTTAGCATTCTTGTGCTCTATGAAAACAATTACGAAATATGTTCACTGTCGATGGGCTTTCTCTTTCTTACCGAAGGGACCAGCATGTAGATGCCTGCTGAACAGAGGGCGAGTCCAATCAAGAGATAAGGCAACAGCACTTCATACGTACTGACAAATGGAATGCCTCTAAAATTGACAGTTGCATAGAGAAAACTCCATCTGAAGTACAAACCATTTCCCATGACTGGATAAATGCTGAATATTATGGGCAAGATACTCATTAGAACAAGGGTCCCTCCCAAGAATATTTTCGATCTAATTCTTACAGCGTAAAGTATCGCGGTTAGAACGATCGCAATTATCAACCCAATCCAAAACAGAGAAAAGAAATTTAGTGTCGCATATCCTTGATTGATTGCGTTAAGAGATAGAGGGATGCTTGGGGGAACACGGTAAACATAATCAAAATAGAGAGGAAAGAAAGTCTTCAGAACATAGATCAGACCTGGGAAGTATTTGAGTGGATTGGCGACATCAAGGCCGACATTTAAGTCCTTCCAGCCTAATAGGAGGTGCCCTGGACGGTATCCGGCCAGCAACAGTCCTACCAAATAGTACAAGAAGACGGCTTCCAGAACAACGAATATTCCTGTTATCTTTTGCAATCTCCGCTTCTTGTTATCCATCAGTAGTGTATTAAACCGGATTTATTAATATTTTCCGTAAACGCTGCTTTGTTGAATGAATCCTCAGGTCATCTTAGCTTCTCCAGCTCGTCCTGTCCTGGAATGACCTTCCATATTCTGTAGGATGCGTTGTTCTTCTTTAGAAAGTTTATCACCTTGTTCTTCTTCCCCTCGGGTATCATGAAGTTCCCGTCCTCATACCTTATCGACGGTATTGTATCCAGGAGACCCTTCTCCCTGTAGTGGTACTTGCCGAACTTACTGGATGAATTGTATCCGTAGAGCATCCTGTATATCCTGGACTGTTCCTTTCTCTCCATGCCCTTCTTCTTGAAGGGTATCCAAACGTGGATGAGTGTGGCCGTTTCTATGGCGGTACTATGCACAAACGCATAAATAGTCTTTTGGTATAAGTACTATGTATATGCAGAGTACCTTCAAGAAAAATGGTAAAAGATGGGGGAAGAAGTTCAAGGACGATAGGGACTGGAGTAAATACAACGAAGAGCTGGTGATAAGGGGGGAGTTCTATCTTGATCTCAGTTTCAGGGATGAATGGTTCAGTGAACTTGGTAAGATGAACGATTCAAAGAGGGGAGGGCAGTTCCTGTTCCCGGAATCGTTCGTGAAGTGGTTGACTGTCTGGAAGCAACTGGTTGACTACAGGGGACTGGAAGGCATATCCAGAAGACTTAACCAGCTCGGCCTCATACCCAGGCACCCCGATCACACAATGAAGGGTAAATAACAAAAAGTTCGCCTCAGATGAAATGCAGGATTGCTGGAGTCTTCGTTTCAAGTCCACCTCTAGGATTCCAGAAAAAAAGACCAAGATAAGAATTTATGATGCGAGTTAGAAAAGTACCAAGCAAGCTGATGAAATTCAAATAAAGTTCGGATAATGCTCCGGCCGGGATTTGGACCCGGGTCGTGGGATTGAGAGCCCCATATGCTTGGCCGGTCTACACTACCGGAGCTAAGCTTAATCCAATGAAAATATAAAACATCTCTCAATGAACAGAACTCGGGTATAGCGCAGTATTAAGTAAGTTGAGTTCCTTCGAGAACAGCTTACCATAAGATCTGCGTTGACCTATTGAAGTGACTAGAGTGTGAATTCAATCTTGCCGTCTTTCACGAAGTAATTGTTGGAGACTGCAGCGTCTTCATAGATCTTGAGTCCCTTCTCAGAAACTGTCATTCTCGAACCTTTGGAGAGAACCCTGAATTCCTTAATCCTGTCACCCTTCTCTCTTAGGAATTGTACTATCGCAGATTCGTTATCATCATCGCTCTGCGTACTGAGCTTGATAATTTCAATAGGAGGAACTGATGTTGGAGGAGATTTAGTTTCATTAATCTCCAAAGGATTTGTCTTTGAAATCCTGCCTGTCATCATTGAAACTCTATCTATAGCCTCAGCCCTCTCTTTTGTCCCGCTCTCCTTCCACAGTGATATGGTTGTCTGCAATACAGAGAGAGGGTCATCTCTCTTTTTGGCGGACCTTTCATCCTTCAGGTCTTTTTCAGATACTATGACGTGCAAGTCGTTTTTGGCCCGAGTAAATGCTACATACATTATTCTTGATTCTTCGTTCATGGAGAAGCTGTGTCTTTCAGTCCTGCCAATTATCTTCTTGCTTGGAGAGCTGATGAAATCCTTGTCTCTCTTCGGAACGATTCCCGAATATTCATCTGAGTAATACTTATCCCTGTCAATTCCCGGACGGAAATCATAAACTATTACCGTAGAAAATTCTAGTCCTTTGGCTTGGTGAATTGTCATTACCTTTACTCTCGTTTGGTCTTGAAGAAGATCCTCGATGGGTCCACTCTCCTTACTTTCACTGGCGTTCAACAGCCACTCCGCAAGCGAGTATGGAGAACCACCATAAGCAGCCACGTGGGAGGAGATGAGCTCGATAATTCTATAGAGTCGGCTGACTCTTTCACTTCCGCCGTTAGTACCAAGCAGGTTGGAGATGTAGCCTTCTTCAGAAAGAATCTTGCTGAGCAAGAAATCAATTCGCTCGATTTTCAAATCCTCCCGATATCGGCCGAGTCTACTCTCTATAATCTCGTAGAACTTGTCTTTGGACCTCATAAGTTCTGTAACGTTCATGTGAAACAGGGGCGAAAATAACAGTGACGCTTGAGCAACCCGATCTCCAGGATCTGAGAGGTAGCGGACGAGCGAAAGCACGTCCTTACCCTCTTGCGACTTCAGTATCGACTCCCCTGAAATAAGGACGCAATTGATGCCTTCCTGTTTCAAGTATCTTTTCAGATTGAAGAAGTCTGAAGAAATTCTGCTGAGTACTGCTATGTTTCCAGGAAGTTCCCCTTCTCTTATTCGCGCCTTAATGACTTCGGCAACAGCTGAGAGTTTATCCTCAACGATGTATAGATAAGCACCCCCTTCGTTCTCTGAGAGGCCCTCCATCTGTTCGTATTCCATCAAGGAAGGAAAGAACTTATTGAAAAAAGAAATGAGATTTTTGCCGCTTCTCCTGTTTGTCTTCAAGCTGACCTGGTTTGAGATGCGGTCCGAGAACCTTCTCTGAGCTCCGGGATGCGCACCACGAAATGAATAGATACTCTGGTTTAGATCGCCAACCACGAAGAAGGAAGACCCAAATTCCCAGAATTTTTCAAAAATCGCAATCTGCAGTACATCGGTATCTTGAAATTCATCCACGAGAATGTAGCTGTACTTCTTTGCAATCTCTTCCCCCTTTGTCTCCATTATCTTAAGAGTGTAAAGTAACAGATCGTCGAAGTCCATTACTCGCCCCTTCTGCTTGGCATCCTGGTAACTCATAACAAATGAAGAGAGGAGGGACAACAACTCAGGTATGAGAGATATTCTCAATTTGGATGAGATCTCTTTTCTTATGCTTTCGTCGAAAACATCCTTCGAATATTCGGTAAAGAATGCCCCGTTAGTGAACACCATGAAATCAAGGTATCCTTTCTGAGATTCCATAATGTCGGTGCAATCCCTAATGATCTGCTCAACGTCTGTTTCGAATTTGTCTAATATTCCGTTGAGTATGAAACCGTCCTCGGTCACTCCTTTCTCGTTTCTAATCCTAATTATGAAGTTTCTTACACTCTTCTCCAGGAGGTTGAAAGATTCTAGTTCGTCCATCACTCTGAAATACCAAGGTATTCCAATTTCTGCTCCATACTTTCTCACAATTTTAGAACAAAAGTTGTGTATCGTTCCCACGTTGGAAGTCGGGAGTTTTCTTATGAGATCTAATTTCCCCTCCTTCAGTGCCCTCTTCTTCAGCCTGTCAATAAGTTCTTCAGATGCCCTGTCTGTGAAAGTGATGGCAACTACATTATCGGTTCCCTCATCTTCCATCAACTTATAGCACTTGTTTATTAAAGTCTCCGTTTTACCCGATCCGGGAACTGCAGACACAAAATCGCCTGTCAATTTACCATCTCCTTTCCTGGACCCTGCATACGCTGAGCAGAGGACAGAATAGTTCGTTTTCACATTTCCAGAGACTTCCGCCTTCTTTCACAACTGGGTCGAAATCACCGGCAACGAAATCTTCAAGGATGGGGTCAACTATCTCCCTGCACTTTCTTACCTGAGCTTCTTCGTTTGGTATAGCGTTGAAGAAACCTGCAGTGTTGAATCCCTCACTTATGTCCCTAAAAGACAGATAGGCTGCGGCTCTTACCTTTTTCTTCAAGATTGACTCCACTCCGAGTTTGTAGAAAAAAAGTTGAATCTTCCCGTGTCTATCATCACAGAGGTCGTTTTTGGGATATCCATACAGCGAACTCTTGTAATCAATTATACATAGCCCTCCATTTTCCTCATCTACCCTATCCACGTACCCTCCGATACTTATCTTCTTGTCTCCAAACTCATAAAAGACTTGTTGATCTGAAGTAGGAAAATGAAATTCCTTCTGTATTGTTTTTCTACCTAGCTCTAGCGCGTGTTTCACGTCCATCATGAAGAATCTTACCAGTTTACCGTTAGATATGTACTTGTCCCTGTAGAACTTCAGTGCTTCCGTTCTCGAGTCAAACAATTCCTTGCTTATCTCTGACTTTACAAATGAATCCGCCAACTTACCAAATTCTGCGGGGGACAAGTTAGTAGAATAGTATTTTTCTAGAATTTTGTGAGTCATAGATCCGGTTGTCCTTGGGTCCAAGAATTCCCTGGGGGGATCAACCTCATTTATCCCCAACATTCCATTAACAAATCCCTTGAAATGGCATCCTGCGTAATTCTCGATGAACGTCGGATATATTGGTTTCTCCATCCTCACTTTTATTGCTCCTTCCTCCAGTTGATAAGGATTAACCTTCTTCTGCTCATTTGCTAATTCCCACGGTGCGATCGGTGTTTGGGGAACAAAGACAACGTCCCTTGGAATGTACTCCTCCTCTGCCTTCACACCATCGTAGAACGCAATTGACTCGGTATAGGACAATTTTTCATCCATCGCTGAGTAACTCAGAGTGACGTTATCCGATAGTTTGATGAGTGACGAATATGCGTTTTCCATCAGGTCCTCAAATGCGTATTCCAGTCCAGTCTTACTCAGGAAATCTCTGGTTTCTTCTGGGAGGGCCCTCAATGAGGATGATGCGTCCATCCCACCTAAATAGATGTTTTCCGTCTCCAGACCTATAAGGTCCAAAGGTTTACCAATCAAGACGTTGGGTTCACCAACAATGGTTATCTTTGGTATGAATTTCATCGATTCCATATCGTTGATCAACCCAGTAGGATCGTTGGAATAATCTTCAAACGCAGACAGAAGGATCCTCAGAATCTTGTTTGGGTAGTTTCGTTCTCCAAGGTACTTGTTACAGAAATTCATCCACTTCGATACATCTTGATTGTTATAGGCTTCATTTGAAAGGAACTCAAGGTCGTCTAGTATATCCCCTTTGATTTTCAATTCGTGGAAAAGAGTCTTCCAGTCATTTATTCCCTTGGTGATATTCTTGTCATAGCACTCTTCCTTGATATCATAGATCTTTGAGACCTCTATACCTGAAAAGGGATTCTCAATAAGGGGAATGACCGATTCATAGCTGAAATTCTCCTCAATACACTTCAAGGCCGCAATAACAAAATTGTAAGGTACATCGTTTATCAGAACTTCAGAGATGGGAGAAGTGACAGTCGGTTTCATACCATACAACTCCATCTCCCTCACTGCATTTGCGATGAGATAATCGTCAGGAAACGATATTGCATGTAGGCCTTTCTTTGACGCTGAGTCCCTGACGATCCACCTAAGTTCTGCAAAATAGTCTGGGAATCTTTTCTTCACGACTCTTGCCTCTCTTTTCGAGCCCATATCGTGACTCCTGAACAACTTATCATACGGTTTCAGATAATCTGGTAGGTGAGACACGTAGTCGGAAGAGAGGTCGTATTTGAGAGGGAATAAGTTCATAAACTCGCTGAAGTCTTCGGCCTCACTTTTGCCAATTTCTGAAATGAGTTTGTAATAGCGGAGAGTTATCTCACTGAACTTCTCTATCTTCTTTTCCGAAATGTCTTCAGCGACGAGCTTGTGCACTTTAGATGTTTCCCCTGTTATCTTAAGGAAGGTCTGAAGTATCTTCATCTGGACTAGGTCATCTATTGAGGCACCGGCTTTCAAAAGAGAAATAAGACTCTCCTCCTCGGTCAAAATATTTACACTAACACTCAAAGACATTTCTTTAATTAGATCTAATATTCCCTGTGCTTCTACTCCATTGATAACGGAAAAAGCACGTGCGGCTCCACTTGAGTAGAAAACGTGTCTCTTGTTCTTTCCATCAGCCACCAATTCCTAAGTTAAAGTACAATAAATCATTTGCCGGTCTTGAATCTATTTTGAGTTTATTTAGTCTGCAAGATTCGTTCAACGGTTGTGAGATTGCTGGGAGCAGAATTTTTCGGGGCGGCTAAAAGGAAATATTTAAATGTTATGGAATGATTCTTGCCTACAGATGGAGGTAAATCGAACCCCTACCAACGCAAATGGTATTGAGACCAAGAAGAAGTTAAGGAAACTCAATATGAGAAAAAATGAGGAGTTCAGATTTCTTTTAGGAAAGTTGCTTCACGATCTTCCAGAAAGCGTACGAGGAGGCGTTATTGGTTCTGTCTACGCAAAGGCTGCGAAGAACGGAGTTCTTGAAGCCAGGGACTATGTGTTAGTTAAGAAGAATGAGGGCATCATTGACGACACGACGAGCAAGCGACTAATAGATCTGATTTACGATTACAGCACATTCCGCTAGGAATATTGAGTGAACCTCTTATAATCACCAGATGCGCTCAGAATCCCGAGACGTACACCGGCATCCAGCCAAGCATAGGCATAGGAGCTAGCCGCTAGGGAATTTTCAAAATCGCCCTTGTCGTAGAAGTAGGTGGCGTCCTTGAGGTAGTTCTTGCACATATCGATGAAGTCATTTGCAGCCCCGGTCAAAAAGCTCTCTTTGGGGGGAGATACTTTTACAAGAGTCAGTGCTTCTTGTGTAATATCTAGATACTTCTTGCATCTCTTTTCTAGGGTCATCTGACGACCCTCACATTCTTTCCACCGTCGTCTGTTTCCCTGGGTCGAACTTCTATGAAAAGGGGAATAGGGAGTTCTGGAGATGCGACGAGAGAAGTTCCCACTGGAAGTCTCTGGATCTCGTCCAGCGACGAGTTCGTAAGGCCTTCGACAGAGTTGCCAATTGCCTTGAGATCATTTGGATTTGTCACCTTCAGAATTAGCTGAGTGCCGCATTGAGAAAGGACGTTCTTGTCAACCTTTGCAGGTCTCTGTGAGACGACCAGCAAACCGAAACCGAATTTCCTTCCCTCAGAAGCTACGGTCCTCATTATCTTGGAGGAGAAAGCCTTCCCCTGCTGTGGAGCAAAATTGTGTGCCTCTTCTACTGCTGTAAGGAGGGGAGGGATGCGGTCCTTCTTCCTTGATTCGAAGAGAGCATACAGCAACCTCTGTACGATGAGTTCCTGCACATCTGGGGGCAATCCCTTCATCTCAATTATAGATACTTTACCTTTGACGACCAGCTCATCTACGCGGAGGCCCCTCTTACCAAGAACATTCAGAGACTTGAGATAAAGCAGTTCCTTTTCAAGGGTCTGTGAAAGGGAAGAATCATCCTGCCTCCGTAGTTCCTTGATGATGTCATCGAAGTCATAATCCTTGCTTGAAAGTCTGATTGCGTCTATCGCCTTTCTCAACGGAAGAACGTACGACTTGGCGTCAGAAAGATTCATGATGCTCACCAGTTCCTTTACATTAATCTGTGAAAGTGTGAAGGTGAGCTTTTCGTCCCCTCGTTCGGGGGAAAATATGATAATCTTGTCACCGTACGACCTCGGATGTATAGAGAATCTCTTCATTTCCTCAGATTCCGAAGCCTTGCTCTTCATGGATCCGTATTCGCCGTGAGGATCTATCACAACACAGGTGACATCATTCTTGATGAGCTCTTCGATGATCACTCCCGTGAGGTAACTCTTTCCACCTCCGGTCTTTGCCATGACGGATATGTGCTTCTGCACCATTGAATTGATATCGATCGAGAATGGAATATTGTGGCCGTATATCAGGCCGATATAAGCTCTGCCTTTCTTGCTGCTGTTTATGTTGAGGGTGGCAGAAATGAATTCGTCATCAGCAAGGTATACCGGGGTTCCAGCGAGAAAGGGGGTTCTCGGATATTGCAGGATGTGCTTCTGATCCAAGTAACCGATTATGACTATTTGAGCTGATACTGTCTGCTGTATCTCTACATTATTTCCTTCCATTATTTGGTATGACTTTTCGATTGAAAGATTGGTCTTAGCGCCTATCGCGTCAACTTTTCCCAAAACCCAGCCGTCTTCGTGATGTTTCAGCCTGACGTAATCCCCCTGTCTCAACTTTCCTGAGACAGAGCAGTTGACAACAGTTGGATGGATGTCTCCATACAGGATTCCTACCGGATCCATCTTACCTCTTCCAGCTCGACATTCTATTAGTTATTATCTTGATTCCCTTTTCTGTTCTCTCTGCATCTTCAGTGCCCAACCCAATCCTAATCATCGAATCTGACCCAAAATAGTAACCTGGCACTGTTGAGACGCCCTCTGTCATGAGAGAAAGTGAGAATTTTACCGAATCTTCGCCCACTGAGAGAGCATTGACGATTGTTCCCTTGTATCCAACCAGAAATTCGTCCAGATTCTCAAAAAGTATCTTAGAGTTTTCGTCAATTTTCTTCCTGTTGTAATCCTTATAGACATTGATGTTGCTGAGGAGATAGCTTCCTCTGCGTTTCACGCTCGAAGAAATTACGGGCACGATAATCCCCATCCTCTCTTTCATTTCCTGTATCATCTGTTTGCCGGCAATTATCCAGCCCATCTTGATCCCGGATTCGCCGAAGAATTTGGAGGCCGAACCCAGCATTATCGTGTTTCCAGTTTCAAGTTTCTTTGGAAAATTACCGTTGAAGAATGAAAAGGTGTCGTCTATAACAAGATAAGATTCATTCCCTTCGGTCTCCCTCGCTATCGATCTTATGCTCTCATCACTCCAAGACAACCCAGTAGGATTGTTTGGGTTGCTTATGAAATATGCAGTCTTCTCGTCTACATCCCAAGGAGATAAATCGACACCTTCAGAGGATGCCCTGTTTTCAAGAGTCGTTCCTATTCCTATTTCCCTTGCTTGGTAATAATATGCTGGGTACTCTGGTGTTATAGTTACCATAGAAGCGACCTTCTTTCTGAGGTGATAAAGGGTGAAGTATGATGCAAAGGTTCCAGATGGAGTAACAATAACCTGTTCTTTCTCAACTCCATATAACTTCGCAATCTGTTCCTCGACCTCGACTCCACCCAATCCTTCTGGGTTCATGCCCCTCATCGCGCTCGAGGCAAGATTGATGTTCTCGTCTGGAATGGATTCGACGAATCTGAACATTGAAACGTCCAAAGACATGACGGTACAATAACTTCCAAAATAAACAATCTTCGATGATTTTATTTATTCAGAGCTAATTGCAAATCGTGAAAGTAATCAAGCTCGGAGGAAGTATCATCACATACAAGGAGAGCTACAAGAAAATCAACAAGAATTCGCTAGGGGTGCTGTGCGACGTACTCTCTGAAAGTAAAGAGGAGAGGATTTTGATACACGGTGCTGGATCTTTTGGACACATAATGGCCCTGAAGTATGGACTGGAAAAGCCGGGCTCAATCAAGGGAAAAGAGGAAGCCATTTCCAAAGTCGTTTCAGACGTGCTTACTCTAAACTCTGTTATCATTGAATATCTGAATGAGAGTGGGATAAATGCCATTTCTGTACCACCTCACGTCATCTACAATTTTGGAAAACCTGACTTCACGGTGGTCAAGTCACTTACTGACAAAGGGTTCGTTCCTGTTCTCTTTGGTGACATAATTATGAACAAGGGTAGGTACAGAATAATATCTGGCGACGAAATTGCATTAGACCTTTCGCGAGTCTTCAGACCGGAATCTGTTGCTTTCATAACTGATGTTGATGGTCTGTTTGACAGCGATCCAAAGACCAATAAGAACGCAAGATTCATCCCACTCATAAAGGCAGGAGAGATTTCGGTGGTTGATACTGGGAGGGATGCTACAGGCTCAATGGCTGGTAAAATGAAAAGGATTAAGAAAATGATGTCTTATACTGGCAGAGTGGTAGTGCTTAATGGGAACAGACCGGAACGGTTGAGAAATTACTTGCGGGGAAAGGAGAGCATATCGACGGTGATCAAATGACAGTGGAGAGGAGAAAACTGGAACACATTGACATTATTTCAACTAAAGATGTTTCTCACGATTACAATTTCTGGGACGACATTGATATAGTTCAAAGATCGATGCCGGAAGTGGATTTTGACGAGATTGACACCTCGACAACATTTCTAGGGAAGAGACTCAAACTGCCGTTCCTTATATCTTCGATGACTGGTGGCCATCCTGAGACGAAGCGGATAAATGAGAACCTTGCACGAGGAGCGGCTGAGGCCGGAATTGCGATGGGAGTGGGATCAGAAAGGGCTGCGATTCAGAACAGAGAAATGGGAAGAACCTACTCTGTGGTCACCGATTACGATGTCCCATTCAGAATAGCTAATGTTGGCGCACCTCAGCTCATCAAACAGTCCAAGAACGCTCTGAGCGACGAGGAGATAGATTACGCCGTTGGGTTGGTGAAAGCTGATGCACTAGCAGTCCACTTCAATTTCGTACAAGAAATGTCACAACCAGAAGGAGACAGGAATTCCAAAGGAATAAAGAAGAGACTGGGTGAACTTTCGAAGAGATACAAGGTGATTGCCAAGGAAACAGGGGCTGGCTTCTCCTTGCAAGACGCTCTCGATTTCAAGCAACTGGGAGTTTCTGCCATAGACACCGGTGGAAGATCAGGAACTTCCTTTGCCGCTGTTGAATCTCTCCGAAGCAAGAACAGATCGGACGAGAGGAAAGAGAGGATAGGTAAAACATTCTGGAACTGGGGAATACCATCGCCTATTTGCCTAATATATGCCAATGTTGAGCTTCCGCTCATAGCATCTGGCGGAGTCAGAACGGGTCTGGATGTTTTCAGAGGTCTGGCGATGGGAGCATCACTCGGAGGTCTTGCCTCGACATTTCTAAAAGCGGCTCTCCAGTCTGATAAGGAAGTGTCAAATCTAATTTCGCACCTCGAGACTGAGCTCAAGACGGCCATGTTCCTGACAGGGTGTACGAATCTCGATGACATAAGGAAGGTACGAAAGATTTATAGAGGTAGATTGTTGGAATGGTTGAACCAGATCTGAAGTGCCCAGCATGTTCGGCTGGCAATCTTGAAAGCGGATCAGACGAGTTGGACGTCCCACATTTCGGAAGAGTCGTTCACTACTACATGCGATGTAATAGCTGTGGGTACAGGATCAATGATTTTGCTTTCCAAGGTGACTTCCCGAAAGAAGACAAAGTAGAGATCGATGACAAGGCAGACTTGCAAATAAAAATCGTAAGAGGAAGCAATGGCACGATAGTAGTCCCGGAGTTGGGATTGGAACTTTATCCGGGCCCTCTTGCAGAAACTTTCATAACTAACGTGGAAGGGCTCTTGAACCGATTTCTCAATCTCATGCCTCTGTTTGATGACCAGAAGAAGATAGAGGAAGTCCAAGAGAATGTCAGGAAAGCTATAGAAGGAAGCCTGAAAATCACTATATCAATTAGCGATCCATCTGGAGTCTCTCACTTCATCAGGAACCCTCAACCCGATATTTCTTGATTTTTAGTATTTTCTGAATCCCTCTATCGATAACCTCTGTATCTTCGATCTCAATGCATCCAGTTAAGAAAGGCGAACAGGTGACCAAAGTTTCGTACTCTCCTCCCTCACCGATAATTGAGATTCCGTGCTTTAGCTTGGCTTTATTTAGGATGCGCAGCGACTCTTCATCAATCGGTCTTCCAAGAAACTTCTCGTCGAGTCCCTCGGCAGCAACCGTAACAATGATTCCCCTTGAACCAGTTGAAATAAAGTCCCTGACAATCTGTTCCTGGTTCTTCCTCCAGAGTGGAAAGAATGTTTTTAGGCCCAGTTCTGTGCATATTTCTTCTAGCTTGGTCTTCTGAAATTCCGACTCCACTGCACCGGCAATAAGGAAGTAACCCGGGTAGAGAGAGATTGTCTCTTTGAACTCTGATTCGAGTATCGAAGAGTTACTAATTCCCATAATATCAGACAGCTCGCCACCCAATTCGGTGTTCGGGAAGTGGAACATGTAAGAATCCTGCTCTGCCTTCACAGTAATAGTCCTCTCTACATCCATTCCTATGGAAAGTGCTATCAGAAGACTAAGGAATGAATCCTTTCCTCCAGAAAGCAGCGAGATTGCTTTCATCAAATGTTCTTGGGGCCCGATACTACGATTCCCATTCTCTCGAGAAATCCTATGATCTCTGTAAAGGAATTTCCATCACGGGCAACAATTTCTGGTGGGATTATTCCCTTCTGCCTTATCATACCCTTGGCCAGAAGCCTAGTGAAGGCGGCATTTGTGAAACCTGTCGTCCTCGTCATGGCAGTGTATCCAGTTTTGGTGTCTTCCTTGTCAAATATAGTGAAAAGGATCTCTTCCTTTCCTTTTGCGGGAACGACCCTTATTTCCATGTAAAGGACGTCCTTGACGTCTGGGAAGCTGAGATTCTTCAGGAACAGTGATGCAAGTAATTCCTTGGGCACTACTGGGTTACCGTTCAGTTCAATTTTTTCTTCTTCAAGTAGACCAAGGTCTTTCAGGAATTTCATCTTTTCAAGATGTCCTCTGTATCGGACCGTTTTTTCAACCATGTTCTTTGCCTTGACATTTCTGAGAAGACTCCTCAGTCCATTCGTGTAGAATGCCTCGAGTGATCCCAACCCATTCACGAAGAAATATTCAAGTCCGTCCCCCGGTTCCGTCTTTATCAGCTCGCCGTCTCTAACTATCTCGACCTTTCTGGTAAATTCGTCTAGTGTATCCATTGGCGAGAAAACGACTTTGTAGCCGATTGGAGGAATGTTCCTCTCTGGGAGACCTCCGACCTTTATATCAACGCTCTCAAGGCTGCCATGGACCGCGGCTATTCGTCCAACTATAGCATTGGATAGCCCTGGCGCAACACCGGCATCAGGAACAACAGTAATTCCTGCATCCAGAGCCTCCTTTTCCAATTTGTAGAAGTCCTCTTCCATGAAGCTGTTATCAACAAGGTTAACTCCCGCCTTGCACGCTTCCCTTACTACCTTCATGCCGAGCCTTCCCGGCAGTGCACCTGAAATTACATCGAAATCTTTCATCACAGGTGCCAATGCATCCCTGTACGCGTCGACCTTTACTGTATTGACTCCAAGATCTTTCTTTAGTCGCTGGAGCGTATCAGAGCTGTAGTCAGCAATTGTTACTTCCATTTCATTCTTAAGTGCGTAAGCAATTCCTGCGCCAACCATTCCCCCTCCCAGTACAAGAACTCTCATTAGATCACCAATGGTCAATATAACGAAGAGATTAATTTCTTTTCGGTTTTCAAATTAGTTAAATCCAATGATGCAATAACTCCAAGAATGAGATATGACCTCGTCCTGATGCACCCACCTTCTATATATGACTTCAGGAAGAGAGACATAGTTGCTGGACCCATCTCGGAACTCGTACCCAGTACTGGAGTCTTCGAAATGTATCCAATCGGTTTTCTTGCAATTTTGTCATATCTGACGTCGAGGGGATACAAGGCAAGGATAGACAACGTCGCCCTTAAAATGCTCAGTTCCAAGAGATACGACTTCAACGAGGAATTACTCAAAATCGACACGGAATACATCGGTATAGACCTTCACTGGCTTCCCCACGTACATGGTGCCCTAAATCTTGCGAGAATTATAAAGGTGGAAAGACCAGACATAAAGGTTATGTTGGGGGGATTCTCTGCCACCTATTACGCAAAAGAAATCATGACCAAAGTGAAGGACGTTGACCTAGTTATAAGGGGGGATACGACAGAGCAACCGATGGAGAAGGTACTAGCTGGAAAGAAGATGGAGACCGTCCAGAATGCAATATATAGGGAAGACGGGAAGATAAAGGACAACGGATTCACCTTTACACCTGACATAGACTACCAGGAATTCGATTACTCGCAGATAATTCGCAGTTCGATCAAAACAATGGATATCTCCGGACACTTGCCCTACTGTGACTGGATGAAAGAACCTGTTGCAATGGTTCTTTCTACGCACGGATGCGCTTACAGCTGCGGTATTTGCGGTGGATCCTATTTTACGTTCAAGAAATTTTACAGCAGATCGGGACCCATCTACAGGTCTCCGAAAAGGATTGTAGATGATATTCTTAGGGTAAATGATGACCTGAAGATTCCAGTCTTCATCGCAGGCGATCTTCTGATGAGACCTGACAAGGAAGTCGATTACATCTTCGGAAACTTGAAAAAAGAGGGACTGGACATTCCTTTACTGATGGAAGTTTTCGTGCCACACTCCAAGGAAAGGCTTCAGAATCTGTTCAGAGCAAGTTCGGATATCTCTATGGAGATTTCACCGGATTCGTCTAATGATGCAATCAGACTCAAGAATGGAAGACCGTATGGGAACAGCGGGCTGGAAAAGTTTGTCTCTGACTTCATGGGGCTTGGTGGCAAGAAGATCGATGTTTACTTTATAGTGGGACTGAGCGGGCAGACAAGGGAAGACGTGCTTGACGACGTAAAGTATGCAAAGCACCTCATGGAATCCAACGGAAACGATAAGAGATTGTTCGTTTTCACATCCCCGCTTTCTCCTTTCCTTGATCCCGGTTCTATGTCATTTGAAACCCCGTCAATGGGGTACAAACTTAGGTTCAGGACCCTGATGGAGCATTATAATGCGCTGGACCAAGGGAGGACGTGGGAGGATTATCTCAACTATGAAACCAACTGGATGGATAGACGGACACTAGTTGAGACCACATACGATGCAATTGACTCGCTTCTCAAGGAAAAAGAGGAATTGGGATACATCAACGAGGAGGAATATGCCAAGTCCCACCACGTCCTTGAGACCAGCAGGCTCGCAGTAAGACTCTCAAGAGGAGGAGACTATGGAATGATGTCAAAGGGTGAAGCGCTCATCAGGACGTGTGGTGATAAGTATACCATCCTCAAGAAACAGATAATGTGGGGGTCCCCTACGATGAGTGAGAAGAAGCTTATTTTCATGATATATAGATACCTGCATTCTTCGAGAAAGTAGTTTTGAGGTTGCAATTATACACGTCTTCCGGAAAATGTAATTATCCTGCCTGAGAATCACCTTCATACATGAAGGTTTGGGACTTCATCAAGGGATTGAAGGCACCGATTTATTTTACCAGCATCAGCCCGGTACTAATAGGGTGGGCTTTCGCGCATTTCAGGTTATCTTACCTAGTTCCCCTCCTTCTGGTTGTGACTGTTTCGATGCAGGCAGGCATGAACCTCGCAATGGATTTTTTTGACCACGCCAATTCCAGGCCTCTGCGAAATGAGGATACATTATTTCCTCTCGGTTCCTACTTTATTGAAAAACTAGGTGTGAGACCTGAGACACTGAAATTTTCTTTCCTTTCAATGATCTCTTTGGCTGTTGTAGTCGGATTGGCCGTTGTGTATCTAACCCATAGCGTTGCACTACTCTCACTCGGACTGACTGCGGTCTTCCTCTCATTGCTGTATGTGGTTCCACCGATAAAACTGGGAGCCCGAGGTATAGGAGAAATTGCCACTTTTTTTTCGTTCGGTCCGTTCCCTGTCCTAGGAACAATAATTGCACTTAACCAACCAATAACCCTGGAGGAGATTCTGGTTTCACTTAGCTTGGGTCTGCTTGCATCATCGATACGTTATCTTCATCACCTTCCTGAAGACAGAGATGGTGGACGGAGGCAGAGAAATTTCAGGATAGTCTATCCAATCATGCTCTTGACGCCCTCTTTGATGATTTCAGTCTTGAGGGACAACTTGGTTGCTGCTATATTGGTGTTTATAGCTTCGCTAATCCACGTAGTTTTCCTTCCTAGGTCGCCGTTGAAAATCTCTAGGCAGACAAATTATTCGGTAGCGATCCATTTCCTGTTCACCGTTCTTGTAATCCTGTCTATTTTATTGCTGCTTTAAGTCGTTCGAATATACGGAATGTTCAGATTCATGGAATCACGATACAGTGGTTCCTTCGAACTTCTTTCCATTTATCGCTTTGAATGCATTGGAGGGGTCCCGGAAGGAGACGATCTTGATCTTTATTCCGCTTCTTCTCGCGATGTTTAGCGAAAGAATGTCAAGCGGGAAATTGGCACCTGCGCCTCTCTTTTCTGACGTTATCATTTTGGTTGCATCTGAATAGGTAATATTCTTTATTTTCTTTGCACCCTTCACTGTAGGGTCCTTATCATAAAGATAATCAACATTTGTCACATTTACCACCGTATCTCTACTAAGAGCTTCTGCAAGCAGAAGAGACACAGCATCGGTAGTGTGACCGGGTTCCGTTCCTCCCATTATCACTCTTTTATACACCTTCATCATGCGAACCGCTTCATCAATTGACTTCGGAACGTCCATCAGATTTCCAAGCGCAAGTGAGACCATGGTCGCATTGAGCCGAGTTGCCTGGATTCCCATCATATCGAGATAATATTCCTTGGCACCCATCATTCTCAGTTTTGATATCTGTTCGCGAGCAATAGGCCCTCCCCCTACTACCAGAGCGTACCCATCTTCATCCTTTATTCTCTCGATGAACTCTGAAAGATATTTTTCATCAGTCTTGGAAAAAATGGAACCCCCTAAACTGATAACCGGCCCGCTCACGACTCAACAAGGTATAATAGAATAAATACTTTCATGGGTGGATGCCAGAAGTAGAAAAAGTGAAGGCAGTATTCAAGGAAATTCCTTCCATCTATGATAGGATGAATACCTATATGTCACTAGGTATGGACATATTCTGGCGACTGAATCTGTTGAGGTTAGTTCCGCACGATGGAAAGATCCTTGACGTTGGAACTGGAACCGGGAAATTGGAAAGTCTTGATGGTTTTAAGGGAAATTTCATCGGCCTGGACGTGACCAAAGAGATGATTGCACTGAACAAGAACAAGGGGAAGCTGCTCCTCGCTTCTGCAACAGCTATGCCCATCAAGAACGAATCGTTTGATGCGATTGTGTCTTCATTCGTGCTTAGGAATCTTCCATCCACTACAGAGTATTTTGATGAAGGAATAAGAGTGCTTAAAAAGGGAGGAATAATGGCCAACTTGGATGCCTTTCCTGAGAAGAGAAGAGTTCTGGCACAGTTCTTTTCACTATATTTCTACAAGTTGTTACCACGGATTGCAAAGGTGGCATCTTCATCTGATTCCTACACCTACCTTGCATCGACAGTGAAGAACTTCAAAACACCTGAGAAGATAGTACAAGAGATGGAAGAAGCAGGTTTCAGCGAGGTCGCAATTAAGAGATTTGTATCGCCGTCTGCCGCAATAGTTTATGGCAGAAAGTGAACTCAGGGTGAGAGATGAAAGACGGCTTCGTTGTTAGATTACCAATTATAGTTAGACGCATAACATTTTATACTATTACTCATTTATTTCAATATGGCCAGAAAGGAGGAGATTAAGATAAACAGGTCAGTCCCTCTTGAGGAAATACAGATCAGGATAAGGTCAATGGAAAAGGATGTGAGGATTCTGAAGAGACTGTATTTCATAAAATACAGGTATCAGGGATCTTCAGTTGCCGAAGCCTCAAAAAACGTTGGAGTCACAAAGATGGTCGGGTACTACTGGCAACAATCATGGAACAAGCAAGGGTTTAACGGTCTCACACCAAGATTTGCTGGAGGTAAGCCGTCCAGGATGTCGGATGAACAGAAGACAGAACTCAGATCGATCCTGGAGAAGAGGGACGATTGGACAACCGAAGAAGTGAGGAAGATGATCAAGGGCAGATTCGGTGTGGAATACGGCATAAAGCACGTGAGGAAGTTACTGAAGAAGTTGAAAATGCACTACTCAAAGCCGTATCAACACGACTATCGCAGACCAAGAAATGCAGAGGAAATTCTAAAAAAAACTTAGGGCATCCTGACGTCGATCAGGAGACCATAGGCTTTCTAGATGAGTCTTCTCCTCGAACCACATCCAATATGGTGAGAATGTGGTCATTCTTCAAGCCTACCAAGTACAAGAAGACCGATAACTACAAAGCGAACTGCTTTGGATTCTATTCAATAAACGGCAACAGCACGGTCGACTTCATGGATCAATCAAAGCAGGGAAATGTCTGTATCTTCCTCGACAAGATAAGAATGGCTAATCCAAACAGAAGAATAACCGTGATACTGGACAACTTCGCATCCCACAGGTCTCTAGCAGTGAGAAGGAAAGCAGAGGAACTCAGCATAAGGCTTGTATTCCTTCCACCATATTCTCCGGATCTGAATCCCATTGAGTTTCTGTGGAAGAGCATAAAGAGAATCGTGTCAAGAACTTTCGTCATGTCTGAATGGCACTTGAAGAGAGTGATAGAAAGCGCATTCCTGGGTATATTATCATTCAATTCCTATGCAGCAGGATGGATAAGAATGTTCATCCCTAATAGACTACAATAAGTATAGAAGGTTGGGCGTTTAAGTATAAACGACAGAAATCGGAATAAAACGACAAAAAATTTTCCCCGATGGATCGAGTCGTCTTTTTGATTATTTCCAAAGTTACTTTTTTGAGGACCAAAAACTAATAAGTGCTCCCCCCCTTTGACCCTTAGTTTCAGTAAGCTTAGCCGGGATTGACTTTACTACTAAATTTTTCCAAAGGCCTATTTTGAAGAATCTTGCAATAGCAAAGTCAAGACGCCAGTTTCCCACTGTGTTGATAACGGCGATATTTTCATTTGTACCTTCTCCTTCTTCCTATCGCGACAATGAATGCACCAAGAGAAATTAAGCCTAGAAAATAAATAAATGTTGATACACTCCAGGCTATTACCCCCATAAGAACAGAGAAGGAAATTACAATGGAGGCTAAAATCAATCCATATTGTTTGTCGCTAAATCCATCGTCAATGGTCTGTAAATATATCAGTACGATAATATATATTATAGTTACCGCAATCCCCTCACCAAACTGAACCGAATTCAACATGATTTCATCCATAAAAAAGAAAAATGAACGATATAAAATTAACCTGTCTTTGTGTCAAGCAAGAAACCGTTATCTATGAAGTTATTTGGGCTCGTCAGTACTAGGTCATACACAATCGTATGGTCAGTCTCCAATGCGACACTCCAAACCTGAGTCCAAGAATTGTTCAAAGGATTAAAAATACTATCCCCTGCAGTTAAGTTTTCAGGGTTCTTTAGCCATCCTATAAACGTCGAATTCATAATGTATAATGGCTGATCAGTTGGAGTTAACAACAGAGTTCCATTATTTACGTTTATAACGTTCGAAACTTCAGTCTTGTTGTTAAAGAGCACTCTCTCCTTTACAAGTGACCCACTTAAAAAGTTGAACCCTTCTACAGAATCCCCTGTCTTGATATCTTGCACTGGAACATATCCGTCTGGAGTTAGAATTGGGCTACCTTTTGCAACGCAACCTCCTCCCCCACTGTTTTGATTAGCTACAGTTAGATAAGTGTATGTATAATTCCACGACCCTGAATGTGGATAGTACGCGGCAGAAAATAGAGTCAACGAATAGCTTTGACCGGCATCGATCTCTCCATATGGTATTGACCACTGAAGGGCCAGCTGGGCTAGAGCAGCATACTGATAAGCGAGATAGGGCTGGGTTTTTACATCATACGTGTCAAAGAATTCTTTCGTCCCATAGACTGATTGGGCTGACGAGAATTGGCTGTCATAGGATTCTGCGTATTGATTATAGTAATAGAAAGCTGCGGTGACTGCAAGACCTGGTAAAATGTTACCAACATACAAGTCAAGCGCAGCTGCGGCTCCTTCTCCAATTGCCTCATATAAAGGTGGAATTGAAATAGTTGCAGGATTTGTAATATTTACACCAGTTCCGCTGTATCCGCCAACTAGCTGTGCACTTACCTCTAGATTGCTCACATTGTACGGATTAATGCTTTGATTCATATAGGCTCCAAGTTTTATCATTGAAGGTTGATATCCGTTTGATTCATTTACCGCAACAAGGCCTGCCACATTTACATCGAATACGTCGTAATATCCACTTCCCACGTATTGGTCGGTGGTATAGGAAGTGACGTTGGCATCGGTGGTCAGTGCTCCGAGATTAGTCCAGGGACTCCCGCTAAGAGGTTGAAAGGCCGGTAAACTGGTGTCTCCTTCACTTCCTGCCCAATTTTTGGTAGTGTTACCATTTGGCACGTATACGTTAATCGTAGCAGAGCTGCTCCCAAGTACCATCAAAATTACAACGGCAAAAGAGGCAGCAACTAAAAGAGTCGTTCTTCGTAAGTGCATTCTTTATCGCCAAAGATGTAGCTCAAATGATTATTTTAGGGTAATTTCTTAGTTAGAGAATCAATCAAGAGAAAATGGGAACTTGTGACGAAGAGTTAGAAAAATACATAATATAAGCCAGTTCAGCGTAAGAAGAAAGGAATCAACTGTCGAAGGGGTAGATAAATATTCTGATAGCTGATAGCATTAGGATGTCACAACTGCAAATGACATTTTTTCCACATAAATTTTCATTTGTTGAAAAATGTTTCTAATTTGTTGAAGGTTTGATTTGCATTGAGGATTATCCAAGTGAAAGAGGCGTTAACTGATTATAATAAGGTTAAATGACACCAGCCTTGGACTGGTCACATTGAGTTTTCCGCCTTCTACGGCCACACTTAACTCCCTTAAATCTTTAGCGTTAAGGGGCTCAAACTTGATGATTGTTTGAAAATGGTCTAAGAATATTGTTCCTTTGGAGGTGATCCAATGTCTTTTGTATTCTTACTTGCCACAGCATTCACAATCATATGGAGCATGATTAACTTCAACGGCTTGCTAGATGGCAGCGGTTCCTTTGGAAATGGTTAAGTCTTCCTCAACTATAGTATGACACATAACTATTTACACTGTAATGTTATAATCATTCGTGGCAAGAGGAGAGATAAATCCAATCAACAGGGTTGTACCATTAACTGAAATAGAGAAGAGAATAAGGGATCTCGAGAAGAACGGCAGAGTACTGAAGAGGCTGTACTTCGTAAAGCTCCGGTATCAGGGAAAGGGAGTGGAGGAGGCTGCCAAGATTGTCGGTATCACTAAGAAACTGGGATACATATGGCAGGATAGGTGGAACACGGAGAGTTTCAATGGTCTCATTCCGAGGTTCGCCGGCGGCAGGCCTCCGCTGCTGGACGACGATGAGAAGAGGTCGCTCGTCTCCGTCCTGGAGAGGAGGGATGACTGGTCCACTAGGGAGGTAAGGGTGCTGATAAAGGAGAAGTATGGTATTGAATACTCAATGAAGCACGTGAGAGAGCTGTTGAGGCGGTTCGGAATGAGGTTCGGCAAACCATATCCCCATGACTACAGGGGATCGAAGAATGCTGATGATGATCTAAAAAAAAATGACTCTGGATGAGGGGGACATAGTAGGGTTCATAGACGAGGCTTCACCGCAAACAACTGCAAACACACAGAGACTGTGGTCCTTCCGCAAGCCTGAGATAGTCAAGAATACCACAAAGTTCAGAGCGAACACCTTCGGCCTCTATTCCCTGAATGGAAGGAGTGCAGTTGATTTCCATGAGAATTCAAGGAAGGAGGACATAATGGATTTCCTCTCTCTAATCAGGAAGAGGAATCCGGATGGGAGGATTGTGGCAATAATAGACAACTTCAAGCCCCACCATTCTCCAGAAACTCTGATAAGGGCAGCGAAGTTGAAAATATACCTCGTATATCTGCCATCCTATTCACCAGACCTAAATCCTATCGAGTTCATATGGAAGTCATTGAAGAGACAGATATCAAATACATTCATCGCTTCAGAAATGCATCTAAAACACATCGTCCAAGCCCTGTTCTACAGATTTTCGTCGTTACTTTCATTCGCAAAATCATGGATTGAAGAATTCTTAAGTGAAGAATTCATAAAGTGTAATAAGTTAGGTGTTTAACTATAATTCAGAAGCTTATATATCGGAAATTTATCAATGACCGTAATGGGCTCTTCTGCTAGGATTTGTCCAATTTGCAATAAGCCCGGTAGCAAAGAAAGGAAATGGACAAGGAAGAAATCTGGTAAAAGGTACGACTATGAAGTGTTTCACCACGAAAGCACAGTGCACTGGGTTAGGATAGGTGCTAATTCTCCAGGGAGAGTTGAAAAAGATGATACCAGAAAAAAACTAATCGGACTTCTAAATACGACTGGGTTTAGAAGGGCGATTTTTACCATAAAAGATATTGCAGCTGAATTCGAGAAAGGAGGGCTCACCACGGACGATGAACGCCTCAGGAGAAGTCTGTCAAAGCTTGTTGAATCCGGATTGCTTTTGATCATAAGGAGGAACAGAAAGGTTTACTTCATAAATAGTACAATTCGCGAGAGGTTGGAGTACATCATGAAGAGGGTAGACATCACTCTCGAAGACAGTGCTGATGAAGGAACTTTCGAGCGTCATTACTTCAGGACATCGATACTAAACGACAGTGAGTTTCCTCTGCATTACATCCAGTTCAGAGCTACTGGGGATAACGTGAGAGACAGAGGCAAACTATCGTTCAATTCCTACGATTTATCAAGAAAGGAAAAAGCCGTTATCTACTTTCTTGAAGACAACCCTCAGTTGAAGAGAATTTTAATCGAACTGAGAGAGCCAATACTACCTAATGTGGAAAGAACTATGTCCATTGAATATTTCTGGCCAGAAATAGGACCATCCTATATGTTTACTTCCCCCACTCCTACGGACTTCTTCCGATTCTCTCTTGTGTCTAGAGGTGATTTCGAAATGACAGTAACTAGAACTAACTCAGGCAGAACCGTAGTAGAAGATTTATCTTCGCGAGTAATCTCGACTACTAAGAAAGACAATCTAAATGTCGAGACGTTCGAGATGGTGAATCTCCCTGCATTCGCCGTGCTAAAATTCAAGTGGAAGCGACATGAAAAAACATAGACAAGTTTCCACATGTCCTGTATGTGGCAAGAAAGCTAATAAGTCGAGGAAATATGTTAAAGCCAAGAGTGGCAAAATTTACCATTACGGTAGATTCTATCACGGACCAAAGAGTATCCACTTTCTTAAAACAGATTCTTCATTCTCGAATTTTCAAAAACCTGACAAAAGGACTAGGAACTTGTACTTGGCTTTAACGGAATATGTGACAAGAAGGATGAGGACAGAAAGAGTGACGTACACATCATTGAAGAAGGAAATGGAAATGTCTTTCGATGGAGCTGTCTATAATGAAGAATTTAACAGGTCCCTCAAGAAAGCAGTTTCCGCTGGCCTGATTGAAAAGACAATATGGAACGACAAACCTTTCTACTCGAAGACTCCAGAAGTTGATTTAAAGGAGAGATTGAAATTCGAGCAAGTTACACTGAACTATGACTTCTCGAAAAAGCAATTGGTAGTTTCCGCCTTCTTGGAACCAACGAATATTGGCCAAATTCCAATTAAAAAGATCCCGTTTTTCATTCCATATGGTCCATTGGATTCTGTGGATTTTTTGAAGCTAAAAATACACGACGAGACCGATGAGATAATGCCATTTATGATATCAATCCCGTTTTCAACTACTTTAGAGACGGGGATTTCGATTACTCTAAACAAAAATTTGTCAAGTGGTGAGAAGGATCTCGTTTTTGTAAAGTACACCATACCTAAACCAGACTCTCAGATAAACTTCTTGGCACAGGCTCCTGTTAATGCCTTACGGATTACCGTCATAGCAGAAAAAGGGTATGATGTTAGAATATTGAAAACGCTAATAAACGGAGCCAAGGAGACAGTTATATCTTTTCCAAGACACTACTTTTATAAGGAGAATTACATGTTATTTCAGGTTGAGCTGGATAGTTTATCGAAAGGCGAAAATATATCCGTCCGACTAGCAGAACGACACGACTCTAGTCAAAGGCCTAACATGTAAAGTAGCACAGTGAGGATAACAGTTGAAGGGTTGTGAATGACATTTAAGATGAGCCGTGAGTAGAAACCGTGTATTAATCCTCAGTTCCTGTTGGAAAAGAAGGAGATGGTCCCACGAGACTGACTATCATATTTTTAACGTGGTGTCTTGAATGGGTCGAGGCTTGCACCCCTCCATAGCAAGTTTATTAATCTTGAAATGGCAAACTTGCATAACAACTGAAACCTGAAATTTGTCGTCGCCTAGATTACAAATTTTAGATTAGCATTCGGTTTACTTATTTTATCCAATAGACACCTTCATGACTTAAACGACAAAAATCTGAATAAAACGACAATGCCATGAAAGACACAACCTATTAATCAAAAGAACTGTTAAACAGTTATGAAAAAAGATCTTCTTGATATCATATGTTGCCCAATTTGCAAAGAGGATCTAACCCTGACGATCAACAAGGCAGATGGTGACGAGATTTTGGATGGGAAACTGGAGTGCAAGAAGTGCCACAACGAGTATCCGATCGAGGAAGGGATACCCAATCTGCTACCGCCGGAATGACAAGTTTAGACGACGAGTTAAAGAACATACCAGTAAGCCTCTGTATCAGGTGCAAGGGAGCCAAACTTCTCTGCGGTAAGTCCGCGTGTCCTATTGTGTCAAAGGTCTATCTAACAAAGGGCATCCCAGTGGAAATAAATGACGTTATTGGCGATAGTCCTCCTTCCGTGTTTGTAGGCCAGTGGGGTTACCCAAAAGTGAGGATTGGACCGGCCCTTCCAACCCAGAGAGGGGACACAGCTATATACGAGCGCCCTGACCAGTGGGGGAAGATGTCAGTCGATGATATTGCAAAGCTCAGATTTTCCTTATACAGAGGCTACAAAGTCCTGCCCATTTCAGCGCCTTCTGACCCCAACAACTACTTGCTGGAACTGCACGACCTCATCCTTTCTTCAAATCCGGTCTTCAGCGAGATAGAGTATTCTTCGACTGACAGGAAGATAGATGTATCTGCCGAGTCTCAACCCTTTGGGCCTGGTGGTTATGCGAAGAATTTTTACCACGAGAGTTCTGCATCCAATCCCAGGGTTGAAAAGATCTACTATGATACTGACCTCAAGGCAGTCGATGCCCTGGAATTACTATATCCAGAGACTTCAATCTACACGATAGAGAAGGTCTTCTCTGCCGGAATGCTCGGTAAGTCAAGAAACAGGAAAATAGTTCCAACGAGGTGGTCTATTACTGCAGTAGACAAGACGCTTTCAGACCAACTTATTCAGATGATTAGAAGTTTTCCAGAGGTGGAAGGGAACTTATACTTCCATTACAAGAGAATCGGAAACGAGTACTACATCCTGATAATGCCTGGGGACTATTCCTTCGAGATGATTGAGCTATGGAACAACGGTTCAATCTGGACTGGACCAAGGGAATCAGATGGGGAAGGGGATTTTGAGAAACCTGAGAGGATGGTAATAAATCCAAAAATAGGAGGTGCATTTTTTGCAGGGAAATTGCCAATTCTTGAGTTCCTAAGAAAGAAGGAAAACAAGGGAAATATACTGGTAATAAGACTGATAGATGTAGACTACACGATGCCTTTGGGAGTATGGCAGGTAAGGGAAAACGTCAAGATGGCGATGCAGGAAGAGACTTATCTTGACAGCATTGACCAGTTTTTTGAAATAATAAGAATGCGCAGAAGGGTTGATCTGAGGGCGAAAAGCAAAACCTTCGAAATAGTTAAACTCCAAAGAAAGATTACAGATTACGTGAATTAGATGGTTCTCGTAAGAACTTACGTAATACCTCACGGAGATGAAGTAATTTCTCTTCCCAATCCAGAGAGTCGCTTGATGAATAGGGCCATTTCAAAGGTAACCAAGAATGATCCCTCTGAGACCCTCTTAATAATAAGTCCTCATTCCCTCAGTCTGCCGAACGGATTACCAGTCATTAACACGAAATATGTTTCTGGAATGTACAAAATTGGGAAGATAACGATAAAGGGCGAATATGAGACAGACAGGGAACTAAATTCAAGGTTAGTGGAAAAATCAAAACATTTTGTGAGGACTAATTTTGTAGCATCAGACGGTAAGTTGTCCACTTTTCCGGTAGATTTTGGGACATTGATACCTCTTAAGTTCTTTGGAAAGAAAAAGATTTCAATGCTCGGTCAATGGAGGACTTCAAGACGTTCTGAACTGATTAGCCTCGGGAAGAAGATGTTTGAAGCAGTCTCTGACTCGGAAAGGAAGATTTCAGTAGTGTTCAGCGCGGATCAGGCGCATACTCATTCTAAGTCCGGTCCTTACGGGTACGATTCCAGAGCTAAATTATACGATAAAATGATGGTCAAAGCACTGGAAAGTAATAGATTTGAAAAAATAATAGCTTTGAACGATGTCTTCATAAACGGGGCTAAACCAGATAGCTACTGGAATTTGTTGATGTTTCACGGGTTTGCGACTTGTGGGGGGCTCCTTCCTAAATTCCATTACTACTACCTCCAAGAATACTATGGCATGTTGCTCGCAACGGCAGAATGACCAAAGAAAAAATTATTATTCAAGCAATACTGACGACTAAGGGCTCGTGGTCTAGCGGCTATGACGTCTCCCTGACACGGAGGAGACCACCGGTTCGAATCCGGTCGGGCCCACTTCACTTTTGTGGCTGGACAACTTGATAATCTTTCCCATTGAGAATGAAATAGCTGTGCATCCAAAAAGAATAGTCTGCTAAATCTTCGACGTTATTATTTATTAATACTGTTTGTGAACCAAATTCGCTGCCTATTCCGAAACGTGCAATTGAAAGGTTGGTTGAAACATACTGGTTATTCACTAGATACTTTAATAATGGCGAGAAATTTATTCTGTATGACATCGAATTGTTTAGGGTAATATTTGGTATGAAAGCATACATTTGGCCTCCCCATGGAGTAGATGTAGTTTCATAGACGTTCCAAGATATATTTCGAGAATTACCATCCACTATTACAGTACTATAAAAAGTGTCGAATGAGAACATTCCTATGTTGTAATTCGCTTTATATAGATATATCATAATTTCGTCTACTAATCTATTTCCTTGTGCTAGGAATATATCATACGCTATGTCAATCGGTATATTTGCAGTGTGAGATACTATTTTGAATGAAGTAAAAGATGAGAAGTTGCTACCTATCATATATTGTACGGAACTTCCAATTATCTTTGTAAAGTGTTCAGAAGGATAACCAATTACTCCTCCGTACCCAATGGAAACGTTGGACAAATTCGATGTTGTTAATATTGACGAATTAGAATACATATTCATTGTGACATTTCCTTCACCCTTCTGCAAATTCCACAAATTTGGAGTCACATACCCATTGGTCGTGTTGTAGTATGGATGCGGATTCGAAACGTTTCCGACAATCTTATAGACCAATATCCCTGGAGAATTCATTCCCGAGTGGGTCTGCGAAATGACCACGCCCGAAACAACGATTACAACTGCGGCGATTATTGCTATTGCTGTCTTAATCATTTTCCACCTCTCCAGATGATTGAGTCGCATCCTATTTCGCACTGCAAGTATCTATAAGTTTCTTCTTCAAAAACATGACCGTATTCTAAATATCATCAAGTACGGAGTTAAATATATTCTTGTTCATCCAAGATAACCTCCGAAACCTTTGACGTGTCGATCCTGACCGTCTTGTCACTTTTCGTTGTAAAGATTTATGCGGAAAGTGTTTTGACTGACGTAGATGATCCCAGACATCTTTCCTCCCTTCCCAAATATATTGTGTCTCCTCACGAACTCATCCTCGGAAACTGCCTCACGCGTCTGGCGCATTCATTCGAGCCTCGAAGTTACTTGGCGTTGAGACTGTTCTGATGATGCTTATGAGCACCTCTTCGGTCGTTACCCATAAACATTCTACATTTAGGTCCATCGTCGCTTATATCCCTTTGATCTCTATCTCAGCAATCATTCTACTTGACGAATATATGACAATACCATCCATGGGCGGTTCCCCAACCCAAGTGGTAATCCAGGTACTCTCTATCTTCGTGATTCCAGTAGACAATTTCGTAATGGGTATAGGAATCATATTGGCTCTTGCATGCTCTGTTATGACAATACTTAGATTTACGGAGAGCAACCGTTGAATGATATTTACGGAATCAGTCTAAGAGATTAGTGAATGAGATTGAAAATCTGGGGACGGAGAAGACAATTACCAAAGAAGACGATGGAAGGTGCAGTAGTAATGCGACTGGCACATCTTCGGAGAAAATGCGACTTCGACAACTATGAACCTCTTATTTTTGGGTCTTTGTCGCTTCAGATGTATTCGTTCCAATGACAGTGGTTGGAGAAATGTACTTTCGTGAAATAGCAGAAAATAACAGGGATCCAGTCAATATCGTAAATATTACCACATAGAATAAGATGTTACCAAACAGTCCGAAAACCGATGGATCAGTTGAAAGCAGTATTCCTGCGAGAACTATCACGGTAGAACCTCTCTGGACGAAAGAAGAAACCAAAAGGGAGTCCTTTCCGAACCACTTGGTGGCTCCCTGTACGGAGAATACCTCAATGAATCTGATTGCGACCAGAATCGCAACCAATAGCAGCGCTACTAATAAGCCATAGAAATCAAAAATGTTCACCAATATTCCTATGTATACGTAGAAGAGGGTCATCACAAAAAAAATGATTTCTGAATTGAAATAACTAAGCGATTCATTATCGATGATTCCAGAAATTTTAACTACCTTTGACACTGAAAGTGAATTCGCTATGATTACCGAAAATACGAAAATAGTGAGAATTGCAGATGCTCCGATTATATCGGATACGCCCCACAGAGCAAACAGCACGGCCACTGTGGCAATATAGTAGTGTGGTGTCAGCGCTTGACGCAGAACTAATAGCCAGACTATTCCAGCGACCCCTCCCAGTATTAACGCTTCAGAAATGCTTCCGAAAAGATAGCCTGCCAGTCCAACCAAACTGGACTGTTGATTCATAATACTTAGAATCAAGAGAACCACTATTATGTTCATGACGGAGTTCATTATCGTTTCCACTTCAATAGTGTGCTTCACACGCTCGTCCAGATTTACCCTAGACATCAGTGGAACAATGAAAGTAACAGAATTCTCACTAAGAACCGCAGCAAGTAGCAAGGAATCAAGAAATGGTATCTTTAGAAAGAAATAGAGTATGGGGGTCGTAATACCAATAACGAAAACGAGATCTAATGCAGCTATTACAACTCCTCTGGAAACACTAGCCCCAAATTTTTGGAGATCGAGCTTCAGCAATCCGCCGAACACTATAAGAATTAAGGCTACCGTACCTACAAATCCCAGAAGGTCCCTCATAATTGAAAGATAAACCCCTGGAATAATGCCCGCATAATGCAGAGCTATTCCAATGAGCAAGAGAAGGAGCATGTCGGGAATTTTCTTCTTCCTAAATGCAATTTCTCCTACGAACCCTAATAGCATTATCCCTGCTAGGAGTAACAGCAGCTCATTGGTAGTGATCAATGCATTCGCATATCGCGGTCTGTTATAATCCTTATCACTTGAAGATATGAATAAGGGTAAACTTGCTAAAGAGCTAGAAGCAGTGGCATACGAGGCTAGGAATGATATCGAGAGAGAGAAAAAGATTAAAGAGGTTACCAATAACCCTATAAATTTTCTACGAATTGCATCTTTGTCTGTGTGAGGTATTAGAAAATACCGTTACGGCACTATTTGCCCATTATCTCTTGCGTATTTCCCTCTAATTTTCAGCTGATTGCGATAGCTGCAGCTATCTTGCCCCTCCTTGTCAGGGACAATAAGTTGAAAAGGTTGTGTCCAAGGCACATGAACATCGCCTTGACCCTCACCCTCGGAACAGTTGTGACGAAAGTGTGCCCTCCACGGAAAGTTCTCTTCATAACTATTTTATTTCAAAGTTCGTAAAGAACCTTTAGTAGCCCCTCCGTATAAAGGAGGCCCAATCTTTGAGAATTGTCCACGAAATGAAAATAAATGTCAGGTGTTGCTAAGCTAGAGGTTCATCGGCAATAGCGAAGTTTAATTTTGCTTTGAAAGTTGGTTATTGGAAATCCTCTAAAGACTATATCTTCGAAGGAAAATTATTAACTTATCCTTCGGGGACCTAGTTTCCTAATGCAACTCCGAGAAACGAGGTAGATTACATTATCACAGTTTCGAAATAGAACTTTTTTAGAGTGAAAGTTGTGAGCTTTCTATAGAACGATTCTCGAGAGACACAGTGTAATCCTGAGAGGACCGGTAGAGTCATCATCAATTTTCAAGGAGTGCCTCGATTTCGCCTTGTGGAGAGTTACCTCCGGTGATGATAAGAGCGACTTGTTTGCCTTTTAGTCGGTCAGCAAGTTTGAGTTCAGCAGCAAGAGTGGAAGCAGATGCTGACTCCGGAATCATCTTGGCCCGTTCAGCTAGCAGTCTCCATGCGTTTCTAATATCGTCATCTCTGACAAGGACGAAATCGTCGAGTAACTCTCTCATTATGGACTGAGTGTATTCAAAACTCTCACCTGTCGCCACGCCTTCTGCATAAGTATTGTTTTCAGCGGATTCATGCCTTCCGCTTTTCCAAGATCTGAATGCAGCTGGAGATTCTTCTGATTGAACTCCTATCACCTCTATCCCTTTGCTTATGGCCTTCGCCACAACCGCTGCACCACAAGCTCCACTTCCCCCACCTACTGGTACTATTATCACCTCAATGTCGGGATTCTCGCGAAGCAGTTCCAGAGTGTGAGTGCCCACTCCGGCGATTAACATTGGTTCATTTGCAGAATGAATATACCTGTACCCGTTTTCCAAAGCTAGTTCCTCTGCTTTTCTCCTGGCGTCGTCAAATTTTGTCCCATGGAATATTACTTCGGCTCCCAAATCCTGTGTGAACTTCACCTTCTTTTGATTCGAATTTTCAGGCATGACTATTCTGGACTTAACTCCGTATAGTCTTGACGCATAGGCTACACCCTGCGAGAAATTACCTGTCGAAGCCGCAATGACACCTGCATTTTTTTCATCTCTGTTAAGCTGAGAAATCAGATATGTCGCTCCACGAACTTTGAATGAGGAAGTTGGAAGAAGGTTATCCAGTTTTAAGAAAGTCGTCACTGAGGGCACAACATCCGGGTTCACTCTTACTACTGGACTTGGGGGGAAATGACATCTTAATACTTTCTCCGCCTTTAAAACATCACGCAGTTCTGGCCTTTCAAGTGTCGTCATCTAGTTTTTAGAATGTGATCTGTAAATAACTATTTTCTTTCATGTCTTCTACACTCAAATTGCCAAATCTCAAGAGATTCTAATTCGCAGATATTGGCACTCTACTACATTAGGAATGCAGAAACTCCCTGTATTCTTCCGAGCCCACCTGCTACTTTAGCCCAAGTCTCACCGCTATCGGTTGAGCCAAACAAGTCCCCGTGGGTTGTCCCCAAATAGATACCAGGCTCTTTCATTGAGTCTTGAGCCATGCCGTCACGTAGAACCACAGCGTGATTGCCTTTTGGCAACCCTTCGCTGAATGTTTCCCATGTCTTGCCTCCATCTTCAGTCCTTTCCACCGTTATCTGACCCTGAATACACGAGTTGTGCTTCTTGCAGCTACCCTGGTAAGCTGGAACCACAAACAACGAATCTCTTTTTCCTTCGACTGTCACTATGGGGAATCCGTGTCTGACTTCATTGGAATGACTGATGTCCGTCCACTTATCTCCCGAGTCAGTCGAAGCATATACTCCACAATGATTTTGCTGATAAATCGTCCCTGGTTTAGATCGAGATAACGCAAGTTTATGTGTACACGAATGAACCTGATTTAGGTGTTCGACATCATTTGGAATAGAAGGTCGGGACTCCCCTTTTTGCGTCGGACAAGAACCTGTGATTCCATTTTTCAACGATTTCCAGGTCTCTCCACTATCATCGCTCCTGTACGTTCCATTTCCGGATGCGACAATATACAGCCTTCCCTTCTTGCGTGGATCGGATTTGATAGTGTGGATTGTTAGCCCCGTCGTACCGAAACCCCAGTCAATACCCCAGTTATCTCTGTTGGGTGCCGTGTAGAGCCCCGTTACATCCTCCCACGTACTTCCAGAGTTGTTGGACTTGAAGAGATGACCATACTGGGTTCCCGCGTACAGAACATTGTCCTCGTGATTATCTACCTCTACCGTCCACACTTTCCTCACGTGAAGACCCTTGTTAGATAATTTCCAGGTTTTTCCTTTATCCTTTGATGAGAATACTCCTTCAGTAAGAGTGGATGCATAGAAGTGACCTTTTCTATCCATCGCAACGTTGTTGACACTCTCTCCAGTGAGGAAATGTTTACTCTTACTCCACTTTTTTCTGTTCTCGTCGGATTTGAAAAAATATGCTCCATTCACAGTGGAAACAGAAACAATTACCGTATCATCCTTCATATCAAGGAAATCAATTAAAGGCACATTAATAAATATTAGCTTACCTGAATCAGGTAACTATTTGCCTATGAACGTAGATGAAGAATAGTGAAGAAAATTCCGACAGAAGATGGGGTGGGCAAAGTCTTGGCTTACGACACTACTCTAGTAACTCTCAAGGAGTCAAGCACACTTCTAGAACGAGGTCACGTGATTACTGAGGCAGATGTTGTCAAATTGAAAGATTCTGGAGTTTATAGAGTTTGGATTGAGAGTAAAAAAGACAATCTGGTTTATGAGTGGGAGATTTCTTCAGAGATAGGTGTAGCACTATCTGATGGAACCACTGAACTGGTTCAAGGAAAACACGGAATTGTTTTCTTAACTTCGAAGGTTCCTGGTATCCTCAAGATTGACCGTAAAAAGTTGACTGATTTTAACACAAACCAAAGCGTCTTATTCATTTCAAAGAGTGAAAACTTGGCAGTGGGTATGGGTGAAATAGTTGGAGCCATAGATGTTATCCCCCTTGCCATCAGCAAAGGAGAGATGAAAAAAGTGATGAAAATCGCATCAAAAGGGATGGTGAGTGTTAAGCCATTCAAACTTTCGAAGGTGGGACTGGTTATAACTGGAACTGAAATATATGAGAAGAGAAAGAAGGACGAATACTTCAGAATTGTAAAAAGAAAATGTGACAAATACGGATGGAAAATTGTTTACAGAGAAATAGTTCCCGATGATAGTGAAAAGGAGATACAGGCAATAATGAAAGCTAGGGAATCCGGTGCTGAGGCGATAATTGTCACCGGAGGTATGTCTGTAGATCCAACTGATCAAACTCCTGGAACAATTAGAAAACTTGGAGCAAGAGTCTTGTCATACGGGATTCCTATGAAGCCAACTACGATGACAATTCTGTCAATCTGGAAAGGTCTCCCCTTATTCGGGATTTCCGCTGGGGGAATCAGGTATAGAGAGTTCAACTCGATAGATGTCATGTTCACCAGAATGATGGCTGGTGAAATTCCGACAAAGAGAGAAATAGCGGGCCTCGGATATGGTGGAATATTTTGGAATTACAATATCTCTAACAGAGGAACAAACTTGAAAAATTCAAGTAACGTTCGGACTCATTGATTTTTGATCTTGCTGTTTTCTCCTGATAGAGACTATTTCTGAAATTATACTGAGTGAGATTTCTGCCGGTGTGATTGCACCTAAATCAATGCCGATAGGTGCGTGAATGGAAGTCAAAAATTCTTTCGAGACTCCTTTCACCTCGAGTGAATCGAAATCAGACTTTATCCTCTTCTTGCTTGCCAGAAGACCGACATAACGCACCTTGTGTTTTGAGATTTCCTCCAGCACCTGGAGATCTCTAGCTCCTTTTGTAAGAACAACAACAAAGTCATCTTCATTAAAATCAAAGTCACTCAGTGGCGAATTGACGGGATCGATGGTCACATCTGGCTGAGAAGTGACCATTGGATTTGGGTCGATGAGCGTAACGTTCATTCCAATAGATTTTCCAAGTGTTATGAGGCCGTCTTCTATTTCATCTCTTCCTCCTTGACCAACTATCACCAGTCTCTCATTTCTCCTATAAGGTTCCAGGTAAATGTCCATTATACCTCCACAGTTTGTTTCAACGTGTATTTCGTCTTCCTTGTTCTCTCTCATTCCCACTATAGTCTCTTTTGGATCCTCCAGAAATACCTTTATCGTTCTCGCATTACCGGTGCTAAGAACCTCTTTCGCCTTCTCTACTATTGCAGAGTCGGGACAGGCCCCCCCAAGAGTGCCGTAAAGGACTTCACCCTTACTCGAGATCACTTCTTTGAAACCCGGCTTGCCAATCGAAGAGCCTGAAACTTTGACTACAGTCGCCACTACAAATGCTTCTCCCTTCTTCACAAGATCAGAAGCAACCTGAGGAAATTCCCAATTGTTCAATGGTATTTGGAATCTAATTTTATATAAATCACTTTTCTCGTTAGACGCATCACAAGATCTCAGTGAGTAAAATTAAAGGATTTGTTTATCTTACTCGGAAATATATGGAACTCAAAGGGGAATTTGAAGTTAAATCGGATAGGCAGACTGTTTCTTCTTTCATATCCAACATCGACCAAGTTACTTCTATCATTCCTGAAGTTCAGTCAGCCGAGAAGTTGAATGAAACATCTTCAAAGTTGGTTGTAAAAGCAGGAAAGTCGGCCATTAAGGGAAAATTCAATTTGCTCTTAGAGTTAAAGCAAATTACAGAGGGTGAGGATATAGATATCAATGCTAGGGGATCTGGCACGACAGGCTCTCTTGATTTAAAGGCAAACTACAAGCTTGTGGATTTAGGGAACAGTACCCTTGTAAAGTGGACTGTAAATTTGAACATTGGAGGGATGATAGCCACTATGGGTGCAAGAGTGATTAACAGTACTGCAGAAAATTACATCTCGGTACTGACTGACTCTTTCAGAAAGGCGTTCGAAAAATGAGAGAAAGGAAGAACAGTACCAAAATCGGAGCCCTCGTTCTCGCTGCAGGTAACTCTTCAAGATTCGGTAGCAACAAATTGCTTTTCAAAATCGATGGAAAAAGTGTTCTGGAGAGAACCCTTCTGGCACTTTCAGGTTTTAAATTTTGGAAAACTGCGGTCGTCGTTTCCAATACTGACTTTGACGACATTTTAGGAAACCATGTTGAAAAAATACTGAACAAGCAGATTTCGCTAGGAATAGGGAAATCGATTGCACTTGGAACAATTTATCTCCGCAAAGAAGTGTCGGGAATATTAATACTGTTGGCTGATCAACCCCTTTTAACCTTAGATGATATAAAAAAGATGACCGATGTATTTTTAGGAGATCCCACCAAAATTGTTGCTTGTTCGGTAGATGGAGAGATTAGAAATCCTATTATTTTCCCTACTGGCTACTTTGATGAATTGATTAAACTTAGTGGAGACAGAGGAGCCAGAGGTTTGGCAAATTCACATATTGATAACATCGTGAGAGTCGAGGTAGACTCCAGTCACCTCCTCGACATTGATTCTATCCAAGACGTACCAATTATTATAAAAGAAATTGAAAGAGGATGAATAAATCAACTACGCTATCAGGTCTTCAGGCATTACTGGAGTTTTTCTCAACCTCTTGCCGCTCGCTTTCTCTACAGCTCTTATCAGTGCGGTGGGAACACCGATTGTTGGGGCTTCTCCGAGACCTTTTGCACCGTGTGGAAGCGAAGACCTATTTTCTGCTATCTTGACCCCGAAATTCGGAAGATCTTCGGCAAGAGGAACTCCTGCGTCTGAGATACTTGAAGTGATGAGTTGTCCGTCTTCGCTATAGAACAGACCCTCGTGGAGAGTCTGACCGATACCCTGCGCCATTCCGCCGTGGATCTGCCCTAGGACCATCTCCCTGTTAAGAGCGCGACCAACATCATAGTAGGCGTTACATTTCTTGACTCTTACATTACCAAATCGGCCTATTTCCACGGTTGCTAAGTTTGCTCCAAAAGAGGTTAGTGAGAAAGGTTTCTCGTCAAAGACATATTCATCGTGGTCCCTAGATAACAGGGATTCGGAAGAGTAGCTTCCAAATTCCTTCTCTACCTCTGTTCTCAACTTTTTGCAAATTGCGACTATTGCAGCCCCAATCAGTATTGCGGATCTGCTACCCCATGCACCTTCTCCATCTTTTGTCACGCTGGTATCTCCTCTGTACACAGTGACAAGTTCTTTCGAGACATCCAGCTCCTCGTTTATGAGTTTCCTTATGAACGTTTCATGCCCCTGCCCGTGGCTATTTCCTCCCAACCAGACACCAATCTTTCCATCCTTGACTATCATCCTCGCACTCTCACCGGTGTAGGTCCCTGGAACGAGCACAAAAAATGACAGCCCGACCCCTTTTGCAAGCTTCGCCTCCCTCCTGTATTCTAGTTCCCTTACTGCCGTTTCAAAGAATGGTCTTGCTGCATCTATTTTCATTCCGAGTGGAGAATTGAATGGTTTATCGCTCATATTCAGGAGTCGCACATCGGCTGGATCCATTTTCATTTCGTCTGCAAGAAGGTCGAGCATCCTTTCGATGAAGAATGATGCTTCAGGCCTACCAGCACCCCTGTATGGTCCCTGAGGAACTTTGTTTGTTAAAAGTGCCTTTCCAGTGACAAATGCCTTTTCGATGGCGTATGCGCCCGTCATCATTGATTCGATAAAAGGTACAGAGAAGCCTCCTGACCCTGATCCATAGGCGCCTGCATCCACCATTATTTCCCCCTTCATCCCCGTAATCTTCCCGTTCTTCTCCGAAAATATTTTCATTTTTCCTCTGACTCCTCTCCCCGGATTTGTTGAAGTCAGATGCTCCCGTCTTGTCTCGATCCACTTCACCGGCTTTCCATACTTCATTGATGCAAATGATGCAATTGCGTATTCAGGGTAAATACCTCCTTTCGAGCCGAATGCTCCTCCCGTGTCTGCCTGCATTACCCTCACTTTGTCTTTGCTCAAACCGAGCGTCTCTGCAAGTCCGTTCTTGACACTGTGTACAGCCTGAGTTGAAGCCCATACATTTAGTACTCCTCCTTCAAAGCTTGCAACCAATCCCCTTGGTTCTATTGGATTTGTAGATATTCTATTATTTTCTAGTGTGTCTTCGAGCACTATAGGAGAAGAGGGATCCGAAAAATCCTGTCCTTTGACTGCCTCTGAAAGAATGTTACTCTTCATTCCTTTGTGTATAGGGGGCGAGGAAAGTGCTTCGTCTATAGTGACTACGGGTTTAAGAGGTTCGTAATCTACTTCTACTGAATCTAGAAGATCTTCAGACTTATATCTATCCTCTGCAAAAACAGCCGCGACAGGCTGTCCTACGTAGTTCACAAAACCACTGGCAAATATGGGTTCAACTGAGGAAGCTTCCCCCTCACTAGCTCCTTCCCCTACTGAAGCGATCTTTGCACCTAGATCCTTGCTGCTGATTCCCCCCTTTAGGCTGATTATTCTTGCCCTAGCATAGGGACTCCTCAAAACAGTCATAAACAGCATACCTTGAATTTTTATGTCGTCCACAAAGTGTCCAGTACCTTTCACAAATCTGGAAGAATCGTACTCCAACTCTCTATCATTCCAGTTGATGGTGGGCATACTTATCTCACCTCAATTTGCTGTTCTTCCTTTTCCTTCTCTTTCATCATAAGTTGAGCGCCATACTTGACGGATTCAATTATGCTCTGGTAGCCTGTACATCTGCACAAGTTCCCCGAAAGATTTTTTCGTATTTCCTCTTCAGTTGGATTCTTGTTATTCTTTAGAAGCCAGTACGAAGTAAGAATCATCCCCGAAGTGCAATATCCGCATTGCAAGCCATGCTTTTCCAGAAATGCCTTTTGCAACGGATGAAGTTCGTCGTTTTTTGAAATACCTTCTATCGTAGTAACCTCCCTTCCATCCACCTGAACGGCAAGCATCGTGCAAGACTTAACAGCCTTTCCGTCTACCAGAACGGTGCATGCACCGCAATTTGACGTGTCACAGCCAATGTGCACTCCGGTTAGACCCAGATTCTCTCTTAAAAAATGTACCAATAACTCTCTGGGTTCAACCTCGGACTGTATGTCCTTTCCATTTACCCTTGTTCTAATCTTGACTATTCTCATCTATCTCACCAACCCCCTCTCAAATGCTAAGTTTATAGCCTCCTCGGCTATCCGACCGAGAACTTTCCTCTTGTAATCCGCCGAACCGTAAAAATCAGTAGAGGGTTCTGCTTCCGAAACTATTATTCTAGCTGCCTCCCTCGCAACTGAGTCGTATATCTTTTTCCCCTCAATGTACCTTTCTGCCTTATTTGCTCTGGTTGGTTTTGGTGCCACGGACGTAAGACCTATACCTGCGCTCTTGATCGTCTCGTCTTCTGCAAGTACGAGATTAACGGCGACTGCTGCAACTGAAAAATCTCCTGCACTCTTCTTCTGCTTGATGTAGCACCCCCCGGAGCTGACTTTAGGTATTGGTAAGAGTATTTTGCCAAGAATCTCGCCTTCTTCCAAGGATGTTGTGAAGGAATCTGTTATGAAAGAGTCAGCATCAACGAGACGTTTCCCCTTCTTTCCAACTATTTCCAACTTGGCCTTCGTAGCTATTGCGACAGCAGGCAAGTCGTTTGAAGGATCACCGTGTGAAATGTTTCCTCCAACAGTTCCTCTGTTCCTTACAAGTGGATCTGCGATCTGAACTGCAGCCTCGTGTAGTATCCTGTACTTTTCCTTTACAAGTTCATTTTCTTCCAGTTCATTTACTGTAGTTAGAGCCCCTATTTCCAGAAAATCTCCTGTTTCCCTGATCTTGTTCAGTCCCTCCACCCTTGAGATATCTATGATGTAAGAGTATGCTGCGATCCTCAATTTCAAGAGTGGGATGAGGCTCTGCCCTCCTGCCATTATCTTTGCTTCCTCGCCGTATTTTGAAAGGAGTTCCAGCGCCTCTTTCATTTTGGTTGGAGCAAAATATTCAAATGAAGATGGGTGCATCGATGTCCAAGATTAATTCATATTTAAGAATTGAGAGTTCGGATACCTAGGGCATAATCATTCGAAATAAAATTGTGAATCTCCTTTCAAAAGCTATTTTATTCCGTGACACGTGATGGTCGTAAGTAAACCTCGACACGTCGTTTCATTAGATCTAGAAGTACCAGTTGTAAACTGCTTTTGCCATTAGGACCCCACCGTAAGTAAAACCAAAGAAAGTTGTGTTAATATATTCACCACTCACAAGGACGGTAGAGTTCATTGGAGGCAGAGTTCCATTATAGTTGACCAATAACATAGTTCCGCTGTCATTCAAAAGAAACACTGAATGGCCGTTTATGCCAAATTCGCCGTCCACCTTCCCATAGACATAGTAGTTCTGATCGTTCTTAAGGTGGTTTGGATTAGCTGCTAGTACAGAAGGAATCAGAGCGTATATCGTTATGGCTACTACAATTGCCAACACAATACCAATCTGGAGCTTCTTGCCCACTTTTCACTAGCACAAATTCTCTATATTAATCAATCGGAAATTAAAGGTTGAAATTTAAGAAATATCGTAAAAATAGTCAAGTATCTTTAATCCCCCTTTAAGAGACGCATCTATTGAAATCATATAGCGTTTACAGCGAATCCGGCAATGAAGCCCAAGATTATACCGATATACACAAATGACTGTGCCTTTGCCTGATCAGCTTGTCTAAACAGATTTCTAAACATGGGTATAATCACGTAGAGGATCGCACCCACAGCAAGTCCGTCAAAGAGGACATTAAGATATGGACTGACATAGTTGTAACCTATCAGGCTTCCTGCTATCGTTGGGAATCCACCAATGAAATAAAGTCCTGCAAGATATCCGATCTTCGGTCTCTCTCGACCAATGAATGGAGAGACTATAGGGAAACCCTCGGTGAAATTCTGCAAGATGAAGCCCATAAGGATCAACAAGAAGAGTCCGGTTAAACCGACTGCGTATGCTGCACCAAAAACCAGACCTTCTGTAAGATTCTGTAGACCCATCCCTATCGCGACTATCGAAGCGACCCTTGCAGGGACGTGAGTTTCTTGAGAAGCCGTCCCACCTTTTAGGTTCTCAACCAAGTAAAGAATCCCAAAGAGACCAGATACAGACAGTAGGAATATAAGTGAGAGGATTGGGTCGGCGACATAAGACCCTGAAGAATAAATCTGAGATGCGACGTCAGAAAATATGTCGCCTGAAAGAAATAGTAAAATTCCCACAGCGAAAGAAACCAAGACGATCAACGTCTTGGCACTCATGTTCTTCCTCAGAATGATTGGGAAAGATAGATAGATAGAAAATCCCATTACCAGTGCAAGCCCCAGCATTTCATATAACGAACCGCTAACCACGTCGTCTACCTTCTAAAATTTCTTTGCTTTGAACAGAAAATCCATACATTAATTAGGTTATCCTAATTTCATTAATCGTCTTGAAATATAATCTTTACCTCGCTTGACCGAAGACAAGAATTGATAAATTGGAGCACAAACAGATAGCAAAAGCGCTCTAAAAATATGACATCAATACACTTAACTATCTCACGGGTATTTCTGAGCTATGATGAAGGAGTTACACGCGCCACGGGGCACCAAATTGAATACAAAAGGCTGGAGTCAAGAGGCCGCGTTGAGGTTACTACTTAACAATTTAGATCCAATGGTCGCAAAAGATCCGCAGAATTTAATTGTATACGGTGGCAAGGGAAAGGCCGCAAGAAACTGGGATGCTTTTGACAAGATCGTAAATTCACTGAAATCTCTGGAAAATGATGAGACACTCCTAATACAGTCTGGAAAACCAGTAGGAATTTTCAAGACGACGGAGAATTCTCCAAGGGTGCTCATTGTTAATTCTCAGATAGTCCCTAGATGGGCAACGGACGATGTCTTTTGGGATCTGGAAGCAAGAGGTCTAACAATGTACGGTCAAATGACAGCGGGTTCGTGGGTATATATTGGAACCCAGGGTATTCTTCAGGGAACTTATGAGACGCTTGCTGCACTGGCTAAGAAGGAATACGACACGGATTCTCTTAAGGGTAAGTGGGTACTATCTTCAGGATTGGGCGAGATGGGAGGTGCACAACCACTTGCCATCAAAATGAACGAAGGAGTGGCACTGGTCGTTGAAGTAGACATTGAAAAAATAAATAGAAGACTTAGGGACAAGTATCTGGATGTTTGGACTGATTCTCTCGACAAAGCGCTTGCTCTAAAGGATGACGCCCTAAAGAATGGAAAAACGACTTCAATTGGACTCCTGGGGAACGCTGCAACTGTTTATGAAGAATTGGCAAGAAGGAAAATTGTGCCTGATGTGGTCACAGACCAGACTGCTGCCCACGACATCAATCTAGGGTACATACCCGAAGGTTTTGCTGTGGGAGAAGCATACGCTTTCAGGGACAAAAATCCGGGTGAATACAAGAAGAGAGTTTATGAATCCATTATCAAGGAAGTAAAGTCAATAGTCTGGTTCAAAGAGAAGGGTTCCAAGGTATTCGATTATGGAAACAATCTGAGAACGAGAGCAAAGGAGGGAGGCTATGCCAGAGCATTCGAAATTCCTGGCTATGTTCCAGGTTATTTGAGAGATCTCTTTACGATTGGATCCGGACCATTTAGATGGCTCGCACTTTCGGGAGATCCTAATGATATTTTCGCAATAGATGACAAAATAATTGAGAATTTCAAGGACGATGAACACCTTGTTAAATGGATTAAACTGGCTAAGGAGATGGTTCATTTCCAGGGATTGCCGGCCAGGATCTGCTATGCAAAATATGGACAGAGAGAGCAGCTGGGACTGATGATGAATGATATGGTCAGAGAAGGAGAATTGACAGCACCCATTGCAATAGGTAGGGATCATCACGATACCGGGTCTGTCGCATCTCCTTTTAGAGAAACAGAAAACATGAAGGACGGCAGCGATGCCATTGCAGACTGGCCAATCCTGGATGCACTTCTGAATGCGATCTCTGGAGCTTCCTGGGTAAGCGTCCATCACGGTGGAGGAACTGGAATAGGAAACAGCATACACTCCGGATTGGTGATTGTCGCGGACGGAACCAAGAGTGCAGAAGATAGAATTAAGAGAGTACTCAACGCCGACCCTGGAATGGGTGTGATTAGGCACGCGGATGCTGGTTATCAGAGTTCAATAGACGTGATAAAGAAGGGTGCGAAATTCAAGACACCGTACTTTCCTTGAAACTTTTTTCCTTCGAGGGAAATCATTTTTGATGCGTGGTTACTTTAAGTAACTACAAATCATTTATATAGAAGGGATAACTCGTATTTCATGACCTTTCTTTCACAGACTGGCAGTTTCGGAGATCTCAAAGAAGGAAGCGCTCCCCTGGGTCTATCAGCACGCTCGTCGATAGATATTCCATCGGGCCTGTCCAAACTTTCAGGTGGAAGCAGTTCGAACCCTGATTACAATTCAATATTCTCCTTGGTTAGAAAGGCAGTCAAAAATACATTGAGAAAAGAGAGAGTTGGATTGGGGCTCGCACTTGCAGACTTACCTTCACAACTCGGTGCATTCTGGGAAGTTAGCGGAAACTACATCGTAATGAACAAGAATCTTTTGGACGCTTTGAAGTATGCAAATCGCCCAAGAGATGAAATAAATTCATATATCTTCGTAATCCTGATGCACGAATATCTACATTCGCTAGGCATCCTTGACGAATACAAAGCTAGAGCGATGACTGCTCGGATCTGTGCCACAATATTTGAAGAAGGACATCCCGCATATGTGCTAGCTACGAGGGACCCCTGGCAAGTCTATCCATTCCTGATGCAAATCCCGAATGGGAAAGGGGAGAATTTTAAGATCATCGGAAACTTTGACTCGGATACCGTTTCCTATATCATGTGACTTTTCTCCTCCAACATCTTTATAAGTCTAAAACATGCTATTCAACTTCGTGCGGAAATTCACCGTAAGAGCACTAACTGTTCACACTTACGATCACATTGAGCTCATGGATGCTTAGGACAATCGGGTATGCCACTGATGTAAATTCAATCTGCTCGTACCCATTCCCTTCACTAATCTGTTTCACACTTATGCCTTTAATCGTCGACAACTTTTCTAGGATTGAGTTATAAAATTGATATCCAAATATAGAGAAATAAGTAAGCGTAAAATTT
>JAJZYT010000019.1 GCA_021797915.1 Thermoplasmata archaeon | reverse complement strand
ATCTCTGGATTCTCAAGACAGAAATCTTTTATAGGTCGTTAAGTCGTGAAGGTAGTGTTTGCCGTAGAAATTGCAGCATACTCGACGATTGCGCTGATGATTTGCATTATCATCTACGTTGAATACTATTTTTCAACTGGCAAAGCATCAAAAAAAGTTCGGTACCTGTTCTATTTTGTGCTGCTGATGATGGCCAGCATGTTCATAGGTCTAAGCTGGTATTTGAGTGAACCCCATGGATTCCTGAACTCAATAATCGCAATAAACATCATCATGGTTCCAATGATTTCTTTCCTGGTTGTTCTCTTCTATTTTTACTCTATGGAATGGAAGGCACGGGCGGATGTTAATAGACTTCTACTGCCCATACTCTTCGTATTGAATGAGATTCTGATGACGTTCTTTGTCTTGAAACTCTTGGGGTTCAGACTGAACGCCAATATTCTAATTGAGCTCCCACAGACAATCAATTCTTTCTACTTCGTGTTGCCGATGGAAGTCGAAATGGTGGCCTCCATACTTTTCTTCAAGATAAAGGGGACAATTCGATATTTGCTAGTTGCCCTGGCAGCAATGGATGTTCTGTCGCCCGCGCTATTCTCCACTTTTCACGTTGAACTCCTTGTAGCAAATGCTCTGATAATGGTCGCAGGGATGATACTAATTCTAGAAGAGGTTTCAAACTCAAAAAACGGAATAACATCAGAAAAGAAGAGAATGATAGACATATCCATCGTCGTTTATGTCCTGAATTCTGTTGGTTTTTTCCTCTTTTATGCACTTGGACAGAAGAATGAAATTTATTGGCTCCCATACGCACTTTCTGTTCTCCTTGGTATGGGTCTTTACTTCTTCTACGTTTTCAGCGGTAGAGGGACCAAGAGGATAAAGGGATGGATTGAGAGGAGGTACTGGTTATTTTTTTTGCTCTCTGGAACGTTTGTCGCCGAGTTGATCATGAGCATTCCACTAGACATATCCGCTGGCTGGTTCTCAACAAGTGGGAATGGACTAGGATCGCTGTCAAATCTTATCACCTATGCAGTGGGATTCCACTTCACAGGTGGCGCTTACCTGTCCATAATTCCATTCATCGGTATTGTTGCTGCTTCACCGATGTTCCTCCTGCTGATGGGGTTAGAGATGGGTGCTCTGGTAGTCTTCAGGATGAAGAGAATCAAATGGTTGGAAAAGAGGATAAATCTTTCATTTGCCCTTATCGCATATTTCACTTACACTCTCTATGGGCCAAGTTACATACTTGGGTGGAGAAATTTACCGCTCTGGGCTAATGTAGGTGCACTTGGATCTGTCAGAGGGGCCCTGATACTACCTCTACTACTTTCTTATCTGGTCTATGCTATACTTGCACTACTGTTCGGAAGAAGGTCCTACTGTGGAACACTGTGTCCATCAGCGGTGATGTACGGGGGAACCTTGGGTCAAGAAATGATCTCTCTGAATTACAAATCGAGAACAAGCAAGAAGAATATCGGTAGCAAGTATTCTCCATTGATCCAAAAGGTAGCAGCAGGTAGCTGGTTGTTCATGCTTGGGTCCGCCTTAGCGAGTTTTGCAATCTCAATCCACCTGATCAACCTTCCCTTCGATCCAGCAATTCTCTATTCTTTACTAATATGGAACATGCTGTGGTACATTTTCTTCATATCAATTCCGTTCGTTGGCATGAGCCCCTGCAGGAGATATGGCTGGTGCACTACTGGAACCTTCGTCGGGTTCTTCAGCAAACTTGGGTTATTCAAGATAAAGGCAGTAGACCCGAATGTGTGCCTTAAGTGCCCGACCAAAGATTGCGTGACTGCGTGTGAAGTTGGTCTTGGCGATCTCCCTGCACAGTTCATTAAGAATGGATACTTCAAGAGCCAGAAGTGCGTCGGTGCTGGGTCTTGTATTGAAGCCTGTCCCTATGACAATATCCACTTCTACGATATCAGAAATGTCGTCAAGGACAGGTTAGGCTCCAAAAGTCCTCGCACTGAGTAGATAGATGTTTGAAAACCACATCAAAGGCAGGCTCACAATAAGAATGAATACCGAAAAGTCTACGACTGCAATTTCCGAATAACCCGTGAAAATGGAAACAGAAAAAATAGAGAGGAAGAGAAGTACAGCAGCGATCATTGTTTCCATGGAGAACACGAACTCGAAGATGGTAATCTTGGAAAGAACGTTTCTGTTTCTGAACGAAAGTGAGATCAGGAGGCCGGCGATCATACCAGCGATGGTATAAAGCTCGAACACACTTGGAGAAGTCAGTGCCTCCCTTATAAACGAAGGAGCGAACATGACAGTCTGTATCACGAATGGCAGGATAACGATGTAGACAGGTATCCTCCAGTTTATTTTCAACAACTGTCCTAGCAGGAACCCTGAGAATAGAGTAAGGAACGAACTGAACCCGAAAACGGCAAGATTGTAAATCATACCTGTATAGATAATTGCGAACTCCACAGCCAGTATAGAGATGAACAGGAGGAGCATCGATAACTTGTTCACTTCCGGTATTCTCATTTTTCTCGGCCTGTGAAGGTAAATGTTTGTAAGTATCAGGAGGGAAACCGATATGAATATGAAATAAGGGAGAATGGAGAGTGCGAGAGAGGATACAGTTCCAGATACGATACCTATGGTGTTTTCGCACTGGCAGGCTATGGAAGTAACGACGATTGCAGTAACGGAAGTGACCCCCCTGGTTCGGAAGGTGTTGATTATGAGAAACGTGTTAGCTGAAGTGAGATAAGCAACCAGTGGAAAGAGGAATGCTGTGATGGGAGAAATTGTCAAACTAAAAGGACCGAGCACAAATACAAGACCATAAGCATAGGTGAATGGGACGCCAGCAGGTGAAGCATCGTTGTAGATGGAGTAGAGATACCCAGTCGATTGCAGGGTGCCCAAGTGAATAAATCTTAAACTAGTGGAAAGCGCAAGAAGGAGTAATAGTAAGCCAACCGAAGCAGATCCCACCGCGAGATCCCCTCTCTCTCTCAGACTCAAAAAGTATCTAGAAGCAATCGCAAAAGAAGCAAGGTAGAATAGGACAAATCTAAGGGAACCTGCAACACCGAAAACGATCGCAAAGATCGCAGAGGAAAGGGAAAGTATGAGGTAAAGAGCGCCCAATCTCTTGAAGTAAATTGCTGAGACTGAGAGGAATGTAAACAAAGAGATCGTTAAGCCAAGCAGCTCAAGTAAAATCGCGCCTTGTATTACGTAGCCTTTAAAGAAGAAAGGAGCATTCCAGAGAAGGAAAATTGATATGAGAGGAAGGGCATTCAACAGGGACTTCTTCATTTCATCACAACATTCTGAGAACTGCTCCCAGAATCAGAATCAAAAGAAGTGCAGAGAGGTAGTAATTGCTTGCAAGAAATGCCTTCAACGATGAAGCGAGCAGAGACTTTCCATTCTTGAATCTAATAGAGAGAACTCTCCAGATCAGGTAAGCTGAAAGAGGAATGAGAAGCAGGTCGTAAAAAACAGGGAAACCCATATTTATGAACACCGGAAGGAATGAAAATGCAACGAGGATGAGTGTGTTAATGAAGATCGCGTTCACCACATAGTTCTCATTTTTCACAGCAGGCAGCATCGGGATATTCGCCTCTCTGTAATCCTCCCTATACTTGAGGGCGAGAGTCCAGAAATGCGTTGGTGTCCATAGGAACACGATGACCGCTACAAAGAATGAAATCATCGAAATTGAAGAGTTCACTGAAGACCACCCCGCAAGTGCGGGGAAAGAGCCAGCGATCCCACCTATCACGATGTTCCAGCTCGTTCTCCTCTTCAGTAAAACCGTATAAAGTAAGGAATAACTGAGGAAGCCTCCAAATATCCACAGAGTGGTTGGAATATTGAGGTAGACTAACGAAACCGTCAGGGAAATTCCGAGCAGGAGAGGTACAGACAAGATGTACCCAGCCCTGTTTCCAATCGAAGCTCTCCATCTGGTTCTACCCATCCTGGTGTCAATATCCCTGTCGATGAAGTTGTTAGCCAGTGAGGATGAAAAGGACGCAAGTGTTCCAGATACCAGTAGAGGAACAACTTTCCACATCTCGCTGACACTTTTCAATCCTAGTGCAAAGGTTGTGACGGCAACAAGGTCCAAGAGAACGGCTATTCCGGGTTTGGTCAGGCTGAATACCTTACCAAACTTCGTCATTTGCATCCCTTGAGGAAACTGGTTGATAGATGGAATTGGAATAGCTTACAAGACTCGGCGATTGTGGTTGCATTGTCGGGACGGCAGAAGCATTTGTCCCGTTGCTAGAAGATGCATTGATGACAAGCCTTCCAACCATCGTAGTAGGATGAACTTCACACCAGTAGGTGTAAGTTCCAGGGTTTGCGAAGGACCAGTTCAGCCAGACGATTGTTCCTGTAACAGCAGGTATGTTAACGTTGAAGACGTCATTGGAAGTGCTTTCATTTGTACCCGGGTTGACGGTAAGCGTGTGAGGCAAGTTGTCCTGTTCAATCACTTTGAATTCCAGCAGGACGTGAGTCTTTTCATACAGGGTAGGATTTGGGTTTGAAGAGTTGTAATTCCATCCAATTGCATTAGCGTAAAGGACTATCTCTTTCGTCGAATTATACGTAGCGGAGTAATTTGAGGTAGAACTAGGTTGTTCAACAAACCATACGAAGGATCCTCCTGCAGCAAGGAGCACGACTAAGAATAGGGCTATCGGTGTTGCTTTGTTCACGATGTCACCTCCTCTTCCAGAATGTTGGATGTATTCGTTTCAACCGGTTTGTAGGCGGAGTATAGGAAGTTGATAAGGAAAATCAAAAATCCAATCCCTAGGATTACTCCTCCGACTGCTGCTGCATCCTGATAGGTCTGGAAGATTCCGAAATAGCCCGCTACTCTTCTTGGCATTCCTGCAAATCCACCAACCAGCCAAAATCCAGACATGACAATTGTGCCAATCGTTGAGAGGTAGAAATGAACTTTAGCCATAGGGACATTGTAATTTCTACCACCAGAGAGCGTTGGGAAAAGAACATAGATTGCTGCGAATGCAACACCAGTTGTCAGCCCCAGGAATATGAAATGGAAGTGGGAAGTCACAGCATAAGTCCCATGAATCAGTTGATTGGCACCCACGTCTGCGAGCATCACTCCAGATACTCCTCCAATAATGAAATCAATAATTCCATTGATAATGAACATCATAGGTACAGTCAACTTTACTCTGCCAACCCACATAGTCGCTATCCAGTTGAAAACAGAGATCGCAGAAGGGACTGCAACGATGAAGGAAGTTGTCGAGAATATGAGGTCCCAAACAGTACCTAAACCACTATTGAAAAGATGGTGCCCCCACACAGTTCCGCTCAATATCATGAGCATCAAGAGAGATAAGACCCCAGACTTGTAGCTGTAGATCTTAGTTCCCGTGAATCTCGGAAGCATCTCATATATCAGTCCGAATGCAGGAATTACTGCTACGTATACCAAGGGGTGCCCCCAGTACCAAAACATAATAGCGTAACCGAGTGCGCTACCATTCCCAGCCTGGAAGAAAATTGGGTTGATATTATCGTATATCAGGAACCCATTTGCGATTATAGAGACAGGTGCAGATGCAATTATAAGGAATGCAGTGGATACTACAGACCAAGCAAACAGAGACATGTTTGAAAGCCTGATGGACGGGTCCCTGTCGAAGAATATCATCCTGAGGAAAATGACGCTCGAAACCGTCGTGGCTATCAGTATCAGCATCACTCCTATCAGGGTTGCAAAGGAATATTGACCTCCTCCGATGGCCGTCAGCTGATCGACCAGGGGATAGTAGAAGTACCACGTCGCTGTGCTTTTTGAAAATATAATGAAGAGGGATCCGACGAGGAACATCCAGTACATTATGGAACTCACAACACCAAAGGAGTCGTTCTTGAGTTTGACGGATGAAGGCAGCAAATAGTAAGCCATTCCAAGAATACTTCCTGTGGCCCAGCCGTACAGCATCAGAGTCCCGTGTGCAGTCAAAAGTATGTTGTATTGAACTGGCGTCAAGAAACTTGGAACGGGGAACCAAAGAGAGATTCTCATTCCTATTCCAGCCAGGCCAGCTATGAAGAAGAGAACCAGACTCGTAATTAGATATCTGATACCAATCGACTTGCTGTCATCCATCATGAATGCAGAAAAACTGAGCTCTCTTTTCATCCTGGACAACACGGTGTTGGATTCTTTCTTAGGAAGCGCGGAACTTACCTCGCCTAGCAGATTCCTTTTGTAATCCACTGCAAAATAGTACAGAAGGAAACCCATCACTATCAGGAGTGCAATAAATGAACCGAAAACAGCGAGTTCAAAAGTTAACCCAAGCGTCATGTCACTGTCACCGTACCCCTCATTTCGTAATGATACTCACCGCAATACTCCACGCACTCAAATATGTAGGTCCCGGCTTTAGTTGGCGTGAATGTTATCTGGTTCGTGTGACCTGCGACTGCATAAACGTTAACCCCAAATTCCGGAATGTACAGGTCATGAATCACGTCCTTGCTTGTGATAACTAGGGTGTAGGTAGTGCCTGCCTTAAGCGACAGGTTGTCAATTGAACTAGTACCGTTAGGATAGGTGAAAGTCCAGGCCCATTGGTAGCCCGTGACGTTGATGACAACCCCCTGAGGATTTCCACCCACTGGATTTGCAATACTACTTGAGTTATCGTGAAGATATGCAGCATTTGAAACCGCAGCCCACACTAAGATGGTTAGCACAGCGACGATCCACACGACTTCCGCTTTCGTCTTATTCTCCAACTTCTTCACCCGCCTCTCTAAATTTTAATACCGGGTAGATTGTCATTGCGATAGTCGTGAATGCAGCCGCAATGCCGACAGAAATGTAGGCAATTAGAAACGGTAGTTCGCTGACCAGAGGTTGACTCACATAGAATTTTCTGAATAATGGACCTATGATCAAGTATGAAGTGATAAAGTAGACAACGACCCCCTCTACGAAAATTATAATCGCTGCCCTAGTCTTTTTGTCGATATTCACTGCAATCCCATAGAAGTAAGGTTTATTAAATCTTTCTTAGGGTAGTAAAAAATAGCATCAAGTTTTATCTTGAAACATTCAGGAAATCTGGGTTGTATTATTAGAGAAATTAACCTAGTATATGGAACGATGGAGAGAAATGAAAAAGGAAAGAAAAAATAAAAGAGGAAAGAGAGAAGTTATCAGATGTTTACAGCGACAGATGCTGCTGTTCCATTAACTGTGATCGTTTGGGTTCTGTCAAAGTAGAAGTTTCCGTTAGTGACTACGACAATATAGTAAGTTCCGTTATAGACTGGGACTGTGACGTTAGTAGTTCCGGAGTTTTCGAAGAGGTACTGATAGAAGCCGTTCTGCACTAGATATACCTGTGCATATCTTCCCTGATTGTGGCTCAGTGTTACGGTCACGTTATAGAAATTAGGAACGACGGGCGAGTAGTCGTAACTGCTTTGCATTAATCCAGAATCATTGTAAGGCTGTCCAGGAACTTCATCCCACCAGACATTGCCTGAAACGTAGCCGTTGTTCACAACGCTTCCCGACATCGATAGACCGTTGAATATCGTGACTGTGGAGGGTGGTACACTAGGTACGTTGTATGTGTTGTTGTATATTGGAGATCCGCCGTTATAAATGTTGTAATCTAGGGAAATGACCGTGAGCAGTACGTTGAAATTGTTATTGTATATTGTGTTGTTGGAGGAGTAGACCGTCATTCCGATCGGGGATGTGCCGAAAGCCATCGAATTGATATTGCCTACTGGCTCACTCTCTTCAAAATAGTTACCCCATATCAGGTTTCCAGATCCACCGTACAACTCGATGGAATTTCCCATGCTGAGGAAGTCATTGTGTGCAATGAGGTCTGACGTTGAATTCCACATTAATATGTTTCCAGTTATGGGAAGGCCGAAGTTGAGGTTTGAGGAGAACCAGCCCGTGAAACGGCTGTTGGTGATCGAAACGTGTGAAGTATTGTAGAGTTCAGTGGGCATGAAATTGAAGGCAGGGAGCCCGTAATAGGTGAGTTGTGGGTAGGTGAACGACGGATAGTTTATGAGGAACGGTGCTGCATTCGATATGGTGACGTATGCATTGGTGTTCACAAGCATTATTCCAGAGAACACAGGGAACATGTAGTCGTTCCACTCCCAGAACAGTGGATTAATTTCAAAGTACTGATTGTTCTGGATCGAGTATGGATTCCCTACAGTACCATTGCCTCCCGAAGATATTGACTGAAGCTGCTGATTGTTCATTGCAACCAGCGGGGTATAGATGCCCTTCGCTGTATTTTTTACCAGAGATACTACCATCGTCTTGGAAGAATTGAAACTGAAGTTCAGGGGATTGTATTCGCTCATCAGAATTTTCCCGGAGTAAGGTCCCGGAGGCAACTCATAGTGGAATGATCCATTGTTTGAAACGGGAGCCCATCCTGAGTAATAGTTGTTGAACGTTCCATTGCCGATGAATATGAAAGAATTGGAAGGGGTAACCGAGCCTGAGAGTGTTTGATGACCAGAATTTGAAGATATATTCCACATCGGATAGAGTAATGATGGACCCGTATCTAGGTGAACTGTATTTCCAGACCACCACTCAGCGATACCTGACGAAGTTTCCCCAGTATCAGAACCGAAATCATATGCTGAGGGAACTGATACGTAGCTGTTTGAGGTTGAACCTTGTGGAAGATAGTCGAGCGTCATAGTGCCATTAATTGAGAGAATATTGGTCTGACTGCCTCCGCCCGGACCGCCTAGCATCATTTCCGCATCATAAGGAAGAAACCCGTTAGGGGTGTACTGGAACCCGTTTATCTGGTAGTACGCAGAAGGCGTCAAGAAAGTCGATGGCATTCCGTGGGTACTGTTGAACACTATCCTATCGTAAGATCCACCGTAGTTCCCGTTAGAGGATATCACTGAATAGTTGTAGTAAACTGCATTTCTGTTGTTGTACGTACTAGAGTTCAGGAACAGATGAACTGTGAATGGATACGAGACGTTCAGTGACGGACCGACAGCGTAGTAATATGAGTAAGGTACAATTGTACCGTCGTAACTATAGAGTGAGTTTGGTGTCAAGTTAAATGCAGAACTCGAAAAATTCCAGAGATTATCCTCAAAGGAGAGTGTGTGGTTGTGAGCGGTGTAAAGAACTACATTCTGTGTCCAGAAGACAAAGCTAGAGTTGCCAAATAGCGTCACGTTTCTAAGAATAGTATTCAGTTGCATCGTGTATTGATCTGGTCCATCATTTGTCAAATCGAGGGTCGTAAGGTTGTTCAAAGTTGCAGTTCCCTCAAAACTTGAAGTGTTCAGAACAAATCCCGTAAGGTTCCCGGAGGTGTTTGTAATTCCCCACGATCCAACTCCCATGGGAGCCGGACTATTGGTATACAGAGGGGAGACTATTCCGTTGGAATCCTTAGTTGCAGGATGGAAATTAGGCGGGAAGTAGTGCTTATATGTGCTAGGGTTACTGATTGAATTGCTGCTAGTAGAAACGGCAGGTGTGCTGGAGGTAATTGACGGTGTGACTATCGCGCTAGGGGCGTGGGAATTCTGAAAAAGGGAAAGCCCCGGGACGAGCATCGCAATGGAAACCACCAGCACCAAAAAGACGAGTAATTTCCGCGTCATGCGCCCTTCATGTTAGGTGGTGTATTTAATTGTTAGCGTAGACTGCGGGACAAATGGATCCAGCAAAATCGAATCAAGCCAACTATCCTTCAATCATATATCTGGAAGGAATGATCAGAATTTTCATGTTTGTTTTTGGGGTCTATCTTTCATGATACCAAAGGGTAATATCCGATAGGAAAATCACGAGAACATAAGTTTCGGAGAAGGAAGATGTGATAACCGTCGGTGGGCCCAATGGGAAAGGGATGAGTAAAACATTCCTCGGGGTGTTTGAACCCGTACTCTTTGCGAGACCATATCTGAAGAACGGAACTCGTCTGTTCATATTGGTTATCACTGCAGGAGTCATCTCAAACGTTTCTCTTTTGCTTGTGCCTGTCTACATAGGGCAGGCAGTGTCAGCTCTGCAGAAAGGGACATTCTCGAGTATACCAAATATCGGTCTCTTCATTATTCTTGCTTATGCGATTTCGTCAATTGTAAATTTCATAGTTACATACGGGGCACAGTACATAAGTCAGAATTATGCCCTCAATCTCAGGAAGGACTTTGTTGCTCATCTTGTAAGAAAGAAATTCTTGTTTTTCGAAACGCAAACTTCTGGAGATTTACTGTCAAGGGGGAGTCAGGACATAGAGCAGACAAGAAACTTCAATCTGAACATGTTCACCAACTTGTTTCCGACAATCTCCTTGATTGCCGCAGCCTTCATACTATTGTTCCTCATCTCACCAGAATTCGCGCTATTTCTTCTCTTTGTCGTGCCCCCACTCATTTATCTCGGGATGATGTCTTCCCGTAGGCAGCGTCCGATATGGAAGCAGATAAGGGATACTTACGGAAAGTTGGGTGAAACGCTGCAGGAAAATATCGTCGGTCAGAGAGTAGTGAGGGGACTGGCTGCCGAAAAACAGGAGATAGAAAAGTACAACTCGATGACGCAGGAGTACTATGTTGAGAACTACCAAGTGGTCAGATCAAGGGTATTCCACAACAGTCTCATGCCACTGGTAGTTGCTGCGGTTTCAAGTGCGATTCTCGTCATCGTTGGATATGAGGATCTGTTAAACAGTTACAATGTAGGAGGTCTCGTTTCTGCAGTCCTTATTTTTGCACTTCTAACGAGTCCAGTATCGTTTCTAGGAAGGATGATAATATTCTCTGAAAATTCAAGGGCCGCAATAGGAAGAATCAAGGAAATAACCGGTACCGGGGATGAAGAGTTTGTGGAGCAATCTCAAGAATCTCTGTCCCCGGGGATTCTCAGTTTTGATCACGTAGGGTTCAGGAGGGGAGACAGGATTATTCTAAAGGATGTCACATTTAAGGTAATGCCGGGAGAATTCATCGGTATCACTGGGAAGACCGGAGCTGGAAAGTCTTCTCTGGTCAATCTTATCACGAGGTACTACGAACCAGGTTCAGGTTCAATAACATTCAATGGAAGAAACACCAGGGACATCCCCTTGAGCTTGCTCCGAAGTAGAATTTCGATTGTGCCGCAGGAGATCAATATTCTCTCTGGAACGATACGGGACAACATTTTGTTTGGAATCGAGGCGACCGACCAAAGAGTGAAGAAAGCTGCAAGTTTGGCATCCATCTCCGACTTTATTGAGTCTCTCCCCTCTAAGTACGATACTATGGTAGGGGAAAGAGGGCTGACACTTTCTGGCGGTCAGAGACAGAGAATAGCGATCGCTCGGGCAGTTCTAAGGGACCCATTGTTACTGATATTGGATGACGCTACATCCAGCGTTGATCCGGATACCGAAATTGCAATCTTCGAAAATCTGAAACGATCGATGAAAGACACGATCATTCTTATGATCAGCCTAAGAGCATCTGCACTGTCTTTCGCAAACAAAGTGCTGATTCTGGAAGAGGGGGAACTCAAGACAGACGTAGGAGGGGAAGAGGGGCTAAATGTCAACAGGATATGATGCGGTAGAGGATCAATACATTAAGCCGGTGAAGGGCCGGAAGACTATGTTCAGGATGATCAGGGACGTCCTGAACCTAAAAAGGGATGCGACTGTCTTCACCATCTCAGTGGTTATATATGCAATCGGAGGGGTGTTGTATCCCCTCGCCCTAGGATTGGCCATCAATTCGGTGAAAGCAGGACAGATTCGCCCCTTACTTCTTTATGCGGGTCTCTTCTTCCTGTTCTACCTCATACAATTCTTTAGCAATATCTGGATAAATCTAAGTTCAGTTAAGGTCGCCCAGGGAGTGATAAAGGGAATGAGAGATGGGGCTTTTAAGAAATTGCAGAGCGTCCCACTGGACTTCTACAGCAATGTTAAGTTGGGTTATCTTATAAGCAGAATCGCAAACGATGCCGAATCGATTTCCGATTTCCTCACCTATCAATTGCCCTCAGTGATATCTGGTGTCACGACAATAATAATTGCAGCAGTGATAATGTTTGACCTCAACACCAAACTTGCACTCTACTCTCTTGTAGTAATGCCGGTGCTAGCTGTCTACACCTTAGCCATTCAACCGAGGGTCAGAAAGAATTATCTCGCGACTAGAAGAGCGCTGGCAGCTATTACGGGCAACCTCGCAGAGACAATTGCAGCGATCCGGACGGTTAAGGCATTCAACGCAGAGGCACAGACAGAAGGAAGATTTGGGAACCTAAATGAAAACAATTTCAAGGCCAACATGGTGGCCACTCGACTCACCTCATCATACAGCTCAGTAATAAGGTTCCTGGAAGCAGTCGGTATTTTCCTCGTGATATACGAGGGATCTCTATCTCTTCTTCACGGGCAGATTAGTTTGGGAATATTGGTCGCTTTCATCGCGTACGTTCAGCAGTTCTTCAACCCTATTGTGCAGCTGACCCAGCTCTACAACATGTACCAAAACTCGATGGTAGGTGCGTCCAGGATCTACGGAATAATAGACAGCACCCCTGAAAAGATGAAGGGGGAGATAGACGTGGCTTCCTTCTCAAAATCGATAAAGGTGAACAACGTGAGCGTTCGATACGATGGAAATGTTGCTCTCAAGAATGTGACCGTGGAAATCAAGAAGGGGGAATGCGTTGCAATTGTTGGCAGAACAGGGGCTGGAAAGACGACATTGACCAATGTCATCCTAAAGTTCAAATTCCCGAACGAAGGGGATGTCCTCCTTGATCTGAAAGAATTGAATGAGATTGAGACAAACGCCTACCGGAAGTTGATAGTTCCAGTACTGCAGGAACCGTTTCTATTCAATGGTACAGTCTTCGAGAACGTAGAGTATTCAAAGAGGGGTATAACTAAGGAAGAAGTACAGCGGCTTATCGATGTCTACGGCATGTCTGAAATTTTCAGAAATTTGCCTAATGGAATAGATTCTCCTGTGGGCGAGTTGGGAAGAAACATGTCGGAGGGACAGAGACAGGCGGTTTCCATACTGAGGGCATTCGTCAGGAACCCTGAAATAATAATCATGGACGAGGCAACTGCGCAGATAGATTCAAGGTCTGAAAAAGCAATCATAACAGCGATGCGAAGTTATGCAAAGAACGGAACCCTGATCCTGATCTCCCACCGGTTCTCACTGATAACCCTTTCAGACAGGATCATAGTCCTTGAAGAGGGTGGTGTGGTACAGGAAGGTACCCTCAACGAACTGGCTAAAGAAGAAGGGACTTTCAGGGAACTGTACAAGAGGAGTGTCAGCTCATACGTGAGCGGGACAGGCGGTTTTTAAGAAACCAAAAATTCATTCATTATCGTTGAATCTCCATGTGTTGTTAACGGAGAGAGCAAACATTGTTGTGATCGGTGGAGGTCTCATAGGACTTTCGATTGCTGCAAAGCTCTCTGAGAGAAGTAAAGGAATTTTCGTGCTAGAGAAGAATTCCAAGGCGGGTCAAGAGACAAGCAGTCGCAACAGTGGGGTTATTCATTCCGGAATCCACTATCCCAGAGGGTCCCTGAAGGCCACATTATCTGTAAGGGGAAACGAGTTGCTTTATGATTTATGTTCGAAGTATCGGATCCCCCACAAAAAGCTCGGTAAACTTACGGTAGCTATTGGAGAGAAAGAAATAGCAGAAATTGAGAGACTCAAGAAACAGGGGGAAGAAAATGGAGTTCCAGGTCTCAAAATGCTTGAAGGGGAAGAGGCTAAGGAACTGGAACCCAACCTGCATTCTGACAGGGCCTTACTTTCTCCAACGAGCGGGATTGTGGAAGCGAGCGAACTTGTGAATTATTATCAATCCAGGATCAGTTTGAACGGAGCATTCGTCTCGACTTCAACAGAAGTTGTTGGTATTAGTATGAAAAAAACAGGCTACGAACTGATCTGTAGGGATGTTGGTGGGGAATTCAATTTGATTGCGGATATAGTGATAAATGCAGCTGGTCTAAATTCCGATAAAATTGCGGCAATGGCAGGATTGGATATTGACAGGTTAGGATACAGACTACACTACTGCAAGGGTGATTATTTCAGGATACATGGATCCCCGCCGATAAAACACCTAGTCTATCCAGTACCGAAGGGAGCGGGATTAGGCATACACGCGACCCCGGACTTCTCAGGTTCAGTCAAAATTGGGCCGAATGCATATTACGTGGATGAGTTAGATTATAGGGTCACAACAAATGTAGAAGATTTCCGCGCAGCTGTGGGGAGATATCTCCCTGTAGTGTTACACATGAATATACAAGAAGATTCATCAGGAATCCGTCCAAAGTTACAAGGTCCTAGTGATTCTTTCAGGGATTTTGTGATTTCCGAAGAAGCAGATGAAGGATTTCCCGGATTCATAAACCTAATTGGAATAGAATCTCCAGGTTTGACGGCAATACCGGCCATTGCTGATTTAGTTTCTGATATCTACTTAGAGAAATTGAAATAGGCTGTAATTCAGAATTATCAAAGGTGAGCGCCCTGTTGAGATTCTTTTAAACTCCTTTCAAGAGAATCCCTGATTTTTACGTATGCTATTATCAGAAGAATTCCAGAAATCACACCTCCGAAGATCAGCTGAACGATTCCGAGTACCAGTGAAGGCATCTCTGCTTCTCTGATCTTCTCTAATAGGAGTTTTTTGTACACTAGGAAATAATCAAGCAGAATCCAGACTAACCCTATTACGAAGAAAATTGAGAATACAACTGCTGCAATTCCCAAACCAAACAAAGGAGAAGTAGGATAGCTAATATAAGTCCCGGTGGACGTAGTGGTCGTTACACGAGCGATGGCAAAGAAAGTTAGAAGACTGAATGTGATAACTACCCCAATTGCGAAGAAAATGAGCTGCAAGACTATTGCAACCAAAGTGAGCGTCTTTGCAGTACTTGCATCACTGTCCAACATTTCGCTTAGCAATTTACTGAATCTATATAACTATTCCTAAAAGTGCCTGAGGAGGTCAGCTTGAAGTTGACTGGATTGCTATCCATCCATCTTCTGGAATCCCAATAACGGAACCCTCCTTGCTCGATTCAAGTTTATCAGATTTGAAGTTGAAGTGAACCTTGACATAGATGTCCACCAGGCCAAAACCTTCATAAAATTTCCCATCCGCTTCTCCTCCCCTCGAAAGCACGATAGCTCCCGCAGAATTTCCAATTATTGTTCCGTTAAATCTCTTCAATTTCTTCTGAATTGAGAGTTTCTCGATTTCCTTCTTGAGTATCTCTGGATCTCCTCCTGGCAGATAGACCACATCTGCAACAGAGAACTTGTTGTCCATCTCGGTAACAGAGTCATCCTTTTCCAGAAATAGGACTTTCTCAAATCCGATGTTTAGGAAGTACCCTCTGTATATCTCCCTGTATTGATTTTCCTTCCTCTTCGACTCAGAAGTCCACGGAATCACCAGGACCTTCTTTGTCCTTGAAGTTCTTGCAATAAATGTGAACATAGTTCTATTGGTTCTCTCCTTTACATCCTCGCCCCCTTGAAGTATGATGAGACTCGAGGTCATATTCAAACGATAAAGCCGTTACTAATATATTTAAGGAGTGGTGCAACTGCAGTTAACTGATGAACCAAACAAAACAAATTCAATAAAGGTGCAGTCCATTTTAAAAATTCATCAGTCAATATTTTCCAACTGACAAGCAGCGTGAACACAGATCGCAGGCTGCTCTGAGATTGCCAAACATTCTTGAATAGCCCCGAACAGATTCACCTAAAAGAATAAGCGAAGCCGTTAAGATCTAATCTTCATCTTTGAATAAAACAGCACTAGAACTCATAGTAAGTTTTCAAACTCTTCAGCAGTTAGTCCTGACTGCCTAATTATTGCTCTGAGCGTACCCTTCTTCAGTTCTCTATGCTGAGGAACCGTTATTGTTAGGGCTTTCTCTCCTTCCCGACGCATAACTAAGTGGCTACCAGTCTGATGATCGATGAAAATCCGATCTTGGTTAATGCTTTGACGACATCAGAACCAGAGACTGCCGGAGGTTTAGGCACTTATAGGCACTTCCACGGCCATCTCCACTGGTATGGGTTGGCCATGTTTCCTAAGGCTCTCTATATATCCTGCTATTGCATCCTTTATGTTCTCGATTGCCCCATCTAACACTAATTATTTGATCGACAAGTTCGGGACCTCTAGATGGTTCACACCATACATTGTAGAGCTCTGGCGCGAATTCGTAGAAATCGTATATCTGCTTTAGCTTCAAGAGGAAACTAGTCGAAATGAGTCGTAGGTCTGGAAATGGGGTGTCATTACAAATATCTAAGCAAGAAAGCCACTGAGCTTGCGATGTAGATGAATTGCGAAACTCTTAATATGGCAGGAAATATATCTAATCAAGTACCGCAGGGCATGCGGGATTTGAAGCCTGATAAGCTG
>JAJZYT010000008.1 GCA_021797915.1 Thermoplasmata archaeon | reverse complement strand
AATTCTTGATCAATCTTGAAAATCACTTCACGCATTGAGCAATAATTTAATTATAACAGCTTGTCATTTCTATTAGAATGGAAGCGGTCGCCAGTAATCAAAACCGATTTATTAGGAAGGTAGTTTCGTTATCTGCCGCAGGGGTTTTCTTAGACGGTTACGATCTCTTCATAATTTCTGTCGTCTTGATCTACGTCAATTCTCAGAACTGGGTTGCTACTGGAACAGCAGCAGGCGCAATTCAGACCGGTCTGATACAGTCGTCAGCCCTTATGGGAATGTTTGTGGGTGCTCTACTCCTTGGAAGATTTGCCGACCGAGTTGGACGGAGGACCCTCTATATAATAGACTTGATATTCTTCGTTTTCTTTGGATTCCTGACAGCGCTCGCAACCAATGCTAATCAGTTGATAATTTTCAGATTTCTGCTGGGAATAGGCATAGGCGCCGACTATCCTATATCCTCGACTTATGTTGCCGAATTCTCTCCGAAACACCTAAGAGGAAAGCTGATAACTACAACTTTCATGTTCTGGGGAATAGGTTCGATCATCGCCGCAGTGATTGGTTTCACTTTCGGCAGATTCGAGTACTTTAATATCTTCGGAATGCAGGTGGCATCCTGGAGAATAATGTTAGCGTCTGGAGTAGTTCCCGCAATAGTTGTACTATTCTTGAGGCATTCGATGCCGGAGTCTCCAAGATGGCTACTGGCCAATAATCAAACAGAAAAGGCAAGGAACGTTATTGAGGAAATAAAACAGAAGTACAATCTTGACTATAGCAAGGACCTGTCCTCTGTCGAACCAGAAAGGAGGGGAAAGATATCGGAGCTATTCGGGAGAGCATACAGAAAGAGGACAATGTTCTCATGGATCCCCTGGTTCTTTATGGACTATGGAGTTTATGGAGTAGGTATATCCATTCCATTGATCCTCGTTTCGGTAGGATTCAAAGGTACAACAATCTTAGACAAGGTAGATGCAATTCTGGGTACAATTGTCATTGATGTATTTATCCTCGTTGGCTTCATTGTCGCAATATTCATCATAGAGAAAATTGGAAGATTAAAGTTACAGGAAGTTGGTTTCCTTGGAATGGCTGTTGGGGCCCTCATCTTTGCATTCAGTTATGGTTACGGCATCTACCTCATTCTGGCCACCCTGATTTTCTACGAATTCTTCGAAAATATGGGTCCAAACGTGACCACCTGGATAGTACCAACTGAAATATTTCCAACGAGACTTAGGGCAACCGCTCAAGGAACTTCATCAGCATTCAGCAGGATAGGGGCAGTGCTGGGCACATTCACCTTCCCCCTACTGGAGCACTACTACGGGTGGAAGGTGACGTTCCTAGTCGTTTTCTTATTCATGGTGGGCGGAGGTCTTTCATCCTGGTTGTTCGGAACTGAAGCGGCTAGCCTGTCTCTTGAGGAATCATCATTAGTCTTTCTGGAATTTTCCAACTACTTGAAGAAACTTGGAGCAAAGGTACAGGAGGCTTCGGAAGTACTTTTTGCGATGGTCTCCAAGTATGACAGATTAGGAGAGAGAGCTGAGTCGATAAAGAATCTGGAGCACGACGCAGACGAAATAGTCCACCAAATCTACAACAGAGTAAATCTTATGCCTAAACCGCTAGAGTCTGTAGATGTGGGAAACCTCGCGACGAAGTATGACGACATTTTGGACTTCATGGACGGAGTTGCGAAGAGACTGGTCCTTTTCAAAGTTGAAAAAACGACTGAAATGGAAGAATTTGCAAAGGTCATACTTGCTTCGGTTGCCGAGGTTACAGCAGCATTCAAAATGTTCGGGAATTTCACTGAGGGAGATACTTCGGAGATAAGAAAGCAGATTGTGAAGATAAACGAGCTTGAAAACAGGGCAGATGACATCCTGGAGACCTCATACAACACACTATTTTCTAAAAACGATCCTATAACAGTGATAAAACTGAAGGAGATTTATGAGATAATGGAAACGGTGACGGACAAATGTGAGGACGTTTCAGACATATTCATGGACCTTGTGATCAAGTACAGTTAGTTGTCAAGTTTATCTATCAAGAATATATCTGCAAATATGGTGAAATTGAGGATCACCGTTACACTCAAGAAGACGGTAGAGGACTCTGAAGGTGATTCGGTAAAGAAGGCCCTTAAGCTGCTCGGGTATGAAGGCGTGAAAGAGGTCAGGGCTGGAAAAGTCTATTTCATAACTCTTGCCAAAGGGAGCAAGAAAACGGGAAAGGAATTCTGTGAGAAGCTCCTCGCAAATCCAGTCATCAATGAGTGTGTAGTGGATGACTAAGGAAGAGGTATCCACCATAATTTCTGTAATTGGGAAGAAAAGGGAAGAGTTAGCAAATATATCCAAGATGCTGCACCTCGGACTCTCGGCTGACGAGATGTCATTGATCTCATCTTATTTCAAAAATGAGGGAAGGGATCCAACCGATGTGGAGGTGCAGGCGATAGCTCAGGCATGGAGCGAGCACTGCAGCTACAAGAGTTCCAAGATTCATCTAAAGAAGTATATTTTCGGCATAGGAAGGGAAAAAGTAGTCGCTCTCGGAGATGCAGGTCTTGTATCACTAGATGATGATACCGCGATTGCTTTCAAGATGGAGAGTCACAATCATCCTTCAGCAATTGAACCGTATGGTGGCGCGGCAACGGGTGTGGGAGGGATACTCAGAGACATTCTGAGCATGGGAGCACAGCCCATTGCGGTGACCGACTTTCTATATTTCGGAACAAAGAAAATTAAGGGGTTCCCAGACCCGAAATTCATTGAGGGTGGCGTAGTGGCTGGAATAAGGGACTATGGCAACCGGGTAGGGATCCCAACTGTTTCGGGAGGAATAGTTTATTCGGAGATGTTTTCACCCAACGTACTGGTCAACGTTGGCTGCGTGGGTGTTGTTGATAAGAAGAAAATTAGGTCGTCCGCAATCACGGAACCCGGCATCATACTTATAGTGGCCGGAGGAAAGACCGGCAGAGATGGAATTCACGGGGTCAACATGGCCTCGGCGGTAATTGAGAGCGGAGAGGAAGACATAACTACTGTTCAACTGGGGAGTCCGATAACGAAAGAACCTCTTATTCACGCAGTCCTGGAAGCAAACGACAAGAACCTCTTGTTTGCGCTCAAGGACCTTGGAGGTGGAGGTCTAAGCAGCGTAGTTGGAGAGATGCTTGAAGCAGGTGGCATGGGTGGGAAGGTGTACCTGGAAAAGGTCCCACTGAAAGAGGCATCTATGAAACCGTGGGAGATCTGGATATCGGAGAGCCAGGAGAGAATGCTCCTTGCAGTCAAGAAGGAAAATGTAAATTCAGTACTCAGAATAATGGAAGATTGGGACATAACTTCCTCTATCATCGGTGAGAGCGAGAACGGCAACAGACTAAGAATTTTTTATAACGGCGCGAAGGTCCTAGATCTCGAGTCGCAATTCATGACGTCCCCAAAACTGTATGAACGTCCTTCGCAGTTAGAGGAAAAGCGCATCGTACAGTACTTGCCAAGTTACCCCAATAATTTTGCAAAATTACTCTTGGGAATGATCTCAGACAGCAACGTGAGAACAAGGGAACAGGTTGTGAGACAATATGATCACACTGTCAGAGGAAGTACGGTGATCGGTCCTTTTGCAGGAATCGTAGGAAACGAAGGGCCAACAGATGCTTCTGTAATCAGGCCCAATTGGAACAAGGTAAACGGAGTGGCAATATCGCACGGTTCGAATCCATTCTACTCTAAAATTGATCCATATTCTGGCGGCAAGGCTGCAGTTGATGAGACCGTCAGAAATTTAATTTCGGTCGGCGCAGAACCTCTTGGATTTTCAGACTGCCTAAATTCTGGGAATCCGGAGAAGCAAAAAGTCATGGGGGAGTTCATAGAGATGGTTAAGGGAATGCACGATTCAGCCTACAGTCTTGACATTCCATTCGTATCAGGCAATGTCTCCTTCTACAATGAGGCAGGTAGGAGAAGAATCCCCACTTTCCCGACGATTCTGGGGGTGGGTAAGGTGGAGGACATAAGAGGTGCGATTACTCCAGACTTCAAGGGCCTCGGCAACGATATTTATCTTGTGGGCCTACCTACCACGGATCTGGCAGGGTCCCTCTATTTCAGGAGATTGAAGAAGGACGGTGGGCGAGTCCCATACTCTGATCCTAGAACTCTCAAGAGGAGAGGATGGAATCTCCTGAATGCAATGAGGTCTGGAACTGTCAACTCAGCCCACGATGTTTCGGATGGAGGGATTGCTACAGCAATATCAGAAATGACCATCGGGTCGGAGATAGGTGCAGCATTGGACGTATCCGCCCTCGGTCTTCGGACGGACTTTGCACTATTCTCAGAACCCCAATCCAGCTGGATTGTTGAAGTCAGGCTAGGAAGAGAGAAGGAATTCGTGAAATACATGGGAGAAGATGCCATATTTTTGGGGCAAACACAACGGTCCGCACTTGCAATATCAAGAGGAGAGGACAAGGTACTGGTGGTCGATGTCGACCAAATACGGAAGAAATGGAAGAAGGGATACGAGTGAATAGAGAAGTCAAAGTAGCAATCATTGTGATGGAAGGAACGAACAATGAAGAGGAGGCTTACCAATCATTCAAACATTCTGAAGCCACTCCTGAAATAATTCACCTGAAGAAGCTTGAGGACAGGAAAAAGAAATTGAGCAGTTACGACATTGTCTGCTTCCCAGGCGGCTTTTCTGCCGGAGATTACGTAAGGGCTGGTGCTGTAATGGCAGCAAGGATCAAGTCGAACCTGATGAGAGACTTGGAAGAGTTCGTGGAGAGCGGAAGGCCGGTGATAGGATCTTGCAATGGTTTTCAGACCCTGGTTGAGTTGGGGCTAGTCCCAAATGTGGATGGAGATGGCCGACTGGAGGCCGCTTTGGCCCCTAATATGTCCAACAGGTTCGAAGCAAGAACCGTGTACTTAAAGATGAACAGAGGCAACTCCCTATTCCTAAACGAATTCAAAGAAGGCGAAGTGATCAAGCTTCCCATTGCTCACTCGGAAGGAAGGTTCATCACAAGGGACAAGGAAGTGCTCGGGAAGATAATCAAGAATCGAATGAATGTGGTTTCATATGTCGATGGAAGTGGAAAGGAATCAGGATACCCGTGGAACCCAAATGGTTCTGAACACAACATCGCAGGAATCACCAATAAGAACGGAAATGTACTCGGCCTGATGCCACACCCTGAAAGGGTGTTCTATAAATATACTGAGTCTGACTGGACCAGGGAAAACAATGGGACTGGGATGGGGAATAGATTTTTCACAAGTGCAGTGCAATTCGTGAGAGAAAAATTTTAATTACTTTAGTCATACCGTTCCCAGTGAACCGAAGACTCTTTGCAGCAATAATCATAATTCTCCTCGCGACAGTGGTGATAGCTAACGGTCAGGCCCACGCACAGTCTACAGTCACATTCCCAACAATAAGCTACCAGACCTACCAAGGATACAACATCACCGTAACCAATACGGAGTGGAACACCACAGTTTATTCGGTAATTTATAGCAAAAATTTCTCCACGTACAACTGGAAAGACAGCCCCCAGAAGGACTATATCCTATTTTCCTACGGACTTACAGGGCTGAACCCATACGGTGCAGAATTCATCCAGGCAATGGAATCGATAGGTAATTTGACAGCTAAGAACGTCACTCTTGCCTTCCAAGAGATCGCCCCTCTGGACGCAACGGGTACTGGGTACACCAACCAGGTGAAGCTCAATGCGGGAGCACTGCCGGGATTCTCCAACTCCACTCCATCAAGTTTCAACAATCCGAGCGTAAGGTCACTCTATGGGTATGTGTTTGCTGGTGCAGTGATCGTTTCAATAGCAGCTCTTTACTTCATCCTCAACAGGAAGAAAGATGAATGAGAACTCTGCAAAGTTCGTCCAAGAGCTGTTCAAGAAATATTACGAAGTGGTAAAATCGTTTGATATAAGGCAGGTAGAGAAGAGAGAGCTAGCCTTTTCCGCTTTTGGTAAACAAGGAATGGTCAGGCACACTTCATTTCCAAACATGCCTGCTCTTGTGGACTACGTTGTAAACAATACTCCACTCCATTTCTACTACTCCAGTGCTTATTATGACAGCCCGGAAGCAACGATGGACAACAAGAAATGGAGAGGGGCCGATATGGTATTCGACATCGATGGAGACCACATTGAAGGCGCCGAAAAGATGAGTTATCCGGTAATGCTATCCTCAGTGAAAGAGGAGCTCAAGAAACTTCTAAATCTGTTGATAGATGATCTCAGCGTTGGCAAGGAAAATCTGGAAGTAGTATTCTCTGGCAGTAGGGGTTATCACGTTCACGTCTACTCAATTTTTGAGAACCTGGAATCACAAGAAAGGAGGGAGATCGTAGACTACATCTCTGGTCGCTGCATCACCTCTGATTATAGGACCACCTCCAGAACCAAGTGGGATGAAAAGATTGATCTTGTCAGCGCTTCACTCAAAGAGATCCTTGCTTCTGGAGACAGGAAGTGGAAGGAGAAAATTGAGGCAGAAACTGGCGAACTCGTGGGCAAACTAACAAAGATAGATCTCCGCAAATCGGGTTTCATCGAAAGAAATGCCAGAAAGATCGCTGCGAAGAAGTTTTCTTCACGCATAGATGAACCGGTTTCAATAGACATACACAGACTCATTCGTACGCCCGGCAGCCTACACGGGAAATCGGGGCTCATGGTTGTGACAATACCGCTTGAAAAGGTCGATGCGTTTGATCCTCTAGCAGACTCTATACCTCTTGTATTTCAGGACAATTCCGAAATAAAGGTCACCAAGAAAATTGCCTTAGATTTTGATGGGGCCAGTCGAGAGCTACAGGAGGGTTATATGGTGCTTCCAACCTATGCGGCTCTCTTCGCTATTTTGAAGGGATCTGCGGAAACAGCGAAATGAAATATTTAATTAGTTTGTGAATATATCGACAGCAATGGGAGCCATTAGACCTACACTAGTTAAGACTGTTGCAAGACAGGTATACGAAGACTATGAACAGCACCTGAGTAAAGACTTTGAACACAACAAAGCGATAGTGAATAAGGTCATACCTGACGCGTCCAAGAAACTGAGAAATCTAGTGACCGGTTACGTGACCACTTACTGGAAAACAAAGAAGATACCAAGAAAGAGAAAGGAAACAGAAGTTGAAGATTTCTCAATCTGACTTCAATCGATCCCAAGTTTCTTTTTCAGTGTAAATATCATCAGGGCGGACTTTTCTTTTCTGATGACATCATTCATTATGTAGCCCTTTTCCTCAAGTAAGGTAACGGCTTTTCTCAATGCTAAGCGCCATTTCTTCGCAAGCTCAATGTCATTGCTACCCAAGTCAAACGGCACTTCAATAGCAACGGAGTCCCCATTGACATCTAGACCCTGCCAGGGTTGAGGGAAGTCCGTTATACTCGCTGCTATATCGTATTTTTCGAGAACCTTCTTTTTCCTATCAAGGAATTTATGTGCTTCAATCCTGTCGGATTCCACTCCCTCGTTCTCCCTTGATCCCATAATGCCATAATAGTTGATCTTATAGTCATAAGCGTAAGCTCCGAGCTTGTGAACGTTGAAGAATGTGTTCCTGGTCTTCATGGGATCGAAAGTCCACCTAACTTCTGAATATCCCATGTCCTTTGCCTGTTCGAACTGGTGCATTTTGATTTCATATCCGACATTCCTGTTTCTGTATTCCTGAAGTACTCCAGCCATGTGTGAGTAGAGATATCTGTAATTCTTACTAACTCCTGGGAAGGCCAGACTGAACCCGATTATCTTACCTTCCTCGACAGCTACTTCCACTAGTCCACCATTCGAATTCAGTGCCCTGAGCAAAGGTAATGGAGTTGGGGGCTCATCAACCATCCCCCATATGACCGTCTGGATCCTTTCTACCGTTTTAAATTCTTCAATCGTCTGTGCTTTCCTGATTTCCACTCTCAGAAAAGTGCGTGCGAGTTAATATCATTAACTGGAATCTTCAGATTTCAACCTGTTCTTAACAGCGATCCCTCTTTGAAAAGCAATCATTTCGTCCCTGTTGAGGATCGCTCTGCCATAAGCCAGCAGTTCGTCTTCTTTGTCGACAATGAGAACATCGTCGTGTGGCCTGATCAAGGGATCCGCATCCTCTACAAATTTAGCGAATACGTTTCTTCCCTCCTTTATGAATTCTGCCACCTCTTGGTTAATTACTACCCTGTGACGGGGGTATTCGAAGTGTGAATGAATTAACTTTGCCCCTGCATAGTTGAGGCTAAACAGACCATCCGAGGCCCTCAGTGCAAGTATCGACTCGTCTTCGCGAAAAACGTTCCTAATCTTTCCGGTGTTCTTGCTTCTCTGCACTCTGATGCTGCTTCTGTCTAAGATAGAGAAGAGCGCCTTACCAAACTGGTACTCAAATATGCGGTCCACCTTGTCAATCAAGAATTTTTTCCATTCGTCCTTCTCGAACTTTGAGATATCCTTTGAACTTTCGTAATATTCTCCAGGAAATAGGGACTGAGCAACTGGGTAGGTTTCATCGAGAAATAATGGGACCGTTCCAAAATGGGTTTGAACCGATATCCCTGGAATTTCCGCATAATAAGAGTAAGGTTTTTTATCGATCTTTACTCCTTTGCCTGATTGGGCAGTGCAAGAAATGAATCTTCTTACGTCTGGTCTCTTAAGTGTTTCTTCCCCTATGTAGAATACTGGGGTCTTTCGAGAACGTGGTTCATATTTCTCGATGTATTCGTAGAAATCGAGGATCTTCCTGTAAGCTTCAAGCAGGAGGGGATGGGAATGCGCGCGATACTCTGCGTAGTTCCAGATGTTTTCGGAGCGTATCTGTTGTTTAATGTTTTCCAGTTCTTTTACTGATACGTACAGGTTATGTTTTCCAATTATGGTTGTTCTTTCTTCTTTAGAGAGAGATTCCAATTCCTTTTCATAATACTTGTCGAAATATGGGGAAGCGGGTAGTTCATCAGCAAAATCCTTAAGGTCTACCGTGCCTGTTTCAGTCAGTATCCTATCGTCCCTTGCATACTTGATGTATGCCGAAGAGTCAATGACATCCACCCCCATGAGAAACAGAATGGGAAAGAACATTGGATGGCCGGCCCCAAAAGCATGAATCACATTTGAACTCTTCATGTTTGACTTAGAATTCAATACAGCATCCACTACGTGGGAATACATGTATCTCTCCATAAACGGTACGATCCCACCTATCGGGAAATATTCACTGTCCAGTGATCCCATCATTCTTGCACTTTCCGTCCGCAGATCCTGGTATACCCCTCCCTGAATTGGGAGTGCAATGTACTTGCCCGTTTCCTTGATTGCCTCTTTTCCCCTCCTGAAATTCTCTGAAACATCTTCACTTACCTTTTCGTGAGAATGGTCCATTTCAGAGAAAATATCTCTTATAGTGATTATATCCGAATTTATACCTTCTTGATACTTTACCATCTCAAGATTGCCTGCGTTGAGCTCCCCATACATGTGTTCCTGGAAAGTTCCTGAATCGGTCATTACTAGACCTTGGAAATTCAGGAGTTCATGAATGTCATTACCTACCTGAAATCCTCCCTTCCTCAGAATGTAGGAGTTAGTAATCACTCCCCGTAATTTAAGCTCCTTAACAAACGAGACCCAAGGTTCTGCTTTGAAAGGATGCAAAACTGGCAAAAGTACTGGAGTTTGAATTCTCTTATTGTTGATTTCCAGTTCTCCAATTCTAGCTAATCCATCCCGGTGAAGAATCTGGAACATCGAACAAATCTAAACAAAAATTAGTGGTAGGTGTGATTCACCTACTTCTTAAGGACTATCTCTATCGAGGACACGTTGCTTTCTCCATCCTCTCTCTGAACTTTTTCCGTCGCAATCTTCACGTCTTGGTACGTTACTTTGATCTTCATCATTGATTCCATTCTGTTCCTCACGATTTCAGCAACGTCAACGGCTCTCTTTATTGCCATTCCTCTGGCTTTGATTGAGACTTCGCTCGCTCCATTTGTAAAGAGCATTATTGTGCTAAAAACATAGTTTTCTGTTGGTTTTTTCCCGATGAATATAGTGTTGTTATCAGCCATGGGTATCACCAGAATTGTCTCAATCGCAAATCATATTTAATTTTTTCCTCAGGTAGAACGTGTTGGAGTTTCTGAGACACCTCCCAGTGACTGAGCATTATTCTATCGCCTTACTTCAATGGCACAGATTTCTGATACGACTTTAAGGTAATAGTCGCATCTGGAGGTGCTACGGCTAAGGTGGTGCCAATACAATTGACTTTTGGGACGAGAATGAAACTTCAATAAGCATTTTCAAGAAGGGGGCTCCGAATTATGTGCAAAAATGACTTATTTCCCGAATTATGCGCCATCTATTGGAGCATGCATTAGGTTTAATTAGGGTAAATTATATGTACAAAATTTACCTCGTACCTTATGGTTACGGATAAGAAATACACAACAGTTTCTCTTCCAACTCCGCTGTTCGAGAAGATCCAAGCGAAAATAAAGGGAACAGGGTTCACTTCTGTTAGTGATTATGTAACATTTGTACTCCGGGAGATACTCACTCATGGTGCGGACCAGGAAGCATTCAACGCCGAGGACGAAAAGAAAGTGAAGGACAGACTGCGATCTCTGGGATATCTAGACTGAGTGAGCTGAATGAAAGTAGCTGTTATAGGACTCGACTGTGCGGCACCAGAATTAATATTTCATAAATTGAAGGACTACCTCCCCAATCTCTCAAAGATGACGGAAGCAGGCATTTCTGGAAAACTCAGAAGCTGCGATCCACCCATCACAGTCCCCGCATGGATGGTAATGTCCACGGGAAGATCTCCGGGAGAACTTGGACTCTATGGATTTCGATCCAGAGTTCCAAACTCGTACAATGACATCAAGATTCCAACTTCTAAAGACATAAAGTTTGACACGGTCTGGGATATTCTTGGAAAGAGAAACAAGCGAAGCATTATCATAGCCGTTCCTCCATCCTATCCTCCCAAACCTGTCCCAGGGCTATTGGTAACGGATTTTCTCACTCCAGATACCAGTAAGGAATTTACCTATCCTCCTGGTCTCAAAAACGATATTCTCAGAGACTTCCCAGATTACAAGTTTGATGTAAAGTTTAGAAAACCTGAGAAAAAGCAGATCCTGGATGAGATCTACGGGATGACCGATACTAGGTTCCAAATGGCTGAGAAGATGCTAAAGGAGAAGCAGTGGGATTTCTTCTTCATGGTTGAGATTGGCATAGATAGGATTCATCATTCATTCTGGAGATATATTGACGAAGAGAGCCACCTATATGAGAACGACCCTGAGATGAAGGAAAAATTCGTTTCTTACTTCAAAATGGTAGACTCTCATATAGGAGAGATGCTCGAACTGTTCGACGAAGATACTGTGGTCCTTATAGTATCCGACCACGGTGCAAAGGCGATGAAGGGTGCATTTGCATTCAACCAGTGGCTCATTAAGGAAGGATACCTAAAGCTCAATGGCAATATACCAAAACAAGGCGCTTCCCTTGACGAATTGAACATTGACTGGTCCCACTCAAAGGCCTGGGCATGGGGAGGTTATTATGCCAGAGTTTTTCTGAACATAAAGGGAAGGGAGCCAGAAGGCATTATCGATGTGGGAGACGTGAAAAAAGAGTTGGAGACCCTGAAAGAGAAAATTAAGTCCATTAAGGGGCCGAACGGTGAAGAGTGGAAAACCAGGGTTTTCGAGCCCGAGGAAGTGTATCCGGTAGTAAACGGAGATAGGTCTGACCTGTTCGTCTACTTGGACGACCTGAGCTGGCGAACAGCTGGAACTGTAGGATACGACACTAATTATCTTCTTGAAAATGACACAGGACCAGACGATGCAGTCCATGATTACGACGGAATCTATATAATGTATAGAAAGAACAAGAAGATTGGAAAGGTGATAGATTCCACAATATTCAGGATAGCGCCTACAATACTGGAATTGTATAGAGTAAGAAAGATGTATGGAATGCAAGGTAAGCCACTGGAAGGAGTTGATTATTTTGAGTGAAAAGGGATATGTACTATGGTTCACCGGACCGCCAGGCGCTGGAAAGACTACTCTAGCAGAAAGACTAAAGACTATTCTAAACAATAATGGAACAGGGGTGGAAATTCTGGATGGAGATGAGATAAGGAAGGGCTTGTCCAAGGATCTCGGGTTCTCCAAGGAAGATAGAGAAAAACACAACGAAAGAGTGATGTTTGTTGCAAAACTGCTTTCAAGAAACGGGATCATAACTCTGGTTCCTTTGATTTCGCCATACAGAGCAGTGCGTGAGAAGGCCAGGAAGGAGATACCAAACTTCATTGAAATCTATATAAAATGTCCCCTTGATGTGCTGATAAAACGTGATCCGAAAGGTCTCTACAAAAAAGCCCTAGCTGGAGAAATCACTAATCTGACAGGACTCCAAGATACATACGAAGAACCTCTCTCACCAGAAATAGTCATAGACACCAATGCAAAGACGATAGAAGAGAGCGTTAACACAATACTGGAATTTCTGAGAGCCAGAGGAGAAAAAGTACCAGCAGAAGTCAATTAGTTGAGTTTACGAGATTCTTTCTTTTGAGCGAGCCGTAAATAATTCAGTAGCCAACTAGTTAGCGCTACTGGAAATATCGCGTCATATCTGAAATCTGCTCCTATGCATAAAGTCGTTGAAGCGATGCAACATCCAGTGAAGAGATATCCCGGACTCAGTGTTGCCAGGTAGTTCTCAATCCCACGTCTGGAGTTTGATTCAATTCATTCTGGTAATGTTTAGTACTCTAAGCTTCTCTTCCAGAAGTTGCCTTGACAATCCTGTTCATTATTGCTAAACCGATACCTTTCTCTTCGAATCCCTCTATGACTCCCATGGAATAGGGGCTCTTGTCCAGCTTTCTGAAGGAAGGGAAGAGATTTCTCGCCACTTCAAAAAGGTCATCCTTGGATCCAAGAACAATGGAGTCAGAATTCACCTTACGTGCCATTTCAGAACTTCCTATGAATAAGACATTACCTTTTTTGCAGATCTCAAGTATCTTTTCTTCCGTCCTTGCAAGAACTAGTTCCTTTTCTGGCGCATAGTGTCTGTACTTCATACCTGGTGAGATGGGAACTCCGGAGGTTTGCCCAGAGAACTTAACTTTGACTCCAAATATTCTTTTTAAATCTTCTGCTGAAAATGCCCCAGGTCTCAACAATATGATTTCTTCTCCCTTGAACATGATTACGGTGGACTCCACTCCGAAATATGACGGACCACCATCAAGTATCAGATCCACCTTATCACCTAGATCTTCAATGACTTCTTGGGCATACACGGGGCTTGGGCTCCCTGATTTATTGGCACTGGGAGCTGCTATTGGAACACCGCTCTTTCGGATAAGTTCCAATGGTATTCTGTGAGCCGGCATCCTGATTGCGACTGTACCTAGACCTGCAGTTGGCACCTCGCCTATGTTCTTTTTTTTCAAGACTACCGAAAGTGGTCCGGGCCAAACTCTCTCAAAAACTTCCTTGGTCTTCTCTGGCAGACCACACGTAACATTCTCAATTTGTTCGAAATCACTGACGTGGACAATGATTGGGTTGTCCTGCTGCCTTCCTTTGGCCACGAATATTTCCTTGCAGGCTTGATCATCCAACGCATTTGCACCCAGGCCGTACACTGTTTCAGTTGGAAAAGCAACTGTTCCCCCTCTTTTGATAATCCTTGCCGCTTTTGCGATTATTTCAGCGTCAGGAGCCACTGGATCCAACCTGCGGACATTGTCCATTAAATTGGTATAACCCCTGATAGTATAAGAGCAGAACTAAAAGTGATCCCCTCTCTTGATGAACAGTCTAAGGAATAGATAGGATACCATAGTGTCTAGGATTATGGTTAAAGTATACCCTTTGAAATAGTATGAAATATTGGAACCTGTGATATATTTCGCAGCGGCAAAAAGGAGAGCATTGAGTATAATTATAGGAAGACCAATTGTGAACGTCTTCAGGAATATCCACTTACCTCCTATCCCCTCCTGTGAAAGAGAGTAAACTTCGTTTGGAATTGCATTCACTAGGTAAGTTCCACCTGCAAAAAGGACCGCAGTGAGCATGATAGCGAAGAACGGATAGTTCAGAAGGAGGTACGAGACAAGATTCCTTTTCGCGAATCCTATTATTACTATCAGAACTCCGTAGTAGATAATTCCAATGCTGAAAATGCTGAACAATTTTGAATAGAAGTACTGGCGTCTCGTTATCGGAAGTGCGGATAGATGCCATGCAGACTTTCCTTCAAGCCCGATCAACAATATGAAATCTATGAGGAAGACAGAAGAGACGTATGGTATGTAGAAGAGTGATTGGAGAGAACCTGTGGAAGTTGAAAGTATTTCAGGGACTATTGGAATTATGAAAGTGATGGGTATAACCATTATCATTATCGCACCCCTCTTTCTCAACATAATCTTGAAATCCTTGTCAACGAGGGACCTTATGGGACTCTTCATTTTTAGTCCAAGTCTCTTCCTTCCCTGTACGCCAATATCAACAAAAGTTTCCATCCTTTCGGAAAAGCTTCTTTTTTGAATATGCAGATAAGCGGGATAAATGATTGCAATTGCAATGGCGAATGCAGCAAATGGATAAATGGAGAAACTCGAAATGTACTGCGAAGTTACTGGTATGAAATAATAGAGGAACTGCGGTATCCGAATGAAGCTCTGAAAAGACGGATTGGTTACTACTTCTATTGCCAGTATAAAAACGACGAATATTACGACCTGAAATAGCTGTCCAAGATACAGTCTCTTCGTCTTCCTGTTTGTGTTTGTCTTCACGAATGAAACTCCCAGCAAGAGTGAAACCAACCTTGCGAGGTAAATGAACAAAACAGTAAACATTGCGAAGACAACTAACGGAAGTGGATTTTTCAGACCAGTAGAGATGACGATACCTGCCGGTATAGTCACGAATGGCAGGTAGAACTCGTTGTAGAGAAAAAGCGACAAAGGTATTACCCTCCTCTCTACCTTTAAAGGTAACTGGGATAGTGGCGTAAGCAGCTTCATATCCCATATCCCTCTGTAAAACTGGGTATCGCTCATTATTGCTAGGATCAACAGGAGCATGAATAATATGAAGCTATCTCCAGAAATAACGTTCTTTGAGTTCAGTGTTTCCGCTCCGAATATCACCGACACTGTTCCGTAGATTACGGTGTTGAGATATAGCGAAGATCTTGTGTTCGTTGCCAGATACCGCTTGGCACTCTCGATCGATCCTCTGTCCTTCTTCTGGAATCTTGGAGTATTTTTTAGGTATTGGTACTTCAATTCTGTGTTCAGGACCTTTGCAAGGAACAAGTCATTTCGCAGAGTCATCAAGAACCTCGCTCAGTACCCTTCTTTTCGTTCTGCTGGTCTCCAAGACGGATGACTCTATGTTTGCACTACCCGAATCCTCTACGAACTTTTCAAACTCTAGCACCTTCTTACCATCAGAATCTATTATCCTGCTTCCTCCCCAGAAGACTTGATTACGTTGAAGCCCCGCATTATTTACATATACAACATATGCCTGGTAACCTATTGCTCTGGCTGGAAATACTTGCTCGAACAGGGGGTAAGAGGTGAAGGGGGAAGCAGAAATATTTATCAGTACGTCCACCCCCTTTTCGACCGAATCGTCAAAGAACAGATCATAACATATCTCTATTCCCAACTTGAATCCTTTGAAATTCAATGTCAGAGGTCCATCCCCCCTTTTGAAATACCTCATTTCTTCAAATGGGCCGAAATTCGGCAGATGTCTCTTCTTGTACACTTCTACCGATTTCTCAGTGACCGCAACCGCCGAATTATAGAGAAATTTGTCCCTGTATGGTGCGCCGAAAATTACCATTCTATCTCCGACACCTTCCTGTATCTGTCGAACAAAATCATCCGTCAGCGAAAACAGGCTGACGTTATCCCTCACCATATAGCCGGAATAGAACATCTCGGGGAATATCGCCAGGTCGAAGTCTTCATCTAAGGTTGCGTTTATAAGTTTTTCATTAGCCACTACCCCTTTTACCGGATTGAGCTGCTTGAGAAGGACGTTCAAAGATGACATCAGGATGTGTAATTATAATTCTCGATATTTATTTTCCTTTAGGAAAAGAAGATCTGTGACAAAAACGAATTCAAAATATACGAAATAAATAAAAAATAGAATTATAGAAGTCTTGAAACAGAAGTTTCAAGCGGATCTACTTCAATGTCCACACTTAATACCTGTTCGTGTTCGTTGAGTACCTCATCGATCGTATCTTCTATGATCTTGCTGAATGAATCGCTATATTTGCCGTAAAGTGTTTCGTACAGTTTCAATTGACTTTCTATGGTTGCTTCAATGTCTTCCTTTATCCTTGCGTTTATCTCTCTGAGTGATTCGAATTCGTTGTTGTCATAAACTTCCATGCTGTCAGTCTCTTTCCTGAGCTGCACAAGGGTTCTGTCGGCGACTTCTTTTCTGTTGTCTTCGAACTCGAAAGGTCTCACTGCAAATATTTTGAATGGAACTTTTTCCCCTTTCATCAATTTAACCATCTCGACAGTTCCTCCTGATCCCGTTCCTCCACCAAGTGCCGTTACTACAAGCACCAGATCTGCACGTTTCAGTAGTTGTACATCGATCAGTTTGGAGTCTTCTCTGAAAGCTTTCTTTGCAACTTCGACGTGTCCACCAGAGTCTCCGTTGTCGAGAATATATTCCCTTCCGATGTTCACCGTGGTGACGTCGCTTCGTTTGGCATTCGAAAGGGCATCTGTGTTGAGGCAGTACTGATCGACTTCCCTTCTCTTCTTGTTGAGTTCCGACACAATATTGCAACCTCCGCCGCCTATACCAACGCACACTATGGTAGGTTCTAAAATTTTTCTTTCTTTTTTTAGACCTTTAGTCAGTTTGTACAATATTTGAGTACTTATGTCATCTATCACTTTTTTCACCCCTCTGTTTTTCCTCGCCCCTCTCTTCGAAAGGAAGATCCTCGAAATTCAAAAGGTTCCTATCGTCAAGGTAGCCCCTGACAAGCTTGTTGAGCCACATCGGCAGGAAGTGTTCTTCATTGACTTTCCGTATTATAAACTCTATCGCATCATATCTGTCCTTGAAGAGACCCTTCGACACCATCTGATCCAAAGTGTTTAGAGTTGCTTTCGAAAGTTTTACTTCACTGTCTTCCACCGAGGGTTGTCGTGTCTGAGGGTGCTGTATGTACTCATAGACGGCCGCCCTTATCAGTTCCGATTTTGACTTATACTTGAGCGAAGTGCTAAGAAAGTCGTTTATTTCGTCATCTTCCTGCGGTGTAAGACGAAGTGCTATTCTCCTGGTACTATTAGAATCCACTTGGAACCAATCCTCTCTATAAAGACATAAAGGTATCAGTATATAAATATTTCTAATCAAGGCACACAATTAATTTAGTAGTTTCCTAAAATAATAATAAATAATAAAAAATGTAAATTAGCTGGAATACGTCTTATTTGTCTTTCTAAACCAATTTTCAAATTACCTATTTGTTTGACAAGTTCTTTCGCAGTTGTCATACAATGTAATTACATTGAATGACGCTGTTTGCCATTTGTCAAATATTGTCATTCATTTGGCTAAAAGTTGTCAAATTTTGTAAAAATTATTTAATCAGATTCCTATTTCACTGCGTGGATGAACAGAATTATACGGACCTTCTGAAGAAGGTAAAATCTTCTGTGCAGAAGAGAGAAGAAATGAAGAGATTTCAAATTCCTAAACCTGAAACAATCACAGAAGGAAAGCTCACAATAATAAAGAACTTTAGAGACATAGTTGGTGTCATAAATAGGGACGAGTCGCATATTTACAAGTACCTCATCAAACAGTTTGGGCTTTCTGGAGACGTTGCAGACGGTAGACTGATATTCAAAGGAAAGCCGCCGGAAGGCAGTATTGAAAAAGCGTTCCAGGAGTACCTTAGAATCTACGTTCAATGTTATGAGTGCGGAAATTTCGACACAGAAATGATCAGGGAGAACAGGAATGAACTGATACGGTGTAAGGCCTGCGGAGCTGAGAGACCACTCTTTGCGCATAAGGAGATCAAGTATACAGAAGGGAAGATAGAGGAAGGCAAGACATACGACCTTGAGATCACTGACCTCAACAGGGACGGAGATGGAATTTCGATAAAAGGAGACACAACGGTCATAATCCCAGGAGCAAAGAAGGGGCAGAAAGTGACTGTCAGGATCGATAGGATCAGAAAGAATTATGCGCTTGGCATTTTGGTGAAGAAGGCTTGATCATACTGGACACCAATGCATTAATGTATTCAGTCAAGCAGGGGGTAAATCTGGAAAATTTCTTAGACGAAGAAATTGCAGTACCTACCTCCGCGTTAAGAGAACTGAAAAGTTTGTCAAGGACCGATAATGATGCCAGATTGGCACTTAAGGTGGCAGAGAGATACAAGGTACTTGAGGTTGCATCGCCAGGAGACGATGGCATTATTGAGGCAGCAATGAGATACAAAGGAAAAGTTGTTACAAACGATTGGGCATTGCAGCAGCGACTAAAGGAGAAAGGCATTCGGGTGACGTCTGTTACAGGAAAAATGGTGAGGAGGCTTTGAAACCGATCCTCTTGGATTTTCTTAAGAATGTGTCGTTGGACCATAAAGGAGGAAAGATAGAAATAAATACCTCCGACCTCGCGGCGCATTTGAAGATATCTCAACAGTCTGTCTCAAGGTATTTGATCATGCTGGAAAGGGATGGGTACATTATGAGAAGACGAATTGCACGTGGGGAGGAGGTTACGATGACAGAAAAAACGTTCGATGAACTGAAGGACCAGATGAACACGATACAGTACATACTAAGCTCCTCAAAAGAAGTGACAGTAGAGGGGACTCTATTCACTGGGCTTGGTGAGGGTTCATACTATATTTCAAGGGATGGTTATGTTACCAGGATCAAGGAATACCTGAATTTTTATCCATTCCCGGGCACGATGAACCTGAGATTCACAGATGATTACTCAAGCTTCAGCGGTATCATCAACAACGTTCCTGGATTTGAGGTAGAACCGTTTGAACAAGATGGAAGGAAGTTTGGTGCTATCAAGCTCTTGAAGGCCACAATGTTCGACACCAAGGTGGGAATTGTACTACCAGAGAGAACACACTACGACAAAGTTCTGGAGATAATCTCCCCAGATAACCTCCGGAAGAAGCATGGACTGAAGGATGGAGATAAAATAAAAATCACCATCCTTAAAGAAGCTTGACTAGTACTAGAGGATGCTGTCCATGATTTCGTCAGTTTCCATTTCCCTTTCACAATAATGACACTTTATTGATAGAGGATTCTTGGACAGTAGAGTAAATGTAGGTTTAATTACGCTTTCCATGTTCGACACACACCTCGCATTGCTGCACTTTAAAATTCCAGTTATTATGTCTGGAAGTTTGACGACGAATTTCTTGATCACCGAGTAATCTTCTACTATCGTTATAGTCCCCCCCTCAGCGATCAATGCAATCTTGTTCAGTTCCGACGAATCCAAGATCCTGTCCTCAATTTTCACAACGTCTTTGAGTCCCATCTTTTTGCTCTTCACGTGAATAGCTACGCTTACCGTCACACCGGGATCCGTTGAAATCTTTAGGATCTTGAGTACCTTGAAGGCTCTTCCAACCGGAATGTGATCTATGACAGTTCCCCTTCTGATCTTTTCGACCTTCAGCATCTTCTCTTCGGTCATATTACTCACTCCCCAGTATCATGTCGAGGATAGCCATCCTCACTGGAATCCCATTAGAGGCCTGTTTGAAATATTTTGCCTGTGGCAGATTGTCAATCTCAGCTGGAATCTCGTCGACCCTTGGAAGTGGATGCATTACTATCAGGTTCTTTCTTCCCCTCGATAATAGGGAGGGCCTGATCACGTAGACTCCGGCGACCTTTTTGTATTCCTCTATGTCTGGGAACCTTTCCTTCTGGATTCTTGTCACATACAGCACGTCGAGTGACTCTATGACCTCATCGAGGTTCTTTGTTTCCTTCACTGGTATTCTCTTCTCTATGTCTCTCTTTATGTGCTTGGGTATCTTCAGTTCTTCTGGCGATATGAAATACAGCGACACGTCAAACAGGGAAAGGGCTTTGCTTAGAGAGTGGACCGTTCTGCCATACTTCAAGTCCCCAACGAAACCTATACTCTTCCCATTTATCTGACCAAGTTCCTTCCATATGGTGAACATGTCCAGAAGCGTTTGAGTGGGATGCTGTCCAGCTCCATCACCCGCGTTTATCACAGGAACGTCTGCGTATTCTGATGCTAGTCTTGCAGCCCCTTCAGAAGGATGTCTGAGCACAATAGCATCTGAGTAACTATTGATTATTCGAATTGTGTCTGAGAGAGTTTCTCCCTTCGCGACAGAGCTTGCTTCCAATGAGCCAAGGCTCAGAACTCTAGCCCCCAATCTCATGGCAGCAGACTCAAAACTGAGTCTTGTCCTAGTGCTCGGCTCGTAAAATAACGTAGCAACTATTTTGTCTGCAAGCGGTTTTCTTGGATGCCCTGAACTTGCATATGGCAACATTTTATTTGCCCTATCCAGAACTTCCATTATCTCTTCAACACTTAAATCCCCAATAGAAACGATATCCCTGTTGAGCCACATCAATAATTGAACAACGCGGGTAATAAATATTTATCTTTGACGTATTTAGGCCCATGAGACAGATTATACTCCACGGAGGCGTTGGCAGCAGTGAAGAACTGAGCGGACTACTAGATAAGTATGCTTCTTATTCAATTAATTATGAAACTCCTTTGGATGCGGTTGTCGCTGCTGTCAAGTACATGGAGGACGACCTAAACTTCAATGCTGGTACAGGATCAGTAATGAGACTAGATGGAAGCATACAGATGGATGCTGCTGTCATGGTAGACGGCAACTTTGGTTCGGTGATCAACATTGAATTTGTAAAGAACCCTGTGCAGGTTGCAAGAGAGGTTATGGAAACGAGCCCTCACGTCATACTGAGCGGGGATGGAGCCACTAAATTTGCCATGGAGAAGGGACATCCACACTACGATCCTTCAACCGATAGGGCAAGGAAGAGGCTGGAAGAGTCGAGGATAATTGCAACAAAGGATTCGAGGTTTCTCTTTCCAGGCTCGATATCAGTAGATACAGTTGGCGCGGTTGCGAACTTCGATGGAAAAATCGCGGCAGCGATATCCACAGGCGGATCTAGTCCGATGATGAGAGGAAGAGTTGGAGACACCCCAATTCCAGGATCCGGAATCCTGGTCAAGAATGGATTTGGAATTGCAGCCACAGGAGTAGGAGAAGAAATAATAAGAAAACAGCTTTCCTATGACTTATATTGCGCCAGAGATAGTTTGGAGGAAGAGTGGAAAGAGATTGGAGAGAAATCACAGTTCGCCTTAGGGGCAGTAGGTTTCAATAATGATAGATCGTTTATCCTTTCAAACAGATCGATGGCAAGTGGATTTTCAAAGTCGCAATAACATTCTAAGTGATTTTCATTTGGAATGAGTTGTCTTACCCTTCCGCCTTTCCTTTCTACATTCTGTGCTGAACTCCATGACATTCTTTACTCCCTCCAACAAACATATAAATAACAAAATAATTTGTCAAATCGGTAGTAATCATGCCTGATAACGAAACTTTTCAAGATAACGATGCTGAGTTGATTGAGTTATTAAAAGGCTTGAAAACAAGCATCAAAATTTTTGGGTGTGGGGGTTCAGGGTCTAATACTATTACTAGGATAATGGAGGAAGGAATACAGGGTGCTGATATTATTGCAGCCAATACTGATGCCCAGCACCTTCTTCTCACTCAAGCATCCAGGAAGATTCTCCTCGGGAGAAGAACTACCAGAGGACTCGGGGCCGGTGCCATTCCTCAGATCGGTGAAATGTCGGCCAGAGAGGCGGAGATTGACATTAACGCAGCGGTAGAAGGAGCCGATATCGTATTTGTCACTGCGGGAATGGGAGGAGGAACAGGAACTGGATCTGCACCGGTCGTAGCAGACGTTGCAAAGAAAGCGGGTGCACTGGTTATCTCGGTGGTGACTACACCTTTCAAGTCCGAAGGCGCAATGAGAAAAGAGAATGCCCTATGGGGATTGGAGAAATTGAAGGAGAAATCAGACACAATCGTCATTATTCCTAACGAGAAGCTTTTGGAAATTGTTCCGAGGTTGCCTCTAAATGAGGCATTCAGGTACGCTGATGAGACGCTTATGAAATCTATAAAAGGTCTGACGGAACTGGTGACTAAACCTGGGCTTGTCAACCTAGATTTCAATGACCTGAAAACTGTGATGAAAGACGGTGGAACTGCAATGATAGGAATAGGTCAGTCTGGTTCTCAAGAGAGAGCTCTGGAAGCTGCAAAGAAAGCGTTAAGTTCGCCATTACTCGATCTCGAAGTCTCCACCGCGACATCGGCTATCGTTTCGGTGACAGGAAGTTCGAATATGTCCGTTGAAGAGGCTCATGCTGTTCTCGAAGAAGTAAAGAAGAGGATCAACCCAAATGCGAGGATAATATGGGGAGCAAGAATAGACGAGTCTATGAAAAATGATATAAAGGTATTAGCCATACTGGTGGGAGCCAAAAACAAGTACGTTTAGAGGTAACCCTATATGGTTGATATGGATGACAGGATTGAGGATATAGAGGATTCTATTACTGAGAGAGTCCGGAGAATCGGTAGAGGAAAGTATTCGAGAATTCTCAAGATGGCAAAGAAGCCAACTAGAGATGAATTTGGTAAATCCTCTCTGATAACTGGAATTGGAATTATCATCATAGGGGGACTTGGCTTCATTATCTACCTTTTGATGAATGTGCTATTCAAGGTGCCGTGATATGGTAAAGTGGACTTGTGACGGCAAAGAATCTGAAGTGGGTACTAACAAGAAACTTCTCTTCAACTTCACGATTGAAAACGACGAAACAGCTGACAAGGAAGGATTTTTCGAACTGACACTGGATATTCATGAACAGAAGGAAGAGATAGAGTGGTTCCTCATAGAGGAAGTGAAGAGGGGGAAACAGGTCGCGATATCCCCGAAAAATCAAGAAATTCTCAAGCTGCAGTACAAATTGAAGCCCAGGGCATTGGTTGTACACGCACTTTCGGTGGAATCCCCCAAGGGTGGAGAGATAGGAGATTACGTAAATGTCGTTCTGAAATCGGAAGGTTCATCAACCAACCTGTTTACCATTAAAGTCAAACAGACCCTCATCGTCGTTAAGACGACCATAGGTCAGGAAGTGAAGATCGCTAGAGACATAGGGCTTAAGGCAAAAATAGAAAAACAAGACTACCTGTTCTCGATCCTCGTGCCTCCCGACGTGAAAGGGTATATTTTCATCGAAACGCTCTACCCGGATAGGACCATGGGGCTATTGAGAACAGTCAGAGGAGCTAGAAACATGATCGCGGGAGAAGTCCAGCTGCAAGAGATAGAGAATTACCTGGTTTCAAAACCAGCTGTTGAGTCCCTTGGAGTTGGCAATTTCGTAGAAGTCACAGAGGGACCTTTCAAGGGAGAGAAGGCTAGAATCACGCACGTTAATAGTCAGAAGGATGAAATAACCCTTGAACTGCAAAACGCAATAGTCCCAATTCCGCTTACCGTCAAAGCAGACTCGGTTAAGCTGCTAGAAAAAGAGGTTTAAAGTATGCCGCAAGAAATATCTGTTATGGTTGAGGGAGGGAAGGCAACAGCAGGACCTCCCCTAGGACCAGCACTCGGGCCGATGGGCATAAACATTGGACTCGTGCTGAAGGAAATAAATGACAAGACCAAATTGTTCGCGGGAATGCAAGTTCCAGTGAAAGTATCGGTGGATCCCGAAACAAAGAAGTTCGAGGTTTCCGTCGGTAAACCACCAGTATCCGCACTTCTGAAAAAGGAACTGGGAATAGAGACTGCAACCGGAGCGTCCAAGCAAAAACTCTCTGGAGACCTGAAGATTAAGCAGATCAAAAAGGTCGCAGAGATGAAGATAGACAACATGAATGCAGCATCGGTAAAGTCTGCCGTATTGGAAGTACTGGGAACCTGTGTGTCGATGGGAATAACCGTTGACGGAAAGGACCCAAGGGAGACGCAAAAACTTATTAAAGACGGGTCAATCGCGATTTAGAGTAGAAGAGCGTTTTGCTCGCATAACTACTCTGGTGAATACCAATGGATGGAGAAACCCTAAAAAAGAGTCTAGAGGAGGCAATCAACAAGTCTCCGAAAAGGAATTTTGGTGAGTCCGTAGACTTAGCAGTAAATCTGAAGGACGTCGACTTATCGAATCCAAAGAACAGGATCAACGAGGAAATCCTCCTGCCGAATGGAAGGGGAAGGAAGGTCAAGGTTGGCTTGATTTCCGGAAACGAGATGGCTACGAAGGCAAAGGGAAACGCAGACAAGCTCATCTCTGCGGAGGAGCTCGACAAAATGACCGATCACAAGAGAGACACAAAGAAAATGGTGAATGACATTGACTTCTTCATTGCAGAAGTTGCCCTAATGCCTAGGGTAGGTAAAATACTTGGAGGCATCATGGGTCCGAGAGGGAAGATGCCAAGACCTGTACCTGCAAGCGTAGATCCAACCCCAATAATCAACAACCTGAGAAGGACTGTCAAGGCTAGGAGTAAAGAAAAACCAGTAGTTCACGTGGCCATTGGGACCAAGGATATGGAAGTGGAAAAAATAGCCGAGAATGGTCTGGAAGTACTCAAACGAATAGAGGCGAAACTAGAGAAGGGAGAAGAAAACATCAGGACTATATACGTTAAGACCACAATGGGTCCTGCTGTCAAAGTGGAGGTGAAATAGATGAAGGAAAACAGGTTCTCTCAATCGAAGGACGCTACTATCAAGAACCTAACAGAGGACATAAAGAATTCAAAATCAATCGCTCTGGTTGGAATTGACCGGGTTCCCGGAAAGCAGTTTCAACAGATGAGAAAATCCCTGAGGGGAACAGCAAAGATTAAAGTTGTCAAGAAGACCCTTTTGAAGCGAGCTTTTGACGGCACTGGTAACGAAGCCATAAAAGGTATGGACAATTTCATGGATGGGCCGGTCGCTGCAATATTCTCGCAAGAAAATCCATTCAAACTATACAAGCACATAGAAGCAAGCAGGACAAAGGCACCTGCAAGGGGAGGAGAGATTGCTCCGGAAGACATTGTCCTTGAAGCAAGGGCGACTAATCTCAAACCTGGTCCAGTAGTTGGAGAACTACAGAAGGCCGGTATCCCTGCATCCATAGATCAGGGAAAAGTTATGATTAGAAAGGAGACAGTTCTAGTTAAGAAGGGAGACAAGATTTCCAAGGAAAAGGCAATTGCCCTAGCAAAGCTAGAGATACTACCACTCGAGATTGGTCTTGATTTCAGGGCCGCTTACGAGGATGGGATAGTCTTTGATAAGAGCGTACTTGGATCTTCTACACAGGACTTCCTGAACAGGTTGGTTATGGGACATTCCATGGCCATAGCTCTATCCTTACACATCAATTACTACAACAGGGAAAGCACGCCAATATTCATTTCGAATGGCTACAGGAATGCACTGGCTCTAAGTCTGGCCGCATCGTATCCAACTAAGGCAAATATCGAACTTCTGCTCTCTAGGGGAAACGCGGTCGCAAAGTCCCTGGAAAGCAGGCTACCCAAAGGTGCATAAAAATGTTTAAGACGTTTAGTTTATTATCCGGAAGTAATTAGGGGTGAAAGAAATGGAATACATATACAGCGCATTGATACTGAACTCCGTTGGAAAACCAGTCACAGAAGAAGGCGTTTCGGAGATCCTCAAAGCGGCAGGAGTAACACCTGATCCAGCAAGAGTGAAGAGCCTAATTGCCTCACTTGAAGGGGTAAACATCGAAGAAGCAATAAAGTCTTCAATGGTAGCTGCCCAGCCTGTAGCAGCATCTGCGGAATCTCAGAAAAAGGAAGAAAAGAAGGAAGAGAAGAAAGAGGAAAAGAAAGAGGATAAGAGCGAAGAAGAAGCAGTCGCTGGACTCGGTGCCTTGTTCGGGTAGATTACTGAATGAGCCTGAGAACTATTCTTTTATTTCTTCTATTTTACATCGTACCAATAGCCATTTTTGGGTACGGGATATATTTTAAAATTTTATTGCTAGACCTGATAGGATTGATCTGGCTAATTTCGGCTTTCTTTCTGAACTTGATGAAAGAATAGAGATAGCTTTCCTATATCATCCATCTGTTGTGATAGGAACTTCATTACTGTTCTTCTGTTTCTGTGTTAGGAACGAAAAGATTGCAACACCTGCTGGCAATACCGCAAGTCCCCAAATTTCTATCGGTACGTTAAGGTATGAGAGCAGGAAAGTGCCGTAACTCGGCCCCATTCCTCTTCCCATTGACAGGAAGAAATTGTATACTCCCATGTGTGTACCAACGGATCTACCCGCAGCAATTTTTGAAACCATAGCATTGCCAGTGGGAGTTACAGCATTCTCTCCCATTGTCACCACGAGCATCGAGAACATGAACTGGTACAGAGTATGATCAAAGGCCATTGAGAAGTATCCAATTATGTAGAAAATTGAACCTAGTATCATTCCGTTCCATAATCCTATCTTATTGACAAGACGGTAGATAGGTAACTGGAATGCGGCTACTGCTGTCCCATTTACGAAATATATGAGTCCTATTGCCGTGGTGCCTAGACCCACAAAGTGGTTCGCGTATATTGAAAGAGTAACAGAAAATTGTGAAACCACGACAAAAAGGAAGGTAATGGCTATCCCGAAGAGATATAATCTCTTGTCGACCTTTCTGAACGAAAACTTCTCCAGTGTTTTCGACTCGTTCTTCTTATCCTTGAGCAAAAGCAAAAGTGGGAATGCCACGATAGTGCTAAGTGCGGCTATCAAGTATATGTAAGAATAGCCTAGCGAAGTTGCCACAATTCCTGCCATAGCCGGCCCAAATGCCCAACCGAGATTTGCGGCTACACGGAAATAAGAAAAACCTGCAAGCGGTACGTCACTACTCAGGGATAGCAACGCATTCAGAGATGGCATCATCATAGAACCAACTGCCTGATTCAGGACGAACAATCCTATGAATAAAAGAGGTATCGGAAATGCTATTGCTGAGATAAAGAGGGAGAAAAGAGTCAGAAAATATAACGACATGAACGTCAGAATTATTCTCTTGAACCCGTACTTGTCCCCGAGGTGCCCTGCAACGATCTGGATGATGCCCCCGAGGACTGCGTTGAAGGCAAATATTAGCCCGATGAGAAGGAGTGGAACCTTCAGTATATCGTTCAAAAACAAAGGGGTGAAACTCCATACTCCGCCCGTTCCGAAAGTCCTTACCGCTTGTCCTACCGATATGATAAAAATGTTCCGTCTATCCGTGCCACTGATTCATCTGTCAGATTAATGACTTTCCATCCATGTCTGAGGGGATATCATACCCGAATGCTTTGAGTATTGTGGGAGCCAGATCATATATGCTAGGGTTGACCTCTCTTGGAGCTATGCCTGGTCCAACCATTCCAAATATACCCTTGATCCTGTGGTGACCAACCTGTGGGTACCTGTACCCCCATATCTCGTCCGGAATTTCAGAAGCCCACTGGTATCCAGATAGAGGATATCTCTGATGGTATATCTCATGGGAGATCGCTACCAAATCAGGACCGTCTGCTACGTAAGGTCCCCAGTATACATCATTGCCCCTGAGTATATTCTTTATCACTGGTTTTCCCGTCTTTGACTTTAGGGATGTCAGTTTCTTAGTAAGCTCTTCCAGAATTGACTCCTTCTCGTCTTCATAGAGCGGGTTAACATACAGCATTCCCTCGTCAAGTGCAATTACTTTAGAATCCTTCCAATTTATTCTCTTCTCCGGGGCAGATTCCATCACGCTGTCCATCTTCTTAATCCTCTTAACGATCTTGTTCTGCATTTTATTCGGCAGTTTGCCGACGACTCTGTCCAGTCTCAACTTCGTCCCTAGGTTCACCACCGATTCCCTCGACAGACCCTTTGAGTCACCCTCCTTCAGGATTAGAAATCCCTCCCTCGCAAGAAATTCGTTCGTGTATAATTCGTCCTCAATCGGTCCATTACCGTGGTCGCTCATCAGGATTGTATAGCCATCCTTATTCTTATTCAGGATCCTCTGGAGCCCTTCGTCATTCGCCTTGAAATTTCTGTACATAATGTGTTCGTTGTTCCACATGAAATGTGAAACGTGATCATTCATTTCGACAGAAATGTGAACCAGATCTGCATCCCACAGCATTTCAGCCATGTCAAAACGGGACTTTATTTCTGCCTCCACCCCATCCATCGTGACCTCTGGGTCTTGATTTCTTCTGAAAAGGTGTAGGCCGTCCTTTGGAAACCACGAAGGCATGGTCCTTTCAAACTCTGGTGGATAAGTCCACGGACCGTCTCCGTGATTCATTCCGGAGATCATGACGCCGTTTACCTTATCAGGCGGATATGTGGACGGCATATCAATTATAGAGACTTTGTGACCTCTTTCTGAAAGTATGTCCCAGTAATCATCTCCGTGAAAATTGGTTGAATTTAAATGCCGGAACCTGAATTCTGACCAGTCGATTCTAGACCAATGAAAAACCCCTGTCTTTCCGGGGTTCTTACCAATTGAATATGACTTCCATGCGGGTTGAGTGAGGTATGGAATGGTTGAAAGCAATGGACCGTGCATCCCCTTCTTCCAAAACTGTGCATAACCGGGTAACTCTCCCTTGTTGATGTATGGCAGTAGTGGATCCCAAATGGCACCATCCAATCCAACAACAACTACTTTCATTCGAAGATAATCCTTGCATATTTATTAAATATTTAACCCCGAATATAGGCATCAATTAGTGCGATCGGCTTCATCAACGTCTCTATTATGTGAAAAGGATGTTTCACTTTACCACCCGCCTTAGATTTCATTCTCATCGAAAGTGCCTTGTTCTTTATGAAGACACGAGCGGCAGAACGGAGGTATGCATACCTTTTCCTTGCCAGTTTGAAATATGAGTCGAACTCTGAGTGGTCGTGGTAAATAGGAGCATCTTTTATGTAAATTCCCTTGAACCCTGCCTTCAACGCCCTGATATTTAGATCGTAGTCCTCGCTGTACGGGATCGAGTCGTCGAAGCCTCCGAGTTTCTGAAATATTGAAGCTCTCCACATTGAGTTGCCTAGGGGAAGGAATGCGATATTGGAAGGAACCTGATACTCATAGATATAGTCCTCAATCTGATTCACGTACTCTTCTGGTCTGTATTTAGGTTCAAAATGTAGCATAGGTCCCCCGGAAAAATCAGCTCTCCCTTCGAGGATCGGATCAGATAGTTTTTCGAGCCAGGTGGGCACTGCAGTTTCGTCTGTATCGATAAATGCTATCAGTTCCCCCCGTACGAGAGAGAGCGCCTTATTTCTTGACTCGACAACATTGCCTGGCAAATGCTCAAGTCTGGCCCCATACTTGAGACATAATTCGGCAATATTCCAGTTGGTTCCACCGTCTGCAACCACAACCTCAAAAGGTTTCAGAGACTGTTTTGTAAGCGATTCGAGTGTCCTCTCAATCCTTCTGTCGTTGAGAGACGCAATGATTACTGAAATCCGTCCAGAGCGTTCCCCTTGCACGTCTTCCTATGAAAGTGTGTTATAAAACCTTTTGAACCGCATTGATTGTAAAGACATCGTGAATAAGTTTAAGCATTCAATTTTTGCTCATTTGCAATCCATTAAAGTTGTCTCCTCCTTTCTAGTCCGAATGCGCTAAATTGACCAAGTTTGAAAATGTCCTAATTTCAATCTGCGTAAGATTCATAGATTATGTTTTGAAGTCACTGCTAATAAAAACAGTAAACAAAATTAATATACAGAAAATCTCTTAATTTATTGTTATTTATGCAAAAAAGGAAGATTTTACTAAGGTACAGGCCTGTTATTCTCAGTCTTCTTGCAATAACCATTATCCTTTTAATTTCCTCATTTTCTGCCTTGCCAGTCAGCAAAGGAGCCACGCAGGTTCAGGTCGAGAGCGCTGCAGTCAATCCACAACAATCCTTTATGAATTTACCCCCGGGTGCACAGATATACCTGTATGGCTATAACGTGGGAGCATCTCTCCAATCTGGACTTTTCGTAAACGGACAGTACTTCTTTATCGACAACGAGAACGGCAATATTGTCGATTCTCTCGCCGTAACAGCCAACAACTCCAATGGTTTTGGGACCCCGTGTGGAGCACTAACCATCGCCGGTATTGGAATTTCGGGGTTCAGTTCCTACACATTCACGTACGGAATGAACGCTACTTCAGGAGCGGGGTCTGCATCTGACACTTTCAACGTGACTTCAACAGGTCAGCTTGCTGTGATAATTGCTTTTGGGGGAAGCCAGTCGATGGTTCGAGTTTCTGGAATTTCGGGGATGCATGTTGATGCATCCAACGTCAATTCATCTGGGTGGGTTACTTCTGGACTTATGCCTATGATAGTGGGGCATTCGTACCTCAATAAAGGACAATACACCGTTTCTGAAATCTCCGAAGGAAACGTCACTCAGAACACGACGGCGAACAAGACCCATATGGCAGATCTGATTGGAGTGTTTCTATTCACTCCGGGGACTCCGTCCAAAACGTTCACCCCTACGCCTACAGCAGGAATCAGCATATTCCAGATAATCGATGTTATGGTGGTGGTAGCAGTCATAGCTGTTGTATCTCTGGTCGTTGGAATTGTCATAGGAACGTTTATCGGTAGAAAGACCAAGGGAAACTTGACCTGATTCTGGACTGCTTAGATTCAGACTAAATCAGTATTGAGATAAACTACCTCTGCGCTGCTGGAGGATGGCTAAGCAGAATTATCTGCATTTTAACTTCAGCGCAAATCGCCACACCATCTGTTCGCGCGGTCTAATTTTCCTTCATCGTTTACTGTTCCTTGCAGACACTTCGCTGATCTTGTTATCGAAGTAGACCATGTTGACCACTTCCCTCAGATTCCTGGCTCCCCAGTAGTCACCAATGGAGCTTCCCACCAGGTCCCCAATTTCGTAATCGATGAAGTCATAGCTCCTTCTATCGCTGCAGATACTGAGGGAGAGCTCCCAGTCCTCCACACCGTTTATGTATGCCTCATCAAACACATCACCATCAACTGATTTTGCCCATCTTCCACTAAATATGGAGAAGTCACTGGTCAGAATGTAGCACCTAGTTTCCCTGTAAAAGAACTTCTTGAAGATTTCCCTTCGAGATGCGTAGACCCATCTCGCACCAAACTTCCTGGAAACTTTCCTAGTCTTGAGGAATATACCCGTGTTCATGTTCCTTCTTGATAGGAGGTAGAAATACTCGGCAGTTCTTCCAACAATGGACCTTGGAACACCGATGCAAATCGGAAAATCATGATATTCCGTAGGTTTGGTGAATAGCGAGTTCAGTTTCTCTGGGTCCATCTTTCCGAGTTCCTCGAGTAAAACCTCCGGTTCATCTATCTTAATCATATCGTCGTTAGACAGCACTATCCACCTCGGGTTATATTTCAGCGCTGCCCTGATCCCGACGTTGCAACTGTGGGAGTAGTTGAAGTAAGGGTCTTTGTGACTCCCACTCTCCACAAAAATGATGTGAATACCCTTGAAAATGTTCTCCCTACATTCACGAGCAAACCTTCCTTCATAGTCAGCTGTCGGGATGACAACTATCTCCTCCTTGTCCCCCTCCACTTCTATTATCTCAGTCCTGCCTCTTGGCCTCTCTCTCATCCATTCGATTATGTCTTCCCTGCCACGGAAACTGTCGTAAAATCGAAGAATACTATCATGATCCCCTGAGGTGAAGAGTCTGTCCCTACACCATGTCGTACTCAGAAAGGGTTCGATTTTCTCATTTCTAAGAAATTTGGTGAAGAGTGTGCATTTCTTCTCCGTCACTAAATCTTCAAGTAACTCCGACTAATTAATTTATTTGGAAATTGCAGATTTTCAAGACCAAGTCTTTCCATATTTTAGTCGATTTCCATCGATGCTTGACAAAGTCACGGTCAACTTTATTAGAATGGTATCTATGATAAGACGTGAAAGGGGTTATACTACACGGAGGTGCTGGTACGCGTCTGAGACCCCTTACATACACGGACGTGAAACAGCTCTTACCTCTGGCTGGAAAACCGGTGAGTGAGTACATACTTTCCAACCTGATCGATCTTGGGATAGATGAGGTAAACATAGTTCTCGGAGAGGTCGGACACAACGAGGTCCAGGGCTACTATGGCGATGGATCAAAATGGGGAATCCACGTATCCTACACCTATCAGGGAAAGCCGCTGGGAATTGCTCATGCCATAGGAATGGTGAGAAATTTCGTGAAGGATGATGATTTTGTAGTCGCGCTTGGAGACAATTATTTTCATAATGGATTTGAAGTGTTGTCGAGAGATTTCGAGGAACAAGGCAAGGAAGCCTACATCGCCATTACGGAAGTTCCGAATCCCAGACAATTTGGAGTGGCAGAGCTGTCAGGAGAGAAGATCACTAAGCTCGTTGAAAAACCCAAGAATCCGAGGTCCAAGTTCGCAATAACAGGGGTTTATTTCCTTAGAAAGAGCGTATTCCCATTCATCGATTCCCTAAAGCCATCGTCGAGAGGGGAACTCGAAATCACGGAAGTGTTCCAGAAGATGATTGACGCAGGGATGGAGATAGGATACAGCGTTATCTCGGGCTGGTGGAAAGATACTGGTACTCCGGAAGAGTTTCTGAGCTGCAATCGGATGGCTCTGGAAGGCCTGGTCTCCAAGGGTGTAGGGAAGAATGGAACCTATAGTAAGGCGTATATGGGTGAAAATGTAACTATAGACAGTCGTTCTAAGATATCCGGACCCTGCTACATAGGAAGCGGATCGAGAATCGTGAACAGTTCGATAGGTCCATACACGAGCATCGGAAGAAACTGCAGACTGGAGGATTGCAATGTTGAGAACTCCGTCATAATGGATGACGTATCTATCCTTATAGACCAATCACTGAAGGTGAAGGACAGTATAGTCGGATCCGCAAGCGTGATTAAATCAAACGGAGCAGGAGAAAAGTCACTCCGTGTCATCATAGGAAGAGACTCAAAGATCGAGGTGTGATTCTCCTTTGAAGGCCCTTATACTGGGAGGATCTGGCCAACTCGCAAGATCGCTCTTGCCGCTGGTCGAGGGGGCAGTACTTGCTTCCAGGACAAGTGACTCAAAGCTGGACCTGACGAACACGGAATTGATCTACGATAGGATATCAAGGATTGCCCCTGATCTCATAATAAATGCGAGCGGAATGACTGGGGTCGATTTGTGCGAAACGAATTTCCGGGAAGCATACCTATTAAACGCTCTGTCGGTAAAGGAGATTGCAAGATTTTGCAGGAATAACAAGATCAGGTTGATCCACTTTTCAACGGACTACGTGTTCGATGGAAGTGAGGGGAGTTATAGAGAGGATTCGATCCCAAATCCGATCAACTATTACGGCATGAGCAAACTTATAGGGGATGCATATGCCTTATCCTACGACGGATCTGTCGTTATACGCACGTCTGGAGTCTTTGGTCTCTCGCGGAACTTTCCAATTCTTGTTCTTGAGAAGCTCAAAAGAAACGAACAGGTGAATGCGATGAAGGGTTACTATTCACCCATTTTCGCTGGCCTTCTGGCCAGGTCCTCAGTTGAACTCATACATTCTGAATGGTCCGGACTGCTGAACATCGCTGGTGAAAGGATCACCAGGAGGGAACTGGCTGTGAGAATAGCCGAGAGATTCGGTCTCGACAAGAATCTGGTAAATGAGAAGACTGAGGGATTAGGTTTCGTCGCAAAACGACCCTTTGATTCATCCCTCGATTCGTCCTTGGCCCGTAGATTGTTATCGATTGACTTCTACAGCTCAGAAGCAAACATAGACGAATTCTATTCGTATGTCAACAGAAAATGATTTTAAATCAACTAACATTCGATGTCACGATGCCAGAATTTCTGAGGACGGAAATCAAGGAAGTCATCTTGGTGAAGGCCAAACTGCACAAAGATGAAAGAGGGTTCTTTGAAGAGCGATACAAGAGGACAGATTTTAGCGAAAGCGGGATAAGCGATGAGTACGTCCAACTAAATCATTCGTTCTCAAGGAAGGGAGTAATCAGAGGCCTGCACTTTCAGAGGAGCCCTGAGGAACAGGGAAAACTCGTAATGACGGTCTCCGGTGCTATACTGGATGTAGCCGTTGACATTAGACCCTGGTCATCCACCTTCAAGAGATGGGTATCCGTTGTACTCTCAAGAGAGAATGGCACCTCTCTGTGGGTTCCGCAGGGCTTTGCCCATGGTTTTCTCGCACTGGAGGATTCAGACGTCATTTACCTTACGACAAAGGAGTACTCTCCGCACCTAGACTGTGGGGTCAGGTGGGACGATCCCGACATAGGTGTAAAATGGCCAATCGTTTCTCCCATAATTTCGTCAAAAGACAGGAAGCTGAAATCTCTCAAAGAACTGATCGAAAGTGGGGAGGTGAAATAGTGGCGAAGTTGCTGGTTACGGGAGGTTACGGTTTTATCGGCTCGAATTTTGTCAACTACTGGCTAAGGAACTATCCAGATGATTCCCTGTTGAATCTGGACAAGATGACCTACGCCGCAGACGAAAACTATGTAGATGAGTCTCTGAAGAGCAAGAACTACAGCTTCGTCAGAGGGGACATAGCGGATAAGGAGCTCGTGATGTCCATCACTGCAGAGGTTGATACGGTGATTAATTTCGCTGCGGAATCTCATGTCGATAATGCAATAAACGAACCCTCAGCATTCGTAAAATCGAACTACCTGGGGGTGTTCAATCTTCTAGAGGCCGCTAGGAAGAGGGATCTAAGGTTTCATCAGGTATCCACGGATGAGGTGTACGGTTCTCTCTCTCTGGACTCGAGCGATAAGTTTGGCGATGGCTCCTGCTATAGCCCGAGGAACCCTTATTCTGCTACCAAGGCTGCCGCAGACTTGCTTGTCAGAGCGTACTTTAACACGTATGGAATCAAAGCGACCATCTCAAACTGTAGCAACAATTTTGGACCTCACCAACACCCTGAAAAATTGGTACCCAAGACCATACTAAATGCAGTGGGGAACCGGAAGATTCCACTCTATGGGGACGGAAAACAGGTCAGGGACTGGATCTATGTGGAGGATCATGTACGGGGCATTGAGCTCATTCTCGGAAGGGGGAAGATCGGGGAGAGCTATCTGATAAGCGCGGAAAATGAGAGAAGGAACGTTGAAGTTGTGAATGAAATCCTAGGGCTACTCAAGAAGGAAAGGAGTCTAATCGAATTCGTATCGGACAGACCTGGTCACGATGTCAGATACGCACTGGACTCTAGCAAGATGAGATCGATAGGATGGGCCCCACGATACGAATTCCAAAATGCTCTTAAAGAAACGGTGAGGCACTACCTGGATGAGTTTAATCTATACTCAAGGAAGACGTCAAGACAAGGAAAGTAATGAAGATCTATTCCTCGAGAACGCGTTAAGGACAGAGATCAGTATTCCTATCTATGCGACCCCAATTCTAACCCAAGTCAGTATCAAGGAATTCTACTTCCCTGGCCTTTTATTCTCTTTCCAATGACTGTTCCAGCTACCAGCGGACGATCGCAACTGCCGCAATCATCACAGAAATCACGACTACTGTGAGTATATCTCCGAGTTAACGAGTACCTTCTGAGAATTCCCTATGAACGTTCCCGGATAAATTTGAAGCAGAGGGGCCCGTTCAGGTTAACATGGTCGAGTAGAGAGTAAGCGCGGTGATCCTGTCAGGCTTGGTTAGATCCAGACATCTAGTCTAGACGGTCTCTTCAGATTCCGTTTCCAACTCCTACTCTGAAATTCCGTACGGCGAGATTTCCCCCTGTACGGCTTAGAGAATGGTTTCTCTCGGTAGGGTGCAACCTACTCGTCTTGGTTTGATGCACACTCAGTCCAAGGGGGGAAGTTCCGAACGTGTGGTTAGCGAGACTACCCGTGTCCCGTAGGAGTTCATAGCTCATAGAGCAATCCTTCACTTACCTTCTTCTCCAAGAACAACTATACCTGCAGGTCCTTCATTCCTTCTATTTATTATCAGGGATGTCACAGCTACTAAGACCTGATCCGCTATTCCATGCACTGCAAGAGAGGGTAACAACAAGCATTCCCTCTGATGCAATCTCAGTGCATGGAATTCCCCCATTTTGCCCATCCGAAATAATGCGACCGTGCTACAGCCCTTTCGCCGAAGTGCTTTAAATGCATACTCATCCGATTTCACACGTGTATGACGTCTTCGTCGAAATGTGAACGACTCGACGCACTCAATATTTCGCTTGAACCATGTTCGTGCAGGGTCAATTACGACGCTGCAGTTTTCGCTTAATGCTGTGGCCCGGTCACTCGGCAGCTCCCCTGCATTGCTTCCTCTAGTGAGGACGGGAACATTATCCACAGAGCTTTCGCTGGATGCATTGCTGTATTCCAGTGTCTGTTTACCTACAATGGGTCCAGATTCTTCCATTGACTACTCTTAGTCTACCCGATGAGTTTATGGGCTGCATCACACACAACCGACAGCCACCTCATCACTAAGATTCTAAGTATGCTAACAGGTTGTAGAAGATTCTTTCCTGATATATCTTTAAGAGAACAAATGACCTGACGGCCCTGAACATTATCCTTTCAATGAGCCTGATCGCTTCGATCTTTTCCCTCTCCGTCGTGGAACTCCATCATATTCTCCTCGTGTCCATTGTATAAACGGAGTTGTAGTAAAACTACTTCCACACCCCTGATGCGACGGATCTTTGCAAGTATTACAGGCAAAAATAGAACGAGGAGATTTGTGACAATCGACCTGCCATAGGTATCCGGTAATTGATTAAAGATTACCCTGCCGTATTTTCTGAAATCCAAACATATGAACTCTTCTACGGGCCAGAAATCCCCATACCTGTATTTTTCAATGACTCTGATCTTATCTGAGAGATCCCTCCTGACCCTGTTTTCTTGTTTTCATAAGGGCAATAGACGCCCACTTATTCAACTTCTTGAAGTCGTGCAAGTATGAATACGGCAGGGGATCAGCTAGTGGACAAGATATGACCATGACTTATGAAATCCCCTATATGTGCAATCCTCGCATCCAAGGATTACGTCTTTCACTTAGGTATTAAACAGAATTTCTATCATTTTGAGTATTTTGTGGATATCTACAAATAAAGAGACGTTATTTGAAGGAAGCTGTAGTGAAATGACTGTAGGTGCTTTGTTTACTGGAGGGTACGGGAAGAGGTTGCAGTCCATCACAGGAGGGTTTCCAAAAACACTTTTGCCCCTTAAAGATGATTATCTGGTGTTGGACAGGCAGCTGCTGGACTTTAAATGGGCAGGGATTACCGAGGTCTACCTTCTGTCGGGATATAAGGGAGAACTTATAGAAAGGAGGTATGGTCAAGAATGGAAAGGGATAAGGATCACTCACTTAAGGGAGGAGCAACCGATGGGAACTCTTTGGGCGTTGAGAAATCTCTATTCGCATTTGGACTCGGACATCATATTGAAGAATGGAGATACCATTTGTGATCTGGATTTGCGCAGTTTTCTCTCCTACTCGGCATCGAAGAGGAGCCTTGTGACCTTAGCTGTAGCCAAAATGGTCAGTCCATTTGGAATTGTTTCAATTCACAATGGATATGTATCCGAATTTGTTGAGAAGCCGATATTAAATCATTATGTTAACATAGGTTGCTATCACCTGAAACCTGGAGTAAAAGCATATCTTAAGAGAATTTATGCCAGCACAGGGATCGAAAACACGTTGTTCAATTCCCTCTCTAAAGACAGTAAAATCAGAGCTTTCAAATTTGGAGGATACTGGAAGTCGGTAGACAGCGTGAAAGACTATGAAGAGATCAAGAAGGATTATGAAAAGCGTGAAGATTACGACTTCGGGCATGTCTTCTTGCACCTGGGAATCAAGGAATGCATCGCTAACAAAGACCGAGTTGTGATGACAAATGGAAATGGAAAGATAAAAGTAGTTGACGGTAAAGTTAGCGTGAATGGGACCATTATTTCAAAGGGAAAGAGTAAGTCTATCGGTGAAGCTAGTCAAATAAGATCCATCGAGGAGTCTAAATTTTCCCTGATTGGAAACATTAGTATAACGAATCCCAAGGGAGTTTAGTTACCTGGTCTGTCAGCAATGTCCCGTTTCCTTGCTTGACTACATCAGATGAACAGTTTATCCAACTCGTAACATATCATATGAATGATAGCTATGTGTATTTCCTGAATTATGGGAGTCTTATCTGAATCAGCTTTGATACACCTATCCGCCACCATTTTTGCTTTCCCACCACTCTTACCAGTCAAGGCAAGTGTGAAAGCTCCTTTCTCCTTTGCCCTCTTCAGACCCTCTATCACGTTGTTGGAATTTCCAGAAGTACTGATACCGACGACAACATCTCTTGAATCGCACAGCCCATCTACCTGTCTTGAGAATACGGATGAATAATCGTAGTCATTTCCAATTGCGGTTAAAGAAGATGTGTTGGTTGTAAGTGCTATTGCCGGCAGAGATCTTCTTTCCACCAAAAATCTTCCTGATAGCTCTGCTGCAAAATGCTGTGCATCCGCCGCAGACCCTCCGTTTCCGAATGTTATCAGCTTCCCGCCGGAGCTGAGCCTCGCGTGGAGTAGTTTGGCAAATTCTATTATATCAGTCAGTACAATTGCCTTCCTAGCTTCTATTCCCTCGTCTATATATTCTCTAAGATCCGATTCATTTCTCTCCAACGAATATCACCCTGCTCCCTGATTGAGTAAATTTGAATCCTGTCATCTCGAGCCCTAACCCTTTTAAAAGGAGTTCGTGTTTGCTTGGGTCAGCAATTATGAGTATGAACCCGCCTCCTCCTGCTCCTACAATCTTACCTCCGATTGCTCCGAGTTCCAATGCCCTTTGGTATACCCTGTCTATCCAGTCATCACTAATCTTCTTAGACAGCTTCTTTTTCAGAATCCAGTTATCATGCACCAACCTGCCAAGAGATTCAACATCGCCGTTGTTTATCGCCCTAAAAGTTGGTTCTGTGAGCGCTTTCATCTCATCGTATGCGTCCATGTTCACTTCGGAATTGATTATTTGGTCACTATGAATCCCCGATGAGCTTCTGCCTTTGCCAGTGTAGAATAACATTAACGATTCCTCAATCCTATTGATTTTCTCGGCCTGGGATGTCACGGGTATCAAATTGACATTACCATTCCCGTAGAATTTCATCAGATTCAGATTTCCGTAAGCAGCGGAATATTGGTCCTGCTTTCCACCGGGTTCCTTAAGAATTTCTCGTTCTATCGATACTGCCTCCCTTGCGAGCGTTTCGGAATCTACCAACTCACCTTTGTAACTGTGAAGTGCGTGAAGTAGACTCACGAGAAATGTGCTGCTCGATCCGAGACCAGTCCCATTGGACGGTATGTCGGAAATGCTCACTACTTCTATTCCTTTGGTTATGTTGAGTAGCCTCAGCGCTTCTCGGACTGTGGGATGTTGTATCTGATCGATTTCATCAACGATTTCTGTCTTAGAATAGCTTACTCTTATCTTGTCATCAAATTTCTTGTTGACAGTCACGTATATGTATTTATTAATGGCGGCCGAGACAACTGCCCCGAAGTCTCTATTTTCGTAGTAAAACGGTAGGTCGGTTCCACCACCGACAAATGTGATTCTCAGTGGAGCTTTTGTCATTACCATTCGGTCGAGCATTATCAATTTATGATTTCTGGTTAGTTAATAACAGTTTCCAATTGATGTATTTGTTCGCACTATACGAGGCAAACCAATTCTTCCAAGCCCTCCCAAACGCGGCACATTCGTTGGTGCGAACATCTCAAACCCCCATAACACGGAGAAGATAGTGTTGTCTGACATAAAATTCACATTTTCTCATCTCAGAGAGCAGTTGAACAGATTAACTGACTCCATGTCTTAAGACCGACGAAAAGGATACCACAATCTCAAAGGTGAAAATATAGAAGCAATTCGAAAAGCCCTAGAAATAGTGTTCGCGATTATCGTAGGAAAAAATGATTTATGACAGTTCGAAAAAACTAGCGAAGGAAATAATTCTGGGAGGGAGAATTCAGTACATGTCTTTTGAACTATCAATTGATTCTGTCAATAGGAAAACCTTTTATTCTTATTATATATTGTCTGACTAATGTCACACATACTACTGAAAGGGTGGCACAGATACAAGGAAAAGGGAAAATATTCCTGGAAATCCTCACTCGTCATAGCATTTGTAGCAACAATGCTACTCTGGTGGTTACCAATTTTCGGTCCAATGCTTTCGGGATATGTCTCGGGCAGGACTTCGGGGTCAAAATATAAAGGCATAATCATAACGGCAATGGTCGCAGCTATAATCGGTCTGGTCTCTTTTGTATTGTCTTACATTCAGTCCGTGCCCAGTTACATCAGCTACTACTTTGGCTCTATCATTGTATATCACCTTCAGACAATTTCCCCGTACGGAGCTTGGTTCCTTTCTTCACTAGGACAAATGTTCACGAGCTTCCCTTATTATCTCTCGTACTTCCCTCCAAACTGGGCGATCCTCGTCGCGTTTGGATTTGTTGGTGGAGCAATGTCGGAGCTACTTGTAAGGGACACCGACAGAAAGAGCGTACTTTCTGCAAAACATCCAGTCCATAACGATGCCAAGGCACTGACCCCGAAACAAGTCGAATACGCACCTCCTTCGGATCCTCATCCACTTCTCAAGAAAATCATAAGGGACAAAGATGCACAGGATTCTTCAGAGGACTATATCTAAAGCCACCTTGAATGGACCACAACCCTAAGAAATTTTTTTCTAATCTTTTAATTTCTTTTTAAATTCTGTAACCTCTTCTTGTAGAGCTTTGTTCAGCGGATTCTTCCTGGCTTTTTCTTCAAGTTCCTTTAATTTGTTCTCAAGAGCCTTTTTCTTCCGGTCAAGGTCTCTCTTTCCGAGCCCCATAATCTGTCAAAAGATACTACATTATCTATTTTATCATTGAAAGGAGATTAATAATTAATGGACAAAGGGACCTAAGTAATATGATACTCTCGATTTGACATTGGGTTGAGGGGCTCGTTGCTCCACATTATGGGTCAAGATGCTGGGCCATCAGGGACTGATCGACAGTTCGTGAAGAGGAAGTTGTTTGATCTAGTAGGAATATGTTATTCCGGTTATCCTAAATGACCTACCAATTTTTGACTTTGAAACGGTTATGTTATCTCTGTGTTTCAAAATGGAGTTAGCTATGGGGATGCTGGCAAATATTTTCAACTCTGGTTCTTCGAAAATGATCGTTGTAGAGTTTCGGGGTTTGACTAATGTGACTTCCAAGTGAGGTATCATCTTGCATAGATTGTCATTGCATGGCCCCTTGGTGTATCTAAGGTCTATATAGATCTCCTTGATATTTTTGGAAACGATATATTCTCTCGCTTCTCTTGTCAACTTTATCATGGTTTAAATCTCTTGAGTAGAAGGGAGTTTAAGACGACTGTGGTTGAACTGAAAGCCATAGCGAATGCAGCCAGGAAGGGCAATGTGTTGTATATTCCTGCTCCAAATAGAGGAATCAGTGCTCCTGCCCCGATCGGAATCAACGCTGCGTTGTAGAAGAAAGCCCACAAGAGATTCTGTTTGATTTTCCTAATTGTCATTTTGCCTAGTCTGAGACTTACATAAACGTCGTAGAGCTTGTTCTTCATGAGCACCATTCCACCGGTCTCCTTGGCAATGTCCGTACCGCTGCCAATTGCGATTCCAAGGTCCGCCTTTGCGAGCGAGGGTGCGTCATTTATTCCATCTCCAACCATCGCAACTATTTTTCCAGTTCTCTGAAGCTCTTCAATCTTCTCTAATTTCTGACCTGGCTTGACACTTGCAACTATGTTCTTAATGCCCACCTTTGCGCCTATAGCTCTTGCAGTAGTTTCGTTGTCCCCGCTAATCATCCAGGTCTCCACGTGGATCCTATCTAGCGCCTGGATCGCCCTTATACTATCGTCCTTGATTGTATCGGCCAGTGCAACCAGCCCCACGACTTTTGAGTCCAAAGAGAGAATTAACACAGTCTTTCCTTCCCCCTCCAGCTTCTTGATTGAGCCTTCAAAATTTGTCGTTGAAATTCCATTTTCGGAAATCAGGTCTCTGTTGCCAATCAATATCTCCTTGTCCAACTTGCTGGATATTCCTTTCCCTGGGATGTAATTGAATTCCGTTGGAAACTGGACTTCCACATTTTCGTCCTTTGCTTTCTTCACTACAGCTATTCCCACGGGGTGTTCTGAGTTGGCTTCAGCAGCCGCTGCATATCTCAAGATTTCCGGCTTACCGACTGCAGAAAGTTCAACAATGTCAGTGACCTCGAGTTGTCCCTTTGTTATGGTCCCAGTCTTATCGAATGCAACAGTATCGACCTTGCTTGCAATTTCGATGTACTCTCCGCCCTTAACGAGGATGCCATTCTCTGCCGCTTTACCTGAAGAAACCATCAGGGCAGCGGGAGTGGCAATACCAAGGGCACATGGGCAGGCTATTATCAGGACTGAAACAAAGACTAGTAGGGAAAATGTTAGCCCTATATGACCCAAATAGAACCAGTACAGGAAGGAAAGTATACCGATCGAAACTACTGCGGGTACAAAATAGGATGAGACCCTGTCGGCCAATCTTTGGATAGGAACTTTGGCGGAATTTGCATTCCTAACCGTTTCTATTATTTCAGAGAGGGCAGTATCTCCCCCAACTTTCTCCGCTATTACCCTAATCGCACCCGACAGGTTGACTGTTCCTCCGATGACCCTGTCTCCTACCTTTTTATCAACGGGAAGACTCTCTCCTGTTATCATTGACTCATCTATGGAAGTGAACCCTTCCACAACCTTCGAGTCAGTAGGAATGCCTTCACCGGGTTTCACCAGAAGCATGTCTGAAACTTTTATCGCCTCGGCCTTAACTTCAACGATGTCTCCATTCTTGACGAGATGAGCGGTCTTCGGAAGAAGGGACACGAGCTTACTCAGAGCCTCAGACGCTCTTGCCTTCGTGAGGTGTTCCATCAGCGTGCCTGTTAAGATAAGAGATACTATCGCAGTGGAGGTGTCGAAGTATATTCCAGTTGATGGGAATAATGCAGGGAACAGGACGACAACAGCACTGTACGCCCAGGCTGCCGATGTACCTATGGCAATGAGCGTGTCCATGTTTCCAGCTCTGTTCTTGAAGGCATCGATTGTCCCCTTATAGAACTTCAGCCCGGGATAGAATTGAACGATGGATGCCATTATTAGAGTGGTATAGGCCCAATATTCAAAATGGAAAGTATAAGTAAAAATAATGACCGGAATGGTCAAGGCCCAGGCAATAGTTAGCTGAATTTTCAATTTCTTGAGTTCCTTTTCTGGCTCATCGAACTGATCTTTGCATGACTCGCTGCAGAAGTAATAGTTTTTGCCATACTTGAAACTCTTTATCGTTGCTGTGGTTTCATCTACATACATTCCGCAGATTGGGTCTCTAGTCATTCCATTATCTCCTTAAATCACGGTCATCTCAGCAGCATCCGCCACCGTGAGAGTGCCCCATCGACCCGTGCACAAATTTATGCGGGTCTGAATCAAACTGCTTCTTACAGGCGTCGGAGCAAAAATAGTACGTCTTCCCCATGTGTTCAGACTTCAAAGCTGAACCAGAATCTACACTCATTCCGCACACCAAATCTTTCTCCGTTTGTTTCTTTTCAAACATGATTCCACCAATACTAAATTGTGTGTAGATATTAAATCATATTTTATGCATCATGCACAATCGACTCCCTTTACACAAGTCAGACGTGTGATACACTGATTCTTAGCTATAAGAGAGCGTCCCACTGTAAGAATCAGTCGTGGTGAGATCTCACTTCTCTAATCTAGTCAATTTTTTGTTCAGGTCACTTTTGCAGTTTTCGCAGCATGCATAGTATTCATGATTCTTGTACTTCACTATCAGGACTTCATCCTTTATTTCTTTGCCACAATAGTCACAGTAGGTACTGACGTTCGTAGCGACGTTATCAAAGTTCTGTCTCCTGTTCACAATATCAACACTGTTGTACTTGATACTCCTCTTGAGCAGATCCATTTTACACAGAACAACATACTTGCCATTGGCCAGTTCAAGGACTTCTATTCTGTCGCCTTCTGGTATCTGTTCCAGGTCGTCGATCTCCAGAAGTATCATTTTTTCATCTTCAGGAGGTGAAACATTGACCGTGAAGCGGATAATCACCTTTTGGGAGGTAAGGGATTTTATTGCCGCACGAACTGTGTTTCTGTTGAGATTGGTAACCTTCGCTATTTCGTTGACAGTCAGTCTTGAGTTTTCAACAAGGGTTCTTAGAACTTTTGATTCGTTTTGAGAAAGGTTGATTTTTGGCATAACTTCACCGTTTAGTTAGTCATCCCTCAAGAATAAATCTTGTGCGTACTGACTAAATTTTAAACCAATAGTAACCATCCTGATTATTTTATTAGCATCAAATAGCCGGCTCATCTTTAAGGTGTCGAATAGCACTTAATTGGTATCACTTTCATTCCTATTGTTGACCTTTTTCCAGCGATAGGCAGAAGCCTGTTTTGGCATTTTGGATAGCGTTAGTATTTATCTTAGTGCTACTTCTAACCTCATGCAAATTTTCAATGATGTTACTGAATTAATAGGCAATACGCCCATTGTCAGGATAAATAAGGTAGTGCAAGGGAAGGTGAATATTTTTGCAAAGTTGGAATTCTTCAATCCCGGTGGAAGTATCAAGGATAGGATGGCTCTTTTCATATTAAACGAAGCAGAGAAGAAAGGATTGAATGGAAAAGAGATTGTTGAGAATTCGTCAGGCAACACAGGTGCCGCACTTGCAATGATTTCAGCAGTGAAGGGGTACAAAACCACCATAACGATACCTGACAAGATGAGCTCCGAAAAAGTCGAATTGATCAAAGCATTTGGGGCCCAAGTTGTGGTAACAAAGACTGATGTGCCATATGATTCTGAGGAGAGCTACTATAGCGTCGCAAGGAGGATTTCGAAGGAAAGGGGCGCATTCTACCCGGATCAGTATAACAATCCAGACAACATCAAGTGCCATTATGAAACAACTGGACCAGAAATTTGGAGACAAATGGAAGGAAAGATAGACATACTGATAGCTGGAATTGGGACAGGAGGTACTATTTCAGGAGCGGGAAAATATCTGAAAGAGATGAATCCTAAAGTTAAGGTGATTGGTGTGGATCCTGAGGGCTCAATTTTTTACGACTATTTCAAGAGCGGTAAGATAATTGAACCTCACACTTACAAAGTTGAAGGCATAGGAGAGGATTATCTAGTAAAGGCAGTGGATTTTTCGGTCATAGATGACATCATAAGGGTGAACGATAAGGAGTCATTCTTAATGGCAAGAAGGCTTGCAAGAGAGGAAGGCATATTCGCTGGTGGCTCAAGTGGATCGGCAATGGTTGCAGCACTAAGAGTAGCTGCAAACAACAAAAACAAGAATATTCTATCTATATTCCCCGACTCTGGTTATAGATATATGAGCAAGATTTACAACGATGAATGGATGGAGAAATACGGATTTTCGGAGGAGGAAGCATGAAATTCTCTACTAAAGCAATTCACGTGGGTGAAGAACCTAACTACGAAGTTAATGGAGAGGTAGTGTCTCCAATTCATCTCTCCACTACCTTTGCTAGGAGGTACCCTGAGGTGCCTACGAAAGGGTACGAATACACCAGGACTTCTAATCCAACTAGAGGTGCACTGGAAAAGAAACTCGCATCTCTCGAAGAGGGCAGATTCGGATTGGCTTTTGCATCTGGGCTTGCTGCAGAAACATCCCTGCTATTGGCTCTTCTAAAGAAAGGTGATACTATATTGGCATCGGATGATCTGTACGGCGGAACCAGACGCATATTTGAAAGCGTTATCAAGAAGTTTGGAGTGGATTTCAGGACTGTAGACTTCACGAGTACTGCCTCATTTGAGACAGAAGCAAGAAGTTCACGTATAATCTGGGTTGAGACCCCGTCCAATCCATTGCTGAAGATAATCGATATCGCGAAACTTTCGAAAATGGCACATGAAAATGGGTCGTTGCTCGTTGTGGATAACACTTTTGCCACTCCGTACTTCCAGAATCCTTTGAAGTTTGGCAGCGATGTGGTTGTTCACAGCACTACGAAGTACATAAGCGGGCATAGCGACACCCTTGGAGGGGGCATTGTCACAAACAACGATGAGTTATTTGAGAAATTAAAATTTCATCAGAATGCTGTGGGGGCAGTTCTGAGCCCCTTCGACAGCTACATGACGATGAGAGGTATCAAGACCCTTTCAGTAAGAATGAGGGAGCATGAAAAGAACGCGATGAGAATTGCGGAATACCTTCTGGAAAAGAACAAAGTGAAAAAGGTTTATTATCCTGGTTTAGAAGACCACTTCAATCACGAGGTTGCAAAGAGCCAGATGAAGGGGTACGGTGGAATAGTTTCATTTGCTCTTGACCTTGATAGAGAGGGGATACGAAGATTCTTAAGGAACCTCAAGTACATCACCCTGGGTGAGAGTTTGGGCGGAGTAGAGTCTTTAATTGAGGTTCCATCGTTGATGACTCACGCTAGTGTCCCAAGAGAGGTAAGGGAACAGATGGGAATTATAGACAATCTCGTCAGGTTTTCAGTTGGGATCGAAGACGTAGATGACTTAATTGAGGACTTAGAAAGTGCCTTTGGAGCAATATGACTTAATTACTACCTCTCTCAGCAGTCAAAAACAGCCATCAGTGCGAGTTACATAGGAGCTGAAATGACGAGAGAATTCTCGGATTTGAGACTTGTCAAAGTGGCAAAGTTGTTGAAAGCTAGACCTATGTTGATGTTCAAGTCAAGAACAAACAGATCTCGAACTTAAAGATGAATCTTCTTTTATGGTTGAAAATACTCATGCATGTGAGCAATAAACATGCGGAAAGGAAACGACCCACACAACCAGAACTCGGGAGAAGTATCTGGCAAAACTGTGTACAGATCGGTTCTTGAGACCGTAGTAAGCGCACTTCTTGCTCTGTCTTCGGTCATTCTCATATTTACAACCATTATCTTGATTCCTATCCTCTACAAAGTAAACCCCTTTTCAATATTCTCATTGAAAGCGCAGACGGATTGGTATCTTCTTATTGGACTCATATTTTCAGTGCTACTACTGATCTTCTCAATACTCTACATGGAGAAGAATGTGAGAATCCTTTCGACAAGCCTATCGAACCTAAAGCCTGCAGACAATACTGCTAGTCTCACGGGACAAATTCCCAACGAGGACCTTCTTAAGTTCCTAGATGACGGGGAAAAGAGGGTATATGGTACGCTGGTTGACGCAGGGGGTTCCTTCCTACAAAGAGATCTCTTCGGAATGGATGGAATGTCTAGAGCTACGGTCTCGAGAATAGTAGATCGCCTAGAAAGGAAGGGTGTAGTGGAAAAGATAAGACACGGTTCTACCAACATGATAGTCTTGAAACGCATTTCACGGTAAGATTTCACATTTCAGCAATTGATTTCAGCCAACAGTTAATAAGAATTTCAAAATTAATCTATATGAGGTAATTTGAATGAGAATCAGGAATGGAATAATGCTGATATTCTGGATATTCCTCGCAGTGATCTTAGCTCTTGTCGTTGCGGGGGTTACCATTGCTTTCCTATTTGGGGGAAACTACTTGGTAAATGGCACAAACTACGGGTACGGAATGATGGGGTTTGGTACAGGAATGTGGGCTTTGGGTGGATTTTTCATGCTGATACCTATAATCCTATTCTTCCTCTTCATATACTGGATATTTGGAATAGCTACTGATCACGGTCTCCATAACTGGCATGATGAGCCAATGCATCAAGGAAACTCCGCCTTGGAAACACTGGACATCAGGTATGCTAAGGGAGAGATATCTAAGGACCAGTATAATACGATGAAAGCCGACATTCTGAAGAAGTGAGATGGATTGAACTCCAAGATTGCGATCATATTGGCCTTCGTGGTAACATTTGCCTTGGTAGTTAGCATTGGCACTTATGCAGCTCTGCAAGATCGCAACGGATCGGGGAATGGATATGGTGAATACAACAGTAATGGAATGATGGGTCTTTGGGGTATGTATAATGGTAGTGACGTCTATCAAAACGCTGGGAAATATATGAACCAGAGCACTTTGAATTCCCTAAGTCTTCCCCCAGCCTCTATCTCTGTAATTAAGGCATCAAATAGTATATTCATCAACCAGAGTACGACTCTGTTGGTGGAGCTTTCTCCTTCTATGGGTTCGTCCAAGAATACGCCAAAGGAATACTTTGAGATGTATGGTCTTGAGAATCCAAGAATTATTGCGAAACGGGGAGTGACGATAAAATTCGTGATAGTGAACATGGATGCCATGGAGCATAATTTGGAGTTAACTTCAAATGGTCCTCCTTATCGATACATGTCCATGATGGGATACAATGGAGAATATTATTATAACAACACATATTCCGGGAATCCCATGATGTATTCGCCTTTTCTGCCTCCGTACAGTGGAAATTCTAATTACCCATACGAGAATTCTTCATTCACTGCTACCCACTCTGGCAATTACTGGTACATCTGTACATATCCCGGACATGCTGAGGAAGGGATGTATGGAGAGTTCACAGTAGCGTAATTGTTTTGAAGTCCACTGATCCGTCGTCGAAAATTGTTTCAGTTACATTTGAGAAGTTGATGTCAATTACAATCTTCTTATTCGATATCTCTTTATTCTCGGGAATGGAGAAGGCGATTGCTACGGCTCTATCTGGGATTAGAATTTTACATATTTTGCGATTTGAATACTCTTCCCACTTCTTGTTCTTTGCGTTTATTGGGATGAACTCATATTCCCCTGGCTTTATTGATATCTTTATCTTGTCACAAACAATCTTGACCAGCTCTGAATCCAGTCTCATTGAGAGCTTCCTTACTTCTGGGAATTCCTCCCCCACCTGTTCTTCCCTGAATGAGCGGAGTATTGCAACAGATGATCTGCATACTGGATTGATGTGGTGCTTCCCATAACCGTAGCGGGAGCCGAACCACACCTTCATCTCTTTCTTGAGGTCTATTGAAGAAGGTATTGTCCCTTCCTCTTCCAATGGATTTAAGATTTCATCACTCCGTATCTTATTGCTTCCCTCATTTCTTTGAGGTAGAGAATCGATTTTTTTCGTTGATTTTTTATTAAGGAACTGTTGGCTCTTAAAGTGTCAACGTCCTACTTTTTATGAATGGACCGCTCAAGCATTTCCTATAAATTTTCAAATAGATCCCTATTGGACGGGTATTCTCCCGTCACTTTAATTATCCAGAAAATGCTTGTGATAATTGATGTTCAATAGTGATCTACTCAGAGAAAAAACGGTCCTCATAACTGGAGGGGGAACTGGGATTGGAAAGAATATGGCCCAGATGTTTGGCACCCTGGGGGCTAGGATTGCCATACTTGGAAGGAGAGAAGAGGTTTTGCAACAAACTTCCAAAGAACTTGAAACAAAAGGAATTAAAGTCTCATTTCACAAATGCGATGTGAGATATCCAGAACAGATAGCTAAAGCAGTGGAATTCCTTGAAAAAGAGCTAGGACCAATAAACGTTTTAGTAAATAATGCGGCTGGAAATTTCGCCTATCCAACGGAGAAGTTATCCCCGCACGCGGTAGATTCAGTCCTGAACATCGTACTGCATGGGACTCTGTACATGACGCTAGAATTGGGTAAGAAGTGGATAAGTAGAGGTCAAGGGGGTGTAGTCTTAAACATAGTTACCCCCTACGCCTGGACCGGATCTGCCTACGTGGTACCTTCGGCAGCTGCTAAAGCAGGAGTTCTTGCGGTGGTTAGGTCTCTTGCGGTCGAGTGGGCAAAATATGGGATCAGACACGTGGCAATTGCCCCAGGCATATTTCCAACCGAAGCAACTCAAAAGAATTTGTTTCCATTGCCAGGGATGGAAGAAGCTCTAAAAAGAAGAGTGCCTCTAGGAAGAACCGGAGAAATTAGAGAACTCACTACACTTGCTGCTTATCTCATTTCGGATAATGCATCATTCATAAACGGTGAAGTTATCACAATTGATGGTGGAGAATGGTTGAAAGGTGCCGGCGAATTCAATGAATTAGCAGTTTTGACCGATGAACAATGGGAACAAATCAAAAAGATTGCGACAGGCAAATAATCCTGTTTGTCTCACTACGTCAAAAAAAATACAGTGTAAGAATCGAAATTCACGAGGCGAAAATCCTGGCCAAATTCGAGCGTCTTACTTAGGGTGATTTCTAACGTGCTTCAGAATATACATTTTTGGGTAAATAGTGGATATATATTATTAATAATATGAATTTACCCATATGCCTTATGAAGTTACTCAAGTCTCGTTACCTTAAATATTTAGTATATGAATATCGTAAATTTGTAGATTATTCCAAAAATTTCATATTTTTGAGCAAAAGTGGACTCGAAAGATATCTTCGGTATTAGGAACATAAGTACGACCTTCTGTCCCTGGATATTCTGCGAAAGAGGATAACAATTGTAGCTGTGGTTCAAGCGTCAACCCCTCTCGGTCCAACTTTTAAGTCAATGTTTGAATTTCAACCATAGCTGTGCTTTGTGGAACGCCAAACCCTAACTTAAGTACCCGAGGCAGTTATGTAACTTGAAAATTGGTCGTACACTATTCGGTTTAGTGTAATATTCTTAGGAAGGATAAGAGAATCGATATTCTGATTTTTAAATGCTGGAAGAATAAATATATGCTTTGGTTTCGTATCTTTACGCGGGAATGTTGGACTTTTATGGTTTCATAATAGTGCCTAACTGGGTCAAGCGGGTTATAGAACGTTTTAATTATCTTAGAGGTAGCCATTAATTGAATGAGTGCTGTCTTACTCTCTCCTCACTTACAGGGCGCTATGGAGCAGTGTTCGAATTAGCCTAGATGTTCGAGGATAAGGACTGAGATGGACTCTTATGGAATCCAACTCTGAGATCTGAATGGCGACCTGAAAATAGACTCGGAATTAAAAAAAATGTGATCAGCAAATTGCAATTGATGCCCACCCCAAATAACGATGTATAACTGTGGTTATACGTCATCTATTGAGAAATCGACTTCAAGTAAAGGATAATTCTTAACAATTTAACTCAAGTATAGTAACTTTATATTTTTAATTATTAGAATTTATTAACTATATCCAAGACCTCTTTCCAATTACTTTCAAAGTTGAATTGTATGCTCACAAGAGAGAATACCCTCCTTTCCGCACTCATGACCCTGCCAACCTGAATTCTAAACAAATGAATGCTGGTCTGCTTAACGCACCTAGAGCTTATAGTCTACCAGATCGTCTTCTTGTTCTATCAAGTTCTCTTCCTCTGTCTTATCTAGCATGTGCCCCCCTTTGACTCTTTTAGTTTCGAGATAGAAGGAATTGTGTTCGTTTGGAGGAATTATGAGAGGAATCCTGCCCGTTATCTTTACTCCGTGGAACTTAAGATCCTCAATCTTGGCGGGATTGTTTGACATGAGCCTGATAGACTTAACATGGAGCGACTTTAACATGTGTGCCGCTATCGCGTAATCTCGCTCATCTTCTTTGAAACCTAGAGCCCTATTAGCCTCGAATGTATCATAACCAGCGTCCTGAAGTTGGTAAGCTTTAATCTTATTTGCAAACCCAATTCCTCTTCCTTCTTGTCTAAGGTAGAGAATAACACCGAATTCCATCTCACCCACCATCTTCATTGACACTTCTAGCTGATCTCTGCAATCGCAGCGAAGGGAACCGAGCGCGTCTCCTGTTAAACATTCTGAATGGATCCTAACCGGAACGTTTTCTTTTTCATAGACATTCCCGTGAATAATGGCTGCGTGATCCTTCTTATCGAAATCGTTCTGGAACGCGACTATCTGAAAACTCCCAAATCTGGATGGTAGATCTGCTATCGCGGTTATCTTTACGCACGTATCCTTTGCGCCTATGCAGGAGTGGTTCAGATTCTCCTTAATCAGATAACTGATCTCCTCTTTATCAATCGACATTAATTTCACCAATTTAGTTGACCTTAATTTACTTTAAGGATAAAAACAACTCCTACTTTCTTAAATTCCAATAATAATGAAATATTAATTATTCTATAACGCTGATACTGAGACATCAGATATTTAGTTATTAGTTAGTCTTGACTTATTGGAGAAACCGACTTCCACTCTTGAATTATCTCTTTTAGGTGGATATAGGAAGTCAATGCGGTGGAAAGAGTGGTCCGACTCAGATATCCTCCATTACAATAGTTTGAGACGCAATTCATTTGTTTGCTGAAATCCAAGTTTTTCATAAATTGACTTCCCTTGATTTGAGGCATGCAAAGAAATCCTGTCAAATCCGTTATCCTTACTCCACTTTATTGCTTCCTTTACAATCGAGGAGGCGACTCCCATTTTCCTGTACTCTGGTAGGGTGTACATCGATAGAAGATAGGGATACCTCATTTGGGAACTTCCAGGTCTAGGTTGATCTTCTTTGATCAAAATACACCCTGATCCAGCGACTCCACCTTCGGAGTTCTTTACGATCAATGATGTGAGACTGCCCTCAGAAACCTTAGACCCAATCCATTTTCTCGTCAATTCTCGAGACTGCTCAACTGTGTCAATCATGTCTGGATGAATCTCCTTCCACATTAGCAGACGATGGTCCACCAGCAGGTCAAGATCGTCCAAGGTTCCATAGGCTAAGCGAAAGTCTTCCACTTTAACACCTTCCCTACAATACATATCGTTCGAACTATATCTGTTTCACGTCTGCCTGACGTAGGGAATTTCTAGCCTATACGCATATTAATTATTTAGTAAATGAAGTCTCATTACTTTGAAGACTGGGTTAGGGAAATCTGAATAATTATATTAATTCCCCAAATTAAACCTAACCGGACCAATGTTTATTTGCCACTTTACCACTAGACCAAAAGAAAATATTTACTTTGATTTTTTGATTTAGTACGATCTTCAGATGGTATAGTGAGTTCTTCACTCGCACTGGCAAGCTAAGAAAGTGGATTTTGCCCCGTAAAACTTGCAGCGCAATTTCAATGCCTTTCAAAATATATCCTGAATTTTAGTACAGTCAATGAATCAATGAACGGATTGGTTTACCTCAGATGAAAGATATTCCACTGTACTTACGGTAAAAAGCCAATATTTTGACTCTATCATAATTTCTCCGCTCAATCATCCATTTTCCTACCTGGGTTAGAAACTAGCCCCCCCTTTTATCGCACTATCTGGCTACTTCCTAAATCAAATCTGCCGGCTAAAGCGTCTCCCATACATCATCAGAGTAATCTCTTGATAAGTGTAGTACCACTGGAATGCCTGCTCGCTTATAATAAATAAAGGACTCAGAAATGTGTTTCATAGCATCGAATTTCTGAACCAAAACTATTATTCGAATGCTGTTGTCTACTTTTTTGAAAAAAACTTTGAATCTCTTGAGACCCATGGAATTTAAAACGTTCGATATCACACTGAATATCCCTATATTCATATCCTCAAAACGCATTTCATAAATTCGAGAACCTGAAGATACTGGTTTGAGACCCGTTTTTGTCTCACTTGTTCCGTAGAATATCACCTTGTTGAATATCGAGGTCGAAAAAACCGCCGCAGATTCTGCAACCGCCCCTTCGTCGAAAAGAGATCTTGCAACTTTACCCTTTACGTTAGAATATGGGATGGAATAAACCAAGACTCGCAGAGGGAATTCTCTATTCTTATGTTCCAGATGCGAAATAAAACCGGTTGTTGGGTGTAGATATAATTCCTTGACCAAGTGTTTCAAATTAGGGCTCTTTCCAAGTATCCTAGAAAGTTGCGGGATTGCAGAATGATGGAGATGGAACCTAGCAGTGAGATTCCCCTTTTCAACAGTCAAGTCGAATGATGTGGAAGATTGCACTTTGTCCAACGAGGTCAAGAGTTCGTAAAGGGATTCTTCTATTGTTACCGTGGAAATCAGATATCCTTCATTCTCTGTAGTTGAAGAGAGATACTTTGCAGAGCTACCTTCATTTTCTAAATTTTCTTTTGGAATATATACCAAAAGATATTTGTCATCCCCCTTTAGTTCTATGAAAGCCTGAAAAATTAGATCCACGGCTTTAGAAAGGCTGAAAACTCGGTCATCTTTGTTGAAAATTACTTTGCATTCGGTATCGAGCTTCTTGTCTAGCTCTTTCAACAACATCTTGTTTGATAAATCGGTTAAATTAATACTTATCGAATTCATGTTATACGGTACGTCAAGGATAATTAAATATGTCAGAGATTATTTACTCCTAAATGATTGACGAGGTAGACAAGAGACTTGATATGTCCCTTAGTTTCTCTTTTCCTATCGAAAGTTATGTTCTATCGACTATAGTCAAGGAAAAACCGGTACCTATCAATGTCTACCACATAAAGAGTGAACAGTACATTACCTTCTTTCTTCAAGAGCTATCGGCAAACGACAGAATGATGCTAGAACCGTTAAATCCCGTGAAAATAGGAGACTCGCTGGAGATTACTGAAAAGATAACGAACCCATTGGTGAACATGATTGCTGATAATGTGGGACTGGTCCCGACACTTGCGGATGGAGAACTCTTTACAACTGGCAAGATTATGTTCGCGAACTTCAGATTTCATTCATCCCAGATGAAGGGAGCTGCCGAATTGTTAAGAAAAGTGGTCTCTCTCGGTGCCGATCTTTCAGGGCTAGGCCTTAGCGAATCAAAAGGTTTGATAGAGATGCTAAATGAGATCGACAAGAGATTGCCGTTATCGTTAATAACGTTCTCTTTCGTGGAGCACAGCGACACGAATTTTATCCTTGAGTGGAGAAATTTGCATCAACTTCCTCAGAACTTCATCAAATACGATCTTGATGGAGACCTTTCTGTCACTAATTTCATTCAATCAAATGGACAAACGTCCGCCTTCTTAGCAGCCGTAGACAAGGAACATATACCTCTTGGAACCTACTTAGAATATCATAATAAGGAAAGAGTGCAAGCGTATGTGTATGTTCCAAGTATGCTAGTTAAACCTTTGTTAGTGCGACTGTATGAAACGACAGAAAGGGTTAAGGATTTCAAATTAGAGGGCATTAGAAATTACAAAGATGAAAACAAGAACATTTAGGACAATATGTAGTCAGGTTTGTAGAATTATGTATTTCGCAATAGAAACGAAAAAAAGATTAAATGCGAACCGTCACTTATAAATATATAGGTGCTAGAATATCATCTTTTTGAACAAACCAATTTATGTTCTGTTTACCAATTAGAGAGAAAGATATAAATGTTCAGTGTGCCTCCGATAACTGTAATGACCGGTGACTCCGTTGACATAGCGAGGATAGCTGAAGAATTCGAGCTGGACAACGAATTCACATGGGGTAGCAACGTTAAACTTACAGGTAAATCAGGGGCATTACACAAGTTCGATTTAGTTGTCACTTCTAAGAAAGACGAAAACGTTAGGATTGCAGTTTTACATAGTATATCCGAAGATCTTGTCAGTGACATAATGAAATTCAATGCAATTGCGAGTGATTGTGGAATATCTCTTAAAGCGCTGGTCGTTGAGAAAGATCTAGACGATACTGAGGTAAATCTTACACACATGTATAACATAGTCACAATAGATCAAAGACGGAGCTTGAAGCCGAAGTCGGATATTTTCGGTGTCAAAGAGCTTGATGAAACCCTTGGCGGTGCGATGAAACGGGGGAATGTTTACATGGTATCTGGAAAAACTGGCGTTGGTAAAACGACTACTGCCACTCAATTCTTGGTTCAGGGTGCCAGGTTGGGGGAGAAGGGGGCAATAATACTTACAGATACTAGAGGAGCAGAATTCATAGCAAATGCCAAGACCTTCACATTTGGTTTTGAAGGGTACTACAAGGAGGGAACTATTGAAGTTATAGAACTCTCGGACAGAATTAGGGAACTGAAGGAGGATGTCTTAGAGAGTCTGAAAAGCAGGTCGAGATATATTGAAAAACTCACTGGTGAGATAAACAGAATTGTAATTGAATCAAACATCTCCCGTCTTGTTATTGACCCAATTACCCCGATGATTGTCGAAAATGATGATTTTGTTAACCAGTTCGTTATGTCGCTTGCAATCCCACACACTTACTTGCTTGTCACGAGTCCGGTTATGAAGAGCGACGTGAGCATGTATGGAATCGAAGAATACTTTGTTTCTGGTATCATTAAATTAGAGATGGACGATCCTTCCGCGGGAATCAGAAAAGCTTCAATAGTGAAAATGAGAGGTGGTTCATACAGTCCTTATCCATTCTATTTCAAGATTACAACTAAGGGAATAATAGCCTCCCAATCTGAGCGGGACCTCAAGGGCGGTTCAATTTTCAAGAGAGTTGAAGCATAGGTTCAGATATTCTCAGGATCTTTACACTGACATGGGAAGAATCACTTCTTGAACTTCAGATACTTGCCACTCCTAACGTATCGTCCTTCTCTCACAAAAAGGCTTCTGTTCTCGCGTTTGTTCGAGAGGGCTAGGACTACGCCCAATATTCCAACTGCAATGGCCCCTATTATTCCGATGAGCAAGAAGTTTGGTGGTACCAGAGAGGCCACTGCAGATGCAGATTTACCGGATACGATTAGAACTCCGGTTACGTGTGAGCCAGTATAGCCAAATGGAGGATGGATAGTATAATTGTATGTGCCGTTCGGTTCGTGGAAGATGACAAAACTTTTCGTAGTGTTGACTGTAACGTAGACAGGAATGTGGTTGAATGTACTGCCATGGAGTGTTACAGACCATTGTTTCCCTGAGGTAATTCCCGACTGAGTTATGTTGATCAGATAGGTTACCATGATCCACTTGACTGGCTGAACCACAGAGCTTCCGTTAACGGTCACATTCCCGAGGTAATCAGTCGTGGAAAAGCCAGAAAGAGATTGGATTGAATATTCATAGCTCCCGTTGTTCAGTTTGAAGTTTATGCTATCATTTGTGGAAATTCTGGTTACATTGTTTATAGTAATTGACCAGAAAGTTCCGTTCGTTAAGCCAGTCTCAGAGAATGTCAACGAATAGGTCACAAGGATGAAAGTCACTTGAACTGGAAACCTAGACGAGTTTGGCACGAACGATCCCTCAAATGGGTTAGGGCGATACAGTTTGTTGCCGCTTGAGATGACGTAGGAGTAAGTTCCATTTATCTCGACGAATGAAATCTTTCCTTCCGATGATGAGTAGCTTCCACCCGAACTTACATTCACGTACCACGTATTTCCGTAGGGCAGTTTTTGTTCCTCGAAAGTGACATTCATGAGTTCATTGAATACTATTGTTAGGCCATTTAGATTGGAGCCGCTGACAGTGAACGAGCCTGATTCAGTAACCGTGGAAGGAATGTACCATTTGGTGCTAGCTGAGACAGAATATGAATAAGTTTGATTTGGTTCCCAGAATGTTATAGTGTTTGTGGAAGAGACAAAAGTTTGGATGTTGGATATGTTAAGATACCACCTTATTGAGGAGGATGGAATCGGAAGGCCAGTTTCAACGAAAGTAATCTGGTAAAGCCGAAGGAACCGGACCGCCTCAGAAACGGCATTGCCCGAAACGGTGAAATTGCCGGTCGAGGGGGACGGGCCGAACGTTTGAACTCCACTTGTGATGTTGTAGCCGTAGGTCCCATTGGGCAAATTGAGTGTGATCGTCGGCGAGAACGAAGAGCCTGAGCCGTTGCTGTATCCAGAAGCTGCATTCCCCATGGCTCTTAGGAACCACTCCGTGTTGGCGGGGAGTCCGCTTTCAGAGAATTCTACTGGATACAATTTCAGGGAAAATACGATGGAGACGTTGATAGACTTTCCGTTTACCTGAACATTTTCCGAGAAGGGTGTAGGGTAATATTCTTTGAATCCTGTTGCGATTGAAACAGAATAAGTGTCGTTGTACAATTTCGCAACTATGGCATTCGAGCTGGAAGATAGAGAGGTTTGACCTGTAATGTTCACGTACCAAATCGTTTTCAAAGGAAGCCCTGTTTCTGTGAATGTCACAGAATACAGAACGGGATTGAAGGTGATTAGAAACGATTGGTTATTGCCATCCACAATGATATTGAAATACGATTGACTGGGAGTGTAGACCTTGTTACCTGTTGCAATGGTGATGGTGTAAGTTCCGTTAGGTTCACCGAAAACTATGGAACTCCCCACAGCAGAATGAGTCTGGCCATTTGTGAGGTTTGCATACCACTTTGTATTTACCGGGAGCCCTGACTCTTCAAAAATAACGAAATAGGTCTTGAACACAGCTGTAATGGTGCTAATGCTAGAAGAAACGGCCGTAGGCGGACTTGGAGATCCATTAATAGTTCCCGTATCCGTCACGGATACGTTGACGTAATATGTGGCGTTTCCTGCAGGAGTTAGGGAGTAGGTGGAGGCTGTAGTCGAAGTCTTAGTCCCGTTCAGGAACCAGAGGTAGGAATAGGACCCCGTACCTCCAGAGGGAGTTGCTGTGAAAGTGATTTTTGTTCCCACGTTCACCTTCTCACTGCCTGGAGAAATGCTCACGGAAACTGCGCTGTCTACTGTGACTGTAACTACAGATGACTTAACGGTAGTTCCACTATTCGTGACGGTCACATACACAGTGTTAGATCCAGTAGAACTTGGATCGAAGGTGTAGGTACTGCTGTTCGTCCCAACGGAGTTTCCGTTCAGGAACCAGGCGTAAGTGTAAGTCAAACCCGACTGATTTGTTGTTACGCTAAAGTCCACCGACTGCCCAATATCGATCGTCGCACTAGTCGGTGAAATAGTGACTGAAAATGTGGAGAAGCTATGAATTCCAAGACCAGCACTACCTGAACGACCGGTGCTCATGCCCACGTAATTCACATTTGATGGAATCGGATTCTTAGTACCCCCGGAACCGTATGAATTTGCAATGCTAGAGAGTCCGGAAACCAATACTAAAGTAATCACTATGAAAACAAACACTGTTTGTTTCCACCTGGCGCTATATTCCGTCCTCATAGCAACATTTGCCCACAAAATATCTTGATGTATTTAATAATTATTTCTACATTCTTGTTCAGTTCTCGAACGCATGAAGTTTCTTCCTTTCTACCTCTTGCAAATCTTGAAGACAGATTCTCTCTAAAGAATTGGGTTAATTGAAAATGGCGAAGTGAGTGCAAATGAAACATTTCACCTCTTCTTCTTGGTGCGCCCAATCTTGAGGAATCTCCCTTCCCTCTTGAAAAGGCTCTTCTTGTTGCCAATGTAAAGCAACAGAAAAACAACAATCACTATCGCCAAGGCAACGGTGACGATCCACAACAGGAGGTAGTTCGGAAGGGCCGCTATCTTCAGGTTAGTCGAGACAGCGCTCCCAGCTACTAGAATGGTCGACTTGGCGGGAGTAGCCTTGTACCCGTTGGGAAGAGTGACAACATAAGAATAAGTACCATTGGTGACGTTGAAAGTTATTGAGCTGGAAGTGGAGTTGAAGGTCTGGTTGATTTCCTGTCCTCCCTGTGTAGTGGTCAAAGTGACGGACCAAGTGTCTCCTGCAGCCAGACCGGATTCTGATATGGTTATCGGGTATGTCACGGCTGTCCATGTCACATACTCTTTAAAATCGCTCCCGTTGACAACAACGGTCACATTGTACTCCTGAGTCCGAAATCCTGGGATTCCTCCAATTATGAATTCATATGTTCCATTAACTTCTTTGAAGTACTTAGGACCAGATGAGGAATTGTTGTTATTTCCAAGGGATACACTCCATACTGTCCCTGTAGGCAGACCACTCTCTATGAAAGAAACATTATAGTAGAACGGGGAAAATGTAACATGCTCCACTGCCGATTGACCATTGACTGTGAGAGTCCCGCCGGGAGAATAGAATGTCTTGTCGGCTGTGGCTACAGTATAATAATAGGTTCCATTTGGGAGCTCCACACTAATGCTTTGACTACCTGAAGAGTATGCCTGTCCATTCGAAAGGTTTACGAACCATAAATAACCGCTTGGAAGAACCGACGATGGAGACTGTTCAAATATGACTGTATAAGTCAGGAGAGTGAAGTTGACATTTTCTGAGACAGGACCTCCTGAAACAATAAAAGATGACGAATATACCACCGGCTTGTACTGTTTGTTCAAAACGGCTAAGGTGTAGTGATATGTGTTGTTCATCTCCGAAAATGTTAGAACGCTCTGCGTCGTAGAATAGGACTGACCGTTAGACATATTCACGTACCATTCAGTACCAGACTTCAACCCGTACTCTGAAAATGTCACCGCGTACACAACCGGCAGAAAGACCAGTGGCTGCGATATCTCTGTCCCATTCACCACAAATATACCGGTGATCTGTGAAGACGGCTTGAAGGACTTGTTGCTGGTTGAAATGCTGTAATAATAGGTACCGTTCGGTTCAAGGAAAGATAGATTAGCTGAAGAGGAGGTATAGGAGTATCCTCCTGAAATATTCAGGAACCATTTCGCTCCAGTCGGAAGCCCGGTTTCAGTGAAACTCACGCCGTAGATGACCTTTGCGAGTACTGTGACGCTTAATATGTTGGAATGGACGTAAGCAGGGTCTGTTTTCGTATCCGTCACATTCACATAGAATAGATAAATACCCGGTGTGGTTGCGGATGAGGTCAGGAAGTCATAGGTGGCGTTGGTGGCTCCTGGAATCATTACGAATGAGCTAGTTCCCGGTAGCTGTTGGAACCACTGATATGAGAAAGTCCCAGTTCCACCGTTGACTGATACATTGAGTACCGATGAGTTACCCCTGTTGATCACAGAAGAGAGGGGGTTAGAAAGTGAAAGAGAACTGGACAACTGATAATTGACGATGAAGGTCGAAGTGATTGACGCGGTAACACCCCTCGCATCGGTGACCATGAATTTCACGGTATAATTTCCTTCAGTTGTAAATGTTATGGAAGAACCAGAGATCGTATAATCACCCGATGCAGAATTACCCGAAGGATAAAGAGTGACCAACCACGAATACTGGTAAGGTGTAGTTCCACCTGCAACGTTTCCGTAGATCGTCTGGCCGACGTCCGTCTCAATAGTACCAGCCACCTGGAACGAGACCTTCGGGAGTGGATTGACCACAACCGTGATCGGAGATGCGGAAGCAGTCGAGGTGCCCTGACTCACGTTCAGATATATCTTGTACAATCCGGGGTTGGACACGTTTAGAGTGTAGGAGCTGGAAGTTCCGACAGTACCCGAAACTCCACTTATCCCCCAAGAATAGCTGTAAGATCCGCTACCTCCAGTTACGGTCGCCTGGAACACCTGAGCGTGGTTTACATCTAGAGCGGTGATACCTGAACTTGGATAGGAAGATATCGAAGCAGTCAGGCTGATAACTGCAGTTACTTCGACATTATAGTTAGATGATGTGGCTTGAGAGAAAGAGTCCTTTACTGTTGCACTTACCGTATAGTTCCCCGACTTGCTGAACGTCAGCTGGTTTCCGGAAGTGGAATAGTCTCCGGCTGCAGATCCCCCGCCTTTAAGTGTAACGGACCACGTGTAAGTGTAAGGCGATGTTCCGTACCCAGAGGTGACAGAAGCCGTGACGGGGTTTCCTATATTTGTTGTTGTTGGGCTTATGGATATCGAACCTGAGGAAATATCGTTATTCACCGTCACTTCCTCGTAGGCAGATTGTGTATCTCCGACAACAGTATCCTTTACGTACAGAAACACATAAAACGTCCCTGTCGTATTGAAGTAAAAAGTGTGTGTCTGGGGGGATGACTGAGCGGTATAACCAGAACTCGGAGGTGAGGCGGTGGATGTATTTTGTTTCACCCATTGATATACATACGTACCACTTCCACCAGAATAACTACCGGTGAATGACTGTGCCTGACCCGCGTCTATCGTCGGGGAAGTCGCTGGGGAGGAGATCTTGACAATCACGAGGCTGCTTGAATAAATCTTGACCGTTGTGTTGTTGTAAGCAACTTTCCCATCAGCGTCTCTTACCTTCAGACTGACTGTGTAGTTGCCAGAGTTACTGAGACCGATCTGGTGTCCGTACCTTTCAAAGGAGGATAAAGAACTATTTTGGGGAGTTATGGTCCATGTGTAGTTATAAGGAGATGTGCCATAGCCAGATTTAACTGTGGCGTTGATTAATCCATCTATGACAGTGGATGTCGGTGATATCATTATAGAGGCAGTGGTTGGAAGATTGTTTACATACACATTGACAGAGGTTGAGTAGCTTGCGGCAGAGTATGCACTATCTGTGATCACAAGATAATAGGTATAATTGCCAGCTACTGTGGGTGTTAAGTGGAGTGAAGGAAGCGGCTCGCCGCTTGTAACTGTACCTGACGCTCCACTGATCTTGTCGCCACTCGCTGTCCCGTTGCGATACCACTGATAGGAATAAGGGGCGGTACCGCCACTGATTGTGGGTGTTGATGCCAGGGTAGTACTGTTCCCGAGATCTAAGGAAGGGGGAGTAGCGGTAACCGTCGTAGATACAACAAGAAGGGGGGAATTTACGCTTATGATGAGGCTCTCACTTGACGTTGAGCCGAACTTATCTACTACCTTTATTGTTACAGAGAACGTTCCAGTGCCTTTAAACGTTATTACATTGTCGATGTAGCTAGAATTGCTACTACCGAGTTGATAGTTTTTGAAGCTGGTACTATTGGAGGAATATGCGATTGTCCACGTGAATGTGTAGGGCGGAGTCCCCGTTCCTGCTTGAACGTAAACCGCCCAGGAGGTATTTTCATCCAGTGTTATTGACGTTCCTTGGAAGGCATTAGATTTTTTTTTTGCTCCTGAGCTAGTGTTTGATGGCCCTGCATCATTTGGGATGAAGTTTGTTGATTCGGTGATTGACCGGGTTGAAGGACTATGATTGGTGATGGGTTGACTGTTATGAGCACCGAGGATGATGCGACCACTCCTACGGCATCAACGATCGTCAGTGTTATGGT
>JAJZYT010000007.1 GCA_021797915.1 Thermoplasmata archaeon | reverse complement strand
CTGGAGATATTACCACGCTGGAATCTGGAGCATCGATCGAGGAGATAAAAGAAGCTATAGAGAAATTTAGGAAGGAACTGAAAATGGCAAATGGCCAGTGACCAAAGAAAATGCGGATGTGAAGGATGAATGCCTGATATTCCTGGAACGGGTTCGACAGAGATATAATTCTCCTCCCTGAGTTTCTTATTCTTTTCAACAAGACGATCCATCATCTCCCGGTCTCTTGGAGTTTCTGCAAGAAGTCGATTCGTGAACTATATACTACACCATGGATATACATGTTTCCGATACTATGTTTGATAAAATACCATAATAAAGCACAGGGGACTGACCAGTTAACTTCGAACGAAACCGTCATGCATAAAGATGCATAATGTTTTGCGAACGGAAAGTCACTTTCGTCTAAGGTAGGTTGACACGAAACTCTGAGGAATTTGACCTATAGCAAATTATTAAATTTCGCAACTAATTCCAAATAGTGCACGGAAAGAAAATTTTAGTCACTGGGGCAGCTGGTTTCATCGGTTCTAACCTCGTCGAATCTCTTGTGAAGGACAATTATGTGGTAGGTGTGGACAACCTCTCTTCCGGGAAGGAAGAAAATATTCGTGAATTCGCATCATCAAAGAACTTCAAATTCAAGAAGATCGACGTGAAGGACAGCGAGTCCCTAAGGAGGGAAATGGAAGGGGTCGATATAGTGTTTCACCTGAGTGCCAACGCAGACGTCAGAAGAGGCTTCGAAGATTCCAGTGTAGACTTCAGGGAAAACGTGCAGGTCACCCATACTGTCTTGGAATCTATGAGGGTAATGGACGTCAAAGAACTGGTCTTCTCATCCACCAGTGCAGTGTATGGCAACGCAGACATCATTCCCACGCCAGAACTGTATGGTCCGTTGAGACCCATCTCTCATTACGGCGCATCAAAACTTGCAGCTGAAGCTTTCATTTTCAGTTTCTCTAGCAACTATGGATTCCGGTCATCGGTCTTCAGGTTTGCGAACGTTGTGGGGAAGAAGGGAACACACGGTGCGATTGCAGATTTCATCGAGAAGTTATCTAAGAACAAGTCCAGACTGGAGGTGCTGGGGGACGGCACCCAAATGAAATCTTACATTTATGTTGACGATTGCGTCAGTGGAATGATCAGTCTTCATGGGAAAGAGGACGGATTGTTCAATTTGGGTACGAGGGGTAGGACGACGGTTGCGCAGATTGCGGAAATGACGATATCCAGATTTGCCCCTGGCGCTGAGATCAGTTACGTCGGTGGACCCGGAGGAGCAGGATGGATTGGGGATGTGAAGTTCGCAGGACTTGATATTACTAAAGCCCAAAGGAACGGGTGGAAATACAAGATAGAGAGCAACGACGCAGTCAAGAGAGCAATCGACGATGCAGGGGCAGCCAGATGAAGGTTCCAACGTTCGTTCAATCTCTCGACAACATTATGAAGGGCGGAATACCTGCGGGGAGCTCGGTACTATTATTGGGTGAACCAGGGGCAGGAAATTTTGAGTTTTCACTTACCTCAGCGGTCAACCTCGCCCGGGCGCTAGACGGCAAGATTCCAAGGGGCCTGGAGAACTACGAAGTGGAATTTCCGGAAGGCATTCTGTATGTATCATTTTCAAAGCCGGCCAATGAAATTATTAGAATTCTCAACCTGTCCTTGGACGAATCTCTTGCGGCCAGTTTGAGGAAGAGAATATCAATACTAGACCTCTCACGGCTTTACTACTCACAGACTCAGATACCTTCTTCCTGGATTGGAGGAAACACGATTAGGGACAAGGAAAATCTGGTCTCTTCTTTTATAAAGGAAATAGACAAGGCGGGGAAGAACAAGCTGATAATCATAGACTCTTTCACAGACCTTATCACAAGCAGGTATCTCGATGAGAAAACTATGTTTGATATTTCCAGAGGGATTTCCCGGGCCAGCAAGACTTGGAATTCAATAGTATATGTTTTGATGACTGCAAACATAATCGAGAAAAGGGCCGAGTATGTTTTGATGGAGATATTTGACGGGACGCTCCTCTTTGAATGGAACAGCATGGAAAGATCAAGCAAGAGGAAGAGGTACATGTCAATCCCCAGATTTACGGGAGTGCTGCCTCTGATTGAGAGGGAGAAGATAGAACGATTTGACACCGAATTTGATTTCAAGACTGGAATGATAGTACTCAACACTACGAAGGTGAAATGATGGAGAATGTAGACACTGGAGTGGACGGACTAAACACGATGCTGGGAGGAGGGATCCCTTCTGGAAGCTCTACGCTCGTGCTTGGTAGCTATGGCGCTGGTAAGACAACCATGGGCATACACTTTGCACACAGAGGGGCGTTGAATGGCGAGAACGTCGTTTATTTCACCCTTGAGGAGAGGAAGGAGGGCATAATTCTAGCCTCCAAATCATACAACAAGGATTTCAGCCCCTACTTAGACAAGAACCTGTTCCTTCTGAATCCGGGCACAGTCGAATTCGTTGAGATGTTGAAGTCTGAGGGGAATTTCAAGGCCAGTATTGAGTCTCTGAAGCCTAAGAGAATTGTGATAGACAGCATATCACTGATACTGATGGTGGCAGAAAATGATGTACTGAAACGGAACGTGATAATCAATCTCTCCAATGCGCTGAGAGATCTGAATGTCACATCTTTCCTCTTGGCGGAATCAAACGTCTCGATTCCCTACTCCAGCAGAGACGGGCTAGCTGAATTCGTTTCAGACGGAGTAATCTCACTACAGAACAGGTACGACGACAGCATAGGTTCCACAACGAGCATAATAAGAGTTCTTAAGATGAGGCTGACCAATCACGACAGAAAAGCCAGACCATACAGCATCGGATCAAATGGAATAGAGATCCTTGCAAAATCAGAACTGTTTCAATGAACCTGCTTCAAAATAATCCGAATTCGATTCTCTTCCCTGGCGCTCTCAACCAGTAATCTCCAATCTCTGAAGTGTTCTTTACGTGAGTGCCTGCACAGGCACAGGAGTCAAGTCCTTCTATCTCTACCACCGAAATTTCTTCTACCGACTTAGGAAGCTTGTCAAGGTTGCATCTAGCCATCAACTTTGGTTCAAGGTCGTCACGCTTGACCTCGTATCTCTTCACGTTTCTTGCGGTCTTGTTTATTGTGTATCCCTCGCCATTCACCTTGATGCTGCTCGAATCGCTCTCGATGTACCCATATCCTGGAAAAACTTCCGTAACCAATGATGGAAAGCCTGTCTTGAAAACAACGGCAGAGATTGCGTGTTGAAGAGTGTGCATTTTCATGATCCTGTATCTTCTTTCCCAGTCCAAGACCAACTTTGCGCTAACTATGGGTGCTTCTACAGTGGATAGATGCAGGACGTTCTTACCATTCTTTCTTACGTTGTAGATAGGTATCTTCAAATCCCCCGATAATAGCATCCCCCGGTCTCCAGGCTGCCCACCCCCTTGGTAGTGCAATATTGTTCTATCGAGGATGTACCCTCCATTCGCGTATCCAAGAACTTTGACTTCTGTCTCTTTAATGTATGAGCCTTCTATGCCATGGAGGTACAGTAACGAACCTCCATCACTCAATGAATGTTTCACCTTTGGTGTAGTTCTTCTTTATCTCCTCGATTATTAGGTCTCTGTTCCTTCTCAACTGGCTCTCGTACCACTTGGCAAAGACGTTCAGCAGTATCTCCTCCAACTCCTCGACCTTTGCACCCTTCATTGGAGATTGATAAAGGATGTACTGAGTGAAATACCGGTGCCAGCCTGTATACCTGTCGTACTTCTCCCCCTCGGAAAACTCGAACATTGCGGAAATGGATTCATTTTCCTCTTTCTTGTAGATTATCTTCAAGTTGTCTCCCACTCTTTCAACTTCCCCGGCTGTGTCTTTGAAAGTTATGTTGCTGACGTTCTCAAAAAAGAAATCGTTGCTCAGCTGGAATTTCTCAGGGTAACTAGTGAATTCAAGCCACTTATTCGGGGGAGGGTCTATCGTGAAGTGAATATTTTGCTTATTGAATCTAACCCAAGTTTGCCACAGGTCTGTCAGAATCCTCTTGTTGAATTCCGATTTCTTTCCGGTGGTCTGGGAACTCTCCTTCATTACTTCCTTCTCTTTCTTTGAAAGTTGCTCCTCAAGCTTAGAAAACCAGTCCTTCGGTTGCTCTGTTGCTGGCATTTGTATCAAGACAGTATTCAATATGAAATATTAAACCTTTAAGCTAAAATTGGAAATGGCGTGTAATTCTAATCAACTTCTTCCAATCGTCCAAGAAATGACTGTCAAATGCAATATATGCGAATGAAGAACGGTTTCAGATTACCTCAACGTGAAATATTCCATTTACAAAAGCCTGACTGGGTGATTTTGTCTGTTGAGCAATCATCGGCATCAGCGGAGTGAAATCCAATTAATGCATCAGAAAAATGACCTTACCCCATAGTAGAGCATTCCAACAGCGAATGCAACCAGGATTATGAAAGAGAAAACTCTCAGTAATGGTGAATATCTGCTTCCAACCTTGTGCATGGCATAAGGAAATACTGTGATCCAGGTAAGTATCCCTACAAAAAATCCGGCCACTGAAAGGAGGGTCATTTTTTCGATCAAGAATAGTCCAACTGTTACCCACCATATAATTTGGAATGGGTTTGTTATCCCCATTGTCAGACCAACAAAGTAGTTCCCTTTCGGGGTTTTTGAAGGCATTCTGGATCTAATGACTGAGATCGCTAGATAGACCATTACTGCAGCACCGAAAATATAGAGATATTTGAAAGCGAAAGGAGGAATTGCTGCTCTCCCGAAATATAGAACAATGAGATAAATGAAGTCCGCAGTCATAGCCCCGATCCCAACGCTAGTTCCGTGGAGGATAGTTTTTGAGGATTCATTCATTATCACGGCGTTGACCGGTCCCGGGGGAGCTGCTAGAGATAGTCCGAGAACATAGCCAACAAGGACAACGTAAGAACCACTCAGAAACACGCGTTCAGATTTGAATTCCATATTAAACACTTGCTTCTAGAGACAAATTAGTCCGTTTGTGTGGTATATTATCCGAAGACTTCCCAATTTTCAGGTATTTCATAAGTTTTGATATTCCCAATAAACGCTCTTCCTCTGGATAATGGAGAAAACCTTCCTAACTACGATCAGTTGAGAATACCCTCAAAAGATTTAAAGGCTCAAGAAATTGAATTTTAGCAGGAGTAAGATTTGCAATTACTCATCTTAATATATAGACCCATCACTATATTCTGATTCAATCCAAGTTGATTCACAAGATAATTTGAAGAGTGCTCCGGCCGGGATTTGGACCCGGGTCGTCGGCTCGAAAGGCCGATATGCTTGGCCGGACTACACTACCGGAGCGTGAACGAACGATAACATTGCTTGTTATATATTCTTACTGCAACAACGGAGCAATTTAACGTATAGCATCTAGTCGTGCTCAATGTCTGAAGATCCGGGTATTCAATTATAGAATGGTTCTCATAATCGGATTGCCTCTTGTCCTAATCGTAGTAGGCCCGCTGATCCACTAGTCAGTCTTACACCGAGGAAGTGGGAGCACATTCCCATGTTCTCCCAATGGGTTACCCATAAATACGTACAGGATATGGTACTGTATTCGACAGGAACTCCTCGCGATGCATTTCTACTCTGCCAAGCCGTTGGCGTTGCATTCCTCTAAGGTATAAGATGAAGTTTCCAATTCTTAAATTCGTGCAAATAGATGGGGAAAGAAGTAATCCCCCCCATCCCCAACGACGATAAGATTAAAGTAATCAGAATCTCTTACATCACGAAACTCCTGAGGGAATGTGAATGAATTTCACCGTTGAAGCATATATGACCAAGAAACCGTTTACCCTGAAACTTCCGGCATCTGTTTCTGATGCAATGCAAATTATGGCAAGCAAGGACGTTGCCGCTGTGCCTATAATAGATCCTAAAACAAACTTTGCTGGTATTGTGTCAAGGAGGGACATCTTGGAACATCCGAAGGAAGACGAGTTATCGCTTCTTATGAGAACGGATCTACCCACCCTCACTTCCAAGGAACCTTTGGAAAAGGCAGTTACGCTATTCACCAAGATATTACGAAGACATTTGCCTGTCGTTGACAACAAGAAGGTAGTCGGAATCCTAACCCCGTACGATATTCTCGATGCGGTTATTGCAAAGAAACTCGAAACACCAATATCGAAGCTGATAACCAGGACGGCAATACCCATCTACACAAAGTCAACTGCTAAAATGGTCGAGAGAGTCATAAAGCTGACGAAAGTTACTGCATTCCCCGTACTCGACAACAATGGGAATTTGAAAGGACTAGTTACAGAAAGGGATTTGCTGAACGGAGCAAACCTCGATTCGAAGACGGTATCAACTCAACTCGGAATAGGGGAAGATGATGATGCGTGGAGCTGGGAAAGCCTTAGGGATGTATACACTTTCTACTACACAATAAGGGACTTGGAGATCCCAAACGTTGAGGTCGAGAAGATTATGGTAAAGAACCCGATTTCAATCTTTGAGGGAGCTTCTGCATATGATGCAGCGAAGATCATGAAGAAAAACAAGTTCACCCAGCTACCCGTCAGAGACGTAGATGATGAACTGAGCGGAATGGTTTATGACTTTGACGTAATATCTTCCTTGATCAAATGAAGGGTGTGGATCAAGAAGAAGTCTCTAGGAGAAGGGGAATTTATTTCCAGGGATTTGGAATATACGGTGGATTATCCGGGTTGTACGATTACGGTCCGTATGGCGCACGTATAAAGGATAAGGTCATTAGAATCTGGAAGGAGAACATGTTGAGTGAGGGGAACATCGCGGAGTTCGATGGAACCACTATCACTCACACACAGGTTCTGAAGGCTTCTGGTCATTACGACAGGTTTTTTGACTATTCGATAGAGTGCACAAAATGCCACACTAAGTACCGCGCTGACGACCTAATTGAAAAAATGGGAGTAGCAGCAACGCTCGACAAGAAGTGGCTTCAGGATAAGATTCTTGAATTGGGGATAAAGTGCGAGAAGTGCAAAGGAGATCTGGGGGAAGTGAAGATACAGAAACTAATGTTCCCAGTTGAGCAGGGGGAAAACCTAGAGCCACTGTTCCTGAGGCCCGAAACTGCCCAGGGCATGTTTGTAAACTTCAAGGAATACTATAGGTTCTTTAGGGAAAAATTGCCGTTTGCTATGATCACCGTTGGTAGAGGTTACAGAAATGAAATATCGCCAAGAAGAGCCATTTTCAGACTTAGGGAGTTCAACATGATGGAGTGCGAATCTTTCTTTGATCCCAAGAACGAAAAGTGGGTCCGTGAACCCGATAACGAAATCAAGGTGACATTCCTTACAAATGAGGGTAAAGAGATCAAGGCGACTTCAAAGGAAGTGTATGACAAGGGAATTGTTAAGAGTCAGCCAATGGCATATTTCTTTGGCCTTGCACTTAGATTTTATTCAAAAGTGGGTATCGACTTGGAGAAGATCAGGTACAGACAACACAAAAAGGAGGAGAGAGCACACTATTCTTCAGAAACCTGGGATGCAGAGGCGTTGACCGACATAGGTTGGATAGAGATAACCGGAAACTCCCACAGGGGTACCTTCGATTTGACCAACCACATAAGATCATCCGGGAAAGACCTGTATGCTCAAAGGATAATTCCAAAGAGAGAAGAATTTCAAAAGGTCAAGGAAATAGACTACGAAAAGGTGAAATCGGAATATCCCGATATCTCTTCCAAAATAATAACAGCAATGAAGGAAGGAAAGACCGAGGTAACAATAGATGACAAGAACATCCAACTCGACAGATTCACTACAGAACGGGAGGAGAAAGTTGTTGTCGACAGGGAGAGTTTCGTTCCAGTTGTAATAGAGCCAGCATTTGGACTTGACAGAATCCTGTACACTATACTGGACCACAATCTCTCGTCCAGGGAAGATTCAGGTTATGCTTACCTGAAAATACCCTACTCAATCTCCCCTTATGATGCGGTAATACTGCCCTTAATGAATAAGGACGGAATGGACGCAAGTGCAGGTAAAATTTTTGAAGACCTACTCAAGTGTAAGTTCTCGGTTCTGTACGATGACTCAGGATCGATAGGCAAGAGGTATTCAAGATACGATGAAGTTGGAATCATGTATTGCATCACGATAGATTATGATACAATCAAGAATAGAGATGTGACTATCAGACATCGAGATACTAGGGAACAAATAAGAATCAAGATCGAAGATATTCCGCGTTATCTAGGATCCGACCCATGGAATGGGAAAGCGAATTAGAAGTATCACTAACGAAATCAGTTCTAGAATTACCCAATGAAGTAGGAATACTTTTTTCAGGCGGACTAGATAGTTCCTTGATTGCGTACCTCTCAAAGAAAGAAGGAAAGGAAGTACGATTGTATGTCTGTGGAAGTGACGGATCCCACGACTCAATCTGGGCACCGATAGCAGCCAAATCAATGGATATGCAGGTTAACTTCTTGAGTGAACACGAGAGTGACATTTTGGAAGGTATTAGGAGCATCAAACAGATTACTGGACAGACATCAGCTCTTTCGATTCTGATAGAGCTTCCTCTCTATTTCACCACCAAATTCTCCACTGATCACAAACTTGCCACTGGCCAGGGAGCGGATGAACTCTTCTTAGGATACAAGAAATATGAGACCAAAGACACATCAAAGGAAGATCTTGACAGGGTTGTGAATTACGTCGTACCGATGGAGCGAAAGATCGCTTCATACAACGGAAAAGAACTTCTGTATCCGTACCTCCACAAAAGTGTTGTAGATGTGGCCTCTCGAATTCCGTATGACCTCAAGGTCCAGAATGGTTCTAGAAAGTACATTCTTAGGTCGACTGCCTCTCGAATTAAACTGGATAAGGAGATAGTGTGGAAACAGAAGAAAGCTGCACAGTACTCTTCCGGGTTCAAAGATGTGGTGGCGAGAATGGCAAAGAGAAAAGGAAAAAATGTTCACGATTTTATCAATGAACTGTAGCGGTCAAATATCTCCTCATTTTTCTTTCTGAGTTCATCCAAGTTCAAGCCAAAGAAGTCTCCCTCTGAGTACAGCAATTTACCATTTACAATCGTCTGTTCAACGTCATTTCCATTGGACGAATAAATCAGAATGTTTTCAGCGTTGTCCCTTCTCAGCGGAATCTGTCCAACGCCCCCGCCAACCACTGTGATGTCTGCAAGGGCCCCCTCCTTCAAGACTCCCGATTTCTTATCGAGCGCTTTCCAAGGGTTCTTGGTCATGAAATCTATAACCTGGGATGGTGGAAGAATTTGCCCTTCTTCTCTGTAATTCTTTTGAAGCAATGAAGCAAGCTTTGCATTTTCAAGCATATCAAGGGAATTTCCAGTAGCGGCAGAATCGGTCCCAAGTGTCAAGTTAACTCCATGCTGTATCATTTCGAGAACTGGGACGAAATTTCCGTTTGCAAGTTTCATATTGCTCACCGGGTTGTTCACTGCTGTTACCTTGTTCCTCCCCATAATCTTAATCTCATTCAGGGTAACATAGATCGTATGAGCCGCAATCAGCCTGTCACTCAAAAACCCGAAGGCATCTAGATATTCTACCGGCCTCTTCTTTTCCTTCTTGACGATGTCATATACCTCCCTCCTATTTTCGCTCAGGTGTATAGTATACGGAAGATCGTACCGGTCTGCAAGTTCCTTCGAAGCAATCAGATCATCTCTGTCACACGAATAGATTCCATGTGGTGCAGGGAGAGGAGTGACCAGTTCGCTTCCCTTGAACTTTGAAATAAATTGTTCTGCATTCTTGAGAGGGTCGCCTTTCTGGGTGGTCAGGTTCTTGTTCACGATACTCCAACCCAGATACGAGCGTATCCCAACTTCCTGAGCAGCTCGTGCTACCATATCTTCCCCGTAATACATATCCAAGAAAGTGGTGGTCCCTTTCCTCAACATTTCTGCGATACCCAGTTTGCTTCCATAATAGACCTCTTCGTCCGTTCTGACGGAATCAAGTTTGAATCCTGTATCGAGGAACTCGGAAAAAGGAATATCGTCCAAGAGGGTCCTCATGTTTGTCATTGCGACGTGATTGTGCATGTTTACAAATCCGGGGGAGATAATCTTGTTGGAACAATTAATGACGTACTCTGCTTCAACGCTTATTTTTTCAGAAATCTGAGAAATAGAATTCCCATCGATGAATAAGTCCATCCTCTTTGGTGCGTGATCTTCAGTGAGTAAAATGCCGTCCTTCAACAGGATTTGCATGCGTTGCTATTGCTTTTTCTTATTTATCCTATCTGAAGAGAATCAGAAATCCCGCTAATGCAGTTATCAGGAGAAAGAGGAAAGAATATTTGTTGAATTTCAAGAAATTCTTTCCAGAAAGATTCCTCAGAGCTATGATGTTGGCCAGCGATGCAATGACTGTGCCGTTCCCGCCAATGTTCACTCCGTATGATAGAACTGCCCACGAAGAGACTTTGCCAAAGAGAACAGTTGTCGGAACATTGGATATAACCTGTGAGAACATTATCGAAGCGAAGTAAGTCAGTATCCCTCCTCCTGTAAAGGGGAGAGATATCATTGACCTAATGGAATTCATAACCAGGAAAATTAGAATGAAGACCACTATCAACACGTAATCGACTCTCGCGACAGCTTGTGGTTCCAGGAATAGTAGTGATACCAGGGCAATAGCTATCAGAGCGATGAACAGAAAAATTGTCGCATTGAGCAGCATCCCCACTATTGTTGCGACTAACAGGAATAGATAAAAAATGAAGAAATAAAATCGTGGTTTTTCCTTAACGTCGTTCGGAGGGAGCTTTTCATTCTTGAAAACGAGGGAAAATACGATCAGAATTGCAATTGATACCAGGAAGATTGGTGCCATTGTTTTGACAAATGTAAAAAAATTGAGTGAATAAAGTCGAAACAATATGATATTTTGGGGATTTCCGAAAGGCATCAGAAGTGATCCAACATTAGCAGCAATTGCCTGAAATATAATGACATCATCAAGATTTTTTCCAGAAAATTTCCCTATCGCAATTGTGATTGGAATCAATACAAGAAGAGAAACATCATTCGTGAGAAACATGGCCAAGAAAGCAGTCAAAAGTATAGATATGATCATCAACTTCCTCCTACCGTCAGTTACCTTAATTATCTGGTAAGCAACGTAGTTCAGACCACCAGAATACATTAAGCCTGTATTAACCACAATTAGGGTAGAAAGGATGGCGATAGTATTCCAGTCGACCAGTCCAGGAGAATAGAGGTTTCTTTTAACTAAGATGATAACAAAATACGCAAGTCCCAAGACAAGAAGCAGTATTTTATTTACTGTTAACTTCATTCAAAGCGTGTTCTTTAGAAGAGTATCGAGTTCTGGGCCTATGGCCTTGAGTATCGACTTGACCATCTCGTCCCTGAAAGATTCCGGGATCGAGATCAGTCCAAGTTCCGCCACTACCTTCAACATCTTTGCTTGGGCCCCGGCCTCTAGGAGCTTCCCTCGAGTGTAATCCCGAATAGAGTCCTTCAGCTCATTTTCCATCCTAGGATTCTCCTTCAGTTTTTCCTTGATTCTTTCCTTGATTTCGTCCTTGTAGATTTCCTGAATAGCCTGAACAATTATTTCGTCTGAAATCATTAGTTTCTTTGAATCCTCCAAGATGAAATTTTCGTCTTTGGCCATGAGATGTTATACCAAAGTCATATAATAGCTATTGCTGTGACACCTTCTAGCTAAATGTCTAGAGTAATTTCAATTAGAGCAGGGGCCCTCTTCACAATCAGTCTGTCGTAGGTTGCAGCCTTCACAAGAATTGACCCTCTCTCCTTCTTACTAAAAGGCTCCCCCATACCGTCCCATCTAACTTTTCCTTCACATACAGTAATTTTCCTCATCTTTATGGCGAGTTGTGCTGATTCAGACTTGTATATCAGATCATTCAGCAATCTGGTGACGCATCCCTCATCAGTATCATATTCGATAGTAGAACTCAACAACACCTCTGGTCTAATAATGTCAGAGTAGATCATTCTGAGCATGTAATTTGACAGTTCCAGGAGTGTACCTTGAAACGATCTACCCCAGGCTCTGAGTCTCACATCGGCAGTATGATCTAGGCTTTCTACTGGCACAAATTTATGATGTATGAGTAAGATAAAACATTATTGAGACTTCCTTTTGAGCTCATCAAATTCTTACTTTAGCTACTTTTTTGCGTTGAAAATGCGAAGAATGTCGACGAACTCGTGCTTCGGAATATCCTTTGCACACGAGAACAAACTCAGATACATACCGTACCAACCACGAATAAGTATGAATCTGCAGCAGTATCATAGTAGATCCTTAAGTTTCCATCCTTATCTTCCTACTAGAAAAATGTGATAAAGGCTCCTTTTTCGAAATGCGATTTTAAATGCAACTCCGTAAGCATCGAAAATGTAAGTAAAAGAGCTGCAAGATGGAGGTAAAAGATATCCAATTGCTAAACCAAACTTAGCTGCAGTTTGCCATTCCAACACATTTTTAGACTGCCAAATATATAGTTCCGATGGCAAAAGTAGGACTAATAGGCGGTTCGGTTACTGGAAAGTTACTAGAAAATGCCGAAGTCGTCAAACTCAACACCCCCTATGGAGAAATGTCTTCACCAATAGAACTTGGAAAGATAGGGGGACAGGAGGTTGCAGTACTTTATAGGCACGGAAAGGAACACAAGATACCGCCGCACAAAATAAACTTCAGAGCCAATATATATGGACTTAAGGAAGTTGGAGTGGAAAGAATAATAGGAGTTTCTGCAGTTGGGTCGCTTCAGAAAGATATCGAACCGGGAGCGATTGCTCTGCCGGATCAGTTTTTTGATTACACCAAGGGTAGGGATTATACCTTTTTCGATGGACCGGAAGTTGTACACATCTCGATGGCAGATCCATTCTGTCCCGAGCTCTTGGATACATTCCACAAGAGTCTAATCGATCTAAGGATCAAGTCGAAGAAGGGCGGAACCTATGTCTGCATTGAGGGTCCAAGGTTCTCCACAAGATCTGAGAGCAAGTTTTTCAGGGGGGTGGGGGATATCATAGGGATGACACTCGTACCGGAGATCAACCTGGCCAGGGAGAAGGAGATGTGCTACTTGACACTTGCAACTGTGACGGATTATGATGTCTGGGCCGATATACCAGTAAATTCAAAGGAAGTAATTAGGGTTATGAAAGAGAACGAAGAAAATATAAAGAAAGTATTGACAAACGCTATACCAAGAATATCTGCCGGAAGAACATGCAAATGTGGTCTTCACCTCAAGGAGGCTGGACTATGAAAGCCAGGTTTTTGGGAGGGGGAGACGAGGTTGGCAGATTGGGAATGGTCCTCTCAACTGACAGATACAAATTCCTCTTTGATTACGGGATGAATCCCACGAAACCTCCAACTTTCCCGATGCTTGCACCAAAAGTAGATGGGGTATTCGTGACACATTCACACCTTGATCATGTAGGAATGTTACCTTGGCTGAACAAGAATGGAGGGGCCAATGTCTATGCAACACCGCCGACACTCTCGGTGGTACCCATTCTTCTCTACGACTCGGTCAAGATAGCGAACCTGGAAGGGAATAGTCTTCCCTTCGAAGAATTCGATGTAGATAGCATAATAGAAACATTCACGCCTCTGAACTATGGTGAGACTATGGAGTTCAAAGACCAGGACATTACTTCTCATTCTACCGGTCACCTCGTAGGAAGTGCCATGTACCGTGTCCAGAATGAGAGCAGCATAGTTTTCACGGGCGATATCCAGAGCATAGACACCCACCTGACTTTCGGTATCAAACCGATCAGTACCGATGTGTTGGTTGTTGAAAGTACATACGCGGGAAAGGAGCATCCTCCGAGACCTAGCGTCGAAGAGAATTTCCTATCCTCGATTCAGAAAGTAGTAGAGGGTGATGGGGTAGCTGTGGTGCCATCTTTCGCAATCGGCCGTTCTCAAGAGTTATTGATGGTTCTTGAAAACACAGACTATGAAATTTGGATCGATGGAATGGGCAGGACTGTTTCCAATGTCCTACTCAGTTTCCCGAAGTACATAAAGAACTACCAAAGATACAAGAAAATGCTTAGGAGGGTAAGATTTGTACGGAGCAAGTCAGATCGAGAAAAAGCGCTTAACGGAGACGTGATTCTAACCACAAGTGGAATGCTAGATGGCGGACCTGTCCTCAATTACATTTCTAATCTCAACGATCAAAAGAACGGCCTTTTCCTAACCGGATACCAGGTTGAAGATACCAATGGAAGGATGCTTCTGGAAACAGGTAGCATCAATCTGGCAGGTGTGACAACAAAAGTGAACATGGACGTGAAGTTCTTCGACTTTTCTGCACACTCTGGACACAAGGAACTTGTTGAATTCATTGAGGGATCTAAACCCGACAAAGTTGTATTAATGCACGGGGAGAAGAGAGAGGAATTGGCAAAAGATCTCACCTCGCCCAAGATCGTCCTACCGAAGAATGGGGAAGAGTTTGAAATCTGAACCCTATGTTGAGAGAAAAAGTACTTGAAATACTTTTCAAAGAAAATGTAACTCAGAAGGAACTCACTTTGAGACTCAAGTCTTCGAGATCTCGAATGTCTGAAGTACTTGGTAAGTTGGAAAGAGAGAAACTTATCCTAAGGAAGAAGGTAAGTCAGCGAACTATCCTTGTCGCTCTAAATCATTCGAGGACACTGAGAGTAGGAATACTACGGAGTGCAGAATACATCAATGTTGTCGCTACGTTGAACCAGCTGGGCAACCGCATTCCTTTCAGAGTGAATGTCTACGATAACAGCCTGGAAGCCCTCAAGGAACTGATGACTGGTTCGGAGGACATAGTTGCAAGCCCGCTCATTTCCGGATACTTTTTCTACCTCATCGACAGGAAAATTTCCCCTGTTGCGGGAATTGCATCGGGTGGGTCCGGAACGATTCGAAGGCATTCCTCGGGTCGGATAGGCACTACTCCTTTGTCGAGGATGGACAAAGATTCCAGGAATTCAGGGAACTACGAGCAGGTCTATTACAAGAGCATCGAAGACATTATCCGAGCATATAAGGGCAAGGAGATCGACGCCGCTCAGATATGGGAGCCGTACCTCACAATGCGTCGAGGTTTGAAAACAGAAAGCGATGGAATTTGCTGCTGTCTCTTCACAGTTGGGAACCCGGGACAATCGGTCTCATCTTTCTTGAAAAGGTACGAGAGCAACGTTGAGTCAGATTTAACGATAAGGGAGAAGCACGCAATTTCGAAGGATCTTGGCAAGCTGATTGGTGTTGGAGAAAGAGATGTATTCAACAGCCTGAATTCCTACAAATTTACCACTTCCATCAGTAAGAAGGACCTCGAGAATCAAGTATCGAGCTTTGGACTTCCTTTGGTCAAGGAGGTGGATTTGTTCCTTGAAAGATGCACCAAAGTTTCCGTATGAGATATACCCATGGCAGGAGATGATATTTCAGAAACTGGGCCAGAGTGAAAAGAGGTCCACCATACTCGAAAGTCCCACGGGATCCGGAAAGACAGTATCCGTACTATTCCACGCGGTATCGAAGTATCCCGATAGGAGGGTTGTGTTCCTGACTAGAACCAATTCGCAGGGAGAGAATTTGCTGAGGGAGGCAAGAGCGTTAGGGCTTGAGAAGGTAATGACTTTTTTTGGGAGGGGGGAGATGTGTCTTTACAAGAAACAGGCGTCCGAGATGTCACAGGGCACTCCAGAAGAGCAGAGTAGTTTTTGCAGGGTTTTGGTCGAGATGCACAAGAGTGGAAAGGGAGGGTGCCAGTACGAAACCAACTTTGAAAGAGACTGGAAGAAGACCATAATGTCTCAGGAAGACTTTCTGAACCTTGGAAAAGAGGAATACTGTCCATACTTTGCTCAGAAGAGTTTGGCAGCAGATGCGAATGTGCTTGTCACCTCATACTCATTCTTTCTGAATCCGTTCATCAGGGAGAGATTCCTTGGATGGATGGAGGCAGAATTGAAGGACATCATACTGATAGCCGACGAGGCACACAACATCCCTGACCTTACAAGAAACCTGCTCTCCAAGAAGCTCACTTTCAATACGCTCTCCAACTGTTCCAAGGAGATAGATCAGTTTGGAGATCTGCTGATCAATAAGGTGAATGTTTCGTACATCGTGGAATCCCTTAACAAAGCTCTGGGTACCTTACTGAAAGAGGGAGATAGGATCATCACCACTCAGGAAGTCACAGAGGCCTACATGGATTCATTCCAGATGAACTCTTTAGACATCAAGAATCTCCTGAACCTAGCTGCAAATTTTGGACTATCGATAAAGGAATCCAAGAGCGCGGAGGGGAAGCTCCCTAGGAGCTACATATACAATGCATCAGTCCTAGGTTCCAGGCTCATGGATGATGATGAAGGGTACAGTGTTATGATTTCTCACAACGAGGAACCATCTGGTATCAGCATAATGAATCTGGAGACCTATGAAATTCTACGCTTTTTCGGAGAATCCTATAGGACCTATTTTATGTCTGGGACCATATCTCCTTTCAGTAAGTTCATTGACGAGGTCGGGGTTAAGGATCCTGAGAAAGTTGTCATAAAAGCAGATTACCTTGAGAGGAACCTCAAGGTACTGTTCGTGGATGATGTCACCTCAAAGTACACGATGAAGGATGAATCGAGGGAGAGAATAGATGGTTACATCAGAGACATAGTGGAAAATGTCAAGCACAACAAGATCATTTTTTGTACATCATACGAACAACTATCTTCGTTCCTAGAGATAGACATGAAGGGAAAGATATTCTTTGAGAGGAAGGGCATGAGCAATGAGGAATTCGTCAACCTTATAACCAACTTCAAACAGAAAGGCGGCAATCTCTTCGCCGTAATCAACGGACGCATATCAGAGGGAATAGACCTACCCGGTAAACTGGTCGAGATGGCTGTTCTTACAGGTATTCCCTATCCTCCACCTTCCCCGGAAACATCGGCAATGGAACTCTTCTATGAAATGAAATTTAGGAGGGGGTGGGAGTACGCTTATGACGCTGTTGCAGCTACCAGGATAAGACAAGCGATAGGCAGATTGATAAGGAGCCCCGAGGAAAAGGGGGTGGCAATCATACTCGATTCTAGAGCGAAGAAATTCAGGCCAGAACTGCCAAACCTCTATCTGAGCAAAGACGTGGTATCCGAGACAAATGCCTTCCTGGACTAGTATGGGACACTCTTCATCTTGAGTTTATACCCTATAATGTTGACTGCCCTATGGATCAATGGAGTGACTACCAGAATTGCAATTACTCCAGGCCATGGGAACAGCCCTACTCCCTTACTTCCAAAAAATAAGTAAAAGAATGCGAGCGCAAAAAGGGCAAATGGATACTGATCTAGGAATAGAGATTCCGCACCAGGAGCCCTTCCGATTCTTCTCTTTATGAAAGATCCCACTAAATCGCCAAACATTGAGAAGAACGAAAGAACCAGCACCATCTCAAATGCAGTACCTAACTGATTCGAAAAAGTCAATTCCCCGACATTGGTGAAAAGAAATACATAGTTCAGGATTAGACCTACTAGGGATCCTGCGAATACCCCACCGGCTAGCCCAGACCAGGTCTTGTGATCGCCAAATATTCGCTTCCCCTTCCAGCTTCTGCCTCCATCTATGACTAACTTTCCGCCCGTGATTACTGCGCTTGGGTTGGCTATGAATGCCGGTATGAAGAGGACGAGGGAGGTGATGAACGATGGTATCACGTTCTGCGAGAGTTTAGCAAAATATAATGATTTCTCATTATACCAACATTTTTCTACACTTGCCTACTACGGCCACAGAGATGGAAACTGCCAAACCTGCGTGGATTCTATTGCAGAATGGTTTCGGCCTGATAGTTGGATTCCTTACGATGCTCTTAATCCTGAGGGATGCAGGGATCAGCTCGTGGGGAATTTTTTCCACGGCGCTTTCGTTTGGTCTAGTGTTTTCGTTCGTTTCCGACTTTGGAATAAACACGGCTCATACCAGAATGATCGCTCTGGGAAAATACCGAAACGAATACAACAATGCCCTGATTTTCATGAAGGTCATTCTCACGATCATTTACGTCGGCATCATACTTCTTGCTGTTTTTGTATGGACAACGGTCCTCCATCAGCACTTCCAATCCCCGTTGATATACATCAGCATACTCTTCTTGATTCCATATTTCGTGGGTCTTCCATACATCCAGGCTAACCGAGCCTTTTTCACAGGAACTCGGGAAGCATTTAAGATGTCTCTCCCTCCCATAATAGAGTCTGTAGCAAGATTTGCATCTATCGTTATATTCCTGCACTTCAACATCTTCCACTTCCCCACCTCACGTTCTGGAATTCCCGAAATGGCCATATTGATAGCCGTTTCCTACTCCATCTCTTACACTGTGTATGCAGTCGTGAGCTTTGTCATAGGAATGCCGTGGAATTTCAAGTGGCCCCGCTTGGAAACGATCAGAACTTACCTGAAATATTCATATCCTCTTATCGGAGTTTCCATCGCGACCGCAATATCCACCAATGTGCCCCAGGTGCTAGTCTATATCGCTTTTGGGTCATTCCAATCAGGAGGATTTGCAACCGATTACAGGTTGATACTAATGATGACAGGATTCACCATGTCCGTCACTGTCCTTATACTCCCTTCTCTGACCTCTCAATTTGCATCTAACGGAGATTACGGAAAGACCATGGGATTATCGATTAAGTACCTGACACTCTTCGTAACCCCCCTTACCGTGTTTGCGATAATCTTCGCTGCGCCAATTCTCAACCTTTGGAACTCTGCATTGATTGCTTTCACTTTCCCCCTTCAAGTAATGCTTATTGGGTCCTGGTTCTGGACTATGGCAATTCCATTTTGGACCCACTTTAACGCAGTTGCGAAAACCAAAATTACAGCCTTGCTGACCAACGTGGGTTATGTCCTATGGATTGTACTGAGCATAGTCCTCATTCCAAGGACATTGGCAGATGTCCATCTTGGGGGTTTGGGTGTAGTTGGTGGGGCTTACTCATATCTTATTTCTGGCATTGCTCTACTCCTGACGTCCATAATAGCGCTGCTCTTCGAAGTAAAAATAAAAGTGACTTACCAATCTGCAAGGAGCGCGGTAATGGCAATACTCCTTGGTGGATTGTTCTATTATTTCTTTCACGGTTACAACAGGATGTCGATCTTCATCATGATAGGTCTGTTCCTTGCTTATGGCCTTAGTTACCTGGGGTTGTTGTTAGCTTCAAAAGCCATAACCAAAGAGGAGCTTGTAGACATTTCAAATATGATGAATCCTGGGAAACTCGCGCAGTATGCAATGGACGAGTTGCGGAAAAAAAGTGGTTAGCAATTTCTAACTCATTACTTCGTGACATCCTCCCCAAGCTAACGCATGGGGCTTCCCGTTTCAGCGACCGGAGTTGCCATTGGCAGAGCTCCGATCTCCATGGGCTTAAATCAGGTTCTCCAATCCAAATAACGTTTTCTTAGCCCAGATGGTTTGCTGAACTACAGATCGGAGAAAAATATCACCAATGAACGAGTAGTTCAATCAAGGGGACGAATATTGGCTTTCCTCCAGTATTACCAACACTATCAGCCCGACGCCAAAACTAATCATTATTATATATGAGGTAACAATCTGGTTTCATGGAAGGCAAGCTACGTCCTCTTAACATTCTAGGAAATAGCCTGAACCAGTACGTACTGGTCAAGGTTAAGTGGAACAGAGAGTATAGGGGACTGCTGGATGGTTATGACCAACACCTCAACCTTGTCATCAAGAATGCCGAGGAGGTAGTGGAAAACAAGAGCAGGGGGACATTCCCCATAATGGTAGTCAGAGGAGACGTAGTAGTCTACATTTCACCTTCGGAGGCGATATAAGATGAGAGGAACCCCTTCAATGGGAAGGAGAAACAGGATAAAAGTCCATATAAAGTGTAGAAGATGTGGCCAGCATTCTTACAACGTAACGCATAAAAGGTGCGCACACTGTGGATACCCAGACTCACGGATCAGAAGTTATAACTGGGCGAAGTCTAGGTGAATCCTGCGGGATTGTGGCTCTTGCAGAGAGCATCCCGGTCGGTTACAGATTAGTACAGTCACTGAGGATAATCCAACACAGGGGACAGGAATCTTCTGGAATTTCTATAAACACCGGAAAAGTTCTCAAGAACTATAAGGGAATGGGTCTTGTCAACGAAGTTTTTTCGGGCGTGAAGATAGAGAAAGATACTGGTATAGGAATAGGGCACATCAGGTACAGCACGGCAGGCTCTTCCACACTTGAGAATGCCCAGCCCCTGTACGCAAACATCGGAAAGTTTGAGATAGCTATCGGGCATAACGGCGAGATAGTCAACGCTCTCCAGCTCAAAAGGTCGCTTGAGAGCAAGGGGTACTCGTTTGCAACTAATTCTGATACAGAAGTCGTGATGAAATTGCTCTCGATTGAACTATCCAAAACGTCTGATCCTGTTCTCTCAATGAAGAACACATTCAAAAAATTGGTTGGAGCATACTCCCTAAACTTAATGATCAATCAGCGTGTTTTCGTTGCTCGTGATCCAAATGGAATCAGGCCACTTGTAGTTGGGACTACAGAATTTGGTTATGGCGCTGCATCAGAGAGCGTGGTGTTCGATCAGCTCAACGGAAAGATGATAAGGGATGTCCGCCCCGGAGAAATAGTGGAGATCAAGAAGAATGAATTCGATTCCTTCATGTACAATGAATCTTCGAAGACCGCTCATTGCATGTTTGAGTATGTTTACTTTGCACGACCTGACAGCGTGGTTGATGGAAGGAGCGTATTCGAGACAAGGATGGAACTCGGCAGGATTCTCGCTCGGGAGAGTCCAGTAAAGGGAGCCGACTGCGTAGTTGCGGTTCCGGACTCTGCAAGAACCCACGCGCAGGGATATGCCGAAGAATCAGGAATACCACTCACGGAAGGATTAATCAAGAACAGATATGTGGACAGAACTTTCATCATGCCAGAGCAGGCAGGCAGGGAAAGTGAGCTCGACATAAAACTGAATCCGATAAGACAGCTGATAGAGGGAAAGAAAGTGGTCCTGGTCGATGACAGTATCATAAGGGGGAACACCACCAGAAAGATCGTAAAGATGCTGAAGAAATACGGTGCGAAAGAGGTCCATCTGAGGATAGCGTGTCCACCAGTGCGTTTTCCCTGTTACCTCGGAATAGACATGAAAACAAAGGACCAGTTCATAGCCGCAAACCGGAGCCTCAAGGAAATAAATGCAAAACTAGGGGCTGACAGTCTTCGCTACATTTCCCTGGAAGGACTTATCGAGGCTACTAGCCTAGGAAAAGAAAATCTGTGCCTCGGTTGCCTTAATGACAAGTATCCCGTGAGAATTGGAAGTCACTGAGCTGCGGTACATTTAGAAATTATTTTTCTTGCTGCTCTGGTGGGACTGCAGAAATTTTATGGAATCGTAAAGGAAGACGTTGGTCTTCATATCAACTCCATTCTTCAGGCCAAGCGAGATCAGTTCTCCCGTTATTGAATCAATCTCGGTCCGCTTTCCCTGTCTTATGTCCTGAAGCATGCTGCTATCATTGTCGGCAGTAACCTTGCAGGTCTCCAAAACGTTCTTCTCAACTTCTAGTCTGTAACCCATTTTCGAAAATAGTTCTTCAAGTTCATTTATGGTAGCCGAAGCTATGCTCCACAGCTCTTTAACACGCGGTAGCTGTCCATTCTTCACGCCGAATAGGGATGTTATGGGGTTTATCACTGCGTTTATTGCAGCTTTCCTGTACAGTTCCAGTTCTATGTCATTCACCCATTCGGCTTCAATTCCCGATTCCCTCAAAAATCTCAGGTCTATCTCTCCGGATTTGCTTCCTAGTCTGAAGTAACCCTTTCCAGTGAGTTCAGCGACTCCCTTAGATAGTCTCTTCGAAGCCCAGGTTGTGACCGCATATATTTTCAAAACTCCGTCTATTTCAGTGCTGATGTGGGTCAGCCCGTTCTGGATTAGGATCACCTTACCCTTGAGATTATAGCTCGCGTATACCCTTTGCAGGTCATAAGACTTTACCGCAATTATCGTGAGATCGGAGTCCTCTATTCCTTCTGAGATTTTTACAACAAACTTCTCCTCTTTCCCATTGTACCACAACACGAGACCATCTTCGTAGTACTTCTTTTCCCCACGCTTGACCGTCAGCACTACTTCATTTTTCTTGTGGAGGAAGTAAGACAGAACTATGCCCATCGAACCTGCGCCAATTATGTTTATTTTCATGCGACCTTTGCCGTCTCGAATGCGGGGAGAATTTTACCCTGCTCGAACGCCTTCATGTTGATGTCCCAGTGCTTTTCCGGTAACGATTCCTTGATTGCGGTTATCAGGCTCTCTTCTCCGAGGTTCAGCAGCCCGGTTGAAAAGGTCGCACCAATCATGGCAGTGTTAGCTACCCTCTTGTTTCCTAAGTTCATTGCGATTTGGTCTGCCTCCACGTTGATCGTCTTGTACTTGCTCAGTGCCTCCGCAACGATCCCTTCAGGGTAATCCTGTATCTTCATTGTGAGGGAAACGGGATGTATCATTCTTCTGTTCAACAGTATCACTCCGGATTCTTTCAACTTTGATAGGTTTCTGGCCCCCTCGAGTTCCTCGAATGCGAGCATGATATCCGCAGATCTCGCTGGGATAATGGCACTCTTGTAGTCTCCGATCCTGACTTCTACCACTATTTTTCCTCCTCTCTGTGCCATGCCATGCAGTTCTGTCATTAGAGCATTTTTACCTTCAATCAAAGCTGCCTTTCCAACTATGTTGGCCACCGTTATTATTCCCTGTCCTCCTACACCTGCTAAGACCAAGGAGACCACTATGGTTTCACCTCGATGGCGTTGAACGGACAGACGAGTGGCTCTGAACAGACTGAGCAACCGTCGCACAGTTCGGGATCGATGTAAACTCTGCCCTCATCCACATAAAAGGCAGCGCAAGTGAAATTCTTCACACAGTTGTAACAGAGATTGCACTTGTCTTGGTTTATCTGGAAGACCTTCGCCTCAGAGGGCGCTCTCTTCCTGTCTACTTCTAGGGCACACTCCCTCTTGCTTATAATGACAGCAAGTTCATTGGAATCTAGGGCCTTCTTGAATGTGTCGAGTGAATTCTTGAGGTCATAAGGATCCATCGAGTATACGTTCTTGATTCCGATGCCCCTCACCACGCTCTCGATGTCGACCCTCTTGAAGGGTGGGGTCGTTTCAGGGGTAGGCTGTCCGCCGGTCATCGCAGTGACGTAATTGTCCATGATGACCAAGACGAAGTTGTGATTGTTGTGGTATGCGTTGATAAGACCAGGGATTCCAGCGTGGAAGAAGGTGCTGTCTCCTATGAAACTGACGACCCTTTCTTTTGCCTCTATCGTGAATCCGCTAGAGGACCCGACCGAAGAACCCATAGAGAAGCAGTAGTCTCCGAGTTGATACGGTTCGTAATATCCGAGGGAATAACAGCCGATGTCAGTTGGTACGATAGCGTTCTGGATTCCCCTCTGTTTCATGGCCAACTTTGCCACATAATAAGTCGCTCTGTGAGGGCAACCTGGACAAAGTACTGGCGCTCTTTCCGGAAGATTCAAATTTTGGGTTTTCGTTTGGAACGGGATACCGTATATCTCGGAGAGAAAACCTGCCACACGGTCGACATCCATTTCGTATGAAGTGGAAATGCTCCCGTTAATCTTCCCATAGAATTTCTTGTTGATCGAGCGAATAGCGCAGAGCGATAGAACTTGTTCCTCCAAGAAGGGACCACCTTCTTCGATGAAGATAACTCGTTCGGCTTTCTCTACCTCCTTGAGGATCATTTCTTGGTCGAGGGGAAAGCTCAGTCCGATCTTCAAGATTCTAGCCTTCAAGTTAAGCATCTGGAGCGCTTCATCTATGTAGTTGTAGGCAGCTCCAGACGTAATTATCAGCGTGGAGGAATCGCCGTACACACTGTTCAGGATACCGTTATATTTAGAAGATCTGACTTTTTCAAGTCTGTTCGCAATTGACATCTGTGCCTTGTAGGCATTTTCCGGCAACAAAACTAATGAAGCACTCTTCTTGTATTTCCACTCGTTCTTTTCCCTCCTCTCTCCAAGTCTAACCGGGGCTCTTACGTGCGAAATACGAGTGACACTCCTGATCAAGACAGGATGTCCAATCTCTTCTGAAATATCGAAAGCGTGAACGATATAGTCCTTGAGCTCCTGCGGGCTCGATGGTTCTATTACTATGGTCCGTGCAAATTTTCCCAAGAATCTGTTGTCCTGTTCGTTCTGGGACGAATGCATGGAAGGGTCGTCAGCAGAGAAGACGACCATGCCTCCCTTCACCCCTGCTCCAGACAGTGAGACGAACGAATCCATCGCGACGTTCAGACCCACGTGCTTCATGAAAACGAATGATCTCAGTCCTCCAGCAGATGCTGCGGAAGCTACCTCCAGAGCAACCTTTTCGTTTGTAGAAAATTCGAATTTTATTCCAATCCTGTCCGATAACTTATAGAGAACATCGCCTATTTCCGAACTTGGAGTACCTGGATAAGCTGCTGCGACAGACACTCCAGCTTCGTACAATCCCCTTACGACTGCTTCGTTTCCAAGGAGAAATTCCATTTTTCCCTCAGAACCAAGAAGCAAGTCGTATGCCATTCTACGACTGCTCCTTTTTCAGGAGATATGACCATCTCTCGTTGACCGATTCTTCGATCACCTTGATCTCGTCCTCCTTCAGGTGTGCAAATCTCCCCTGCAGAGACAGGTAATCCGTCAACCGAGCTGTCTTGCTGGGTTTGAATAGAGAAAATTTACCATTCTTGAATTCATAGAGCGGGAACACTTTTGATTCAACCGCAAGTCGGGAGATCTTTACGGTATCAGCCGAATTGTGATACCATCCTGGCGGGCATGGTGAGAGAATCTGTATGAACTTTGGGCCCTTGATCGACTTGGCTATTGATATCTTTCTCTCTAGGTCTTCCGGGTACCCGATCGTAGCCGTAGCAACATAGGGAACATTCTGTGCTATCATGAGGTCCGCTACAAACTTCTTGTTCTGTTTCTTGAAATCTCTTTTCATTCCGACAGGAGTCGTAGTTGTCCATGCTCCGTAAGGAGTACTGCCGCTTCTCTGGATTCCGGTATTCATGTATGCCTCGTTATCGTACATGATATAGATCACGTTGTGGCCCCTTTCCATAGCGGCACTCAGTCCCTGCAGACCGATATCAGCAGTTCCTCCGTCGCCTGCGAATGCAAACACATTGTAGTCTTCCTTCCCCTGTGCATCAAGTCCCTCTCTCAAACCGGATATTGCTGCGCCGGCAGCCGCGAAAGGAGTGTAAAGCAACGGGACTTTCAGGTTGGTGGCCGGAAACTCTCCCGGGACTACTGACCAGCAGCAGGCTGGGATTGCAAGTGCAGTCTTGGGACCGGCTGCCTTGAGCATATACCTCATCGAGAGGGCTGCTCCACATCCCGCGCAAGCAGTATGTCCCTGTTCCATGTATTCTTCCCTCGGTATTGTGAGAGGCATTTATTTCGCCCCCACATTGACCCACTCTATCTCATTATTGCCCTCTACCAGATTTTCGAACATCAGTTCATAATCCTTGACTCTAACGTCCCTTCCTCCCAATCCGACCACATAATTCCTCATCGGGACGTCCACCCTTCCATAAATGGCGGTAGCCACATCTTCAAACGTGGGTCCCCTTTGACCGAACGAGAGGTTTCTTTCTACCACGCCAAGTCCCTTGAGACCCTTGACGGCTTTGACAATTTCCTCTCCTGGAAAAGGTCTGTAGAAATATAGCCTAATGAGCCCCACTTTCTGACCCCTTTCCCTGAGTTTCCTTATAGTGTATTTTGCGGTAGAGGAAATAGCTCCCAACGTAATCAGCGCATAATCTGCATCTTCCATCATGAAATTCTCAGTGAGTCCCGGAAGCTCTGCATTGAATAGATCATTAAAGGTGGTAATCTCTTTCTTGATCGCGTTTGTGGCATTATACATGCTGTCCCTCATGTCCTTCTTCATTTCCATAAAGGGACCATCGGGGGGTACAATTGATCCGTATCCAGCGGGATTATTGAAATCCATTTTCGATTCCAGCTCAAGCTCACCCAGGTAATCTGCTGCCGTACTGTGACTTCTAACTTCAACAGGTTCGGACGTATGAGAGAGGGTGAATGCATCCAGCATATTCATAACGGGGAGTAACAGCTTGTTGTTCTCCGCAATCTTGTATCCAAGAAGTATGCTGTCCATAGCCTCTTGATTTGTCTCACAGTACATCTGAAGCCAACCCGTATCTTTCTGGTTGAAGGAATCAGTATGCTCACCCCATATGCTCCACGGTGGGCCTATCGCACGGTTTACGACAGTCATGACCAGTGGCAACCTCATTCCAGCTGCCCAGTGAAGTGCTTCGTGCATATACAGTAGGCCGTGTGAGGAAGATGCTGTAAAAGATCGCACGCCCGTCATTTCGCTTGCAGTAACAGCTGACATTGCACTGTGTTCGCTTTCGACTTCGATGAACTTCGAATTCAATTCGCCATTGGCCACCATCTCTGCCAGTTTCTCAACAATGGTGGTTTGTGGAGTTATTGGATAAGCAGCTATGACCTTTACATTTGATAATTTGACGCCAGCTGCGACAGCCTCGTTTCCAGTCATTATACGTCTGGACGACTGCATCGATTCCATTTCACTCCTCCTCCCTGACCATCTCTATGGCACCGAATGGGCACTCTGTTTCACATATCCCACATCCCTTGCAGTGATCGTAGTCTATTGAAGGTGCCTCTAGAGATGAGAATTTCTCATTCGGCGACTTCAGGCTAGAGTCAACGACAAGGTCAATTGCAACGTCTGGGCAGAACTTCCAGCAAATTGCACATCTCGTGCACTTGGTATAATCAATCACTGGCTTGCTGGTCCTCCAGGAGGAAAGTATTTTTGTAGATGTTGAAGCGTAAGTTATTGGGAGAAAGGGCATGCCTAGTTCAACTCCGTCTCTTCGAACGCTTCCTGTATAGCATTGACATTTTCCTTCTTTCTTGAAGGAACTGTGTCGGAGGTTGCGTTCTTAATTGATTGAAGTGAAACTAGATTAGATATCTTTGCGAATGCCCCAAGGATAGCGGTATTGACTATTGGGTGAGATGGATCTCCAAGACCATTCCTGAGTGCGATGCTGGTTGCATCGACGCTAGCCACCCTGTACTTTCCTGCCTCCTTCAGGTTACCGCCCTTGCCATTCACAACGATAATGCCATCGTTCTTCAGTCCCTCGGTGACGTTCACGCCGTTCATCAGTGATTTGTCCAAAATTATCACTGCATCTGGTTCATAAATTTGGCTCCTGAGTTCGATCCTCTGATCGTCAACTCTGGTGAAGGCTGTTACAGGCGCACCTCTTCTCTCCGTACCAAAGAAGGGAAAGGAGGTCACCCACTTGCTCTCAAGGAATGCAGCCGTAGCAAGAATTTTAGAGGCAGTGACCGCCCCTTGTCCACCTCTACCGTGGAACCTTATTTCGTACATATCTTACACTAATCCAATAGTGCACGATGTTATAAAAAGACATTAGGAATTTTAGGTGCACTTAAATCTTGTAGACATTGGATTATTCGAGGTTTAATGATGATTTCAATCCACAAAATCATTGAATTTAACATAACCTAACTTGAATTAAAAACAATAATAATATTATCTGTAAGTTTATACCAAACGGAAATGGACGTAAGGATACTCATCGACGAAATTGTCAAGAACATGGGGTACAGAACTTACCCCGGGTATCCGGAGGATTACATCTGGGTGGATCATGGTGACGGGTCGGGAGAGGTCATAATGCTCCTAGAAAATGACGACATGGAAAAGATAAGGGAGTACAATTCATCTACTGTTTCATTCCCAGGGGAGAGATTTCTTTTCCTGCTCTTTGACGGTCCGAACAAGGAGATACTTTCGTACTGCAAGGGACACAAGATCACCCCAGTCACGAGAAATGAGGCTGCAAAGATGCTTGGAATGACACTTATCGACATGCACTTGGCCAAGAAGACTGCGAAAAGACCAGAGGTCCAGCAGGTGAGCGAGAACAAGGACTTCATATTAGTCTATCTAGAGGAAGGAAACAATCCAAAGTACATTCGACCAGTGGTTACGGGGGAGGTGGTCACAGGCTCAATCGGCCTGCGTTCAGATCTTATCTTTGTTCCCTATCATTTCGTTTCCTACTCCATGAAGGTGTTGGAGGGGGACAACATTGCGACCAAGGAAGGGACTGCAATGATCAATGCAGTAAATGGAAAGGTCTACAGATCGATAAACGGTTATGAGCTACTCGATTCTTGGCCGACAACTCACAGGGATTTGGACCCGAAGTGGGAACCACTGGCTTCTATGGAAAGGGCTAAGAGATGGGCAGGTGACAGCCTCGAGACAGAGGTCCTGGAAAAGAGTGAAACAGCGGGTTTCATAATCTACTCAAGGAGCCGAGTAAAACCACTGGAGGACACAATAAAGGTGACGTTCATCAACACCTGTTTCTATCCAATTTATTCTTCTTCCGTGCTTGTTATGGACGGATTCACTGGTGAGATAAAATCAATCAGCGATTACGTCTGAATCGAGTGACTTTTTATGATGGAAATGAGAAACTCGCTAATTGGAGGGTCGTATCTGGATCCTATTTGTGTGTCACTAATCGAAATCTGAAATCTACGTAAACATCAGTGTGTTGACACAGAAAGTCATAATAAACAGTAATTTATATTGATTGGGATATTAATGCAAGAGGCTACTGGTTCTGACTTGAAATTCATAATAGAATATGTAAAGCAGAAGAGAGGACAGAGCGGGGTTAGGGTGTTGCTAAACGAACTGAACAAGCCATCGATACTATTCACCACTCTGACCAACATCGGCAGGACTCAGGTTTTCAGAGAAGAAATCTACAAGAAGCTCATTGAGGCCGCCGCCGTTACTCTTGGGGGAGACCTCAAGACAAGGTTGAATCAGCTTGGTTATGCTCTGGGAGATCGAGCAAAGATGACCAAGTTCATAGCTAGGTTCTCCACACCCAAGCAGCTAGTAAGACTGATTGAAGACGGCATCATAACGGATGTCCCTTTTGTGAAATCTTCAGTAAACGAGCTATCCAAGCACGTCACTATACTTAGGGTAACGGCAAGAAAGAACGGCGAGAATTTCCTAGACGTGGCTGATGGTTACGTTACCGCTGTACTGGATCAAACAGGGAAGTCACTTACTATCACAGAAAAGAAGGTCACCAGCGAAGAAGCCTCGTTCAAATTCAAGATCGGCTAGGCTTTTATATGAGTCTTGTGAGAGTCGAGAAGAAAGAACGGGTAGCACAGATTGTCATCAACAGACCTGAGAAAAAAAATGCACTCTCTCCAGAAGTTATCAAGGACATCAGGAGTGCCTTCGAGTCACTTGAAGAAGTAGCAGTGGTGATAATCAGAGGAGAAGGTGGCTTTTTCTCCGCAGGAGGGGATCTTTCGGTAATGTTTTCCGCGTCTGAAGAAGAAGGATTCCAGTTTTCAAAAATTGGAAATGAATTCGCAGACTTCGTCCAGAATTACGGGGCAATTACTATTGCAGCGATCGAAGGAGGAGCTTACGGAGGAGGACTCGAATTGGCTCTCAGCTGCGATCTGAGAATAGCTTCCCCTCAAGCAAAGATCGGGCTCAGCGAAGTCAACCTTGGCCTGATTCCAGGATGGGGTGGAATGAAGAGGTTGATAAGGGTCGCTGGAGCAGGCACTGCAAGATACGTTGCTCTCACAGGAAAGATACTCGACGGTAATGAGGCATACAGACTCGGCATACTGAGCTATCTTGCGGAAAGCCCTGTCAAGTTTTCTGAAGACCTTGCAGCTACCTTATCTCAAAAATCTGTGGAGAGCATAAAGAGGATCAAGGCGCTGATCGCCCAGGACGTCTATTCATCCGAGAAAGAGGAAAAGCTATTCGGAGAGGTGCTGCAGACGCCTGCAGCAAGAGTCACCCTAGAAAAGTTCCTGAAGAGGTGAGATCACTCCAGCCTGATGGCTGGACGACCAGGCAACGCTTTCTTGGAGTAAACCGGATCCTGAGATATTACTACCTCAACGTTGAGATATCTCGAAAGATCGTCCCTATACTTTTCCAGAATCTTGCCTTCGTCTCTTATTTTCTGGGTCAGATCCTTCTTCTTGATTAGTGTAATGAGGAAATCTCTCTCCTCAGGATTTGCATCCTTAATCATCAATTTTATGTCTTTTGATTTCGACTCTTCCAAGAGCTTCCACTTCCACTCTTCCGCAGTTCCGATCACCATTCTCTTAGGTTGAACGGTGGAAACCTTCGTTATGCTGCGGAAGTCCTCGATAATTGATTCTACGAAATTCCACTCCGACTCATGTATATTGTAATGATTCTCCATTGAGGGATAAATTTGGGACGACGCAAACCCATTTCCGCCGTACATCTCGTATATCTCTTCAGCAAGGAAAGGCACTACTGGTGAAAGACTGAGTGCCCACTCTTTTGCGAATTTTTTTACGACCCTGAGTGCCCTTTCCTTTCCAGAAAAGTTCTCCAGGTCCCTCACATCATTCAGTGCGTTGAAGAATAATTCGACAGTGGCCTCCCTCACTCTCATGGATTCATAACTCTTTGAGCTCGCTGTGATCCTATCGATCATCCTAGATGCTAGCCACAGGTCCCTCTCGTCGGGTTCCCCTTCAACGTTTCTTGCCTCTTCGAGGAGGGAATAGAATCTTTCGAGTTTCTTGGAATAATTCTCCACCTCTCCCGTCCTCCAGTCAACGTCATACCACACGTCAGCATTTGAAGCGAGGTACATTCTGAAGAGGTCCGCTCCGTACTTCCGTTTGATCGTCAGTAGGGGATAGACGTTCCCCTTGCTCTTGCTCATCTTCTGCCCCTCCGAATTCACCATTCCACCGGTAGATATCCCAATTGGCCACTCTTCAGGTGGAAAAATTGCTACATGGTTGAAAAGGTAGAATGTGAGGTGATTGGATATGTGAGGATAACTGGTGTGCCTGAGGTCGACAGGATACCAGTACAGGAATTCCTTCCTCGCCTCAGAAGCGAGTCCTCTCGTTTCTTCGCTCTTCCCGGATAGGTTACCCCTTCCGAGCAATATGTGATCGAACAACTCTCCGTCTATTTCCTCGAACCTCATCTTCCTCAGGAAGGGCATGATCGTATAGACAACAGTGTAGATCGTGGAATCGCTCAGGCTCTCTATTACCCATTCCTTATCCATCGGGAGTTTGGTCCCCAGTCCCCTCTTTCTTGCGCAAGGTCTTTCCTTTATCCAGTCTACTGTTTGCAGGAATTGACTCTTCAGATTGTCTGGTCTCAGATACATTCTTCCTATGAGCTCCCTGACCTTTTCCTTCCACTCCTCAATCGAATAGTCGATGAACCACTGGTTCTTGATGACCGCAACTACTACCGGGTTCCCTTCACGGGTTTCAGCCTTTCTGGACGTTTCGTACACCGGTATTGCAATTCCCATCCGCATAAGATCTTCGGTAATCTTGTCTTTGACATCCTTCACGACACTTCCCTTGAACTTTCCCCTGATGATCTTGCCGTGGTAGAACTCCTGTTCATACACGAACTTGGTAGCTTCAACCAATTTCTCTCTATCGTCAAGATTTGCAATTCCAAATTTCTTCCTTACCTCTTCCATGTCAAGATTGTGACCCAATGTTTCTATCACCTGAATGTACTCCGGTTTCTCCGATATAGCCGACAACCCTACGTGGTCCCATATGGAATGCGCTGGCACTGAATAGTCGACCCCCGTTCCTATATCAGGATCCACAAACTGGCCGGGGAAAATAGGAATTTCCCTGGAATAGAGAGGTTCCCTTGCCTTCTTATTGAAGTAATTCTTGATATCGACGTCTCCAACAAACTGTACTTCCCTCTGATGTTTCAATTTCTCATAGGCCCTCTTGCTAACAATAAATGACTGTCCACTCATCCTTATACGGCAGTACTTTCCGTCTGGATTGAGAAATAGGTTTGTGACTCCGTCGAGCGTCTCGGGTCGGACCGTAGATGCAAGCAGGATGTCATTCTCCACATAGAAGAAGACCCCCGTGAATTGGGTGATCGAGACTTTATCCGTATCGCCCTCAAGGATGTCATCCTCACCAACTGGATTTCCCTCTTCTTCAGAATAGAGTATAGGATAGTCCCCGATCTTGATCAGTTTCTTTTCCTGGAGGATGCCGAACTGCCATTCTATAAACTTGTTGTAGATGGGTTCTCCCGAAGTGAACTTCCTCGTCCAATCTATAGAGAATCCCATGTTCGTAAAATCATTGATTATTTTCTCTGAAAAGTATGATGCGATGTTTGAAGGCACTGAAAACTCTGCGACTCTCGAGGGGTCGTCCCCGTAAAGTTCTAGATAACTCTTGTAAAGGTTTATTGTTGGCACGTCGCCGTGTTCTATCTTCTTGCTGAATGCCAATATGGGTGTACCAGAAATGTGGAATCCCATTGGATAAAGAACATTAAATCCTGCCATTCTCCTGTACCTTGCAATAATGTCTCCGACCGTGTAAGTTCTTCCATGACCTATGTGGAGGGCACCATTGCAGTACGGCCAGGGTACCGTTAGCATGAATTTCTTTCCGTCAGGTCTGGGCTCAAAGACTCTCTCATCTCTCCATTTCTTTAACCATTTTTCCTCTAAAGCATTGAAATCGTATGTCACCAGATCACCTTAGTCCAGAATCATCACTGCTGCGGCGACTACTGTTGTCCACTCATCCTCATTCTTCACAGTCGAGGACGCCGTTATGTTGCTTGTGAGCAAAATTGCATCATTCAGTCTGAACTTCCCATTTTCATCGACCCGATAAGAATTCAATCCCATAGTGCTTGCAAGCATTTCTGCCGCAAGCTCCTCTGCGAACTTACCCGCCACCTCCGATGTCTCTCCAAAACTGTGATGTTCGCTAAGATATCCATACATAGTTCTGTTTCTGGGAATTGCAAATCCCACAGAAGCAGCAATCAATCTATTGAGCTCGTTTGAGCTATTTCTTGCCAGTACCAAGTGAAGTATCTGTCCAGGTTTCAGCAGTTTGAGTCCCTCCTCCCTGTCTACCATTTCTGCATATGGTGGAAAAATTGAGCTTACCTCAACCAAATTGTATTTTGCGATATCTGCGTCCCTTAGGGCATTTTCGAAAGATCCCAGTTGGCTCCGATGTGTCCCTACTCCTTTAACGAAGAATATTTTCCGAGGCACCATTGACGGCATTTCAGTGGTAAATTACATCTCGGTTTTATCCTTTTCTAACATTCTAACTTAACAACTCAGATATCTCAACACGATTGTGCCACTTGATATCTAGCAATGAGGATTATCAGGTCAATAGAATGATCCTCTAATCTAATGTATCGAAACAAAAGGTTTAATAATATTAGTATAATACTAACAAGTGGAAGATAATACTAATACGGTTACAAAACGTGAAAGAGACTGTTTAATCGCTCTCGAGGAAGATTCCCAGGATGGTTTCCCTATGCGTTTGCACCAAATCGCTTCAACCCTTGGCATCAAGCCACCAACTGCTCTAAATGTGATTAAAAGGTTGGAAGAGAAGGGGCTGGCAAAATCAGTAGATGGAATGACTCTACTTACAGATTCTGGTAAGAAGATTGCGGACGGGATTCTGCTGGTTCACAGGACATACGAATCTTTGCTATGCAAGAGCGGGGTGTCAGAGAACTCTGCTTGCGAAGAGGCCGCAGAAGTAGATTTTATAATCCCAGCTAGAAACGCACGGTTAATATTGCGTACAATCGGTAATCCTAAAATGTGTCCGCACGGCAAACCAATTATCGGTGTGGAATAAAATGTCTTTTCTAGGCTTTATTCTGAACCCTCCGACAGGTCTCTCTGTCTATTTCATACTTCTGATAGCATTCATATTGGGATTGATGCACGGTATCACACCAGATGAACACACCTGGCCTATCACTTTCAGTTACTCGATCGGAAGCTACAGCACGAAGGGGGGTATGAAGTCTGGTTTTATCTTCTCCTCTGGATTCACAGTTCAGAGGGCAATACTCACCACATTAGGATTTGTCGGACTTGCAACTATTTACATCAAATTCAACCTTGACGGTCCTGTGTACGTTCTAGTGGGGGTAGTAATGTTCATCGTGGGGTACTATTTGCTCAAAGGAACGGATTTACACATCCCTCTAGATAGATTATTAGGAGGGCATGTACATCACTCAACCAAATCAGAGAGACTTCCGATACAGGAAGTAGAAAGCAATGTCAAAGCTGTTCCAGCGAACATGGCTTTCCTCCATGGTTTCATAGCTGGATGGGGGTTTGGGGGATTCTCGACGATCATAACCTTCATACTAGCCCCTCAGATGCCAAGCATATTTTACGCTCCCCTAGTAGGTGCTCTCTTTGGTCTCGGAACCATGGTTATGCAAGTGGTTATTGGCGCGACCTTTGCAAACATAATGAGAGTCAAAAAGCTCTCTTTGGAACAGATAAAATATGTTGGCAGGTCCACAGCTGCACGAACTCTCTACCTAGGAGGGATCGCGTTTGCTGCAATAGGGGCGCTCGTACTGGGATTCCCCTTCATAGACCGAATAGCCATCAACACAGGCAATCCTATACCCAATCTCAGTTCCATAGGTGTAGCGACAGTACTTGTCATAATGGTGGTTGGAGTAATTGGAATGAGTAGTTTGTACATGGGATACAGGGAAAGCGTTGCGTTGCAACGTACGAAGATGGCTGAGAGCAAGTGATAAAATAAGGAATCAAGAAGAAAAGAAAATTCAGTCTTTCCCCTAAAATTTTTCCCCGTATCTTGCTAGACGGGAACGACATATTATTCATCAGAAAAAAGAGAGAAAAAAGCACACGCACTCCGCGTTGACTTCGATCAAAATAATTAAAATATTCAGCGACAAGTATTTTATACGAGGTTAGATTCGAACCTTATATGCAGGCGTCTCCCAGCATCTCCAAGGTGCTAGTCGTAGGTCCAAAAGGTTCGGGAAAGACAAGTCTACTGTGCAGAATGATCTATGACTCAACCGATGAATGCGGGCAGGTACCTGGGCAGTTTTTGAAGTTCAGTTTTTCAAGGGGGGACGGAGATAGCGTTTCCTTCCTTTTCAAAGAGGTAAATAATCTTCCCACAACAGAAAAGAAATCTGCGTACATTTTGACTCTTAATTCTAATAGCAAGAGTGATATCGAAAATCTTCCAAACACTTTATCACTTATTTCAGACAAAAAGGTAATCATTGCACTGTGTATGGCAGATCTGCATTACTCGGCTGCTTTCTGGGTGGATGACGTCAAGAAAATCTTGGGAAAGAAGAACATAAAAGTCGTTCCGGTCTCCTCAAAGACTGGAGAAAACATCAAGCAGCTAATGCTTGATCTGTCTGATATGGTGCTCACTTAGGATGATCCAGGGAAAGTTGAGAAACAGAAGGGTAATGATTGAGAATGAAGCAGATGCCTCCACTCTAAGGAATAAGGGATTTTTAGGCAGAAATATCGGGCAGAAGCTCTCCCTAGACCTCATGACATCACTTGATCTTCTCCTGAGGAAGAAGATAGAGGTAAGGAGAAGAACGGAACAAGTTACTTCGGACCACATCGTTAAGATGTTGTCTCAGGACGAAATGAAAGTCGCAACGGCTTACCATTTTCTGAAAATCAAGGGACTGAAACCAGTGATCAAGAAAGGATCCCTGTTCTCTTCCGGTACAAGAGTTATGGTCTTTCGGGACAGTGAAAGAATCAATTTCGAAAACGTGAGAACAAGGTCCTGTTATTTGGCCATAACGGACTCAGAAGGAAGCTGCCTGTTGTATTCTGTCAGCAGGCTTCCTATGAAAAGAAAAATGGAATTCAACGATTCGAGGGGAGCGGTCAGCGAGCGCAGAAAGCATAAGGGATTGATAGATCTGCTTGAATCAAGGGGATTGAAGGTCGCAAGCGGACTGAAGTTCGGTTCAGAATTTAGAATATATAAAAAAGACTCGTCGCACGCCAGATATCTGATGACATTCGGATCAATCTCTCTTGCCCGTGACCTCGCTGCCAAAGTTAGAATTGCTCAGTCCGTCAGGAAGACATTTGTTCAGGCATGCTTTTTGGAAAAGAAGAGAGAAATACTATTCCTTGAGATCAAGTGGAATCGATTATAGGCCTTCTCTTCTTGGGATATTTTTTCAATTCATTTCCGCAGTGAGGGCACTCTTTAAACGATCTATCAAACTTTCTGTTGCAGCCAATGCATCTATAACCCCACTCTATCTCTGTGTTGATGGATTTCCCTCCGAATGATTGATAGTTGATCTTCATTCTCTTGCACACGTTTTGTATGGATAGATCATTTGTCAAGAGGGTCGCATCAGAATCCTTTGCCAGGGCTATAAGTTCTATATCTGTGACGCTCAGTTGATCCAGATCACCGGTCTCTTTTGCCTTATTCCTGACTTCTTCGATTGTTGATTTGTCAGGTTCAATGATTTTGAACAATTCAATTACTGTTTCAAGGCTTCCTTTCATTTTCCTCCCTTTCACTTCATCCAGCACGGCTGAGGTGATCATGTATTCATTACTGCCTTCAACCTGAAAGCCATAAAAGAGTGATGAGGCATCAACGACTATCTTCATGATCTCTCCAGTACTTGCAATCTTTTTTCAGACTGCACAGGTCACACAAGGGGGTGATTGGTTTGCAAATCTTCTTGCCAAATTCTACAAAGTAAGAGTTTACCTCGTTCCACCTTTGCTTTGGTATTCTTTTCTTGAGAATCAACTCTGTGTCCTCAGCTTTTTCGGAAGTTGTGAGTCCCAACCGGAATGAAATTCGCTGGACGTGGGTATCTACAGCCAGTCCATACTTACCCACTCCCTCCGAAAGAACTATGTTTGCGACCTTTCGTCCAACTCCCTTCAGTTCCAAAAGCTCTTCCATGCTATCCGGAACCCTTCCATCGAATTTTCTTATAATCATCTTTGAAGTTTCGATTATGTCTACTGCCTTATTCTTGTAGAATCCAACTGGTTTTATCAAACCCTCAACGACAGCGGGAGAAGCTCTGGAGAGTTTTTCAATTGACGGGAATCTGCAAAAAAGTCTAATACTGGCCCTGTCCGTGACCTCGTCCTTCGTCCTCGTAGACATAATTCCAGTTATCAGTATCCTGAATGCATCATCCCAGATCGCAATGTGGGGATCGACCATCTTCTCTATCCTGTCAAGAATGAGGTTGGCATTCATCTTTGAGTCAAATCAGTCTTTGGTATTATAATATTTCAGGATGATCAGGGCACATTTTATATGTCATGTAATCATTATTTACGCATGGATCAAAAGACTAGAGGCATACTGCCTTTGTCCAAGATTCTTGTCGCAATAGATGGTACCAAGCCCTCTATGAGAGCGCTAGATATGGGAATAAGCCTAGCAAAGGTGCAATCTGGCCTGGAAGTGGAAATAGTGATGGTGGTCCCTTATCCAGTTCAATACGTGACTGGAGAAAACCCGACCGGGGACTTGACTATTGTTGAAAGACTTGCGACCCTAAAAGAGGGGGGACAGACCATACTAAATCACGCCAAGGATTATTCCATCTCCAATGGAGTAATGAAGCTCAAGACATATCTCAAGCAGGGAGATCCTGCGAGAGAAATTCTTGACCTTGCTAAAGCCACAAATCCGGACCTCATTGTCATAGGGAACAGAAAGAGGGGATTCCTGAGAGGAGTATTCCTAGGCTCCGTGAGCCAAAGGGTAGCTGCAAACTCAGAATGTGCAGTCCTGATCGTGAAATAAATTTTTATTACCCCGAACTATCAGATGGCATGAAAGAGTTTCCGAATTTCAGCCTGAAGGAAGGTTCCAAAGTGAAGATATACCTGAGGTCGGGAAACGAGATAATGGCGCTTGAAGGAGAATTTAAGGGGTTATCCGATACATTCCAGCCACTCCTTTACCTGGCAGACAAGGACAAGAACTACCTCATAAATATGAGAGACATAATATACATAGAGACAAATGACAAATTGGAAGCAATAGAGAAGGAAAAGAAAGCAGATTACGTCTTTTAGCATACTCCTAGGTGCCGCAAATAAATACCAACGGAAAATATTTTTAACCATTTGCCATGTATTGTCGTTGAAGTTAGGAGTCATGGCAAAGGATTTCAGGGTTTATAACAGACTACTGACTCTGCTCAAGGGCATGAATGAGCCCTTCATATCTCTGCGACCAGAAGACAATTTCACCGGATTCGACGTAGTTTTCACAGACATGGAGCTCAGGGGAAGAAACGTATTCCAAACGAAAGGGGTAGATGAATTCAGGTTGAAACAGCTGGTTCGTTCAAAGAACTCTGAAAAAATAGTTGTTGGCATAGACCCGGGTCCTACCCCAGGGGTTGCAACGCTGGCAAATAATGTGGTTATCGACAAGCGCAGCATCTACGACGTCGGGGAGATAAGACACTACGTTTCCAAGGTCCGAAGAGAGTGCGAGTTCAGCAGCTTTTTGATTAAGGTAGGTAACGGGGACAGGAGATACAGGAACCAGATCATCCGGAGCTTGGTGGACTTCAGATTGCAGATAGTTGATGAGAGCGGAAGTTCTAGGACTATAAAGAGGGGAGAGGATTTTGGTTCCGCGATCAACATTGCCCTGAGCGACGATATCCTCTCTGATCACTTCTTCCACTTTGGTCTTCTCTTACGTGCGTAGTAGCTTGCGATGAAGAGAACTGCGATGATGATTGCGAAGAAAGCGATGATCCCGATGTAGATGTAGATCACGTATGGGTTCCCTGATTGGATCTGGAATGTATAGGAGTTTCCGTTCTGAAGATTTGCTATGCTGTTGTTGAGAATGATAGAAACGGTATAGACCCCAGTAGGGAGTACTCCCGATACCCATTTGTATGAAATGTTCTTCGTGGAATGGCTGGAAACGTTCACCAATTCACTCCCTACATATTTCCCGTTGACATTGAATGTCACGCTGATCGCAGTCAGGTTGAAGTCGGAAGTGTTGTTGATGGTTGCTTTGAGTGTTGTGTATTGCTCTACTGTGACTTTCGATGTCATGTTGTAAACGAAGATCTGTCCGTTTGTCATGTAACCAGTAACCTGGAACAGGAGTCTCATAGTTGTTTCAACCGAAGGTGCAGTGACATTGAAAACTGTAGGACCAGCCCTGATGTCGGTCCTGTACGTGGGAGATATAGGGGATGCACCAGTCAGGTTGTACCCGGAGATGATCATCGTTATCGAGTAGTTCTTGAAGATCTGCTGCACGTTAATGCTATAAGTGAAGTTTGAGCTGATTGCAACCGATGAAGGACCTGTGACTGTCACCGGACCGGTTGTGGTTTGATTGGTGGCATTCGCACCCACGGCTATTACTGAACCAGCAATAAGAGCGATAATTATCAGGCTCACAATGAATGTTCTCACGATCTGAACCTCCTTCTGAATATCAACATTACCGCTACCATTGCGAGCACGATGAAGGCAGAGAAAGCGTAGATGTAATAGTCTTGGGTGAGGTGAGAGTACGGGGAAAGGTCATGTCCAGTTCCGGTCCCGGTGCTCAGCTTCAGCTGCGGAGTTGCAAGCGTGACTGTGACGATCTTTGTGGTGTTTCCATAGCTTATCAGCACGGAAATTTCCTGACCAGCCAGTGATTTTCCTGAGGTAGAATTGATGAAGATGTACGTCGTGTTGTTTCTGCCTGATGCAAGGTAAGTGGTGAAGTTTCCAGAATTGTTGAAGGTCGCCATTATGCCATTCGAGGTCAACAGTCCTTGATCGAGGATCGATGCATTTATTGCGGTCAGTACGTTCCCAGTGTTGTATATTGTCAGAGGGATCTCCAGCACATTTCCAACGACCTTGCCGGTGCTGTTGCTCAACTTTGCAGTTATGTCCTGAACTTTATTTACCGTGAAATTGACTTGGACATTCTGGAACGTGTTTCCGAAATAGACCCTAACATCGACGCTCTGTGAGCCGGCGGTCGCACCAGATGGAATCTTGATCGTTACGTTGGTCTCCCCTGAAGTGTTCGGTAGCAGCGTTATTGCATTGCCGCTTACGTAGAATGTCGACGAATTACCGATCGTGAATTTCAAGGGGACATTTGCGTGGTTCGTTATTAGGAGCGGGAAGGTATAAGACTGGCCCGCAGAGAGAAGCGGTTGACCCGATTCCGCATAGAATGATGCCTTCACAATCAGGTTTAGCTTGAAGGCTAGCGTGGCAGAGCTTATACCCGACACTTTTACATTCTGGTTGATCGAATAGTTGTCCAGATACCCGTAGTTCGAATAGGTCGTGGTGGCGCTGAATGTGTAAGTGCCGTTAGGCAGATTTATGATTCCCGATGAATGGAGATAATAAGGTGCATCGCTCTTGATCGAAACCATCCCTGAATATGATGAATTGTTCAGGTATGTTCCATAGTTAAGGGGATACGCCTTATGTAGGGCTATGTTCAAGTTGAGGCCCGTGCTCTTGAGATCGAACCCGCCGAAATATGCGAGATTGCCAGAGGTCACGTAGATGGAGTAGTTTCCTCGGGGTAATGATATCGTTTCAGAACCCACCATACCTGTCACGTTCTTTGGTCCCTGGATGTAATATGTTCCTGCGTTGAGTGTTGATCCACCATAAGTAAAGTTCATAGAAACGTTGGAAAGCGCTTCAACAAGTACACCCTTGAGTGTGATGGATTGTGGGGAAGAAATGTAACTTGTAGTGGAGGCATAATAGATGTAGGAGGTGTTGAAGTTCTTTTCAAGGGTAAAGGAATAAGTTCCTTTTGGCAGAAGAATGGAGCCCCCCCAGCTCACATTTCCGGACGACGAACCTATGTTGACGTTACCCGACGGAGAAGCAGAAAGGGTGACGTTATAGGCCGTCTTAAAATTCAGTGAGATGTTCGTGTCTTTTGTTAGGTATATCTTTTCGAGTGCTGCAGTTGTCCCGCTATAAGCATAGATCGTATAGGTACCTACCGGCAGTGTGGTGTTTAGCGTTGTGGATACGAGAGTACCATTACTGAAGACATAGACCTCCTGGACCGGGTCGACATTCAATCTGGCCATCACTGACAGGCTAGCGGTAAAGCCTTGAGGCGAAGCCCCAGGACCAACAGTAATGATATTCTGGGAGGAAGTGACACCCGTCCCTGGATGAGAGAAAGTCATGGAATAGTTTCCTGGTAACATTGTGAGGTTGAAGTAGTGAGTGCCCGAAATCACGTAATCCTGTGTGCCATTCAGATAGAGATTGATTGGAACGCTTCCGGAGTACGACGCATAGACGGAAACATTCACCGGCAGAGCCTGAAGTTCAATATTGGTTGGTGAAGAGGACTGTACGGTATAACCCGGAGAAATGAAGCCGGTGCTGCTCAAACTCGCTCCATCATAGAGGTATATTGAGTATGAACCGTTGGATCCAACGAACGAGTCGTAATACGGACCACTTCCCATCTGGGTAGTCAGAAGACCTTTTACCGTCGTACCATTGCTTGTGACTGTCCCATCCAGCTGCTGTCCTAGATTTCCTTTAAGGTTCAGGTACTGGGTTTGGTCACCCAGCGTGAAGTACAAGGATGCGACGTAGAGTGAAGCGTTATATTGCGAGTGCGTCACCACGCTATAGTCGCCTGGAGGCAGATAGATTGCGAAGTGACCTGTGTTGTTGCCGTAAAGGCTGACAAGAGTATTGCTTCCGGTGATTGAGATGTGTGTGTAGCTCTGGGTTGTATTACTAACTGTGTACTGGCCCGTTACAAGATAAGACCTCAGAAGGTTAAGTAAAACAGTCTTCGCCCCAGAAACGTTCAAGATCCCCGAAGCAGAGTAGTATGAGCCATCGAAGAGAATATCCGTATAGAATGTATTGGTGGAGACTGGTGAACTGTAATATCCGATGCCCTGAGAATTTGTCAGCACTGTCTGAGTACTCAGATTACCCGAACCGTTGTTGATTTGAATGGGTGCACTTACAACGTGACCATCGACCTCAGTGATGAAAGTGATTTTGTACGTTCTGGAGAACGATAGATCCAGACGAGTGGTCGTATTGTTTGTCACTCTTGTCGTGAAATTATCCCATTGTCCGGAGCTAGTTGCGCTGACATTGAACACTCCCGGAGGCAGCTCAAATAGCTGTGCAGGCTTGGTGAGATTGTATGTCTTGCTATAATTCCCTCTACTGAAGGTTATATTTGCACCAGGAGAGATTGAGTTCCCGCCTGCAAGCGTGGCGTTCAACGTCCCGTACGTCATGGGGATGTCATGTGAAACGGTGGAATCCGAGACAGTGACAGAGGAGATGTTGTTATACCATTTCCCTTCCGTGTATACGGAAATTTCGTAGCTGTATGGAGCGACGTTTGAGAAGTGGTATGTTCCATTTGGTGATGTAGTGGTGTAGTAGGCCCTGTTGTATGTTAGGTTGTAAAATTTGACCGTTCCATTTATTGGTTGGTCGGGATTAGTGAATGTGCTGATCTTAGCGATGTTCAGAAATGCAAGACCATTGACGTCTGTTGAGTTGATAACCAGATTGTGTGTGATATTCCAGGTCGGCCCATAGTTGTTGTAGCTCAACCTATCTGCCTGAGCATTGGAGATCGTGACGTTGTAGTATCCCAGAGTCTTGCTTCCGACCATGTACAGCTGGTTGTATGCTCCAGTGGAATAGGTGATGGTATCGTTCCCTGCAACTGCATAGATTGAGTAATATCCTGTAGAATTCGTCAGGACGGTTTCGTGTGGGATTCCGTACTGGTCTGTCACTGTTACTCTTGCTCCCTGAACAGGTTGCCCGCTATTGTCATACACTCTACCACTGATGATTGCACCGGGGTAGTACTGCAGGAAAACCACGTCACTTGATAGGATATAGGACGGCGGGAATAGATCCGTTGTGCCGTCGTGGTTCTTCAGATATTGGTATCCCTGCTCTAGGGAAACCTCTTTCCATGCAGAGGAATGGTTCTGATAATCTGTATATGGATTCCACAAAACTGTCTTGTAGGCAACTTCAAAGTTGGACATCCCCCATCCCTGCATGGCGGGATACGAACTCAGGCCGCTAGAGTACCCAGGTATACCGTTGGTAGATCCAATTGTGGACGGTGGGTATCCGATGAACCCTCTGTAGATAGTAGTGTTGTAGAACTGTGGCGTATATGAGATGTTGTAGCTGGCCGCTGTATCTCCAGATGGGAAATTCTGTATTGCGTAAGTGTTGCCGGAAGTGTCCGTGACGTTTATGTTGTAAAATTCTGTCGGAACTATTTCCCCAGATGCATTGACGTACGGGAAATCACCTAGATACGAAGGAGCGTAGAATATTCCCGTATTCGTTCCATTGAACGGGAAGAGGCTGTAGTCCACCGCTACGTAACTCATGTACTTGCTCATGAATTGCTCAACGGCTGAGTACAGGTTGATCAGAGTAGCAAGTGAATATGTGTTCGTCAGGAAATGTTCCATTATTATGTAAACAGCATCTCCTCTCTGAATTGACTGGTGTTGACCATAGTAGGAAGGGTTTGCGTTGATCTGTGCTATCATTCCATCCTGATGTGAGTTGCTCGGATTAGCCATGTAGCTCATTACAAGGTTTGTGCCATTTTGACCGAGGTAATCATTCAGGAGAGGCAGAATAGGCGAATTGTTAAAGTTGCCCGTTACCGTGTAATTGTAGAGCATCTGAGTAATCATCACGGAGAGCATTTCACTTTCGTTCTGGGCCAGCAGTATCTGGGCGGCAGGATAGACTCCGTCCTGGAAGTTATCGGCCATTACAGGATGGTTCCCCTGTTCCAGCGTCTGGAAACCATAGTCCCACCAGGATATGAAAGCGGGACGTTGGTTAGGCGACTGGTTAGCATCCTGGTTCTGGAACCACACTAGTGCCCTGTTCCACGGCTGTTGTGGAGTAGCCATGGCTGCGCCGAACGCCCCCAGATAGTACGGGGCAGAATAGTTTGCAGGTTTCAGGAAGTTAGGGGTATCGTTGTAAAGCTGGCGATCATAGGAAGTCTTGTTGTTGTATGGAATGGCTGAATCGACAGCGTAGAATGTTGTTGGAACGATAAGGAGGAAGACTACGATGAGTATGGCTGCATAATGGGCAAATTTGAACTCTCTCCTAAGAGCAGTCTTAATGGATCTTCCCTTCGACTTGTCGACTGCCTCTTTGAACGACAGTAGCTCGAAAGCCCTGACAACGATGTAGCCTGTAAGTATTGAAGCTGCAGTAGCACCGAAGTAAAGGAACTTTGAAGCTATCATGCTTATGACAATGATGCCGCCGAAGTAGAGGATAGCCAGAGTCATATTGAATGTGGCAGTTCTTATCCACTTGTAGACCAGGTATGCGAGGCCTATGAAAGAGGCGAAGAAAGTAAAAGCACCGAATTCCAGGAGGTCCTCTCCCAAGGGAAGTGCCTGGGCTTCAGCAATCGTATCGTATATCTTGTTCTTGACGAAGTAGTGCTGTCCGGAAAGTATCGATTTAAGGATGGTGTTATCAAATTTGTAAAGCAATGCAATTCCAGCTGCTGCGAGAACGATGAAAAGTCCGATGGACAACAACCACGGTCTCTTCTGTAAGAAAAGGAAATATATGGACACAAGAAGCAGGATACCCCACATCATTAATGGGTAGTCGAACCTGATCGGGATGAAGTGTGCGACATAATACCATGGGAAAGCTATGATGAATGCCGAACCAAAGAAGAGATTTGAGACGAATATTCCGAGTGAGTTCTTTTTCTTGATTGCAAAGATTGCCAGTTGTAATACCGAAGCTCCCACGAGTATTAGCATCAGCGATATTGAGCCTACCCAGGTGAGTAGCGATGCAGCTAGGGAAACTCCTGCTAGCAACGCGTAGATAACTGAAATTGGATTGCTTCTTATGGATGGAACTATGCTCTTGACTATTGGCATGTCAGGAGCATCGAATTTGAAAGTATTGACAGCGCGAAGGAAGAAATATATGAACATCAATCCAAACAGTGCCGTGTAAATATCGAAGAGCCCGATAGTCCCGATGCTCTTCATAAGGGTCAGTGGAGACATAGCCACAAGTACAGCCGCCAACAATCCAACCTTGTACCCGAACAATTCCTTTCCAAGATAGTAGGTAGGGAAAACGATGAACGCTCCTCCTATTGCTGTGCTAGCAATGAACATGGTCATGGTAGACTTGAACACCCCTCCAAGGAATGGGGAGAATGCATAGCCTAACAGGACTATCAGCCAGTGGAATAACGGCGGTCTCGGGTTCTCAAGACCGATTGGAAAATTGAGACTAGGATCGAACAATAACTGATGATGGGTGGACAGTATGTACTGAACAATTCTCATGTTGTAGTATGCATCAGAACCTCCGGAAACAGCGTACTGCGCCTTTACCGAAGGACCGATAACGAAGTACAAACTCAGAAACAGGGAGAAGAAGAATGTTATCGCAAGGATAATTCCAGTCTTCGTCTCAGTGCTCATGTTTGTTAAGGAGTTCTTCAGCACCTTTATTCTGCTCATTGAATCCATCAAGTCCACCGATTATTCGGGCTAATCGAGAACCTCCATTAAAAGCTTTGCAGCGAATAGCTGTTTGCATAGTAAATTAAGACGTATCAACAGTGTCTGTAAATGACTTGAATACCTATATAAAAAGTGAACAAATGAAGCTACAAAGTAGTTCAAATAAGTTGACCGAAAATTCAGCAGTGATCAATAACAAATGATCCAGACACTTTAACCAAGTTAAAAATATTAATGCAGGCAAGAAAGCTTAAATAGATGACGGAAGTATTTAAGCGTGTTCTGTTCAAGATGCGGTTACGAAAACCGTTCTGGAGCAAATTTTTGTGCGAGATGTGGAGCTTCCCTTTCATCCCCTCAGGATGCTCAAACAGAAAACAAGAAAGATGATAGACAGGGAAAATTTGAAGCACAGCCAAGTAATTCAAACCAAACACAGGCGCAGTCCACTATCACCGTACTCAAGAGGCACTGGACTGCCACATTAGCTGCAATAGTCTGGATCTTAACTGCTCTAGCAAATTTTTATCTGGTTATAGCCAACGCTATAATCGGAAATAGGATAGGATTTGGACTTGACCTATTACTCACATTCCTCTCTGCTGCAGCGGTCTATGATTTCTTTGATGGTGACAAGGAAGCACTTTACTTTGCAACTGCTGCAATAGTGATAGCATTTATTTTCGATGTAATCGCAGGAGCGTGGATAACGGTTGCAGAGGTCATTGTCATTGCCATTTTCACGTACCTGCCATTCAATCATCTAGTTAAAGACGGAATCAAAGCTCACAATTACAAAATTGTGGGAGCTAACTGACATCCTCTCCATCCTGAAGGATTGGAGGTTCCTGCTTCATCAACAGCGCCTCCTTCATTCGATCCGAAGGTCTTACTCTGTCTCCCGCTGTCCCTTCCGGGCAGCTTATCAGGCTTCAAATCCCGCATGCCCTGCGGTACTTGATTCGATATATTTCCTGCCATATTAAGAGTTTCGCAATTCATCTACATCGCAAGCTCAGTGGCTTTCTTGCTTAGATATTTGTAAAGTGCCTCTTTTTAAGGAACGACCCCCAGCAAATTCCCAGTCCAATTTCCCGAAGGGATTTGACATGTACCACCGGGACCCGTCTAAACTTCAGAGGGATCTCAGCCCAGAATTTGGTGGCACAGCTGGCCAAATATGGGGGGCAAGCTACTACATGCAGACAATATGCCATGTATGTAGGCTACAACTATATCCAGAAAAGGATGTTCCCAATTTTTTCCCTGCTGCGCAGTTCATCGACCAAGTCCAGTTTACCACACCTGGTGGTCTCTCTTTGTGCAAAAGACACTTCGATCTTGTGGACGGTCTCATAAAGAGAAAGATCGATGTGGACCAATGGCCTTCACAGCTCATCAGAGGGATAGTTACGTTTTCCAAGGCCTATCTGCAAGCAGGTATGGACGGTGTGTCAGCTGCACAGAAAGGTTTGGGAAGTATTCAGACCACCAAGACTGTGATAACACCAGCACCGATAGTTGGTAATACTTACAATCCGGTCAGCACTTTTGGGGGCACAGGTACATTTTCATACGATTTCTTGGTTTTTCCGATGCAACGACAGGTGGTTGATCAGCAGGCGGTCAATGAACTCAACTGGACTCAAAATTACCTGAAATTCAGCCAACAGCGAATACAGACCTTCACTGAGCAAGTTTCAAAATATTCAGAACTCCTCGAGAAGGTGAGGAAGGATAATCCCGCAAAATTCGTCACATGCCTGAGGTGCGGTCAATCGGAGATGCCGCTGGGAACTAAGGTTTGTACCTGGTGTGGTCAGAGTCAAGGTTACACCGGTGAAGCAGTTCCTACTCCGTGCCTTGTCGAGGATGTAGACCCTCTGAATGTAGTCCCTCTGTATTCGAACAGGACAGGTACAGCAGTCTTAAACAATGCAAGTGGAAATATCGATTCCCGAAGCTACTCAGGAAAAAGCAAGTATGGTAAAAATGAGAACCAAAGGAACGACGTTGTTAGCCCGCACGGAATAGCCACAGATGTTTTTTGTACAACTTGCGGATCAAAAATTTTGAATCCGAAATCAAATTTCTGTGATAGCTGTGGTTCATCGATTGACAGGAAAAAACAGCCCATTTCATCAAATAGAAATAACAACAAAGCAAAATCAGGTGAGCCCTTTCACCCACAGTCATCTGTTAAGAGACCTCTTGATCAGCCCTTCAAAGAGAAAAAAGTGAACTTCTCAGGTAGCGGAGATACGAAGGAGGAAGAGATTCCAGAGACAAGCCATTACAACTCAAATACGGATAATTCCACCGCAGACTCCTCAAAGGGCGAATCGTTGAAATTCTGTCCAGAATGCGGAAGAAAACTACCTTTTGATGGGACAAAGTACTGTCCTTATTGTGGTGAAAAGATGCCAGACCCTAGTAAAACGAAAACAATTTAAAAATAGGAATCTGACTCGAAGACTATTTTATAGATCCACTAAAGCTTCTGACTATGCGAGTTCTATTTATGTGAGATAAACTCTAAAGCATCATTAATTTCCTTGCCGGTGAATTGGCAGGACTTATCATCGCATACCTGAATATTGTCAATTCCAGGTATTAGTAAGACTTCCGGCAGGAAAGTCTTCCCCAGATATGATAGAAATTGCTCCCTGAATATCTCAGGAGTCTCGATCTTCTTTTGTTTCCCTCTGAACAAGAGCGCAGATAGAAGGTAAACAGAGGAGAGAGGATTTCTAATCATTTCGTTTCTCCTCGAGTGAAGTATTGATTCGCTTAAATCCCTGTATTCTTCTACTCCGGTTGCCATGTATAGTTTTTCAAGCACCGCATACATGATCGACTCGCCTGAAGGATAAATGATATCCAGCCTGTCCTTGTTCCTTGATATGGATTTGTACATTCCTTCCCCACTGGTAAAGAATCCTCCATCTTTGGTGTCGAAGAACTTTTCTCTAGCAGAATTAATCTTCTCGATCGCTTCTGAAAGGAACTTGTTGTCCCCCGTGTATTCATACAGATCAAGCATCAGTGCGGAGTAATAAGCGTAATCTTCGAGCAAACCGTCTACACCTTTCCTCCCGTTTCGCACAGTTCTGTAGAGAGAGTCTCCCTTGGAAAACAATTCAATAACTTTTCGAGATGTCTCGATTATCTCTTTAAAATGCCTCTTTGAACTCGACATTGAAAATGCAAGTTCTGCAGAAAGAAGCATGCAGTTCCATGAAAGTATCGCCTTATCATCCTTCTTGGGAATTCCTCTTTTGTTTCTAGCTTCAAGAATTACCAGATTTAATTCCCTCAGAGTCTTTATTTTTTCCTTTGAAACATTGAAGAGCTCTCTCCTTCTGAACACTATCCTATTTTCTGCATCTCTATCGAAATAATAGCTCTCCTCGATCCGTTTCCTTGTTTGGAGGTCAAAGTTTTCCTCCAGTTCCTTTTCACTCCAAGTGTAATACTCTCCCTCGTTCCCGTTGAAATCTGCATCCAGTCCGCTCGCATAAAATCCGTCAGAATTTCTCATTTCCCTGTCTGCGAAATCGAAGATCTCTCCAGCTACTTCAAGAAAACCATTGTCACCAGTAAATCTATAGAACTGAGTAAATGTCTGAATGGCCAGTGCCTGGTCATAGAGCATCTTCTCAAAATGGGGAAGCTTCCATTCAGAATCAGTCGAGTATCTGTGCAGACCGTGGCCGACCTGATCGTATATTCCTCCATTACGCATGTTCTTGAGCGTCTTCTCTAAGATGTACGATAGATTCTTGGTCCTCTTGGTATGCATATAGTTCATGAGAAACAGCAAGTACGGGAAATTGGGGAATTTCGGCGCCTCCCCGAAGCCACCATTCTTCCTGTCGTACATGCTTTGGAGAGTCTCAACAGAGTCCTCGAACCTTATCTCTCCCTCCATCTCTTTATCCGGACTGAGGATGATGGACGAGACTTGATCGGTCGCTTCGATGATCCTTCCTCGCTCATTTTTCCAGATCTGGGAAATCGCATTTAGGATACCAACCATCCCACCGTTGCTGTCAGAATCCCTCGCAGGAAGGTAAGTGAACACCTGGAAGGGTCGCCCATCCGGCATTGCAATTACGTTCAATGGCCATCCTCCGCTCCCGTTCATCACTTGGGAAACATTCATGTAAAAGGAGTCAACGTCTGGCCTCTCTTCCCGATCAACAACGACTGGGATGTAATCTTCGTTCAGTATCTTTGAGACTTCTTCGTCCCTGAATGATTCCCGTTGCATCACGTGGCACCAATGGCAGGTCGAATAACCTATAGTGATGAAGAGTGGTTTGTCTTCCTTTCTTGACTTCTCAAACAGGTCATCCCCCCAGACGTTCCATTTTACCGGGTCAGTCTTGTGATCCTCCAGGTATGGGCTCCTATTGAAATTCTCTTCTTTGTTCATTGTTTTCTGGATTTGGAACCGTATATTAATTCTTGTTCACTATGCTCCAGAAAAAGTCCAGTCAAATTTTCAGAATTTGAGATATACGGCAGATCAAAATGTGAACCTCTTTTTCGAATAGTCAAAGAGTCTGATCCACAATAAGTAGCTCATGATTATGATCACAACGATCATGAAGATGTCTATAGCATCCGTGTAGGGCAGATTTCCCTGGGCTATCGATTCATCTATCAACTTCATAAGACCGTAGGAGACTGTATACGTCCCGCTGGGAAGCTTTGCATATTCCGCGACCATTAGTCCAGCCCAGTAACTTCCAATGGCCGACATTGAACCCGTGATTAACGCAGGTATTATTGCCGGCAACGTGAGGTACCTCAGCCTTGCGAACCTCTTGAGTTTGATCGTAGATGCAACCATTTCGTACTCAGCAGGAATACTCCTTGCAGCGCCGAAAACATTGAAGAAAATGTAAGAAGCAGCTGAAAGGAATGTTATAATCAATACGTCAACGTTCAGCGAAAAGTCGTAGCTGAATGCCCTCATCAGGAACGGAGTAAGGTAGACGAGGATTAATGGGTAAAATATCGGGGCAGGGACAGAATAGAGAACCTGCATACCTCCGTTTATCATGTCCCCCTCTCTACCCTTCTTGCCCGCTATGATTGCCAGTGGGACCATTGTTGCCAATGATATGAAGTAGACGATCGCAATTCTGAGAAGGTCGTAAGCCGTACCTATGCTCGCTTCTTTTAGGAACGACGGTTTCACCACGTAGAGCGTAAAGGCGGCGGCGAATCCTGATTGGGCGATAAGGTAGAGAGCCACTATGAGTATCAATATGAGAGACGAACCAATCATAACATTTAGGACTCTGGATGACGGATTCAATTTCTTTCCTCCCGTACTGACTGTTGACAGCTTAGATGACATTTTTCCAACCGAGGACACCAACTGAGTTAGAGATCCCGCTACCTGAGTAGTTCTCTGGGAGATGGAAGTCATTAACTCGCTCTTTCTTCTAGTTTTCTTCTGGTTTTGGTTCCCCGATTCCGTCTCAAAGGTGAATCTTTCGACGCGTCTTATGAGTGGATTTATGATAAGCTGAGAGTTCAGTATGATCACTATTATCATCACCAGAATCAGCAAAAGAGTACCAAAAAGATCCTGGCGCTGAGAAAGTGCTACCGCCACCTGCCCAATACCGAAAACATGGTAATTCTGGGTCCCAAGCGATATGACCTCTGCAAGTGTGATGTAGAACAGTCCACTAGCAAAACTTGGCATAATATTTGCGACAATCTTCTGGTAACTCGCAGGGATGTACAAATACTTGAGTTTTTTCCAGAGCGTCATCTTGATTGCGCGTGTAGACTCCATTAATTCCAACGGGATGTGTGAAACAGCCTGGTATACTCCTGTTATGAGGTTCCAAACAAGGGCTGTGATGATCAGAACATCGACCGCGAGTTCTGTTCCAAGGGGTCCCCCAATATCCTTCAGGAAAAAAACCAACACGATCGGGAAAAAAGAGATTACAGGAATTGCTTCCAAAACATCGACGATCGGTATGAGAATCAACTCAGCAATCCTCACCCTTGCAGCCAAGATACCGAAAACGAGTGCGAGAAGTATTGAAACGGCCATTAGAATCCATAATCTAAGAAACGTGACACCCGTGGCCTCGAGAATAAGCAGCAGGAGGGCGAAGCTTACCATGGCTCCCCCCTTATAAAAGGACCGTAGAAATGCTTTTCTTAAGGTAAATAAAATCTGTATTCCATGAAATATGATGGTCGAAGAGTGAGAAAGGAAAAGACAGAAACGGTTAGCAGAACGTTTTATAACATCATGACCTTCTGATTCGATGGCCTTCCTCGACCTGAGGGACATAGGAGTTGAATTCGAGTCCAATGGGAAGAAACTCCAGGCGCTAAGCAACATCTCCTTCTCTGTAGATACAAATCAGTTCGTTTCCATTATAGGTCCATCTGGTTCCGGAAAATCCACCATAATCAAGATACTATTGGAACTGCTACGTCCATCGACGGGAACCGTTACGATAGGGGGAAAACCCTTGGGGGAAGCAAATCCAAAGATATCTGTGGTTTTTCAGAACGCAGCCCTGTTCCCCTGGCTTGACGTCCTAAAGAACGTTGAGATCGCCCTGGAACCGTTGACAAAGGACGAGAAGTACATTAAGGAGACATCTGAGAAGTTCATAAAAATAGTTGGAATAGATGGTTTCGAGGAAGCATATCCGAGAGAGCTCTCTGGTGGAATGAAGCAGAGGGTCTCTATAGCGCGTGCACTAGCCACTGGCCCCGATCTCCTGCTCCTTGACGAACCGTTTGCTGCACTGGATGTTTTCACAGCCCAGGCGCTCAGGGAAGAACTCCTTGATCTCTGGGAATCGCCCACCTTCCCTCCTAATACGATTCTGATGGTGACCCACAACGTGGACGAGGCGGTCCAGATGAGTGACAAGATCGTAGTTATGAGCCACAGACCGTCAAGGGTTCTCGGAGAGGTGAAGATAGAACTCCCTAGGCCAAGGAACACCAGGAGCGAGGAATTCTACGCAGTAGTAGACGGCGTTGTAAAATTGATGTCTTCTGACTAATCCTTCAACACGATGTTGCCAATGTCGCTGTCATAAGTGAAGAGCTTTGTATATCTTCCCCAGTTCAGGAGGATCTTGAGGATATCGTCGCTCTGTCCTGGAGGAAATACTTCGTTGAGATACCTTCCCACATCGTCCTTCGGGACTTCCTTCGTATTGAGCGTATTGAAGTAGGCGATCAGAGTGTGGAATGGTTCAACATCCTTGACCAGAGAGTGCAGCAACTTCTTTCTCTGTTCAATGCTTGAACCGAGGAACTTTTTTCCAGTCTCTGTTATGGAAACGTCTCCATTTGAAATCTCTATGAGCTTCAGGCTTTCTGCATCGTCAAGAAGATTCATCAACATTGTCCTCTCTTCATCGAGGGAATCATCGAGCTTCGCTATGTCGGTTGGTTTTCCGATGTCTTCCAGAATTTCGAGCAAACCAATCAAACTGTTAGGGCCATTGGTTTCAAGACGGTGCATGTATCGTTTCAATAATCATTATCGGACCGAGTTTAAAAATGTGTTGTCGAGGGACGATGTTCTATTTCTTGCTGTTTCCGTCCAGTGGCTCCAGTGAAAATTGCTTTATGGTATAGTTTCGCGGAGATGCGAATGGTTTGAATTCCTTCCCGTTCCCCTTGTAGAACTTGCTGAAGAATTCCACATAGATTAGCCTTGCACCCTGAATTCCCGGTTCAAAAATAGCTATTATCAGATTCAGCAGCTGACCAACTATCAGGATCACGAAACCCAGAATCATGAACGGGATGGAATGATGGAGTGAACCCCTGAAGAGGTAATCAAATACGAAAGCCAGCCCAGCGGAAGCCAGGAGTATTCCCACCAGCCTCGTGTACGAGAGGATGTGTGAAATTATGGTAGTCACTTCCAGCAACGCCTGGGCCTTTTCCGAATAAATAACGACTCCAAGTCCTATTCCCAACATTGGATAGGCCAAGAGCGCGAGATGATTGGTAATGGGGTTCAGTCCTCCAGAGTTGTGATATATCACTTCAAGTCCCAGTATCACTATGGAGTACGCAACCATCAGCCAGCCAATCTTTCCGATTGCTTCCTTCATATGGCCATGGACGTAGTTTATTATGAAGCCGAAGATTAGTCCAAGGCTGACCATTGCAACTCCAGTGTAACCGGAAATGAGGAGCAGTTTCCCCAGGGCAAATCTGCTGAGTACATTTATGTGAGCGTAGGTGGCATAAGGATCTCCCGGTAGAGGAGTGCCTGGAATAGGGAATGTGAATCCAAAGTAGGAGTCAAATATTATTCCCAGTGCGATTGCAATTATTGCACCCGGTAACATCGCCTTGGCAAGTATCTTCAGGCTTCTCTTGCTCATCATCATGAGGACAAATCTTGCGAGGAATTTGGGTACGTGAGATTTCTTCGGTGGGTGATCCACCCTCCTGATCAACCACACTGAGATTATCAGGATGGTTACTCCGTAACCAACATCTCCAATCATAAGCCCAAAGAATATCGGGAATACGAGCGCGAATATCAGCGTTGGATCGATTTCTATGGACTGAGGTAGGGAGTAGAAGCGAATGAAGAACTGGAACAGCCTGATTCCATTAGGATTCTTCAGGGAAGTAGGAGGAGTCTCTTCCGTCTCCAATTCTTCAATTATGATCTCGTCATCCGTCACGCCGTGCAGGGCGGCATTCATTATTCCGAGCTGGTCGTGGGGGACCCAGCCTTCCATGATGAACGCCCTATCCGTTCCGGAGAGTTTTGAGGTGACGTCAATTTTCTTGAGTTCAATCTCAAGCTGTTCTCGTATGGCTGCGACGTTCGCATAATTCTCCCTCGAGATCTTTCCAATCTCATCCCTGATTCCGATCAGCCTTCCCTGAGTATCATCCCTCCTTTTTTCCTCCGAAGAGAGAGAGTCCTTAACGCTCCCCGTTAGGGAGGGAACGGGAATTACATCTATCTTCTCGTTCTTGCAGAGTTCGCCAAACTTGCTCTGGTCGTATTTTGACACGACAGAGATGAGGTAATCTTTTCCAGTGAAGATGAACAACCTTCCAAAACTGCGCAATTTTTCCAGAGTCTCTTCGTCATTCCTTATGACATACGACGAGACGTTTGATCCGTTGAGATAGCTGAGGTCTCCATCGTAGAACGATATTTTTTCGAGAGTCGCAATGCTCTCGTTGAGGACCTTTAGTGAAGAGAGCGCTGCCCCTTCATTTTCCTTGAGCTTCTTCATCCTATCATAAATGTCTATCTGTTTGGCGGCGTCAACGAGTTCTCTGACATTCTTGAAGAGTTTCTTGTCGACAGACTCACTGGGATAAAGGGAGATCTCAAGATCCCTTATCTTTCTCGAAAGTTCGCTCAGTTTGGCATACGACTCGCTCTGAGGCATAGACGAAACGAGTTCGGTCGATATGGAAACCGGCTCAACCTGGAAGATGCCCAGGTCATGAAGAGCAGAGAGGATGGCCTCCTCGTTCTTCCTGACAGAATAGATCCTGACCTTCTTCATCTTCCTGGGAACCAGCATCTCAATCGTTATTCTCCATCACAATGTTTGCAATTTTTTCGACTATTTCCCCTGAAATTTCCTTCCTGAGTTTGCCTGCCTGTTCTCCGAACCTCTTCTTGATCTGCAGGGTCTCAAGAGAAGCCGCCTCCAACTCCTTCCGAACGTGATCGTCGTACGCCCTCTTCGAAATCGCTTCCGCCTCTGCTATGATTCTCTTTGCCTCTTCGGCTGCGTTCTTGACTATCTCTTCCCCTCTGGATCTTGCTTTCTCGATCCTCTTCTGCGATTCAATCTCCTTCTCTCTTATTGCCTTTAGGGTTTCCATTTCATTTGTCACGATAAAACCTCCACTATGATAATCAAAGCCAGCATGAACATGAGCACGTTCGCAATCAGGATCAGTCTGGTCACGAGGAAGAATTTTCTTTGCATGGGATTTGCGAACCTATACGCTCTCCTCACCCCTCTCCCCAATCTTGGCCTTTATGACCTTGAGCGTGATGAATGTCTCCCTGTCAATTTCATCAAGTTTCATCTTGATGTAGCTGGCCGTTTCAGTCAGCCTTGGGATCAGCACATTTTCTATCGAGTTAGTTCTTCTCTTTGTCTTGTCTATCTCTATGAGCAGCCTCCTCATTGCGACCTCCTTTTCAGCAATCACAAGCAGCCTGTTCAGAAGTTCTACAAAGTTTTCCCTCGTCTCCATCAGCGCGGTCGGAAGTGAAATAAGCTCGTATAGTTGGTCCATGAAACTGTTCTGTTTGGCCATAGATACTTGTGGGATCTTCACCCCCATCACGTTCTTGGATGTGACATCAACCTTCAGTCCAGGCTGGAAAAAGGCAGTGTTTTCTATGATGAGTTTTCCCGATACTATTTCGGCCAGTCTCTCGCTTGCAATTGATTTCTGTATCAGTTCCGTTACATTCCCCTTGAGCCCTTTCACTTCCCTGGATATGGAGAAGAATTCCAGTATGAGCGAAGACCTCTTCAGTTTGAGTAGGTCAAGCCCTCTCTTGGCCAATTTGATTCTTCCCTTTGTCTTCAGGAGCTCCATTCTGGTGGGGCGAATGTTGGATGTTTCCAAATCACTTCCCCCATTTTCCGTACCTGTCAATGAATTCTCTCTTCACTCTCTTCATTTCCCTTTCTGGTAGCGTAGACAGGGCATCCCATCCGATATCCAATGTTTTCTCTATCGTTCTATCTTCGTTGAATCCCTGGTTAACGAACTTGTCTTCGAATAGATTTGCAAAATCTAGGTATTGCCTGTCTTCCTTGCCGAGCGCCTCAGTCCCGACTATGGCGCTCAGGCTTTTGAGGTCTGTTCCCCTACCGTAAGCAGAGTACAGCTGGTCGGCGACGCCTCTGTGATCTTCTCTCGTTCGTCCCTTCCCTATGCCCTGATTCATGAGCCTGGATAGCGAAGGAAGAACGTTGATTGGGGGATAGATGCCTTTCCTGTGCAACTCCCTGCTCACGAAAATCTGTCCTTCCGTAATGTATCCTGTCAGATCTGGGATTGGGTGAGTCATATCATCGGAGGGCATGGAAAGGATCGGAAGCTGTGTGATTGAACCATTTTTTCCTCTGATCTTTCCTGCCCTTTCGTAGATCGTTGAGAGATCGGTGTACATGTACCCAGGATAGCCTCTTCTCCCCGGAACTTCTTCCCTTGCGGCCGATATTTCGCGTAGCGCTTCGGCATAATTTGTAAGATCTGTCAGGATGACAAGGACGTGCATTTCCCTCTCGTAAGCCAGATATTCAGCCGCAGTGAGTGCGACCCTTGGAAGGATAATCCTCTCCATGGATGGGCTGGATGCTAGGTTGAGGAAAAGAACTGACCTCATCAGGGCCCCTGTTTTCCGGAACTCATCTATGAAGAAGTTGGCCTCTTCAGATGTGATCCCCATCGCACCAAATATGATAGAGAAACCTTCCGAAGAGCTCAGCACTTTGGCCTGTCTCGCAATCTGTGCGGCGAGTTTATTGTGAGGAAGTCCAGATCCCGAGAAAATTGGCAACTTCTGTCCCCTGACCAGGGTATTCATCCCATCGATTGTTGAAATTCCTGTTTCTATGAACTCAGACGGCTCTTCCCTTGAGTAGGGATTTATTGCGTTCCCCACAATCTCTATCTTTTCGTTCGAAACTATTGGGCTCATTCCGTCAAGTGGCTCTCCCAACCCGTTGAACACTCTCCCAATCATTTCATCAGAGACCGGAATCCTTGCGATGTCTCCCCTGAAACGCACCGTGGTATTCGCCGTGTCCAGTCCTGTAGTTGCCCCGAAAATCTGTACTACAGCAGTACCTTTCATCGTGTCCAAAACCTGTCCCTGTCGTACCTCTCCGTTTCCGAGCGTGATCTCAACCATTTCGTTGTATCCAATGTTGTCCACCTTCTCCACGAAGAGCAGAGGTCCCGCAATTTTTGAAACTGTCTTGTATCTTATATCAGCATTCATTGCTTATCAGCCCTTCCCTTGATTTCAGACTCCATCTCTTTGATAAGAGCACCGTAGTAACTGTCAATTTCACTTTCCTTCACTTCCTTGAATCTTGAGATCTTCTCTTTGAATGCGAGCGAATCCAATTCTGAGACTGTCATCCCCTTTGTCACTGCATATTTCTCCATTTCGTCCATGGCAAGGATGGATTTGAGCATCAGGTATTGCTTCTTCAAAGAGCAGTATGTATCTACCTCGTCATATGCACTCTGCTGGAGGAAGTCTTCCCTGAGAGACTTTGCAATATCTAGTACCTCCTTTTCGTTCTCAGGAAGGGCATCGTACCCAACTAGTTGTGCGACTTCTTGCAGTTCCGCCTCTTTTTCCAGAATGGTCATGCTCTTTTGATATGCAGAGTACCAATCCTCCGAAACGTTCTTGTTGAACCACTTGCTCAATTCTTGGGAATACAGCGAATAACTGTTTAACCAGTTTATCGATGGAAAATGTCTTCGCTGCGCCAGTGATGCGTCGAGAGCCCAGAAGACTCTGGTGACTCTCAAAGTGTTTTGGGAAACCGGTTCCGAAGTGTCCCCTCCAGGAGGCGATACCGCCCCGATTACGGTAATAGATCCCCTTCTTTGATCGCTCGATACGACTCTGGCATTGCCTGCTCTTTCGTAGAATTCCGCGATCCTTCTTCCGAGATATGCAGGGTAACCTTCTTCTCCGGGCATTTCTTCAAGTCTCCCAGAAATTTCTCTAAGGGCCTCTGCCCACCTAGAAGTACTGTCGGCCATCAGTCCCACATCATAGCCCATATCCCTGAAGTACTCTGCAAGGGTAATACCGGTATATATGCTGGCCTCCCTTGCCGCCACAGGCATATTTGAAGTGTTTGCTATCAGGGTCGTCCTCTCCATCAGGGGCTTCCCTGTCTTTGGGTCCGTCAATCTAGGAAATTCTGTCAACACTTCCGTGGCTTCGTTTCCTCTCTCTCCACATGCGGTGTATATTATAACATCTGCATCGGACCATTTCGCAAGCTGTTGTTGAACTACGGTGTTATGCAGTATGATTCCTCCATACCCACCAACAAAATTCTGTCCATCATCCGGAACCGATACATCATACACCCATACTGGCCCATTCTCCCTTTCAATACTTGAAATCTCATCGCTGTAGACGGACTCGGATGAGGCAGTTATTGAATTATCAACCTCTGGGAATTGAGGATTCGCTTCTTCCACTATCTGCATGAAATTTGTAAGTTTATTCATGCTCATGTTTTCATTGTTCCCTATGTAGTCATAAATCTCCATTCCGTTCTTAAGCAGCTTTGAATAAGTAGTGTTCCTGTACATTTCCGCCATGTATTCTTTTGAAACTGGGGCAATATCGATTGAATCAAAGCCGCGTCTCTTTGAATTGACGTATTTTGCAATCGATGAAATCTTTGCGAGATTCTTGGAGAAAATAGATGAAAACTCCTTCAGATTGACAATGCTCCTTACAAATATCCTATAGTACGTTTTTTCCTCAATCGTTCTGGTTCCTAAGGTATGGATCACTCCAAGTCTAGTCAAGAGATAGGACAACTGGTTTCTTAGTTGAAAGCTCGCAGTTGAAAGTTCGACTTCCCCGTTGCTGAATGATCCTTCCCCCATAAAATAGGCTTCGAGGAATGCATTCAGAATTCCCTGGCTAGATTTCAACAAAATGTTTGGAATTTGTTTGGTTGACGCTGTCCTGCCTACTTCAAGTGAGTCCAAGAATTTTACCAGTACGGAACTGTGTACCAAGACGTTCGGAGTCTTATCTTGCTGTAGTCCTAGCTTGGAATCCAGTCCAAAGACAAGAGATGTAAGTTCTGAGAACCTTTCTAGCAGGTACTTGTCGGAATTCGTAAAGACCACCGTTTCGTCTCCCCTGATGTAACCTTCAGAGGCATAATAGCCGATGAATTCGGCCAGTTCTTTGGTGACTTTGGATGGGATAGTTACAGTAGAGCTTCGTCTATCCCCGATCAGAGCTCTAGGTAGGGGAGCAGTCAACCCCATAGTCTCATAAATGATCTTTACCCACTTCAGTTTTGGAGCAACGGATTTTGTAGCTCTTGTCAAACTGTACCGTACATTCTTCGGGAGTTCAATTCTGATGTTTTCTGATGAAGCTCTTTTCAACAATTCCGATACGTTCTTTCTGATATCCTCATCCAGGACTCGGACTTCGGGTAGACTGTACAAATCGATCTCTGAATCTTGGTTATTGATGGCAATTTTTTTGGCCGATAAGATATAGTTTCCAAGAGATAGGTCTTTGGCCATAGTCTCCTCTATTTTTCCTCTTTCGTTAACTTTGAATAACTTATGAACAGGAGTTATTCTGACTTCCCTTCCAGTTCGAGTTCTGATCTTAAAGACACTCTCACTCTTGCCTCTGAATATTAATTTAGATCTGCTTTTGACTATATTGTTTCCTTTGTATGAAAACAGGTCTATCGGTTGAACAAGTTCAAGGTATTCTCCATCCTTATCTATGATCTTGCTCGATGTTTTTTCGTACTTCTTATACAGGTCTTCTATCTTTATTAGGGTTCCATTGCCCAAGAGCACCGGCGTATCTCCTGTCACGCACTTTCCTGACCCGAAGGGTCCGGGGACCGCTACAGTTCCTCCCTTTGCGACGGGGAAGAACGAGTCTATAACCCTTTGCCCCGTAACCAGCGGAATCTCTGGAGGGAGTTTGCTCTTGACGGGTCTCGGTAGACGCACTGGCCATTCCTGACCCAACGGAATTTCTTTGATTCCGGACTTTGACAAAACAGTACCTACTGTTTGTAGTGGAGTGAACTCTCCCTCTTCAATCGTTTCAATCGTTCCTTCGATACCAAGAGGTACCATTATTCTGTGGTCTATCAGCGAAGTTTCCTTCACTATGCCGACTATATCTCCTGCAGACACCTTGTCTCCCTTCTTGACGGTTGGATTGAATTTCCATTTTTTCTTCATATCCACCGGTGTCGGATAAATCCCCCTTTTTATGAAATCCCCTCCCTGAGCCCTTATAACATCGAGGGGCCTCTGAACTCCATCATAGATTGATGAGAGCAATCCCGGCGCCAGAACGACCGACAGGGGCTTTCCCGTCGACTCAACATTCTCTCCGGGTTTGATACCGCTCGTATCTTCGTAGACCTGGATGGTCGACTTATCTGCCTCCATGCCGATGATCTCTCCAAGGAGCCCCAGTTCTCCGACTCTGACGACATCGTACATCTTTGCATTCTCAATATCTTCCGCAATAACGACTGGTCCAGCAATTCTCAATATCTTTCCCATTTACATTCCTCCTAGGTCCATGTTTATACCCAATACCCTTCTTGCGAGGTTTGAAATACCCTCTTCCTCAGCTCCCTCTGTCACGGGTATGAAAACGACAAGAGGTGAAACGCTGCTGTAGAGTAGACTCGTGAATTTCTTGTCCAGGGTCCCAGCAAAGCTGTTTGACGCAAGGATCAACCCGAAGTTTCCGGAATGGTAAAGCTCCCTGAGCTTGTCTGCATAGGAATCTTTGTCGACTATGAATGTGTCCTCGACGCCCACCAGCTTGAAGCCGATGGCCAGTTCCCTTTCCCCTATGAAAGCAATTCTTCCAAACCGTTCATCCTTCACCATTTTTTTCACCCCAGATTGATTGTTGTCATTTTAATTGTTTCATCGTCTATGGCATAGTATCTGCTGAATGCCAAATTTCTGATATCTTTCCACTCAGCCTCCGCTCTCAGCAGGAATGCGATTATGTTGTTCAGTGAGAGGGCACTCATTTCCATGATGTTAACGAACTCCCAGTAGAGGTTCCTGTTAAGCTCACCCTCGATGCCAACAAGCGAACCCTTTCTCTTGTAGAAATCGAATCCCTTGGAAAAGTCAGTATACCCTTTGATCTTTTGGCTGAGCTCCTCTACGTCGGTGCTCTTGGCGAGATCATCCACCACTTGGCTCGACAGGCTGCCTCCCGTCAAAAGGTAGTTTGAGACGTTGTGGTTCGCCTTGAACTCGATGAACTTCAGGATTGTCATTATGTTCTTTACGTCTATCGTCCTCTTTATGAATCTGAATATCGGTCCCTCACTCCCTGAATAAAATCTGAACCTCTCCTTCATCAGGTCGAAATAGTAGAGGTCGAGCGAAAGGAGCAGGGCTGCAATGTTGTTCGTCTTCCTGTACTCGTCCATATAAGCGAGGAGCGCCTTTCCATATCCAAATTTGAGCGTGTAGGAGATGATGTCCTCCACGTTGTCCATTGCGATGAGGTTGTGGTAGTCGTTCCTGTCCAGGAGCCCTGCAAAGACTCCCAGCTGGGTGTTGGTCTCCGAAACGAGATAAAGAGCGTTCTCCTCGATCTTCAGATTGAGGTTCTTGGAAACCAGAATCGTCTTGATGTTCTGTATATCCCACTTGGTGAGGAACGAAACTATCAGGTCTTTACCATTCTGTGGGGTGACCGTCAGAGCACGTCTATTCATCTTTGCAAGGTGAAGGTTGTTGGCTGATTCCAGGAGGTCCAGTCCCTTGTAATCTGATGACTCTGAAATGTCTTCACTGTAGCCGTGTCCGTTGACGTAGGAAACAAAATCTTCCGGGTTGGAGAGTCTGTACATTTCTTCGAAGTCCTTCCTCTGGAGAAACTGCGTCTTGGTGACTTTCAGGGTACCAAAAGGAAGACCGAAAGAATTCTGCAAAAGATCACCCGTTGATGTGGTCCCTTACAACCTTTCTTATCTTGTCGCTATTGTTCCTCACGATCTCTGAAAAAGTCAGATCTATGATCATCTTCCCATCTGCAGAAGTGACTATGACTCCTCCGAGTTGACCGATCTTGTCCGAAGTCTTGCTCGATGCGATCCCCTTTTCCATCATCCTCGCGGAATCGTCCTTGTTCAGGTACACCACAGCGTCCTGGCCCAGTATTTTCTTAGAGTTGCCAATCGCCTTCTTAAGGAATTCCAAGTACTCGTCTGTTTTCAGTAAATCCACTAACTTAGATCGAAGGGCTTCCTGATAATTATTCTCGATCTTTTCCCTTTCCTGTTCTAGGAAAGACCTACCCTCAAGAGTTGCCGAAGAAGTTCTCTGTCTCTTTTCAGTTTCGGCGTCTTCCCTTGCCTTCTCATCATAGCTGGCCCTTATTGCAGACGCCTTGTTCTTTGCATCTTCAATTATTTTCCTTGCTTCCTCTTCACTCTTACTGATGAGAGCTTGCTCTTCCTTTTCCGTGTCCTTTTGTATTCTGTCGAGAATTTCTTCTAACGGCATAAGCTCACAGAATATGCAGGAGTAGGATCAGTCCGAGCACAAATCCGATTATCCATAATGTCTCCGGTATAACGAAGAAGAACAGAACCTGTCCGAATTTTTCCGGCTTTTCTGCTATTACTCCCATACCCGAAGCACCAATTCCGCTTTGTGCCATTCCTGTACCTATAAGTCCACCAGCCATGGCGATCGAGGCGGCGATGGCAAATAGCGCATCAGTAGTCGTAACCACCATTAATATCAGGAGTGCATGTATGAGAGAATAAAAGTATTTTGCAGTCTTTTGGAGCGCTGAAAAATATCAGTGCTAGAAAAGTTCTCTTGAAACAGGATAAGTTGATATATCTCGAAAAATTTTCTTTCCTACCGCGAGTGTAGTGTAGCGGTAGCACAAAAGCTTCCCAAGCTTTTAACCCGGGTCCGAATCCCGGCACTCGCATAACTATCTCTCCGAACCTACCTTTTCAAAGGTCCGGAAAATATTAGGCCACTTCTTGCTATTCCCATCAACAGTTTCAATGTGAAGCACTTTGATTGTTCATTTATTAATATAAAGACGCAATGTCCATTTTCGTGTTCAGTGAATCGCAGGAGAAGGTTGATTCATCGTTCAAATTTCTACTAGTTTCCAGATCAGCAAGAAGCATATCTCTCATGTTCGTCACGCTAGCTTTCTCCCTCTACCTCTACAATCTCGGATATGGTCTGGTATTCATCGGTTTGATCTTTCTTCCAATTATTCTGTTCAACGTGATTTTCTCCCTGTTTCTAGGTATCCTCGGAGACAGGTACGGTTATGGGAGAGCTCTCGTTATCGGGGAGGTACTGCCACTTCTTGGCCTCGCAGGACTGACCATATCCACAAACATAGATGTCATCGCCATTTCTGCGGTGATCACTGGCATAACAGGAACTGCTGGCGGAATGAGGGGAGCCTTCTCACCAGGAACGACCGCTTTTGTTGCAAGCAATTGGCCTGATGAAGCCGACAGAGTGAGAAGGATTGCAAATATGAGTGTGATCGCTTCCCTTTCGTCCATAGTGGGAAGTTCCCTACTTGTCGTGCACGGATATCTCAATCCGTACTTCGGGATAACTGGTAGCTTCCGTTTCCTGTTTGGGATCTCTTCTTTCGTACTCCTCGTTTCCTTCGTTTCACTTCTTTTCTTGAAAGAGAGAAAGAGACCGAAGAAAACGAGCAGGATCATGAAGGTTGAGAGCTTCTCATACCTCCTGAGAGTGCTGTTCCCCAACGTAATAAACGGAGCAGCGATCGGTATTTTCTCCCCGCTGCTAACACTCTGGTTCGAACTAAGGTTCCACGTCTCAATCTCTTACATTGGAGAAGTCTTCACACTAGCATACGCAGCGACTGCGTTCGGTTCATACATCGCTGGAAGGTATCTAAACTCAGAAAGGGTGAGGGCAATAACAGTCTCATCAGTGACCCGATTGTTCCAGGGACTTTTGTTGATAGGAATGGCCCTTTCTCCAATTGTTCCAATAGCCTTCTCTCTATATGCGATCAGAAGCGCAGTTGCAGGCATGGGAATGCCCATGAGAACAGCAATAAATGTCCGGGGAATCGGGAATGAGGACTACGGTACTGCATCCAGTCTTCAGGGAATAGCAACTAGGGGTTCACAAACAACATCCGGCATTTCTGGTTATCTGATGGACACATACATTGCATCTCCATTGCTGGTCGGAGGAGCCCTTCAGATCGTTGGATCCGTAGTTTACTACCGAGTAATTAGAAACTGGGAAAAGAAGTCGGAAACATCTAACGAAAATCATAGTCTAAATAAGAGTTGAAAATTAGAAAATTCAGTTTTAGACGGTGTCACGATTTTGCAATAAAGCATACAAAAGATTTTTAATTTTAGGTAGGCTAAAATCTCAATGACAGCAGAAACGAATGTGACTACACAGATACCTAAGATTGGAGACAGAGCTCCGGACTTCCAGGCAAACTCTTCCAAGGGTCCGATATCTCTGAAGGACTATTGGAAAATGGTTTTAACTATGCGAGCGAAATAGTTATAGTGAATGAACTACTGCAGTAACTATGTCTTACGAACTGGATAAGGGGGCACACTCTGTATATTCGTTATACTACCACTTCATCCAGGTCGTGAAATACAGGAAGAAGGTATTTGTCAATGATGCCATTGTGGATCTTCTCAAGACAAAGACAAGGGAAATCGCACATACCTTTGATGTGAACATACTGGACATAGAATGCGACAAGGATCACTTCCACATGCTTTTCAAAGCTTCACCACGTCTCAATATACCACAATTCATCAACGCTGTCAAGACGATAACATCAAGGGAGATACAGCGTAACTTCCCTGATGTGAAGAAAGAACTCTGGGAGGGAAAGTTCTGGTCACCCTCATACTTTCTTGCAACCTCCGGGCAGGTTACCCTTGATGTTTTGAAGAAATATGTGGATTCGCAGGAGATAAAACGCAATGAGGACCTATAGGTTCAGGATATATCCTTCCAATAGACAGATCAGTATGCTCGAATCCACCATCAATCTGTGCCGTGAACTGTACAACGCAATGCTCCAGCAGAGGATATATGCTTATAAATTGGGAAGGAAGATAAACTACAACTCACAGCAGGACGAAATACCTGAAATAAAGAATGCATTTCCTGAATGCCGCAGTATTCACTCACAGGTTCTTCAGGACGTTGCAAGGAGATTGGATAAGGCGTACGGCAACTTCTTCAGAAGAGTGGGGG
>JAJZYT010000018.1 GCA_021797915.1 Thermoplasmata archaeon | reverse complement strand
TTACAAATATCTAAGCAAGAAAGCCACTGAGCTTGCGATGTAGATGAATTGCGAAACTCTTAATATGGCAGGAAATATATCTAATCAAGTACCGCAGGGCATGCGGGATTTGAAGCCTGATAAGCTGCCCGGAAGGGACAGCGGGAGACGGAGTAAGACCTTCGGATCGAATGAAGGAGGCGCTGTTGATGAAGCAGGAACCTCCAATCCTTCAGGATGGAGAGGATGTCAGCAACAAGGGATTCGCCTGAGGACTTCATGGCGGCCACGGTTTATGAGTGGTCATTATCCAAGTTTCCTATGAGTGTAGGAGAGTTTGGTACGGAGGCCACAGACTTTATCAGACCCAAAAATCTGTTTATGCTATTAGTACATTTTGCCGTGAAATTTCTTGCGACCCCTTTGCTAAAAGGAGTAATTCTGTAGGTAGAGACAATGAGGCTCGTTTAATCTTGCTCCTCTCGTCAGAGCTCATTGACCAGGATCTTGCAGGGGAATCATTTTGTTAATCAAGGTTTCATCCATCATTCCCGGATATTATACTCTGAACGCGGCGAATCATTTCCCTCCTTGGTTTACTCCAAGAATAAACTATCTTCATCCTTTTTGTCTTCGCATACGAGATTTCTTTGCTACCAACAGATCTATATTCCAGAGGTTCATAATAATCAAGGGGAATACCCTTCCTTATCTTCTCACCGACTATCGCGTACGATTCCTTCCAAGATTTTCCAGATTTAAATATTGAGAACGCTTCTGCAGTAGAATTTACAGAATTTTCCATTAACTCCATAGCCTTCTTCTCTTCAAGCTTGAATTCTAGAATGAAGTCTTGATAGTGATTAAGAATTTTTTCTACTAGGATTACATACTTTATGGTTCTGTCCTTTGATATTTGGAATTCTCTGTGATAACCAGATTGTCTATTCAACAAAATCGTGGAAGTTGAAACCAGATGCCCAATAGCTTCAGATGCATAACCTTGAACCATTTCAAGGAAGTCTGGGTTTCTCTTGTTTGGCATTAGTGAACTACCCGTAGAAAAGCCGGGAGGTAGTATTATGAATGACTCTTTGTCACCACTAAAACCTATAAAATCCTGTGATATTCTTGATAGAAAAAGCATTATTTTAATTAGGAGCGCTAACACATTAAGATCGTCAAATCCACGGTAAAAGCTTTCAGCCATCGGATTTTGTGGATATGATTTGAAACCCAAATTCTTAGCCACAATATTAAAATTTATAGGAGAAAGTGAACCAAAACCAGATCCATAGCCGAATGGAGAAGTAGCTGTAAATTTTTCACACATCTCAAGTGCATCAAGTGACGTATCTAGGAATACCCTAGATAAATAGTCGAAATAGGTGGAAATTTTTACTGGCATTGCTTGCCGATTGTGTGTATAACCTGGCATAACTCCTTTGAAATTTCCCCTTTTGATCTTCATTCGCTCTGAGATTGAGATAAGATACTTTGAAATCTTGAGAAGATGATCGATGTAGAAGGACTTTATGTTTGTGTGGCTCTGCTCATTTCTTGAAAGGAAGATGCGAAGATTCTTGTAAGCATTACCACCTTTTCCCTTCAGGTATTCCTCTACAAACCCGTGCACATCCTCAAGACGTGGATCTATCTTGATCTTCTTGCCTAGCAAACTAAATAGTCCAGTTAATATTGCATCACTATCCTTTAAGGAAATTCTGGATTCATTTCTAAGCTGCAAATGGTAGACAAGGAGAGAAATTACTTCGTAGTCAAGAAGCATAGAATCAATTTGTGCGTCATCATCTGTCATTATGTCTGAGAGATCCCTTTGTCCCTCCTCTGAAGCCCCGTCACTCCATATTTTTACCATGGAGTCACTCTTTAATGATCATTTCTTCTAAATGTTTCTTTCTCACTTTTCTCGTAGCAATTGTTTGGCTTCCGAATACGTATATGAAACCTGGGGCTTTGCTCTGATCAAAGGTCTGGTTTTTGCCATATGTAGACACAGACATATCATAGAGAGAATTTGTGCTTTCTACTCCAACAGGTATAATATTTCCCTTATAAAGCTTGAGTTTTACCATCCCATTTACAGCGGCATTAATACTCTGCTGGAATACCTTTATGTGATCCATTAAGGGATCAAACCAAAGTCCACTGTAAACCATATCAGCAAACTGTTGGTCCATGAACTTCTTAAGTTGGCTTTCTCTTTTGCTCAGTACTAGGGATTCTAGATATTTATGGCCGGTTATAATTGTGATAGCTGCAGGACATTCATAGAATTCGTGACTCTTTATGCCTACAACTCTGTCCTCTATCATATCGATCGCTCCTATACCGCTTTGGCCAGCTACATAATTCAATTCTGCAATCAAATCCTTGAGTGGCATTTGCTTTTCATTAAGTTCAACAGGTAATCCTCCGCTATAAGTAACTGATAGAACTACCGGCTTATCGACTGATTTCTCAATAGGTAGGACCCACTTATACGCATCTTCTGGAACTCCTTCGTTTATGAACTCAATGTTTGATCCTTCAACTGATCTGCCCCACAAGTTCTCGTCCACTGAGTATTTCCCCCCATTGGGTACTTCTATATTCTTCAATTTGGCATACTCTACTTCTTCGTCCCTGTTCATGTTCATTTCTCTCACGGGTGCAATTACAGTAAGATCCTCATTCAGCGCCTTTATAGAAACTTCAAATCTGACCTGGTCGTTTCCCTTTCCTGTTGAACCATGAGCGATAATATTGCAATCGTTCTGTTCCGCGAATTTCACTGCTTCCATAGACATTAGAGGTCTAGCTAGACTTGTAGAAAGAGGGTATTTATCAAGATAAAGCCCGTCGTTCAGTATTCCCTGTGCAACGAACTCTTCAGAAAACTTATCCTTAACGTCTTCCGTAATTGTCTTTACCGCTCCGAGTTTCTTTGCCTTCGCTGCTATGCGTTGGAGGTCATTTTTCTCCTGACCAACATCAAGAGTCAAAGCAAGCACATCAAAATTCTGCTGCTCCTGCAACCATTTTATCATCACGGATGTGTCTAAACCCCCCGAATACAGCAGAAGTACTTTTTCCTTCATATACCGCGATTTGCTATCAATATATTAGATTAGTTAGAAAATTTGTTATTTCAGATATTCTTATTATCAATTTTTAGTACAAAATGTTAAAATATATATGGATTATGTATTTTTATGAAAGATTTCGAAGAGAACAAGGATACTGTTGGAAACAAGGTTGCTCGGTTCCTCAGAGAAAACCCAGATTATATGCTTTCAATGAAAGTTGGGATAATTAACGTTAGTAAATTAGCACAGCTTATATTAAAAGAAAACGAAGATCTTAATCCAATATCTATAAGAGCTGCGCTAAATAGGTTCAAAGGTAGGTTGGACGAAGAAACTAGGAAGACCAAGGCAGACGATCTTCTAAAGAAAAGTAGAATTTCTTTGCAAGACAGGATTTGCGTAGTCACATCGAGAACCCCCCAAAATATGAAATATATATCCGCAACCCACCTTCATGACAGCATCGTGTATATTGTAGACGAAATTGAAAGCAAAATACCATCCACCACCGTGAATATCATGGTCGACAGAGATGTTAGTATGATTCATATATTCTCTTCAAAGGAAATAGAGAAGACACCGGGATTTATAATGCGTATAACTCATAAACTCTATGCAAGAGGTATCAATATCCTTCAACTTATCTCATGTTCCAACGAAACGATACTTATATTGAACAAGAAAGATTCCACTCTCGCTTACGAAATTTTGACATCGGAATAACCCTGCCACCTTTTTGAAAGTAAATTATGGACTTGATTGAGTTTGGATCGCTTTGGCCGCTTCGGACTTTTTTGAGGAGTATTTAATTATAGTATTTGTATAGCTGAAATCCAGGCATGTATATACCGAATTGTATTTCAGAATATGATGAGTCTTATGTCTGGAATAATATTTGGAATCAGGTTGGAGGGCTTCTCTCCCTTTGATCGAACAAGATTCAACAGGAAATTCCTTGGATATACAGATAAATCCCAGATCAGTAAATACTCGTATTCATGATCCGGCTTCATGTCGGACATACCGCACGTTCATTTCTCCAATTCCATCTTCATCATACTGGAAGAATGGAGGAACAATTGCAAGAGGATCACCATACAGGTCTAAGGGTGTGAGAAAGATAAGGAGATTGGACTTGAATCATGGAAGCGTTCAACAGAATACGGCAAGAGGTGGAGATATTCTTCTCAGCTCTGAAGAGAGTGGTTGGTGAAACGATAAGGGCAAGGAGGCTGGATTAGCAGATTCGAGAGACTGTTATGAAGATTTACTGCTACTTCCTAATGAGAAAGAATACCGTGGTGAGCAGAATTGGTCCTATCTTTGAATTGCTTAATATACTAATTAGTGGAGAAGTCTAAAAGCGGGTGACTATTCCCATTTTGCAAAGAATTTTCCTCAGGACCTCACCCAGAAATCACAGTATCTCTACCAGTGGCACATCCTTAAAGTCTTTATCACTTGTTAGAATTCCCAAGTCATATAGTATGCCAGTGGCAAGTACGAAAGAATCAAGCATCCCCCACTTTTTATTTTCTTTCTTTCTTTCGTAGTTCAATTTTCCGGCAAGAATCGAGATATCATCATCCAAATTCATCACACTGCTTAATTCCCTTACGGTTTCTACAAACTTCTTCGGTCCCCTTCCTTCTTTTAGGGACCAATTAGTCAACTCTGCCAAACTAACAATACTAGTGTAGCTGGAATTTTTTTCCAGGAGTTCTTTCACTCTTTTTCCCTTTTCACTTCCAATGAAGAATTCGACCCAGGCAGAGGTGTCAAGCAGCATTGATTTAGTTCCTCTCAGATTCCTCTCTGCGAAAATGTCGTGAGCCCTTAGCCATTCCGAAGGCCTGATCAATTAATTCAACCCTTTTTCTTAGCACAGCTAAGGATATCTCTTCTCCCTCTTTTATGGAATTTTTTTCCATCAACTGAATGGGTAACAGTACACCGAAGGAAGTACCTATCCTCCTCACTTTAGCTTTGAATATCGTTTCGGTGCTTGCCATTATAATGTATTATAATCCAATACATAAATATTCACAAACTCTGGAGCGAATTAGTATGTCTGGAAAGTCAAATGGATCGGCAGATTAAGGAAGCTTTCCAATTATATGTTTAGGTGCGATAACTAGATTGGCAATACTCAGTTAAATAAGGGAAAATTTAGATTCATTTACACACTACCGATTCACGCACAATCAGATAAGAAAGTCAAGTTCTAAGAGGTCGTGCCTTTCCATTTGTGGAAGAATATTATTGAAAGTGAGATCGCTGAAACGAATACACATTCTTATGCTGAGGGGGTAGATCATCTTTCAGAACTGGGTAGACTTATGCAGGAAACAGGCAGGAAGGAAGAGTGGGATTCTTACGTTTCACTTCTGAGGCAGACCAATGCAAGGAAGCCGCGGTTTCTTAAGACGCTTGACAGGATCAACGGAAAAAGAATAATTGGTCCCTGACTTCTGCCATTACAAGTGAATGTTCTTATTCGATAAACTTTGAATTTCAACTTTAGGTACATGGGTAGTATTGGCCAACATGCCCAATCTAAGAGGTCTAATTTCGGTCATCGGAGAATAGTTTGATCTCAAGTTTTAATCTTGGTATCGCTTTCTGTGAGCAATGGACAGACATTAAAGTTGTTAAGCCTCCTCTAGAGGCACGATTTGCATAAAAAATAGACAAATCACTATGGATTCGCTTAAATGGTTAAGCGAATATTTTTCGGATTCATCACATTGGTGCTTCGCCATCTTGAAAAATACGGCTCCGCAAAATCACCATAGCCCCGAGCAGATTCGAACTGCTGTCAACGGATTCAGAGTCCGCTATGCTTGGCCACTACACCACGGGGCTGACAACAGTTATTGCGAGGTAGTAAATAAAAATAGACTATCTTAGTAACTTTCTAACGGATACTTTAAAGGAATCAATATCCGAAGTATCTTTCGCCTGTTCGTACAGCTCGGCGACCGTGTATGAGTTATAGGAATGCACTAACTGATTCCTTAGATTCCTTCTGACTCTTAGTTGATCAGTCACCTTCTTGCCCAGGAAACCACACATATACACACATCCTAAATGTCTATTCCCAACTGTTTCAGCTATCTGGGCCCTATAGAGGGTTGGGAACGAAATATCCATATGAAGATTTCATTTTAGCTAGAATTCGTCAGTAACCTGGAAGGCTTCTAGAACAAGAAAGTATAGATTCACAGGGCAAGAAGCTAAATTGAATATTCTCTAGAAAGACCTTAACAATATCATCTCTGACCTTCACAATGCGAAAATCGATTCCTTTATAGTTGTTGCCAACACTCTCTGAAAATTAGTAGAACCACTAAATTGATCATACTTGAATAGCATTGATTGTCTTCAAACAATAGCGTCTACATGTTCGGCTTGTGGTATGAAAGAGATGCCTCTATTGGAAAGACAGAATTCCCAGTCTTTTTATAGTTTTGATTGTTATGGATAGAAGAGTGGGCTAAATGGAGAAAGGGGACATCATTAAACTGCAATTCGACACATACACGGAAGATGGGAAGCTAGTGGAAACTACAGATGAGAAGAAAGCTAAGGATAATGGAATTTTCGACGAGCACTCATCCTACAAGCCAGTCATCACGATACTCGGATCTGGGAGATTGCTGAAGGACCTTGAAGACGACATCCAAAAAGCAAATGTCGGGGAAGACAAGGAACTATCACTGCCGCCAGAAAAAGCATTTGGTGTGAGGGACACGAATAGCGTCAGAGTAAACTCTTACAGAGAGGTTGAAAGATCGCTGATTGAAGAGGATAAGCGTGCTGGAAGGAGTGGAAAGGATGTTTATCCTGAGATAGGCAAGATGGTCAGAATAGGAGACAAATATGGGAAAATTATGACCGTCACTGCAGGAAGGGTCGTTGTTGACTTCAATCACCCGCTTGCTGGAAAAACCATAAAATACGCTTATAAGGTCCTTGAGAAGATTGAAGGAGAGGATAAGAAGATTGGTGCAATCATAGAGATTAACTTCTCCAAGGATAGCGATAAATTCAAGATTGAAACGGGAGAAGAGATAGTCATTACCATACCTGACTCTGCCAAGATAGATGACTCGTGGCCACTAGCCAAGTTTGCAATAGTAGGTGCGATAAGAGAGTACGTTGCAAACAAGACAGTCATTTTCAAAGAGATTTTTGAGAAGAGAGTTGAAGAAAAGAAAGAGGAAGAAAAAAAGGCAGAACCTGAACAACAGGCTAAAGCAACTAGTTGACGGGGAGAGATGTCTGAACTAGAACAGAACAAGAAGGATATTGAAAAATCTTTAAAGGAATATCAGTTCAAAAGATATGTCGATCAGATAAAGAAGCTAGAGGGTAGGGGCACCGAGCTGATTTCGGTTTATGTTCCTCCTGAAAGACAGATTAGTGACGTTGTGGGATACCTGAGGGACGAGTATTCAACATCCAGCAATATAAAGAGCAAGACTACTCGAAAGAACGTGACTACCGCGATTGAGAGCATAATGAGCAAGCTCAAGTATTACAAGTCACCGCCAGAGCACGGACTTGCAATATTCGTCGGCTATGTTCCGACTAGGGGAGACAAGAGCGACATGGTATCATTCTTCATCGAGCCGCCCCAATCCGTTACGAGCTTCCTCTACAGGTGCGACTCGAAGTTCTACCTAGAGCCCATACTTCCAATGTTAGAAAAGAAGGAAGTATATGGACTCATAGTCATGGACAGGGCCGAAGCGACCATCGGAATTCTTAGGGGAGCCAGGATAGAAATTGTTCAGAACGAAGACTCCCTTGTACCCAGCAAGCATCACCAGGGGGGTCAGAGTTCGAGGAGATACGAACGCTTGATAGAGATAGCCGCTCACGAATTCTTCACAAAGATTGGAAACCTGGCCTCAACTGCATTCTTGAGGGAAAGGGACCTCAAAGGAGTCCTGATAGGAGGACCAGGGTCGACGAAGGATTTCTTCTACAAGAAAGCATACCTGCAGTACCAGATACAGGAAAAAGTAATCGATCTCTACGACGTGGGTTACACAAACGAGTATGGCCTGAAGGAGCTTGTGGACAGGGCTTCGCAGACTCTCGACCAGCTGGAGGTATCTAAAGAAAAGAAAATAATAGACAGATTGCTGGTGGAGATTAAGAAAGGAACTGGACTAGCTGCCTACGGTGACAGGGAAGTTTCAAAAGCTCTCGAAGATGGAAAAGTCGACACCTTGATTATTTCTAAAGGGCTGCGAAAGACAAAGTTCACCTACAGGTGCGAAACTGACGGCAGCGAAAAATCAGAGATATCACAGGAAGAGAAGGAAAACAAGTGCCCGGTCTGTGGAAAAAATATGGTGGTATCGGAACAAGCAGATGTTATTGAAAAGTACATTGAATTGGGGCAGAAGAGCGACTCAAAGATTGAACTCGTTGGAGACGAATCCGACGAAGGACTATCCTTCCTCAACTCGTTTGGCGGACTCGGGGCCATCCTGAGATATAACTAAATCTTGCTAGTCACAATTACTTTGCTATTGGTAAAACTTTAATGATCGAGTCATCGTAAACATTAAAATTCGAACTCGGATATTGGAGTATGGTCACCAATAGCAAATATGTTTACAATTTTGAAGAAGGCGATAAGAACATGAAACTTCTCCTTGGTGGCAAGGGAGCAGGCCTCGCTGAAATGACAAGGATCGGGCTAAGGACTCCACCCGGTTTCACTATCACCACCGAAGCTTGCAATTATTATTTCAAGAACAATAAACTCCCTCCCGGACTCTGGGACACAATCGTTCAATCAGTCAAGGCTTTGGAAGCGAAAACTGGAAGAGTTTTTGGGGGACTACCAAAGATCCTGTTGGTGTCAGTCAGATCAGGTGCTCCAGTGAGTATGCCTGGAATGCTGGATACAGTTCTAAATCTGGGAATGAACGACAAAAATGTCGAACTCTTTTCAAAGGAATCCAACAACCCAAGGTTCGCTTGGGATTCTTACAGGAGATTCATACAAATGTTTGCAAGAATTGTTCTGGGATTGAAGGGGAATAAGTTCGACGAAGTTATTGATAAGAAGAAAAAGGGGCTCAATCTCACCAACGACTTCGAGCTCAGCGAGAAGGATTGGAAGGAAATAGTCCAAGAATTCAAGCAGATTATTAGATCAGCTGGGAAAGAGATACCTAACGATCCTTACAGACAGCTCGAGCTCGCAATAAATGCCGTCTTTGACTCGTGGAAAAACGACCGGGCGGTCGTGTATAGGAGGATCAACAAGATTTCGGACACAATGGGTACCGCAGTATCTGTGGTAACTATGGTATACGGTAATCTCGGCACAAACTCTGCCACGGGGGTCGCATTCACTAGGGACCCCAATACGGGAGAGAAGAAGCTTTACGGAGAGTACCTGATCAACGCTCAGGGAGAAGATGTTGTTGCGGGGATTCGGACACCTTCTGCGGTGGAGAAATTGAACACAGAGATTCCGAACGCCTATACCGAATTGAAGAGGTCGGCAGACATCTTGGAAGAACACTACAAGGACGTTCAGGACATTGAATTCACGATTCAGGATGGAACCTTCTATGTTCTGCAGACCAGGTCCGCTAAGAGGAGTGCTGCTGCGGCTGTGAAGATAGCCCTTGATCTACGAAGGGAGGGCAGGCTCACAGACGGTGAGGCGGTGAATCTGGTTCAGCCCGAGCAGCTGAATCAGCTCCTTCATCCTCAGGTGGACTCAAAGAGGGCAGGTTCGCCGATTGCAAAGGGGCTAGCTGCAAGCCCGGGTGCGGGAGCAGGTAAAATAGTCTTGGACCCTGACGAAGCCGTCAAGATGAAGGAGAAGGGAGAGAAGGTTGTCCTGGTCAGAAACGAAACACTCGCTGATGATGTTCATGGAATTGCGGTATCGGAAGCAGTTCTCACGGCAAGGGGAGGAATGACATCCCATGCAGCGGTTGTAGCAAGGGCGATGGGAAAACCAGCAATTGTCGGTTCAGAGGATCTGAAGATAGACCTTGACAAGAGGGGTGTCAATTTCAAACACGATTTCATGTGGGAACATCAAGAGGTCACTGTTGATGGAACGACAGGGTTGGTTTTCAAGGGAAATGTACCTCTCACAATCCCCGAATTGGGCAGCGAATTCCAAGAATTCATAGAAATGTGCAAGAAGGTCAAGAGGCTGGGTGTTCTGGCAAATGCCAACACACCAGAGGAAGCAATACTTGCAAGAAAAAATGGTGCTGAGGGAATTGGTCTTGCTAGGACGGAAAGAATGTTTCTCGGTGCAGAGAGAATTCCGATAATGAGGGAAATGATCATGAGCGACACTCTCGAAGAGAGAAAATCGCTCCTTGAAAAGTTACTACCGCTGCAATACAATGATTTTGTAGAATTTTTCAGAACTATGGACGGCTTTCCTGTTATCATCAGGCTGCTGGATCCGCCACTTCACGAATTCCTCCCGAAGAAGGAAGAATTGATGGTGGACATAGTTGAAACAAGACACAAGAGAAAAAGTCAGGCAAAGGACAAGAAACTGAAGGAGGATGAAGAGGTACTTAGGAAAGTGAACTCACTTGCGGAGTTCAATCCTATGATCGGTTTCCGAGGGATCAGGGTTGGAGTAGTTTACCCAGAAATTTATGAGATGCAGGTGCGTGCCATTCTTCGGGCTGCCCTGAAGGTCAAGGAGGAGGGGAAGACTGTTATCCCAGAGATCATGATACCTCTTACAATTGAGGCAAAGGAGTTGAAACTCGTCAGGGACAGATTGCAGGAAGCAATAGATGAGGAATTGAAAGGGAAGGAGCTGAAGTACAAGTTCGGTACGATGATCGAGACACCGAGGGGAGCCCTTACGGCAGGCGAAATTGCGGAGTTTGCGGAGTTCTTCAGTTTTGGAACAAACGATTTAACTCAGATGACATTCGGATTTTCGAGGGATGACGTGGAGGCGACCTTCCTCCCCAAGTATCTGGAGCAGGGTATATTCAAAGTGAATCCCTTCGAATCCCTCGACAAGAATGGAGTTGGAGAACTTATGAAGATATGTTTCGAACAGGGTGTCAAGGCAAGACCTGATATTGAGGTTGGGATATGTGGTGAGCATGGTGGAGACCCGGACTCCGTAAAGTTCTGCCACCGGATTGGTCTGAAGTACGTTTCAGCGTCGCCATACAGGGTTCCGATCGCAATACTAGCCGCGGCTCAGGCAAATACAGAATCAAAGGAGGTGAACTAGGTGTCGGAAATAGTAGATTCAAAGATAAGAAAGATACTCGACTCGAGGGGGAATGAGACGGTGGAGGTCGAGATATACACGAAGTATGGTTTCGGAATTTCAGCCGCGCCGAGCGGGGCGTCAAAAGGGGCGACCGAGGTAACAGATTATCCAGAGGGCGGAATCGATAAGTCGGTCAAGCTCTTTACCTCCGATATCTCAAAGAAGATAGTTGGATTGGAATCCAGTGATCAGGAAGGATTCGATCTATTTTTGGAAGACATCGACGGTACAGAAAATTTTGAAAAAATCGGAGGCAACTTGGCTGTTGCCATGTCCCTCGCAAATGCATTTGCGTCCGCTGACGAACTGGGCATTCCACTCTTCAGATATCTGGGAGGGCTAAACGCAAGAATGACCACTCCGCTTGGTAACGTAGTAGGGGGTGGAAAACACGCAGTGAACGGCACGACAATCCAGGAGTTCCTGATAGCGTCTCACGCAGATCGGGCATTCGATGCTATCAAGACGAACGCGATCGTTCACAAGAGAATAAGGGAGAGAGCTTCGAAGGAGCTCGACATACCTATTGGAATGGGGGATGAAAAGGCATGGGTACTGCCGTTTGACGACGATAAGGTCATAGAACTTGTCAGGGAAGTTGCGCAGGAAGTTTCTGATAAGACGGGTTTCATGATAGAGAATGGGATGGACTTGGCGGCATCAAGTTTTTATGAGAATGGCCATTACGTTTACAGGGACAAGAAATTGTCCAGGGCTGAACAGGTTGACTTCGTGGAGGAGATAGTCAAGGACAAAGGTTATTCCGTAATCGAAGACCCCTTTGATGAGAACGATTTCGAGAGCTTTGCTGAACTGACAAAGAGGGTAGGAAACAAGGCAATAGTCATCGGAGATGATCTTTACACCACGAATTACCAAAGACTTGAGATGGGAATCAGCAAGAAGGCCAGCAACGCAATTCTACTGAAACCCAACCAGGTGGGAACCCTATCTAGACTTCTGAAGACCTGGAGACTGGCCAAGGACCATGGAATGAGTTCAGTGGTCTCGCACAGGTCCGGGGAGACGACGGACTACTTCATCGCACATCTCGCCGTAGCCATTGGTGCGGACTACATCAAAACTGGTACTGTGGGAGGAGAAAGGTTGGCAAAATTAAATGAACTCGTAAGAATTCAGGAAGAAATGGGTGCACATTAATGAGTGATCTGTTAGCATCAGAAGATATGTACAGGAATTCCGCGATTCATATCGGTACAAAGATAAGAAGCGCGGACATGAAAAAGTTTACAGCTTACGTTAACAAAGAGGGTCTGAACATACTGGACATCAAGAAGATCGACGAGAGGATAAAGGTTGCAGCCAAGTTCCTTTCGAAGTTCGAACCGAACCGGATAGTATTTGTTGCTTCCAGGGAGTATGCAAAGAAGCCAGTCAAGGCGTCTGCCGGAGCACTCGGGGCGAAGTTCATGACGGACAGGTTCATTCCAGGATCTTTCACGAATCCGTCCATTTCTGGTTACATCGAGCCAGATGTGGTCGTGATCAACGACCCTGCGACAGATAACCAGGCACAGAAAGAGGCAATCTTGAACGGGATACCAGTTGTCGCGTTGTGCCACACAAACAACAGCACTACCTTCGTGGATCTGGTTGTACCGGGAAACAACAAGGGACGGGAGAGCCTTGCACTGATCTACTATCTGCTAACGAAAGGAGTCCTCACCCAGAATGGAAAGGACGCTTCACAGCTTAAACAGGAAGACTTCTTGGCAGAACTCTAATCGGTTCTGCCCCTATTTTCATTCTTAAAATTCTTCAGGTTTTTTAATACTCCCCTTAAGGCAAACGTAGCAATCCTCAGCGCATGGATTCATTAGCTGCATAGGGTTACTCTCTTGTGCCGAGAATCGTACGAAAGCCTCATGTTAGTGGCTATTTCTATCCTTCCGAACAAGATGCACTGAAGCAGAAGATAGAGTGGGCCTTCACTCACTGGAATGGACCGGGTTACATTCCTCTTGTCAAGGCAATAGACCAAAAGAAGGGGATAATAGCTCCGCACGCTGGTTATGATTACAGTGGACCCGTTGCTGCACATTCTTTTGGTTCCCTTGCAAGTTCCGGCAAGTACGATTATTATGTTGTGATTGGTCCTAACCACACTGGACTTGGTTCTCCCATCTCGATAGGTGACCAAGACTATTCAACCCCGCTAGGAAGGGCGAAGGTCAATTTAGAGGCGGTGAACGACCTCCAAGATGATGTTGTCACTGTCGATAACATGGCTCACGTCCAGGAGCATTCGGTGGAAGTCGAGATACCATTTCTGCAGTATATGTACGGGGATGTTGAAATTGTACCGATAGTAATGATGGACCAGTCACTGGAAGCTGCCCAGCACCTGGCATCCAGGCTGAAAAAACTTAAGGGAAATTTTACCATAGTCGCAAGCTCGGATCTCAACCATTATCTGATTCTTTCCAAACTCAAGAAACTGGATGGATATTTTTCACAGGCTGTCCTGAATCGTGACATAAGGACCATTTACAGATATGAATATTCGGGAGAGATCAGCGTGTGCGGGTTTGGGCCAATTGTTACTCTGCTCTCAACTTACGAAGGGAAGATAGATCTTCTGAAGCTGTCAAATTCGATTGCGATGACGGAATCGGAAACGGGAGTTGGATATGCTTCTTTTACGGTAGAGAAGATCTAAATGACAGTAGCTCTATAATTTCCCGCAATGGCTGTAACTTTTCTTCTAAAACTGAAGTCTGAGGAAAGATTCCAAATGTCGAAGACAGCAAGACTGCGTGTCCTTATACTTTTTTCATCTCCCGGAATGGGGGTGTAGTTGAAGGGGTAAAGTGGGGTAGTGAGGTAGAGCTTGGGATTTCTAAATTCCTCGAGAATTTTCGATAATTCCGATGTGCTTTTGCCCTCGACGAAATTCTTTTTCAGTAGTTCAATAGCTTCGATGTTTCGCCTGTACTTTTCTATATATTTCTCTTCACTTGATGCCAAGAATGAATTCGAGTAAAGAATGGTCAACCCCCCCTTCTTTGCAGCAATCTCCACGTACATAACTTTCCTGAGAGACTTTTCCTCAGGTCTGTTCCATACCTTCAAAGTATTTTCATCGAATGCAGTTATTGGATCGTAGTAGAGCGAATATCCCGACCCGATTATTCTCTCTCTTATCGAGCGGGCGATGGATATTTCTGTGTCATCCAACGTCATTTCTGAAACGATAGAATCGACGATGTTGCTCATTGCCTTCTTCTCCTCCATTATTACTCTCTGCTCCTGGAAGAGCGGATATTCAAACCACTTGTCTGTTCCAGAGGTACAGGTTTTTCCGTCTCGAAATTCATAGTGTGGAGAAGCCAGACAGTAATCTGGTCCGGTGAAAGTTGAGAATTCTTCGTCAATCTCACTCTCCCCGATGTGTCTTATACTCCCCTCTCGGATGAGAACTGCATCTGCCCTGTGATCTCTTGAGAAATAATCGTAGAGTGGGTTTTCCCTGTAGATCACGACCCCTATCTTGTCCTTGGAAATGAGTCTGGCCCTTGCATCTCTCGAGTCTTTAAATGTGTCACTCATAGACAAAAACAGTCAAATTTGAAGGGTGGGATTTGGAATGGATGATTCTGGTGTTTGCAACTTTAAATGAGGAATCGGATGCAAGATCTAACCCAGTATTGAGATTCCTTGAATACTTCGGGAAGGCTGCAGATGAAATGTCGACTCTCAATCTGTGTCCCTTCGCGATCCTATGACCAGTGTTCCACAGGTCGATCTTGAACTCGTATATCTTTCCTCGTTCCATGAATTCAGCTCTTTCCATTCCGTTCCTGTAGCGGCCTCGGACCATGCCATCACACAGTCGTTGAGAGTAACCATTGGGCCAAACGTCAAGGAGCATAGACATCACGTCCGTATCAGTCACATCGGTCTCCATGAATATGTCTGCGTTGACTGCTCCAAGAAGTGTCATCTCTCTCTCCAAGGGAGGGCTGGTATAGACCAACACGTCGTCCCTCCGTTCAATTGAAGAAAAATTATCAGGTCCTCCGATCTGGGCTGATGTAATTTCAGTGACGTACGGCGTCGGATCCATCGGGTCATAGATGAATTCGTCTTTGCCATCGGAGATGCTCTCTTCCTTCCAGACTATTTGTCCATCACCGAATCTACTGTTGGCCCTACCATTGCTGGAAATGAAGAGTTTCATCGGCTTTGTACCGGAAGGAGGCCAGTCATCGAAATCAACCCATCTGTTCTCTCCCATTATGAACATCTTTGCTCTCTTGCCCACCTGAGTAGTCTCATCCAGCAACCACTTCCTGAACCAGTTCAGTTCGATATCATCCAGATTTATGACTGCATCTGGCCCAAAATCTACTTCACCGAGTTTTGAGGAATGATTGACGTTGTGTCCCCAGGGTCCAATGACAATTGCCTGATTATCCCTTGACTTCTGGCTTGATGACTTTGTCCTCATACCAGAATAATTGATGAACGTCCCAATCTGTTCGTCGTCGTACCAGCCAGAAATGTGCAAAGTAGGCACATCAATAGTTTCAAACTTATTTTGATAACTCATGGCATCCCAGTAAGAATCGAATGTCTGATGCTTGGTCGCTTCATCTAGGTCGGGTAAATTAATTCCAAAAGACTTAGGCATATCTTTGAGGGGGAGAGTCCGGTATACATTCTCCCAGTCGATATCGTTGACATTCTTGAGCGATCTTCCACTTACAAGATACCTCCACGAGATGTGCATTGGGTCGTTCACTCCAGTGGGGTTTTCCACGAATGGGTCTGAAGGAGATACTTTAGAGATCATAGCGAACAGATTTTTCGGTCTTTCGAGTGCAGTCAACCACTGGATTCTTGCAGAATACGAACCTCCGTAGGTTCCAACCTTACCATTCGACCATGGTTGTTTTGCGACCCAGTCGATTACGTCCTTCCCATCTTTCCTATCGTTGAAATAAGGTTCAAACTTTCCATCGGAATCGCCCCTTCCACGTACGTCCAAATCAAGGAATGCAAAGCCATTAGAAGCGAAGAACTTTGCTTGCTTTCGGTAATTACTGTCATCTCGTCCGTAAGGAGTTCTAAATACGATCGCAGGGAATGGAGGTGCAGTATCAGGGAAGTACAGATCCCCGATAAGAATGGTCTGGTCCCTGGTTGGAATCTCGGCAAATCTCTGAATTTTAAAAGACACGAAAGCGTAATTCGGACGGCAATATAAATGGTATCAATGGAGAGGGGAATAACAGGAATCTGGAACAACAGTTTTTTTGGAATTGTTGGAAATCGAAAATAAAAAATGAAAAAACTGAGTAGGAGCTTTGTTCTCTATTTCTAGTCGCTCTTATTTCTGTTTTTCCCGCGATTCCGCATTGTTGCGGCGACAGCCAATGCGATTATCACAACCACAACTACTGCTATTATGACGATCTCGGAAATAGGCAGCGTCGGCGTGGGTGAGATTTTGCCAAGCGTTATAGTCAGGGCAGAAACGTGGGTCTGGTTCGATGATACACTGATGTTGTCAAAGTAAGTCTTGTAACCTGTCAAGCTCACTTTTATTTCATAGCTACCTGGTTGAACTGTGACATTGAAAGTTCCATTGGCAGTGGGAACCAATTGTCCATTCACGTACAAAGTCGCATTGCTAGGCATAATAGTCCCAGTCAGATATATTGGGACCTGAAGTGGTGAAAATTGCACTGGCTCATTGACCGATGCACCATTGACCGTTACGGTACCCGATGACGGCGAAATCGTGAAGTTAGCCGTTGAATTCACAGAGAACGAATACGTACCATTAACTTCCATGAAAGTAATCGTGCTCCTGTTTGATGAAATTCCGGTACCATGAAGAGTCACGGTCCATATAGCCCCTACAGGAAGATTGGAAACATTGAAGTTCACCGAAAAGAGTTCAGAAAACGTGATTGTCTTGGTGATTGATGATCCGCTGACCGTAACCACTCCAGAGGTTGGAGACACAAAATAGCCCGAAACGTTGGAAATCTTGTAGGAGTAGGATCCATTGATCTCAGTGAAAGTTACGGTGGATGAAGTGGATGTTTGAGTTCTAGGTCCCAGCGTTACCGACCAGGTAACTCCAGCACGCAGCCCCGTCTGGGAGAAGGTAACTTCATATCCCGCGACAGCGGAAAACGCAACACTCTGTGTCAGTGAAGAACCGTTCACGACCAGAGAACCGGACTGGGGTTCCACGCCATAGCCATTGATGCTTCCTATGCTGTAGAAATAAGTACCATTTGGTTCAGAAAACTGAATGGAAACGCCCGTCGCAGTCTGTATAGTGCTTACCCCTCCATAGGAGGAAATGATCTGGATCCCTCCAACCAGATGGTTGGACAAATAGATGCTGTGTGTCGAAGGATCGTATGTTGGGAACAGCGGAGATCCTGTGACGTCTAGATTTGCAATCACAGTGTTAGTAAGGGAACTTATGACCGCAAGAGAACTCGAGTTCTGTTCAGCCACATAGACGTTGTGATCGTAAGAATTGTAAGCAATTCCTATCGGTGACGAATGAGTGGGCAAGTCTATTGTAGTTACAACTTTGTTCGTTGATCCGTCCACTACCAGGACCGAGTTAAGTGCGTTGTCTGTGAAGTATAAGTAACCGTTCTGGGAATCGAATGTCCCGAAGTATGCGGCACCAGATATATTTGCAATCACTTTGTTAGTTGCGGTACTTATTACGTAGACAGAATCCACAAGGGACGCGTTGTTAAACCCTCCAACGTATACGTTCCCATTAGACGGATCAAAAACTGCACCCGCAAGTGTCCGCGCTGAGCTTGCTACAGTAATAGTGGTAAATACGGCATTAGCCGAACTGTTTATCACTGATACCGTCCCTGAGGCACTGTTTGCTACATAGACGTAATGATTGGTAGACGCGTAGGCAATTCCAACTGGTCCATTTCCAACCGGTATGGTAGCTATCACAGTTTCGGTCGCTGTGTTTATTACGGAGACGTTGTTGGATAATGAGTTGGCTGTATACAAGTAGCCGTTATAAGGATCGTAAACACTCGTTTCGGGAAGTGATCCTACGTTTATCGTTGAGATTATACTATTTGTGACAGGACTGATGACCATGACTACTCCCGCATGCTTTGTCAGAGAAGAAGAGGTCTCGAATATTCCGGAGGCATAGAGGTACTTGTTGGAACTGTCGTATGTGATTCCGTACACATCTATACTTTCCGCAGAAGTATCGATAGTACCAATGATCTTGCCCGAATTAGTGGAGTTTGTGAGAGAGACCGACCATTTTGTCCCCGCTATCAGTCCGATCTCGGAAAAAGTGATTCCGTACCTTGAGACTGGTATTGACACAGTAAAGACCACTGGTACTGTCTGGTTTGCACCATTAACTCTCAACAACCCTGCAGATGGGGTCGGTGTGAACCCAGAGGCATTTATTTCGTACGAGTAAGTTCCGTTCGGTTCCTGTAGAACTATCGAACCGCGAATTGATGAGACAGTTGAATTTGAAATGGTAATATACCAGGGAGTACTGCTTGCCAACCCAGTCTCTGAAAATGTGATAGTATAGATTGTCTGCGATGAGGTGAACTTGACTGCAATAGACACATAATTCCCAGCAACTGTGACCGTTCCATTACCGGGGGTCGCTATATAGCTTGAGCTGACAACGGAATACAGGTAGGTACCATTAGGCTCACTTACTTGTATGGTAGAATTTGTGGAGAAACTATAAGTTCCATTAAGAGAAACGTACCAAAGGTCTCCAGACGGAAGCCCAGACTCTGTGAACTTGATTGAATAACTTGCTGCCACCGAAATTGGGACGGATAGTACACTTCCATTAACTGAGAACGGATTGGTGGTCGTTAGTTTAGATGTGGTAGTCACAGTATATGTGTAGGAACCATTTGGAAGGTATGCATTCATCACTGCAAAAGAAGAAGAATTGCTGTAGACCACTGAATAATTAGTTTCATCTACGGTAAGGTACCAGGTGTTGGAAGACTTTAATCCCTTAATGGAGAACGATACCTGGTACAATGTGGAAAAGTGGTAGTCTATGGTCTGTTCGCTTCCAGTAACACTGAACGTATTCACGGATGGATAGAAATATGAGCCAGCCTCTTCAACTGAATAGTAGAATGATCCATTGATAAGGTACACTGTGACGTTAGAATAACTCGAGGATGTGTTATAGAAGACCTCAGAAAAGCCAGTGGCTGAAGAGGATGAGTACACCCCAACTCCCCACAAAATACCAGATCTCAGATTCGTTTCTGAGAAGGTTGTTGCAATGAGTTCTGGGAAAGATAAAGAGACGTTGAGAGGAGAAGTTCCCAGGGTAAAAGTCGAAGAGGAGTAAACAGACTGGGATTGATGGAATAGCACTGTTCCCATTGGTCCCTCAGATACAGAATAACTATAATTTCCCGCTGGGAGGTTGATGACCATTGACTGAACTAGTGTAGTATTGCTAAAAACGGTCGTGTGTCCCGATCCGTACACAGTAACACTCCAATCCATCCCACCGTATAGGCCTGCTTCCAGAAAATTGACTCTGTGAGTTTGCGGAAGTGCAATCGAAATAGAGGAATTGGTAGAGGTCACGTTGAAATCACCACTGAGGAAGTACGAGCTCCCTTCACCAGCGGTGTAGGTAAAGGAACCAGAAGGAATCTCCAGAGTCAAGTTTGAATTGTAACTGGAATTCTGAGCGTAGATCGTTCCGTCGCTGGAGTAAACAGAGATCTGCCAGCTTAATCCTGTAGCTAATCCCGTAGTATCAATTGTAAAGCGTGTCAATGAGGGAAAGCTGATTGATACATTCTGACTGCTTCCACTTACATAGATGGACGAAGGTTCGGTGAAAGTAGTCCGTTCAAATGTTGGTTGAAAATAATAGACTCCGTCGGGAAGGTAAATCGTAATTGAAGACTGACTTGCTGTATCGACAAAGAAAGTGTTCAGCGAATAAGCATTAGGGGATGTGGTTTCTCCAAATAGTTGCCAGGATGAACCAGTAGACAGGCCAGATTCCTGGAAAACGGTTGGATAAAGAGTTGGAAAACTTATCTGTTTGTCTATGTTCGATCCAGAAATTGCAAACGAGTTAGACTCAATCACAGTGGACCCGGTTCCAAATGCGAAACTATAGTAGCCGTCGGGAAGAGAAGCTAATATGGTATTGTTGCTGGATGATCTGGATAGGATAGTCATATTTCCGTTAGATTGGCTAGATGAAGCATAAACGGTCCATATGGTTCCTGGGGGAAGGCCAGTTTCAGTAAATGTTGCGCTATGGAGT
>JAJZYT010000017.1 GCA_021797915.1 Thermoplasmata archaeon | reverse complement strand
AGCGGTTGTCGTCGTGGGTACAGTACTCTTGAAATCTCAGGTGAGAAAAATCAAGCAGGCTAATATGAAAGTCTTCGTTTCTGCCCTTCTCCTTGCATTTTCCGTATTCTGGTTTGGAGAGGCAGGTCTCAGGACATCAAATAATTGGATTTTTGATCTCTGGCTGATTCCGCTCTTCATAGTGTTTGGAGTTGCAGTTTACCTCTTCGCACACAGAAAGTAGACTGTCTCATTTTACTTTTTTTTTTATGAGTATCATAAAAAAATAAAATGAAAGCAGTTCAGGCGCCAACCGACTTTTTTATTCCAGGTTTTGTGAACCAGTGCCTCACGTTCCTGGGTATCACTAAGTATAGTATCACCAACGCTCCGAGGACTGTTCCCCAAGGTATATTCACAATGGCAATAACAATTGCCATGATCAAGCCGAGTATCCACCCAATCTCTGCACCCTTCCAAAAGGTATAAGCAACAAATATCCAAATGAGTCCCATTATCAAATAGATGGGGAAAGTCAGTATACCACTAATATGGAGGCCTGACTGGAACGACAGGAGCGGTGAAGAAAACGTCAAGAATGCACGTAGTACTTCCACCAGACCTATGAGGAAGGCAACTATTGCCAACAGAGTCACTCCCAGTGGTCTTCCCATAATCTGTTTCATGAAAAGTGATATAAAACCTGTTTGGTACAAAAGTCGACTGACAAATGGGTTTCAAAGTTGAAATAGGAAAAGGAAAAAACTGAAGTAATTAAATTAAGATATTTGTAAATACTAACAAGATCCTGGAAAATGACATACATATGGACGCCATCTGAGTAATCTTCTCCTCCTGCCACCGTCTGATGATTTTATTAGGAATGTTTATGCGTTTCTGTTTCTGTTATGTCGCTTCTTAACCTTAAAATACTTCATCCAAATATTGAGTTAGTGAGGGAAAACCAGGGAATCCAGCCGGAAAAAGATAAGATTTTCAAGAGCAATAATCCGAAGAATCTCACATACGTGATAATATTGGTGGCGATCATCGTCACAGTAATAGTTGTAGGATCGATAATTCCCTATACTTCTTACACGACTTATAACCACGAAACCCGGGAGATCGCAAGGGCACAGACCTTTCAACTTTATGGTAAGGGGTTGTACTATTGGGGGCTCACCCTACAATCAAACATGACCAACATACACATATATGTGAATTTCACCGCCAATAAAAGTGTCTACTTTGTAATATTGACTCTGAACCAATATAGTTTGGTTTCGCTAAATACATCTCTGATTACAAACAGCCACGACTACTTGTGGACAAGCGGAAATACATCCGCCAGAAATGTTTCTACCGTTCTAAATGCGCCCTCCGAATATCTCCCTCCCCAGAATTATGTCTTGTTGTTCTACAATCCTTACCCTGTTGTGAACTCAAATGGTGACAAAAATATCTCAGGGGTAGATATCTCGTCTCCTATTGTGGTTACGTTTGAGTATGAGAACATACACTACAAGGTACTATGGTGAAGGACTGCAACTGAACCACCGCTCGTTCCTAGCTTCCTGAAACGTATCAATCCTTCCACAGCTGGTACTTGCACACGAAAAAGAGGTCACTTGTTATAGGAACATGCTACGCTTTTTTTGGCAACATTAGGTATCGTTTTCATTGTATGGGGGCGGCCAATGACAATATCAAACCAGAGTGATAGCTGTGGTAATACTATAATCCGCAATCCCCAGAATAACCTGAAATCTTATCTATATCCCCCTTATCTTGATGGGCTCGGCCGGATTTGAACCGGCGGCCTTCGCTGTGTGAGAGCGATGTCATAACCACTAGACCACGAGCCCCCAGGTTAATTTTCTTGTCTGATATTACTTTTGCCGAGTCATCTCGTTTCTTGAGAAGTGCAAAAAAGAGAACAACCGAGTAAAATTTTCCCCTGCAGTAGAATACAATCTTTAATGAAGGATGAGATAGGGATCACGTTGAACGACTTCTCCCTGACTAATTATGATTTTGATCTGCCAAAGGAACTGATACGGCAGGTCCCTCCCGTGGAAAGGACTGATTGCCGACTGATGGTTCTCGACAAGCGAGAGATCAGAAATTCCAGCTTTGGCGACTTGAATAAGATATTAGATAAAGACGATGTCCTGATTCTCAACAGAACAAGGGTAAGGAAATCCCTGGTATCAGCAGTGAAAAGCACTGGGGGGAGAATAGAGATCAATTTCTTGAAAAGAGAATCAGAGGGATTTGTCGCTTTGATCAAGGGAAGAATTCGAGATGGAGAAAATTTTGAGCTTGGTAATAGGAAAGTGAAGGTGAGCACAGACGGGGAGGGTTTCCGTAGGATAAGTGGGGAAATAGACTGGGAGTTCATAGAAAGTGTTGGACACCTACCTCTTCCTCCTTATGTAAAGGACAGGCAGGACTTTGAATACTACCAAAATGAAATCGGAACAAAAATTGGCTCGGTGGCAGCGCCCACGGCCAGTCTTCACTTCAGCAAAAAAATGCTGACATCACTGGAAAAAAAGGGTGTCAAGGTGAGGGAAATACTTTTGGAAGTAGGTTACGGGACCTACAAGGAGATCAAAGACGATTGCATTAGAAAGCACATAGTCGATGAAGAAGAAATAGAGGTATCAAGAGATACGGTTGCTGACATCGAGAATGCACAAGGCAAAGTTGTCGGCGTAGGTACAACGGTGATGAGATCCCTTGAGACCGCATCGCTTCCAGGTCATTTGAACACATACAAGGGGCTCACAAGGATCTTCATCTATCCGGGCTGGAAGTTTAATTCAGGAGTGACTCACCTTGTCACGAATTTCCACATACCGAGGAGTTCTTTGCTTTCACTGGTCTATGCATTTGGCGGGGAAGATAGGCTTAAGAATGCGTACAAGGAAGCCATCAAGAAGAGATACTACTTCTACAGTTTAGGCGACGCGATGCTTATTGACAGAATGCCCTAATTCTTTGCGTTACCTTTTTGGTACAGCTTGTTTATCTCTTCTGTAATTGTCTTCAATTTAGCGTTGAGCTGATTGACCTGTTCCTTTATGGACTTCAACCTCATTTCTGAGATTTCAACATCCTCTTCGATCTCTTTTTTGAAAGAGTCTACGTCCTTCACCTTGACGAGGATCGCTCCAATCCCCTTGTATATCTCATCGTCAGAATTTGACTTGTTCAGGTATTCGAGAGTCTTCTTGTCTTCTCTCGACTTGACTTCATACTGATATTGTTGAGCCAAGAGAGTTTCCAGTTGCTTTTGGAGAGTCTCTGCCTGTTTCATCTGATCCTGCACGTAGGGTCCAAGGTTTAGATCGACCATTAGAACCCAATGGTTAGATGGAATATTAAATTATAGATGGCAAGGTATTGCGTCATCGGTTCCATTAAGTTGAGTCTACTCTCAGTCTGGGATCGAGTCAATAAATCAGTCCTTCTGGGCACCGCAAACTCTGCACTCTTTATTTCTAGGGATCTGCATGACTTCCAGCAACGGTTTCCAGACATCCAGATATATCAGGTCACCATAATTCTCTTTGTCCATCAGAACCTTAAGGGCTATAGAGCATGCTAGCGAAGAAATGGCCCTAACGGCGCTAGGTAACACCCCCTGCACCGTGCAGGAGATCCCCTCTCCCTCGTCAGGATATTCAAAGCAAGATAGGCACGAGGTCTTGCCAGGCAAAATCGCCTTTACATAACCATAAGTTCCTTCGACTGCTGAAAAGATCCAGGGAATGTTGAGATTTACTGATGCAACATTCAACACGTGCCTAGCGTCGTAGTTATCGGTACCATCCATTATTATGTCAGCCTTTGAGAGGATTCCTTCAGCATTGGAAGAAATCAACTTCTGGTCCACCGATTCGACTGAAACATAGTTGTTTATCTTTAGCAATTCGGCCTTTGCCACATCCACTTTCTTTAAACCGATATCGCTTTCTTTATACATCGCCTGCCTGTTGAGATTGCTGTTCTCTATCGTGTCGTAGTCGACAATTGTAATTTTCTTTACGCCCATCCTGACCATCACTTCTGCTATGGCCGATCCTGTTCCACCCATTCCAACTACAACCACGGATGACGACTCAATTATTTTTTGACCTGATGGAAATATCTCTTTGACTGCCATTTGGCTGAGATATCTTTCCATTTCCATGCTTTGTTATGACCTTTCAAATAAAAAGCTATCCTCCAGAAACAGGAGGAAAAATAGAAACGGTATCTCCATCCGATATGGTTTGCTCTTCGTTGCCATACTTGCCATTAAGTGCCACTAGTGAGCTCTCGTTTTCCCTTATCCCCGGGTGCTTCTCCTTCACAACTCTGAGGAGCTCCCCGATCTTGATGTGTCCAACCTCTAATTCTTCCTGTCTTGTACCCGCAAGGTCTGCGTACTTGGCAAAATATTTAATACGAACTCTCATCGGCCTCCCTCCAGTATGGAACTCTAGAATATACAGCGTTCTTGTATGATTCAAGAATCCCACTCTCATCTTTTCCTCTAAAACTGAACATCTGGTCGGATCTATTCAGACATGTCTGGAATTCACCCTTTGAGGTGATCCGCAGCCTAGTACAGTGATTGCAGAAATCTGAATTCCTCTGAGGTCTCACGAATTCCACTATGGCTCGTTTTCCGTTGTTGGCCCTGATGTGCATTCTCTCCCTGTGGTGCAGGGAGTTGTAGTCAACAGATTCAGCGACCTTTGCCAGCCTGTTCTCTATCAACCTCAGGTCATAATGATACTTCTTGAAGCTTTCGACGGCTTCCCCCTTCCTGTCTGTTTCATATTCTATCAACTGGAGGACGGCCCCCTTGCTTGCCGTGAAATCTATCATTGAATCTACCTGCGTCTCATTGATTCCTTTCAACACAACAAAATTGACCTTTACTGGTGATAGACCAGAATCTAACGCCGCGTCAATTCCTTCCTCCACAATACTTATTGCATCTACCTTGGTGATGTCAACGAACTTATCCCCCTCTATTGAATGCATGGAAATGTTGATTCTTTTCAGACCAGCATCTCTTAGCCCCTTGATTCGCTGTTTCAGGAAGTAGGCGTTGGTCGTAAGAGATATATCCCCCTCTATGTGTTTCCTCGTTCTTGCAATGATCTCTTCGAGGTCTTTTCTCAACAGAGGTTCCCCACCAGTGAACTTTACTCTGTTCACTCCATTCTTAGCAGCAACCATCACTGCTTTTTCAATCTCCTCGGGACTCAGCGTGACTGCATTTTCATCGGTGCCCTCCATGTGACAGAAGAAGCACTTGAAGTTGCAGGATGCGTTGACCTGAATCCTAAGGCTATTCAGGGGTCGCCCGAAATGATCGTAAAGCATTGGAGCCTCATACCAGATTAGGTATCAATACTTTGTGAAGTGTTGCATTTAAAAAAAATGCTAGTGCCAAGACTCAGAACCGTCTAGGAAGTGATCCTTCTTCCAGATGGGTAAGCGTTCCTTTATGACATCCACGATGTATTCGCACGCTTCAAATCCTTCTTTTCTGTGGGGAGAATGGACAACAACCAAGAGAGAAGTTTCTCCAGGTTTGACTATTCCTATTCTATGGACAGCCTTTGCTTCAATCAAATCGAACTTCTTTATTGCATCTTCCAGTATCCTGTTCATTTCTTCTATTGCAAGTTTTTCATCTGCCTCGTAGAATAGATGCTTCAGCTCCTTGGAAGACTCCATATTTCTCACTATGCCCTGGAACGTGACTGTGGAACCAACACTGTGGTCACTCGACTCTATGTAACTGGCGAAGTCTATTGAACTGGTCTGAATCTGGCCTTTCACCTTTGTTTATGCGTGATCTAATAATCAATTTTACCAAAGGAGCTAGCTATCCTACAAAGGCGAGTGATGATCAAACGTCAAATTTAACTCCCTGTGCAAGAGGAATGTCCTTTCCCCAGTTTATTGTGACCGTCTGCCTTCTTGCATAGCTCTTCCACGCATCACTTCCACTTTCCCTTCCGCCTCCGGTATCTTTCTCTCCTCCAAATGCACCTCCGATTTCTGCACCCGCAGTTGCAGTATTGACATTGGCAAGACCGCAGTCACTTCCAAGTGCAGAGAGGAACTTCTCTTCTTCCGTCAGATCGGTGGTGTATATACTCGAAGACAGACCCTGCGGTACCGAATTATGTATTTTGATTGCTTCGTCCAGGGTCTTGTACTTGAAAACGTACAGGATAGGCGCGAACGTTTCTTCACAAGTGATTGGAGTTGCCCTTGGCATTTCGATTATCGTGGGTTGAACGTAGAATCCTCCTTCCAGTCCCTTCACACTGGCGGGTTTCCCTCCGGCCAATACCTTACCTCCTTCTCTTTTAGCTCTCTGTATTGCAGAATTGAAATTTTTCACCGCTTCACCGTCAATCAATGGACCGACAAGAACTCCATTTTCACGCGGATTTCCAACTTTGACTTTTGAATAAATGTCTTTCAATTTTGTCACGAATTCTTTGTAAATTTTTTCGTCAACTATTATGCGTCTCGTTGTCGTGCATCTCTGTCCGGCAGTGGCCATTGCCCCGAATGCTACTCCTTTCAGCGATAGCGAGAGATTTGCCTTCGAAGATACTATAGAACCGTTGTTCCCTCCAAGTTCAAGTATTGTTTTTCCAAACCTTCTAGCTACGGTTTCCGACACGGTTCTTCCAGACTTTACGGAGCCTGTAAATGAAACAAGTTTGACCCTGGGATCTGCAGACATAAGATTGCCAATCTCACTTCCACTCCCTGTCAAGAGTGTAAAAATTTCCGGGTAATTATTTTCCTTCACGACCTTCGTAATAATTTTCATTACAGCAATGGCAGTGAGTGTTGCCTTCGAAGATGGTTTCCATATCACTGCGTCTCCTACAACCGCAGCGATGAATGAGTTCCAAGACCAAACGGATGAAGGGAAATTGAACGAGGATATTACACCTATCACCCCCAGTGGTAGGTACTGTTCGTACATCCTGTGCTCAAACCTTTCGCTAGCCATCTGGAGTCCATGCAATTGTCTTGATAAACCAACTGCGAAATCTGCTATGTCTATCATTTCCTGTATTTCTCCCTCGCCCTCAACTATCGTCTTACCAGTCTCAAGTGAAACAATTTTTCCCAGATTTTTCTTCTGGTCTCTGAGCTCATTGCCTATGAGTCTGATTAGCTCTCCCCTTTGGGGAGGGGTGAACGTTACCCACTGCTGGAACGCTTTTTCAGATTTCTGTATCACCAATTCGTAATCTTTTTTTGATCCAGTCAAAATAGTTGCTATCTTTTTACCATCAATTGGGCTTATGGACTGAACAATCTTTCCAGAAGGTTTCTTTACCCATCCACCGGCGTATATACCGGAATTGATAGAACTCAAGTTCAATTCTTTCAGAATTTCTCCTCTGAGATTAGATAAATCCATTGAAATCCCAACCCTATCTTTTTAATCCTAAAGGTTTTTACGCAATTACAGCAAGGGCTTGTAGTGTAACCTGGATAGCACAGGAGCCTCCGGAGCTCCTAATTCGGGTCCAAATCCCGACAAGCCCGTTACATAATTAGAATTAAAGTCTCTTTATTTTGCAGTGTCGTAGTGATAGACGATGAGAGGTTAACAATCGACAATGCAGATCATTTCCAATTTGATAATGGCGCAGAGAATTATTCCGTCACAGAACAAATCTGATGAATTTCTGGTCTTATGCAAAACAACTGTTGATTCATTCTTCAAACACTATTCAATTTATTAACTATTGTTAGTGAATCTTTTGTTATCGCTACACACAATCAAGCTATTGGATACTAGACTCTAAACTCCTAAAGGGTACCGGGGTTAGTCAATTGTGTCCGGCACCGCAGTTCGGGCACTTGATATAAGATTCATTGAACATTGTTCCACAATGCAAACAGCGAATCATAATTGCTGGGTCTTTGGAAGTCTCGCTTTGTTTGGAATTGGGAAGAGGTTGTACAACTTTCTCGACCGAACCCTGTTGATTACTGATTGATGGTGACGGCTTCCGGAAAATTCTACTCAATATGCCAATAACGAAACCAACGATTATGAAAATTAGACCCACTAACTCTGTTCCTAAAACTGTCAGTATTAGGCCAAAAAGCATAATGATCATTCCAAACATGTAATATCTTTGAATTTTCGGAAACATCCTTTTCGGTATTGTAGCGGGATCGCTGGGTTGATGTGTCAACATAAAGTGATGAACAATGCGTTATTTAAATTTCCTAGATTAGGAATTCGTGTCCTTACGAACAATTTTTCTATGAGTGTCTGGATCGCTCCAAACTATTGGCTAGATCTCCGTGAACATTTCAGCGTTTGTTGGATTAACTATGAGCAGACTCAATTGACCGTTCAGCAATGCTTAAGTATTTCCCCCATATACAATCCGGTACCCATGGAAGAGAGCAACCTACGGATTTTGACTATTCCGTGCCTTTTTTCAGCATTTAGTTACTGATAGCTCTCTCAGACTGTGAGGTGTAATTTTATGAATTTTGAGATATTCATAACTAGAGTCCGCTTCGCATTTCGCGTTTTTTGTGGCAGGGTTACTCGAGATACGGACCAAGTCGAGAAGCCGCTCTCCAACAATTACAAACCGGAAGTCGAATCTGGGTCAGATAATCTTGCCCGTCGATGCAAAGGAACCGAAATTGAATCCAGTCAGCTGTTTTTGACTGAGATAAGGAAATTGAATTTTCAAGTTAGGGAGCTTTGAGTGAAATGAACAATGTATACAAGAACGTAAAACTGGCGTCTCTGAACGGTCAGGAAAGGACCTTCGTGAGAGTTGGAAAGTCGAGCATAGGAAAGGACTTCGTCGTGATTGGAGGTCCATGTAGTGTTGAGAATGAAGAACAACTCCTCGACACGGCAAGAAAGGTAAAGGAAGCAGGGGCGGACATGCTTAGAGGTGGGGCATTCAAACCGAGGACTTCTCCGTACTCTTTCCAGGGGCTGGGGTTAAAAGGACTTAAGCTTCTGGAAAAGGCAAAAGACGAAACAGGTCTCCCAATAGTGACTGAAGTTATGGACACCCGAGACGTAGGGTGGGCCAGCGAATACATTGATGTCTTGCAGATCGGAGCAAGGAACATGCAAAATTTTTCCCTTCTCAAGGAGGTTGGAAAAGTCAACAAACCGGTCCTCCTTAAGAGGGGAATGAATTCAACAATAGAGGAATGGCTTAGCAGTGCAGAGTATATTCTAAACGAAGGAAATCCAAATGTGGTCCTCTGCGAAAGAGGTATAAGAACGTTTGAGACATACACCAGAAACACTCTAGATCTGAGTGCAGTACCTGCCTTGAAAGAACTGACTCACCTTCCTGTCATTGTTGACCCATCGCACGGAACAGGCAAGGTCAGTTTAATTGAACCCATGAGCCTGGCTTCAGTAGCATCAGGTGCAGACGGGCTGATCATAGAAGTACACAGAGACCCTTCTGTTGCCCTCAGCGACAAGGATCAGGCACTGATACCGACACAGTTTGCGGAGCTTGTAAGGAAGACAAGAATGTTGAGAGAATCGATGGAGAATTTGAAATGAGCTCCTCGGGTCAGACTGCAGCAATTGGTGACTCCAGAATATTGATGGGAAGCTCGTTTAACAGACTCCCGGAACTGGTAAGCAAGGATAATTTTGTCGTGGTTACTGACAAGATAGTTGGGGATCTGTATAAAGATCAACTTGCTGATTTTCGCACCATAAAAATCGGTACCGGAGAGCGTTCCAAGACACTCCGTACCGTTGAAGGAATTTATGAATATTTCCTTGAACAAAAGGTGGACAGGACATCATACGTGGTGGGTTTGGGTGGAGGACTTGTCACTGACGTAACTGGTTTCGCCGCCTCGACATATATGCGAGGAATCAGGTTTGGATTTGTGCCAACCACTCTGCTTTCCCAGGTAGATGCCAGTCTAGGTGGAAAGAATGGAGTTAATCTCCATGGTCTGAAGAATATGATCGGTATAATCAAGCAACCGGAATTCTGTTTGATAGATTTCAACTTCCTGAATTCACTTCCAAGGGAACAGATAATTTCCGGAATGGCTGAAGTTGTCAAGTGTGGTGCAATCTCCGATAAGAACCTGTTTGAATATGTGGAAATCAATTGTGAGGAAATCCTAGATTTGAACGAGTCGAAACTTGAACACGCGGTCTCCTCCGCGATAGCCGTGAAGATGAATGTTGTACGACAAGACGAGATGGAAAATGGTGAAAGGATGAAGTTAAATTTCGGCCACACACTAGGTCACGCAATTGAAAAAGTCACGGGAATACCCCACGGATATGCCGTGAGCGTAGGGATGGTAGCTGCGTCCAGACTTTCGAATTCAAAGGGATTGCTAGGAATGGACGAACTTGATAGGATGGAGGGACTCCTTAAGAGAATCGGACTGCCTACAAGAATTGACGCAGATGTGGAAGAAGTCTTTGGTGCAATGTCCTCTGACAAAAAGAGTGCAGGAGACTCGGTCAACATGATCCTCCTCAACGGAATCGGTAACTCTGCCATCGTTAGGATTCAAAAAGAGGACCTAAGGAAATCAATAGAGGGGGTGTGCACTTGAAGAGTAGCGCTCTCCCCAACGTTTGTGTAAGTCTCAAAGCATCATCGACTCCAGAAGCAATCAGAAAACTCAGAATGTTCAAACTCGCAGAGATCCGACTTGACGGAATGAAACTCAAGAGGGAGGAGGTCAGAGAAATATTTTCACTCCGTCTTCAGCTGATAGCGACTTGCAGGCCAGGAAATATGACAGAAAAGGGTAGAGCCGAATTATTGATAGAAGCTATCGACGCCGGGGCCTCTTATGTCGATGTCGAGATAGAATCAAGGAAGTGGTACAGGGAATTGATTGTCAATAAGGCACGGGAAAAGGGTTGCAAGGTCATAATATCTTACCACAACTACGAAGAGACCCCTTCTGACAGGGTGCTAAACAAGGTCGTTGAGAAGGCGAGAAGATATAGAGGGGACATAATAAAGATAGCATGCAAAGCGAACAGTCTATCAGATAGTGCCAGACTGTTGGGACTCCTTGGGCATCAAAGTGGCCTCATTGTGATAGGCATGGGGAAGTTGGGTCAAATAACTCGAGTGGTTGCTCCCGTCTTAGGAGCTCCTTTCACTTATGCCTCCTTGTCAGATGGAGAGGAAACTGCTGAAGGTCAGATGGATTTCGGCAAGACCCTGGAAATGATAGGTGCATTGACGTGAACAAGGATCTGTTCTGTCTCTTAGGTAATCCAGTAGATCACTCCCTTTCACCAGCCATGCACAATGCAGCTTTCAGAGATCTAGGCATCAATGGAATTTACACGACAATGCTTGTTAGAGACGGAGAGTTGGAGAACTCGATCTCCGCCTTGAGAGAGCTCAATGTGAGGGGAATCAACGTCACAATGCCGTTCAAGGAGGAAGTGATCAAATTCATTGACGGGATAGACGCTCCAGCTCGCGAAGTCAGGGCAGTCAACACAATAGTCAATGAAAATGGCAAACTGACCGGGTACAACACGGACATTTTGGGAGGAGTAGAAGCGGTGCTCAGTGAGATCAATGACTTGAAAGGCAAGAAAGCAGTAATCCTCGGGAAGGGCGGTGCAGGAAGAGCATTGTCATACGGACTAGGGAAACGAGGTATGAAAACGCTGACTCTCGGGAGAACGGAAATGGTCGAAGATAATCTTGCGGCCCTAATAGACGATGCGGATCTAATATGCAACTGTACGCCACTAGGAATGACTAAGGGGTTTACTCCAGTTCCCAAGAGGCTGTTAAGGAAGAAGATGATTATTTTCGACGCAGTCTATGGAAACGGGGTTACTGACCTGATAAGCGATGCAAAGGAGATAGGTTGCAGAACGGTTGATGGTCTGAAAATGCTCGTCAACCAAGGAGCAAACTCTTTCAAACTCTGGATGGGAGTTGAACCGAACAGAGAGGTTATGTTGAAGGCAGCCAATGATGGGTTCATAAAGAATAGAGACAGTAAATGGAGAAACATCTACTTCGTCGGGTTCATGGGAACAGGTAAGAGTAGCGTAGGTGCGAAGGTTGCTGAGATTCTTAAAAGAAAATTTGTCGACACAGATATCGAGATTTCAACTCAAACAGGACTCTCAATAAGTGAGATCTTTAAGAACTTGGGAGAGCCAGAGTTTCGAAGAATCGAGAGAGACGAAATAGAAAAGTCCTGCAGAGAATCCGGGTTGGTCGTATCTCCTGGAGGCGGTTCTGTACTCAATTTTGAAAACGTCTCGGAGATGAAGGAACATGGATCTATCATCCTTCTAAAGGCAAATGCGGACACAATCTATTCTAGAGTCAAAGCAGAATATTCTCGACCTTTACTGGAGGGAGAGAATGGTGGAATTGACAAAGTCAAACTTTTGAACGAAATGGAGCGCAGGGCTCCATATTACCTTCTTGCAAGAGACATTGAAATTGTGACTGACGACAAGAGCATTGAAACTGTTGCAGGGGAAGTCATACAGAAAATGGAAGTGGTGGAATGAAGGAATATGCGGTGAGTATTGCGGTGAGGCCTTCTGTCCTTCAGGGGGAAGTCACTGCATCTCCTTCCAAGAGTCAAACGCACAGGGCATTGATATGTGCGGCCCTTGCAGATGGAATAAGCATCATCCATAATCCACTGATATGTGATGATACGGAAGCAACTCTTGAGGCATGCGAGGCAATCGGTGCAAAGATTCTCACCAAGAGCGAAGAGAAAATGGTGATAAAAGGAATCAGTGGAAATGCAAATGATATTCCTGCAGAAATCAATTGTCGGGAGTCAGGATCAACCCTCAGGTTCTTTGCACCCATAGTTGCAGCCATGGGTGCGAATGTCAAATTTACAGGTAGAACGTCGCTTTCGAGAAGACCAATGGAAGAGTTGTTGAGTTCACTCGAAAAATTAGGTCCGAGTATCGAATTCATCACAAACAAAGGAACGATCCCATTCAGGATAAGAGGGGCCAACGGAGGAAGTGGGACGAAAATAGAGATGAGGGGTGATATCAGCTCTCAATTCATTTCGGGTCTATTGTTTGCACTTCCCCTGCTTAAAAGTGAAAGTGAGATTTCGCTTACCTCTAATCTAGAGTCAAGAGATTATGTGGAGCTGACAATTGAAGTACTTGAAAAATTCGGAATAGAAATCAAGAGATCGGAGGATATGCGAAGTTTCAGGGTGAACGGGAACCAGAGGTACCACAGCACTGAATTCAATGTAGAAGGGGATTACTCCTCGTCTGCATTCATATTAGTTGCTGGGGCACTCTCGGGAGGAAAGTCTGGAGTCACGGTAACCAATCTGAGAAGAGACTCAAGACAGGGGGACAAGAGGATAGTCGAGATCCTTGAGAGGATGGGAGCCAAAATAGAAATTACTGAATCTTCGGTCACAGTGAGGAAGAGTCTTCTCTCAGGTTGCATCATTGAAGGCAACGACATTCCAGATCTTGTTCCAATCCTATCAATTGCTGCAAGTCTTTCAGACGGAAACACAAAGATCGTAGGGGTAGAGAGACTACGACTGAAAGAGAGCGACAGGATTTCAGCAATAATTACTCTCCTAAATTCATTCGGATGCAGAATCACCAACTCGCACGGTGCACTTGAAATTCAGGGGAACAAAGCACTAAATTCGCAACATCCATTGGATTTTGAGGACCACCGATTGGTAATGGCAGCCTGCATTGGAGGACTGGTTGGTGGAGGTGAGACTCTGATAAGCAATCCCACGGCTGTCAAAAAGTCATATCCTGAATTCTTCGACCACATCCGAAAACTTGGAGGTGACGTCATGACCATAAGTAACTCCATTGGCAGTAATCTCAAGCTGAGAGTTTATGGAGAGAGCCATGGAAAGAGAATAGGAGTATTTCTAGATGGTGTGCCGAAGGGAATTCAATTCAGTGGAGAATGGGTTCAGTTGGAGCTGGATAAGAGGAAAAGCACGAGCTCACTCACGACTCTCAGGAGGGAACCAGACAACGTTGAAATCCTGGGCGGTGTGGATCAAGGGATCTCCACTGGTGAAACAATCAGACTCGAAATCAAAAACATGGACGTGAAGTCAGATATCTATGAAAAAAACAAAAACTTCATAAGACCAGGCCACGCTGACTTCACAGCACGGCAAAAGTATGGCAGCGTTTTTGACTACAGGGGAGGTGGATTTCTATCGGGACGGATGACGGCATGCTTCGTTGCTGCGGGTGCGATCGTCAAGAAGATCCTTGAGGTAAATGGGATAAGAGTGATGTCTCACATTGTCCAAATTGGAAAGGTTCGGATCAGAGCTGATCCAAGCGATGCCGAGATCGAGCGTTGTTCATTTCAGAGCACCGTGAAGTGTACTGACGTTGAGACAGCCAGAAAAATGGAAAGTTCAATTGAAATGGCTAGGAGAGATGGAGACTCTCTTGGTGGAACAATAGAGTGCAGGATCATCGGTCTCCCTGTAGGAGTGGGAGAGCCCTTATTCCACTCTTTGGAAGCTGCAATTTCTCAAGCAATTTTTGCGATACCAGCAGTAAAAGGAATAGAATTTGGTTCGGGCTTTAAAGGAGCTGAGATGAGAGGAAGTGAAAACAACGATCCTGTTTCAATGAACGGAAATGAAGTCATCACCCTAACAAACAACGCAGGTGGAATTCTCGGGGGAATCAGTAATGGCATGCCGGTAGTTTTCCGAGTGGCAATAAAGCCGACCTCCAGCATTGCGAAGGAGCAGAAAACTATCAACTTTGCTAAGTCTGAGGACCTGAAATTTTCGGTAAAAGGGAGGCACGATCCCTGCATCGCGGTACGGGCACCACCGGTAGTAGAAGCAATGGCAGCCATTGCAACTGCGGATATCATGATGGCCGGAGGCTTGATCGAAAACCATAGGATGTGAAAGTATGAACTTAGAAGAAATGAGAAAGAAGATAGATCAAATGGATTCGGAACTTATAGGACTCCTGAGCAGGAGGATGTCGCTCTCAATAAGAGCAGGTAGGGTCAAGAATAGAATAGAGGACAGAGAAAGAGAGGAACAAATTCTCGATAGGGCGAGGTCAAGGAGGGATCGGTTGATATCTCCGACATTTTCTGAAAAGATTTACCGTGAGATAATAGAGGAATCCAAGCGATTGCAGAGGAAGAAATTCAAATTGTCCGGATTTCAGGGGGAAAGAGGGGCATTTGGGGAGATTGCATGCACCATGTATAGCGACACCACCATCCCGGTTCCATGCGTTGAGTTCTCTGACGTTTTTGAGGGTGTTTTGAAAGGCGAACTTGACTATGGAGTGGTTCCTATCGAAAACTCTTCTGAAGGAGCAATAACATCAGTGAGTCACCTGGTTACAGAAAATAATCTCAATATTGTTGGAGAGGTCTTGGTGCGGGTTCATCATTCTCTGTTGGCACCCCCCAATGTTGGCATCAAGGATATCAGTGTCGTCTATTCTCATCCACAGGCACTTGCTCAGTGCAGAAATTTTCTTGCAAGAAACGGTTTGGAGCCACGTCCGTATTACGATACTGCAGGAGCTGCCGCAATGATAGGAAGAGACAGACCGATTGGGGCTGGAGCGATTGCAAACGAGGTTTGTTCAGATCTCTATGGACTGAAAGTGATCGATGACAAGATCGAAGATTCAAAATCAAACTTCACCAGATTTCTTGTTTTGTCAAGGGAGAGAGGTCCATCAAAGGGAAATAAGTGTTCCATTACATTCTCAACCGCAGACAAAGCTGGAGCATTGACCTCTGTTCTTAGGATCTTCAACGAAGCAGGAATAAATCTAACGATGATAGAATCCATTCCTTCAAGAGAGTCGCCTGATAAAGCCAAATTCCTGATTGATTTCACGATACAATATCCTGGAGAAGAAGCTGATGCGGTCCTTGAAAAGATAAGAAATCAGACTTCAGGATTCAAATTATTGGGCTTCTATAGGAGTTGGTCAGAATGAAAATCGTAGTACTGGGCATGGGCAAAATGGGGTCTTGGCTGGCCACGTCCTTCCGGAAAGGAAACGATGTAGCGGTTTACGATATTGATTCGAAGAAAGCTAGTGAGGCAAAAGGGTGTAGGATTCTAACATCGCTGGGGGAAATAAAAGAGTTCCAACCAGATCTGCTGATCAATTCTGTGAATCTCAAGAATACTGTAAAGGCATTCAACGAAGTAGTTCCTTTCCTGCCCGAAGAGTGTATTCTTGCCGACATATCGTCTATAAAAGGAGATCTGCCAAATTATTACCGAAATTCAAAACACAGATTCGTATCCACTCACCCGATGTTCGGGCCAACAAACGCAAATATGAGCCTTCCCGTGAGGGAAAGTTCAATAATTATTCGAGAATCTGACGAGGCCGGGAAGAAAATATTCAGTGACCTATATCGTGAAATGGGATTGAATGTGTACGAATTTTCCTTCGACGAACACGACTCGATGATGGCATATTCACTTACTCTCCCATTTTCTTCCTCGATGGTTTTTGCAGCTTGCGTCGACACGAAAGCCGTGCCAGGCACCAATTTCAAGAAACATATGGAGTTGGCAAAGGGACTCCTCTCAGAAGATGATGGTCTCCTTTCAGAAATTCTCTTCAATCCCAAGTCAATCGTTCAGATCGAGAAGATAACTTCCAGACTGGAACTCCTGAAGCACATCATCCGGGATCGTGACTATGAGGAGGCTGGAAAGTTTTTTGAAAAGCTGAGGGATAATATTAGCAATTGACCATGCCTAGTGGGGATGTTCCATAAATCAAAACAGAATAAATGAGATTGGAAAGTCAAAACGAGGACGAACCATCAATTGGTTCCAGTCCTCTGTTAGACACCACAAATTTGTGATGTAATATTCAATCTGAACTCAGTCTCTCTTGCGGGTTTAGCATGCCAATCAATATTCTGTGCCGGACCAGAATATAGCAATTATGGTAACCTCAATCTACTCGAAAATACTTTCAAATAATTGTTTACAATTTCTAATTGTTAGCTATAGCGAATAACTATATACATCGAATACATTTGGGAGAGTGAAAAATTTTAACCCAACCATAACTGAGGTACAAGAGCGTACAAAGCTCATTGGCAATCTCAAGGGAATGACCGATGAGGTTATGGTCTGGCGGCAGAGGGTTCTCCGAAATGAAGGATTGACTAAGTCGGGCCTATTCGTACTGTACTACGTGAGCAGCAAAGGTCCTTTGAAGTTGACCGATTGTTCGTTGAGTCTTGGCGTATCGAAACCTACGGTCACGAAGATCGTTGATAACCTGGAAAAGAATGGATATGTTGAGAGGAAAAAAGAAGGTGGAGACAGAAGGAGTTGCTTCGTCCATCTGACCAAGCGTGGGAAGGAAACCATGGACTCCATGAACAAGCAGCTTGAGGATGTATTTCAAAAGGCCACAGTTGATCTGAAGGGCGACGAGGTTACTAAACTCAACTCTTCCATCGATGCTATCAGAGAAGGTCTCAGATCTATTTCGCAACTTGATCTAAAAGGTGAATAAGATGTACGAAAATGGAAACGGAAAGGTAGAATACGACAAGCATTACACGAACCGAGTCATGATACTCCTTGCATTCATTGTAATCATAGTGATGTACGTTGAGGGAATGCTTACCCCATCCCTTCCGAGCATAGCTTCGGAGTTCGGGGTCAGTGTGTCGCAGGTCAGTCTGGTATTGTCTAGTTATCTGGTTGGTGGTGTGGCGTTGACACCGGTTGTTGGAAAGCTTGGGGATATTTATGGTAAGAAGAAGATTCTATCAGTCTCCCTTATAGTATATGCGATATTTGTATCAGTCACTGGATTCTCTCCAAACTTCACATTCATGGTTGTGTCTAGAGCCATACAGGGAATTGGGCTTACAATTCTTCCACTAGGTATGAGTCTGATCAGGGAAGAATTTCCGAAGGAAATGATACCGAAAGCTCAGGCTTTGATAAGCGCGATGTTTGGAGCCGGATTTGCGATCAGCCTTCCACTCGGATCGTTCGTGTCAAACGATTATGGATGGAGATGGACATATCACACAGCAGTTCCATTTGTCATAATTGCCACTATAGTGGCTATAATACTCATAAAAGAATCAAAATATAAGAGACCAGGAGTGAAGATCGATTATGTGGGTGCAGCCCTTTTGGCTTCAGTCCTCGGTTTGTTTGTATTCGCTCTTTCACAGGGTCCCGTCTGGGGCTGGACATCTACTAAAATAATAGGGATGATTGCGACATCAGCCATATTGATAGCTCCGCTAGTGATATACGAATCACGATATGCAAGGAAGGGGGGAGAGGCAATTCTTAACTTTAGACTACTTGCACAACGCAATGTTATGGTCACAAACCTTGCGATCACAATTTCGGGTCTTGGAATGTTCCTTGCGATGCAGGCCCTGACATATAGATTCGAGTTGCCTATTCCAGACGGTCTTGGAAAGTCAATTCTCAACACTGGAATTTCGCTCGTGCCGTTTGCGATAGGAATGCTCATTTTTGCGCCAATAACCGGTCAATTGATTTCTAAAGTTGGAGTGAAGCCGTTTGCAGTTCTGGGGAGTGTCGTCACTGCCATCGGGTTCATCTTACAGGCATTAGTTCCATCTTATAATATGGTGTTAGTGTTGGAATTTGTCACCGGAGCAGGATTGTCAATGATTAACGCATCCGTAATCAACTTCCTCATCCTGACGGTTGATCCGAGGGACATGGGCCTTGCAACTGGAATGAACGGAACGTTCAGGAGTGTAGGGAGTGCAATAGGTGCGCCAATAGCTGGCTCACTTCTATCAACGTTCACGGCCTCTTACACTATTGCCTATGTCGGAGGGCATCCTATAACCAAGATCCTTCCATCTCATCTTGCATTCTACTATGCATTCGTAATCGCCGCCGCAACTTTTGTTGCTGCAATCGTAACCATAGTATTCGGTAGGGAAGTGTTGGGTAAAAGATCTGCAAAGGAGACTGAAAGAAGGAAATTCGAGGCAGAATTCCAAGCGAAGTGAACCCTGAATTTATGAAAAGGTTAGGCGCAGTTAATATGAGGTAAAGGTCAAGTATACGCAGCACTACCTTCTTTAATGCGACCATCAAAGGTAGTTTTAACGGGCCTGTTTGGTCCTATGATAACTATTGTCTTGATCTTCTTAACTATTAGACTTTCTCCATGGTTCACTTGGAATGTAAGTGCACTCAGCGATCTTGGCGTCCACCCGTACGGGTACATATTCAATTCGGCCTTGATTTTCGAAGGACTGATGAACACGATCTTCATCCTGTACCTGTACTCGTCCAAAGCACCCAGACTTGGCTCGATCATGATACTAATAGCTGGGATATTCCTAGCACTGGTCGGTGTATTCACCGAGACTTATCTATTGGTTCACTGGCTGGTGGCGCTTGTTTACTTTGTCGTATTCCCGTTGGGGGCTATTGCTCTTACATACTCAATAAGAAATCGATACAATCGGTTTTTCATTTCCACAACAGTCCTATCTCTTGTATCTCTCGCCATCATAATGACAGGAGTTCTGGCAGATCTAGGGCCGTTGAAAATTAATAACATTGGTCTGTCTGTCTTTGAAATGTCAGAGGCAATTCTTCTATCCATCTGGAGCATATACCTATCACTGGGGTATTATTATCAAAAGATTAAATTCAGCTGAGCTTCTTTCTAGAACTTACAGAAAGATCGGGTCCACCACTTGCGTGTTAGCTTGACGAATCTTGGTGCTCTCGATTTATGAGAAGGTCAAAACATAACCCCTTTTTAAGGGCCTCCTTCCAACTACAATCGCTTCGCACAACAGAAACATGTTCATCCGTGTAAGCGTTGGACAGAATAACAACTTCAGGAGGCCCTGTTTAACCGGCTAGAGGATAAAAAGAAATGATCGGAAACCATCTCTGAGGTGGACCGGACTATCAGTTCCAATGGGGCCGATCGGATTTGGACCGACGACCTCCCGGTTATCAGCCGGGTGCTCTAACCAATCTAAGCTACGGCCCCTGAGTCCGTTAATTACCCAAAATATTAATGCTTTTACCAAGAGAGAAGAATATCGGGAATAGGAGAGGAATTCAGAAATTAGTTTCTTCCAGTATTTCTCTCGCAATTCTCTTAACGTCCTCTTCTTCCCCAGCAATTGATCCCAATCTCTCAAAGAAATGTTCTTCAGCGATTATCTCAAATTTCTTACTCATCTGACATCTGTATGATAATTGTCAGACAAGTATTAATATTTTGCTAGCCCGATGGCTTTGTATTTTAATTTAAATTTTGTACTTTAATTATCCATTTTGTATTTTTATTCTATGAAACAAGAAGCCATTTGCTTTGTAGTTTTTTAAAGATTCCGTTGTTTTATTATATTTACTGAAATCTCCTTCTAAGAAAGAAGATATACGAGAGTAGAATTATTTCCTATGGAAGGGGTTGATAAATCCTCCAAATACCCTTTGGAAGAAGCCATCAAATCACTTACAAAACTGCAACCGCTTGAGAATCTTTTGGAAAGACGAGCATATGTAAAAACAGAATATGACACAATTCAACACATCCTTTATCATTTCTTCGAAGTGACGGGGCAGGTAATACAAAAGCCCAAGGAAGATAATAAAAAAGACCCAATAATTGGTCTAAGTTTAGAGAAGAGGTGGGACCAGATAATTATAAGTTGCAGGCTGTTAAAAATTGAATCGGGATCACTAAGGCAATTTGACGGTGATATAGCCGCATTTCAGAAAGCAAGATTTGAAATAGATCACAGCGAGAACTATGACCCCGCGGCAAAGCTTCTGCTAAGGGTCGATAAATTTAGAGAAAAAGCTGAAAATATTATCGAAACCTTGGACAAAATCATTGATACTTATCTGAAGGAGGTCAAAACATCCATTGCTGGATCAGATGTTTACGAAATGGCGGCTATTCTTCTAAGAGAGGCAAGATACATTTCGAATGATTCTTTGCCCCTTAATGAGAATGAAGAAACTCAACAAATAAATGGCTTTAGCATTCAAGATTTTACTCAAAGACTGAAACTTGTTGACGATAACCTGAATATTCTTATCTCATCCAAAAAGATCGAAAATAAATCACTGATAGGTTTAGTCAACCTAGCTGGTCTCTTCTACTACGTTTATGGTAGGAGGGATGCTTTTCTTGCGTTAGAGATTTGCCCTAAATGTGGCGCTAAAATCAAAAAGACTCAAACATCAGGAGGCGGAACGGAAGATGACCCTTCCCCTACATATGCAAATATGCGAATCGGTTGCTCGAAATGTGATTACGAGATTGTTAATGAAAGAATAGACCTTTAAATTTAATTTAGAAATTCAGGTTCAATTCCCAATTCATACATGCTTTGGATCAGAACCACAATGTTGTGGCATAGTACTTTCAGAAGTACTTCGTTGATCTGGGCTATGCCGTTTTTGCTTCTTATGATGTCAGTAAACTTTGATTTTATCATTGAATTTGTTGACTCTACATTGCTCCTCTTGTGGTAGTGGTCCATAAATTCCTCCTGGCGTAAAGTATAAAAATCGTACATCTTCCTGTAAATTCTGCTTCCCATAGGTTTTCCAGCATCCCAACAGCAGATGTCAAATTTCTTAAATCCGAGGAATCTTTTCTACGCTGAATATGGTTATTGGGGTACGAAGATCATTTTTCTGTACATCACTCGGGAAATCGATATGCACCGGTCCATATCTTCCACTTAACGAAACCTCGAAGGCACTCCTAAAGACCCGGTCCACATCTTCCGTGTTCTCGATTCGCCAGTTCTGC